>NZ_JBVHPV010000010.1:0-276856 GCF_055567715.1 Streptomyces sp. NPDC026377
GCGTGGGGCCCCCGCCCCAGAAAACGCTCAACAACGGGGGGGTTGGGGCCGGGGGGGGGGGGGGGGGGGCCGCCCCGCGGGGGGGGGGGGGCCCCCGCCCCCGGGGGGGGCGCCCCCCCCCCCCCGGGGCCCCACGCCTGCTCAGAGCCTGTCTTTGAACCCCCGTCGTCCGCCCGGAGGGCGCAGCCACCCGTCCTGTGCACACCGCACGCGTGCGTGCCGGGTGTCGGGGCGCAGACGGGGTGCAAGGGCGGGCTTTCACGTCCCGGTGGCCGCCGTCGCTCGGCAGACGGGGCAGCGGTCCCTGCCGTCCCACCCGCGCCAGCCGAAGTCGGCGGGGGAGAGGGACTGGCCCTCCAACCCCTCGCGCACGGCGACCCGGTAGGCCCACTCACGCGGGGCGGCCCGGGTGGCGGCCTCCAGATCGGGCTCCGGCCCGGCGGTCTGCGCGAGGTGACGCATCTGTGTGAAGCACGCCTCGGCGGCGGAGACGAACTCCAGATACACCGCCCGCCGCCGCGCTCCCACCCCCCGCTCGCCCTCCCGGCGGAGCCGCAGGGAGTCCGCGAGCAGCGTCCCGGAAATCGCGATCGACCCACCGCTGAGCGTCGCGACGAGCGTGCCCCAGTCCACCTCGGCCCCCCGCCTCCGCCTGCGCGCCCGCCCTTTCTCAGGCACCCGTGGCCGCGTGGTACTGCTCCGCCGTGAGGAGTTCCCGCGTCGACTCGCCCTCGGCGGGGGAGAGTTTGAAGAGCCAGACGCCGTACGGGTCGGTGTTGACCGTCTGCGGGGTGGCGACCGCGTCCGCGTTGGTCTCCACGATCTCGCCGGCCAGGGGCGCGTAGATGTCGTTCGCGGCCTTCACCGACTCCACCGTGCCGACCGCCTCCTTGCGGGAGACGCTCTTTCCGGCGTCGGGCAGGTCGAGGAACTCGATGTCGCCGAGGGCCTGGCGGGCATAGTCGGTGAGGCCCACCGCGAACACGCCGTCGCCCTCATCTCGGACCCACTGGTGGAACAGGGTGTAGCGCAGGTCGGCGGGGATGTTCGACATGCTCGGGCTCCATTCGGCACACACGGCACATGTAGGTGTCGTCCGCTGCGGACGATCACTGAGAAGCTTGCCGGGCCGGTGGCCCGGAGGAGACGCTTTTGAGACACCGGATTGCACCGCGTCCACACGCGGGGGTGCCCGGCGCGGAGGACCGCACCGGACACCGTCGCGTCAACCGCGCTGTGCTCAGCAGGTCCCCAGGTCCTGCCAGACACCCCACTCACCGGTGGTGCCGGGCTCCTCGCCCTGGGTCCACCACTTGGCCTTCCAGGTGTGGCCCTTGTGCGACACCTGCGTACCGCCGGTGTACACGGAGGTGCGGTTCCACGGCGTCGCCGTGCACTGCTGGCCGCTGCCGCCGGTGATGGTCAGGGTGTACGTCGCCGAGTGGCTCGCGGAGGCGTTGGAGCCGGTCACCGTGAGGGTGTACGTGCCCGAGACGGCCGCCGAGGTCGTGGTCACGGTCAGGGTGGAGGAGCCGCCCGCCGTCACCGAGGTGGGGCTGAGCGAGGCCGTCACCCCGGCCGGGGCGCCGCTGACGCCGAGGTTCACCGACTGCGCCTGACCGGCCGTCACCGCGGTCTTGACCGTCGTCGTGGCCGAACCGCCGGCCGTCACCGACCCGGTGGCGGGCGAGGCCGTCACCGAGAAGTCGTTGGCGGGAGCGGTGCTGCCCGAGGTGAAGGGCTCGAAGATGTGGCTGAAGTCCCAGGTGTTCTGCTGGATGCCGGAGCAGTTGTCCGCGGCGGCGCCGCCGGGGCAGCCGCCGTTGTCGCGCTGGAGCGCCCAGAAGGAGAGGGTGTTGATGCCTTTGGAGACCGCCCAGTTGTACACCTGGGTGGCGTTGGCGAGTGTGAACGTCTCGGCGGGGCCGAAGTCGTCGACGCCCGGCATCTCGGTGACGCCGATCATGCCCCACAGCTGGGCCGGGGTCTTGCCCGGGTAGAGCTGGGCGAGCTGGTTGTACAGCCCCTGGGCCGCCGTCTGCGTGTCGTTGGCCATGTTGTGGGCGGCGTTGTCGTAGTAGTCGAACGTCATGAGGTTGACGACGTCCACACGCGCCCCGTTGCTCACCGCGTTGCGCAGCACGGCGAGGCCGCTGGGGGCCAGGCCCGAGGTGGTGGTGGGGAGGGTGTAGGAGATCTCCACCTTGCGGCCGCCCGCCGCCGCCCAGTCCTGGACCTGCTTGATCGCCTTGTTGCGCCGGTCGATGCCCGCGCTGTTGTCCAGCGAGTCGACCTCGATGTCCATGTCGAGCCGGGAGACGTCGTAGGTCGTGATGACCTTCTCGTACGCGGCGGCGATCTGGTTGACGTCGGTGCAGCTGTCGGCGATCTCGGTGCCGGTGGTGTCCGCGGTGTAGCCGCCGAACGAAGGGATGACGTCCCCGCCGCGCGACTGGATGGTCTTGATGTCGGCGCCGAACGTGGAGGAGGCGATCGGCATACCGCTGTCGCCGTTCCAGTACGGCGTGCAGGAGCCCTTGGACGCCGTCTGGATGAACGCCATCGTCAGGTGCTTCGCGCCGGACTGGGCGGCCAGGGCGGCGGGGCTCTCGCCGGTCCAGGCCTCGAAGTAGGGAGCGAAGACATGGGCCGGCAGGGGGGTGGCGGCCTGGGCGGAGCCGCCGCCGAGCACGGCGAGGCCCGCCGTGGCCACGGCGGTGACGGTCGCGGTGACAACCGCGCGGAGGGTACGCATGCGTCTCATGTCTGTCCAAGGTGTGAGGGGAGGGCCCGCCAATTCCCGTGGGGCGCAGCGGTGTTGGGTATGGGATATCCCCGTGATCAGAGGCATGTCAATGGACTGGACCAAAACAGGACTAGACCAATTGTGGGCAGAGGGCGGGTACGGCATGGGTCACCGGGGGTGGTGCGCACTGGACCACTGCCCCGGGAAAATCGCGGGGCGTGAGCGGTCCCGCGCCCGGCGCCGAGACCGGCACCGCCCCGAAGCGGCTCGCCCCATCACCCGGACGGTCCATGCCGTTCGCGGCCCTCCACGGTCCTGGTTACGTTCGGAGCGTCGTTCGTTCCCCCGCCCCGCCCGCCCGAGGAGAAGCGCCCATGGCCGGTCTCGTACGCAAGAGTTTCGAAGCGCCGGAAGAGGTCCGTCCGTTCGAGGACGGCAAGGGGCGTCTGGAGCTGATCAACCTCGGCGGGGGACAGGTCGGCAGGGCGACGTTCGAGCCGGGCTGGCGCTGGTCCGAACACGTCAAGCCGATCGCGCAGACGGACAGCTGCCTGGTCGCCCACGCGGGGTATGTGATCTCCGGACGGATGAAGGTCGTCATGAACGACGGCCAGGAGGAGGACTTCGGCCCCGGCGACTACCTGAACGCCGCGCCCGGCCACGACGCCTGGGTCCTCGGCGACGAGCGGTGCGTCATCGTGGACTGGATGGGCTACTCGGACTACGCGCAGCGGTAGCCGTACGCACCGTCCTCCCCGCAAACGCGGACGCACCGTGCCCCCTCCAGCGGGGAGGGGGCACGGTGCGCCGCCGCGGCCGTTCGGTGAACGGCCTGATTCCATCGTTCCGTTACCCCACGGACTCGCGGCGGAAGAGCGCCGTCCACAGGTACGGCTCACCGAATCGGGGTGAGTCCGAAGGCTCGTCGCGCATACGGCGCAGTTCGACCTCCGCGAGGTCGGAGAAGATCCAGCGCAGGGACTGCGGGGTGTACGCGAGGCCGCCGTGGAGCCCGTTCTGGCGGTAGAAGTCGCCGTCGGGCAGCTCGGAGCCCATTTCGCCGGACGCGAAACACGTGAGCGAGAGGTGGCCGCCGGGCGCCAGTACCCGGTCGAGCAGGTCGAGGTAGCTGATACGGCGGTGCGGTGGCAGATGGTGGAAGCAACCGGAGTCGTGGATCAGGTCGTACGGACCGCTCAGCGCCGTGTCGGCGAGCGTGAACGCGTCACCGCGGTGGAAGCGGATGTCGGCCCCCGCCTCCTTGGCCCGCTCCTCGGCCCACTCGATGGCCCCGGGGGAGAGGTCGACGGCGTCCACCTCGAACCCCAGCGAGGCGAGGTGCAGCGCGTTGCGCCCCGGCCCGCACCCCAGATCGAGCGCCCGGCCCGGGCTGATCAGACCGCGGTCGAGATACGTGACGAGGTTCTCGTCGGGCTTGGCCACGAAGAACGGCACCGGTTTGGTGTGGTCCGCGTAGAACTCGTCCCACCAGGACGCCGCACCGGCGGTCCAGCGGTCGGCACCGGGTGCGAACAGGCCGTCCATGAGCCCCAGCACGTCGTCGATGGTGCGGATGTTCCGGTCCATCCGGTCCCCCCTCTGCCTGTCCTGTGATCGTAGGTTTGAACAGCATGAAAGGCCAGATCAGACAGGGTGCGGGGAGGCCGTGGACGGCCGCTTGGGAGCCTTGGGCGGTGGGGGCGGGGACTCCACCCCGGGGTGGGGGCGCGCTGCCGTCCCGCCCCCCGCCCGCGGTCGTCACGGGGGCGGGTGACAGGGAGTTGGAGAGGATTTCTCGACGAAATTGACGAGGTTTACGGGCTTGCGCCCCCGCCCCGGGCTCCGGGGCGCGGCAGGGCTGTTTCAGCGGGTCAGCGGACGGGTCCGGTGGCCCGTCGCCTCGTCGATCTCGGTGTGCGCCTTCTGGAGCAGTTGGGACGCCAGGTCCATCAGGACCCGGGAACCGGCGATCTCCTCCCCGACCCGCACCTGCTCGGGGTCCAGGGGGTGGCGCATGGCGTAGCCGCGCCCCTTCAGCTCGGTGCGGTCGGCGAGTCTGAGCAGGCCCACGGCGCTGGTGCGGTTCCCCACCTCGGAGAACTCCAGCTCCACATGCCACCCGGCGGATGCGGTCATGGCGGTCACCTCCAGGGCTCGCCCACGTACTCCCAGGGTCCCTCCCCGGCGACCCGGAAGCGAGCGGTGACGGCGTGCGGCCGGTCCCGGGCGTTCCTACCCTGGAGGACGCAGCAGCCGCCCCGACGGAGGACGCGATGACCACCGAGCCCGACCCGCATCTGGCCATGATCCGCGACGTGCAGCCCCGCACCCCGGAGGGATGCGAGGACTGTCTGCGCGAGGGATCGCCCTGGGTCCATCTGCGGCTCTGCCTCGTCTGCGGCCACGTCGGCTGCTGCGACTCCTCCCCTCGGCGCCACGCCCGCGCGCACGCCGCGACCGAGGAGCACCCCGTCATGCGCTCCTTCGAACCGGGCGAGGACTGGCGGTGGTGCTTCGTCCATGACGCCCTGGTCTGACCGCCGACCGACCGGGCTGTCCGACCGCCCACCGCCCGGCTCGATGCCGGCCGTCCCACCACGTGGAGAACGGCCGCCGCACGTACCCCCGCCGCCCGGAGGCGGCGAAACCGACTGGCCCGGGCCGTGTTTCCATGACGCGGTGAGAGAAGAGAGCCCCGCCCCGTCCCACGGCCACCCGTGCGTCCGCCCCCGGACCGACCGCGACCTGGACGCGTGTGTCCGGGCGCTCGCCGCCGTCCACGAGCGCGACGGCTACCCCGTCGACTGGCCCGAGCGCCCCGCCGACTGGCTCGCCCAGCCCTCGCTCTCGGCCTGGGTGGCCGAACTGGACGGCCGGGTGGCCGGGCATGTGGGTCTGTCGCTCGGCGGTACGGGCGATGTGGCACCCGGTCTGTGGAGCGCCCGCGCGGGTGCGGACCCCGACGCGACCGCCGTGGTCGGCCGGCTCTTCGTCGCTCCCGGGGCGCGTGGCCACGGCATCGGACGGCTGCTGCTGACCCGCGCGGTGGACGAGGCCCGGGCGCGCGGCCTGCATCCGGTGCTCGACGTGGTGGCCTCGGACACCGCGGCGATCGCCCTGTACGAGCGGATGGGCTGGGAGCTGCTGGCCGAGGTCGAGCAGGAGTGGGGGCCCCGGCGGGCCGTGGTCGTCCGCTGTTACGCGGCGAACCGCTGACGGCGCCGGGGCCCCCGGACCCCGTACGTGCTCAGACCGCCGGGTGCGTCTCCCGCAGGAAGCCGACGAGCAGGGAGTTCACCTCGTCGGGGCGCTCCAGGCTGGGCAGATGGCCCGCCCAGGGCAGCGCGACGTGGCGGGCGTCGGCCAGCAGACCGGTGAGGCGGACGGCGATGTCGTGGAAGTCCGCGAAGTCGTGGTCGCCGGAGACCAGCAGGGCCGGGGCCTTGATCGAGGCGGGGTCGGTCTCCACCCTGATCTGGCCGAACTCCTCCTCGGCGGCGAGCTGGACGTCGAAGGCGTTGCGCTGCATCAGGCGCACCTGCTCGCGGACCGCCGCGTCGGCCTCCGGACCCACCCAGGCGTCCACGTTGAGGTCGGTCGCCCCGGCTATGTCACCCGCCTCGATCAGCGTGTCCTCGCGCTCGCCGAACGCCCGCAGCTCGGCGCCGGGTTCGTGCCCGGCGAGCGCGGTGCAGAGCAGCGCGAGGGAGGCGACCCGCTCGGGCCGGCGGGCCGCGATCTCCAGCGCGACCCGGCCGCCGCCGGAGGACCCGACCAGCGCCGTGCGTTCGATACCGAGGGTGTCCAGGAGGGCGACGACGTCCTCCGCGTTGCTGTACTGCCGGTCGGGCATGGGGGTCTCGCCGAAGCCCCGCAGGTCGCAGCGGACCACCTGGTAGCCGGCGTCGACGAGCGCGGGCACGTTGGGCTCCCACATCCGCCGGTCGCAGACCGTCGAGTGGAGCAGGAGAACCGCCGGGCCGCTTCCGGCCACATCATGGGAAAGAGTCACCGCGCCACAGTAGAGGCCTGTTCCGTTTTACGCATCACCGTTTTCCCGCTGCCAGCGAGTCGGCCGGGTGCTGCGCCTCGGCCCCGTCACCGGCCGCGGGCAGCGTGGCCACCGGCCACCAGAAGTCGTCCAGGATGCCGTCCTCGGTGGCTGCGTCGGTCTCCGGCCGTTCGCCGGTCGGGCGTCGAGTCAGTCGAGTCATACCGGCAAGTGTGCTTCCTGGAGGGGGCGTTGGGGAGTCGATTTCTAGAACAGTCTTCTACAGGTCGGTGGAGATCGCTGCGCTAGGGTTGCCGCCATGGCAGACAGCGTCGCGACCGGTGCCCCCTGGCGCACCCCAAGTGCCCGAGCACGACGGAACGGGCCCGGCGGGCACCGCGCGGAGTGCGGCCGTGTCGCCTAGGCAGCAGCGGGGCGAGGCCACGATCGACCGTCTGCTGACCGCGGCGCTGCGGGTGTTCGCCGAGTCGGGACAGCAGGGGTTCACCGTCAGCGCCGTCACCCGCGCCAGCGGAGTCAGCCTCGGGAGCCTCTACCACCACTTCGGCAGCTTCGACGGCCTCGCCGCCGCCCTCTACACCCGCTGCATGGAGCAGCTGTTCGACGAGATGACCGCCGTGCTCATGCGGGCCCGCACCGCCCGCACCGGCATCCGCGCGCTCGTCCAGTGCTATCTGCGCTTCACCGAGGAGCACCCCGACGTGGCGCTCTTCCTGCACGCCTCCGCCTACTCCGGCTATCTCGCCGCCCACGCCGACGAGATCCGCCGGGTCAAGGCGGACAAGCTGGCCGCGATCGCCGCCTGGCTCGGGCCCCGTATCGAGGCCGGCGAGATCGCGCCGCTGCCGTCGCCCCTCATCGACGTCCTCGTCCTCGGCCCCCCGGCCGAAACCGCTCGCCGGTGGCTGTCGAGTACGTACGACATCGACCTCGCCCAGGCCTACCGGCTCCTGCCGGACCGGGTGTGGCGCTCGCTTCAGCCGGACTGACCGGACGGGACGGTGACCGGGGCCGGGCGGGCGGACACCGCTCGGTGCGCGCCCCGGCGGGCCGCGGGTCCCATCGCGTACGACGCCACCAGGATCAGCGCACCGAGAACGAGCCAGCCGGGGCCGCCCCAGTCCACCAGCAGGGCGGTCAGCAGGAGCGGGCCGAGGGTGCGGGCGATGGTGACGCCGGTGCCGAACAGGCCCTGGTACTCGCCGATCCGGTCGGCGGGGGCCAGGTCGAAGCCGATCTGCCAGGAGCCCGCCGAGTGCAGCATCTCGGCGACGACCAGGAGCACCGAACCGGCGACGAGCGCCGCAGCGGCGGTCCACGGCTTCTCGCCCGTGGCCGACAGGGCGAAGACCGCGCAGGCCGCGAGCATCACCGCGCCGGAGCGGCGCACCGCACGCACGGCGGTCGCGAGGCCCGAGACCCCCCGGGCCGTCCGCACCTGAAAGAGCATCACCGCACCGGTGTTGAGCACGAAGAGCGCCGAGACCAGCCAGGCCGGCGCGGTCGTGCGCTGGGTGATCCACAGCGGGATCCCCAGGCTGAGCAGCGGCATCCGCAGCAGCAGCACCGTGTTCAGAAGGGTGACGACGACGTACGGCCGGTCGCCGAGGACCGACGGGCCGCGCCGCGCGCCCCTGGGCGGCGGCACGGGTACGACGCGGGGCAGGCGGGTCAGCAGCAGCGCGCAGAGGAGGAAGCTCGCCGCGTCCAGGGCGAAGACCGTCAGATACGCACCGGTCGTGCCCGCGTGCAGGGCAAGCCCGCCGAGCGCCGCGCCCACGGCGAGTCCCGCGTTGAGCGTGGCCTGGAGGCGGGCCAGGGTCGCCGTCCGCTCGGCCTCGGCCACCAGGCCCGCGAGCAGCGACTGGCGGGCCGCCGCGAGCCCGGACTGGGCAGTGGCGTAGAGGCAGGCGGCCAGGAGGAACGGGACGAAGGAGCGGACCACCAGGAACGACGCCACCGAGGCGCTGGTCGCCAGGGCCAGCAGCACCGCCGTCCCCCGGGGCCCGCGCCGGTCCGCGAGCCGGCCGAGCGGTACGCCCGCCACCGAGCCGACGGCCCAGGCGAGGGTGAGCCCCAGACCGATCCGCGCCGGGGCAAGCCCGACGACGCGGGTGAAGTACAGGGCGGAGGTCACGAGGTAGGCGCCGTCGCCGACGGAGTTGGTCAGTTGGGCCAGCCCCAGAAGACGGCGGGGGCCCGCGGGGGACACCTGGTGGGTCGTCATGAACAGGACACTATGGCCCGGGTGGCCCCTTGCTCTGGTCCATTTCGCAGGCCGTGGAGTGGGCCATTCGCGGGCCTCCCGCAGGGCGGTGACCACGATGGCCCAGCCAGGAGGTTTTCGATCCGAGGAGCCAGGTAAACGTGTGGTTATGGTGCAAATCGGCTACACGATGATGACCGAGCAGACCGGCCCCCGCGCTCTCGTCTCCGACCTGGTCGCCGCGGAACGTGCCGGCTTCGACTTCTCCGTCACCTCCGACCACTACTTCCCCTGGCTGGAGTCCCAGGGCCACGCCTCGTACGCCTGGAGCGTGCTCGGGGCGGCCGCCCAGGCCACCACGCGCATCCCGCTGATGACGTACGTCACCTGCCCAACGGTCCGCTACCACCCCGTCGTCGTGGCGCAGAAGGCCGCGACGATGCAGCTGCTGTCCGAGGGGCGGTTCCGGCTCGGCCTCGGCTCCGGCGAGAACCTCAACGAACACGTGGTGGGCACCGGATGGCCCTCGCCCCAGGTCCGCCTCGACATGCTGGACGAGGCCGTCGACATCATCCGCGCCCTCTTCGAAGGCGGCAACGTCAACCACCAGGGCACCCACTTCGACGTGTCCAACGCCCGGCTGTGGGACCTGCCGGACGAGCCGCCGCCCATCGGCATCGCCGTCTCGGGCGAGGTCTCCTGCGCGCTGGCGGGCCGGTCCGCCGACCTCGTCATCGCCACCGAACCCAAGGCGGAGCTGCTCCAGTCCTTCGACCGGCACGGCGGCAGCGGCAAGCCCCGGGTGGGGCAGCTGCCGGTCTGCTACGACCCCGACCGGGACGCGGCGATCGCCCGCGCCCACGACCAGTTCCGGTGGTTCGCCTCCGGCTGGCCGGTGAACTCCGAGCTCCCCGGCCCGTCCGGCTTCGAGGGCGCCACCCAGTTCGTCACCCCTCAGGACGTGGCGGAGTCCATCCCGTGCGGCGACGACGTCGACGCCTTCGTGGACGCGGTACGGCCGTACGTCGAGGCGGGGTTCACCGAGGTCGCCCTCGTCCAGATCGGCGGCGAACACCAGCTGCCCTTCATCCAGTGGGCGGAGACGAAACTGCTGCCCGCCCTGCGTGAACTGTGACACCGCCCTCCCCTCCCGGACACCACCCCCTCCCGTGGGTGCGCGGTGGCGCCCGCGCTGCCTGAAGGGCGCGGAGGGCGCGGAGGGCCCGGCTGCCGGCGAACCACAGGACCGGGGGTGGGGCGCTGCTGGGCGTGGTCGGCACCGCCCCGGCCGCCGTCCCGGCGCCGTCCCGGTGGCCATGGCCATCGGCATCGTCCTGGACGAGCGTGTCTTCTCCAGGACTTCTCCGGGACGGACTCGTCCTGGCGTACCGGTCGTACACCGTACGACCGGTACGCCAGCGAGCCCTACCTGGATGCCGACGGCGGGGGAGCCGTCGGGGCGAACGGGGGGCGCGGCGCGGGGCGGCCGAGGGCCAGATAGCGCTCGGCGGCGTGCACGGCCTCGCGTGCGGTGCGCTCGCCCATGAGCACACAGAGCGTGTAGGCGGTGTCCTCGAAGCGTCTGCGCAGGGCAGGCTCATGGGGCTGGACGAGGACCGCGCGTTCGTGCGCCCGGTAGTGCGAGAGCAGCCGCGCGAGGGTCTCCTTGTCGGGCAGCAGCATCATGTCCTCCTGAACATGGGGCGGGCCCAGCCCACCCATCCTGACCGGGTTCGGCGAACCGCGCGAGCCGTAGGGCTGCTCTGTGTGACCGGCCATGGGAACGGGGCCCCGCGAAGTGGCCTTCGCGGGGCCCCGCAGGACCGGGAGCCGGTTACTTCTTGAAAGCGTCCTTCGCCTTCTCCTTGGCCTGCCGGAGGTCACCCTTGGACTTCTCCGTGCGGCCCTCGGCGGTCTTGCTCTCGTTTCCGACCGCGCGGGCCACGGTCTCCTTGACCTTTCCCTTGGCCTGCTCGGCCTTCGCCTTGGCCTTCTCGTTCTTTGCGGTCACGGTACTCACACCCCGATCTCGTGGAATTCGGCGGTCACGTACGAGTGGCCGTGCGGCCGTCCTCGAACGCGTACAGCAACAACGTCTGTCTCACTTCGTCCGTCGCGCCTCGCTGACTGCTCCGGAGTCGTGTCACCACCGGTACCAGCGGCCCCGGCGCCCACGGCCGCCACCGGCGGGACGTGCGACAAAGCCGACGAGCCACAGGACGAGGACGACGAGGGCGACCCACCACAGGACCTGGAGTGCGAAGCCGGCGCCGAAGAGAAGCAGCGCGAGGAGCAGAACGACAAGAAGGGGAACCATGCCATGCACCTCCTTCCCCCCGGGTGCCCCTGCCCGGCGGTGTCATGCACAGCGAATTACGGATTGAATTGCGGACAGGGGCTTTTCCAACGCGTCGCCGCTGGGCGAATGCGCCGCCGGAGAAGGCCGGTTCAGGCGATACGGTCGCCCCGCGCCCGGGCGTTGGCCGTCGGCGCGTCCGTCACGTCGAGGAAGACCTGGTCGGCGTCCGGCCAGATATGGGCCACCGAGGCCTTGATGCGCTCGCTGACCAGTTCGATCTCCTCGCTCTCCATCCCCGGCATCAGGTCCACCCGCGCCGCCACGAGGGCGGAGTCGGTGCCCAGCCGCATGGTGAGCAGCGCCTCCACGCTGTCGATCTCGGGCTGGGCCTCCAGCAGCGCCTGGATGCGGTCGCGCATCTCGGGGTCGACCGCCTCACCGATGAGCTGGTCGCGGGCCTCCTTGCCGAGCCGGTACGCCACGTATCCCAGGAGCAGGCCGATGGCCAGCGAGGCCGAGCCCTCCCAGACCGACTGGCCGGTCGCCATGTGCAGGGCCATCCCGATCATCGCGAGGACGACGCCGAGCACGGCCGTGCCGTCCTCCGCGACCACCGTGCGCAGCGCCGGATCGCTCCCGATCCCGCCCGGCTGTGTCCGCACCTGGTGCAGGGCCCGCCACAGGGACGCGCCCTCGGCGACCAGGGCCACCGCGAGGACGACGAGCCCGGCGATGTAACCGGAGTGCGTCTCGTGGGCGCCCGAGCGCAGGGCCTCGATGCCCTGGAAGACGGAGAAGCAGCCGCCCATCACGAAGATGCCCACCGCCGCGAGCAGGGACCAGAAGAAGCGTTCCTTGCCGTAGCCGAAGGGGTGGCGGCGGTCCGGCGGGCGGCGGCTGCGGCGCAGCGCGGCCAGCAGGAACACCTCGTTCAGGCTGTCCGCCATGGAGTGCGCCGCCTCCGAGAGCAGCGCGGGGGAGCCGGCGAGGACACCGCCCGCCGCCTTCGCCGCCGCGATGAGCAGGTTCGCGCCGAGCGCGACGAAGACCGTGAGCCGGGTACCGGAGTCCTTGCTCCCGCCCGGTCCGGCCGCCCTGCCGTCACCGTTCTCGCTCACCGCCCGCCCTCCTCGTGTCCGCCGTCGCCGGCGGCGGGCTCCACGGGCAGCAGCGGGCCGAGCGGACCCAGGTCGATGTTGAGGTCCTCCGGCCGCAGCCCGAACTTCGACCTGAGCTCGCCCATGCGGTCCTCAAGCAGCATCAGTGTCAGGCCGATGCGCTCCTCCTGGTCCTCCGTGAGCTCACCGGTCTCCACCCGCCGCAGCGCCTGGCGCTCCATCAGCTGGCGGAGCAGCTCGACCACGGTCAGGACCAGCCGCGCCAGATCGCGCTCCACGGTGTCCGGGTCCAGCTCGACCCGCCTGGGCCCGCTCACGCGTCCTCCCCGGGCAGGGGGCGGACACCGGCCGGTGACGGCAGCGCGGACGCGTCGCTTCCGTCACCCTCCTCGAACGGCGAGGGGACCCGCGCGCTCACCGAACTGATCAGGGCGTTCAGGTCGATCCGGACGAGATCCACGTCCGCGATGCGCAGGGTGAGGTCGCCCGCGAGGACCACGCCCCCCGCGAGCAGCCGGTCGAGCAGGTCGACCAGGGCGACCTGCC
This sequence comes from Streptomyces sp. NPDC026377, assembly GCF_055567715.1. NCBI lineage: Bacteria > Bacillati > Actinomycetota > Actinomycetes > Kitasatosporales > Streptomycetaceae > Streptomyces > Streptomyces sp. NPDC026377. Next base: position 12,928 of record NZ_JBVHPV010000010.1, read on the forward strand.
GCTCGGCGGGTACGCCCTCAGGCGGTACCGTCCGGGTCACCAGTTCCTCCTTCCGCGTCCAGGTCACCCGCGAACGAGTACGGCGCCCAGGGCCCCGTCACCTCGACACGCACGCCCTCGACCCGCGTCTTGTGCCGCTCCACCAGAGCGATGAACTCCGCACTGCGCTCGCGCGGTACCAGATAGGCGGCGTTGAGCACGTTCTCGCCCGGCTGCCCCGACACCTTCGCGCTCTGCGGCCGGTGCAGCCGCTGCGCCTCGGCGTACCCGGACAGCTCCTGGTGCAGCTCGTGGGAGACGATGCCCGCCTGGCGCCAGGTGTCGTCCCGGGCCTGGCGCTGGCCGAGCCTGCGGCGAAGATAGTCCCGCCCAGTCGTGGGCCTGCCCGAGGGTGCCGCCGCGGGTTCGGGGCTCCGGGCGTCCGCGTACACCTTGACCCCCCACTCGACCCGCCCTTCCAGCCGGTCCAGGGCGGCGGTGAAGCTGTCGTACCCGGAGTCGAGGAGCCGGCGCACCCCGCTGGTGTCACGGCACACCGTCGCCAGCCGCAGTGGGACCGCGCACGTCACCGAGGACAGCGCGGCCACCACCGCCTGATGGGTGCGGGCGGTGCCGGAGAGCCAGTCCAGGTCCTCCAGACGCCGACGCAGCGGCGCCGCGTCGAACTCCTCGGCGGGCACCGGGCTCGCCGCGGCGCACAGCCCGCGGTGGTCGATCAGCCGTGGCGGCTCCCCGTCCAGGGCGCGCACGCCGTCGGGCAGCACCCCCTCGAAGGGGCGCACCACCGCGTACACGTACCACAGTGGCTCACTCATCACGCACCGCCTCCGCCCGGTCCTCCCGGGAGCTCTCGCGGCTCTCCAGCTCCGCCACGCGGGCCTGCAACTGCTCGTTCTGCCGGGCGAGTTCGCTGCGGCGGGCGGCGCCGGAGAGCGCCGGGTCGTCCTCCCACCAGTCGATGCCCATCTCCTTCGCCTTGTCGAGGGAGGCCACGATGAGGCGGAGCTTGATGGTGAGCAGCTCGATGTCGAGCAGGTTGATGCGGATGTCCCCGGCTATGACGATTCCCTTGTCGAGAACGCGTTCGAGGATATCGGCGAGGTTCGCGCCGCCGCCGTCCGACGCATACGGATCGGAGAGCCGTCCCGGGGTCGTCATCAGCGCCTCCGCGAACCGGACTTGGCGGGCCGCCGCCCGGATTCCTCGGGCTCGGGCTCGGGTTCTTCGGCCTCGTCCTCGTCGTACTCGTCGGCGTACTCGACGGCGTCGTCCTCGGGAGCCTCCTCGCGGGCGTCCTCCGGAAGGTCCTCGTCCTCCTCGATCTCCTCGGGCTCCTCCGTCTCCTCGTCGTACTCGCCCTCCAGCGGCTCCTCGTCGTCATAGGCCTCCTCGTACTCGTCCTGCGAGGCCTTGCCGCCGCCGTCCGCGTCCTGCTCGCGCGCGTCCCCCTCGTGCGAGGACTCGCGACCCTCCTCCTCGCGCTCCAGAGCGTCCTCGTGGCTCAGGACGACCTCGCCGTCGCGGATCTCACCGCGCCAGCCGTCCGGGGCCTCGCCGCGCAGGGCGATGTGGCGGGCGAAGTTCTTCAGGTCCAGACGGGCCCGGCGGCCCTGGGCGCGCCAGATGTTGCCGGTCTTCTCGACCAGGCCCTTGGGGTAGTACTCGATCACCAGCAGCACCCGGGTGAGCGAGGCGCCCAGCGGGTGGAAGGTGACCACACCCTTGAGGGTGCCCTTGGCGCCCTCCGAGGTCCACGCGATCCGCGAGTCCGGTATCTGCTCGGTGGTGTGCGCCTTCCAGCTGCGGGTGGACCAGAAGACCTTCAGCTTCCAGTCGGTGGTGGTGTCGTCCGTGCTCTCCGCGCTGCGCACGCCCTTGGCGAAGTGGGAGAACTCCTGGTACTGCGTCCACTGGTCGTAGGCGTCGCGGACCGGCACGCCGACGTCCACCGACTCCATGATGACCGTCGGCTTGCGGCCGCCGCCGCCGCTCTTGCCGCTCTTGCCGCGCTTGCCGCCCAGGTTCTTGAACGCGTCCGTGACATTCTCCTTGAGGTGGTCGGCGCCCAGCTCCAGGGCGGCGCGCATCGGCTTCTTTCCCTCCGTGAGCTTGCGCCCGCCCTTCAGGGCCAGCTCGGCGAAGCCGGTGCTGCGCCCCTCGGCGATGTCGTTCAGCTTCACCGTGGACTCGCCGAGCTTGCGCCCGATGCCGACCAGGGCCCGTTCCAGCTGGGCGAGCGCCAGGGACTGCAGTTCGGCCTTGAGGCGGTCGGTGACCTCGCTGTCCACCAGGCCCGTCCCCTGCTTCTTGGCGTTCTCAGTCACGGTCGCGGCCCTCCTTCGCCTCGGCGCGCTCCGAGGAGCGGGACTTGGTGCCCGAGGTCCGGCGAGCCGCGGTCTTCTTCGCGCCGACGGCGCGGCGGGCCGGCTCGGACTTCTTCGCCGTCGACTCCGCCTTCTTCGCGGGTGCGGACCGCTTCGCCCGGTCGGCGGTCTTCCTGGCGGGGGCGGAGGCCTTATCGGCCTTGTCCGCCCCGTCCTCCGCCGCCCCGGAGATACGGTCCTGGACGTCGAGGGTGCGGTCGTGCAGCCGGTCCGCGAGCCCCTCCAGACGCCGGTTCACCATGGCACCGGTCGCCGCCTTGCCCACTCCGCGCAGATCCTGGCGCAGTTGGTCGCCGATCTCCTTGAACTGGGGGTTGTTCTCCAGTTGCCCGGCCGCGAACTGTGCGAGCGCCCCGGGGCTGAGCTTGAGGCGCTTGCCGAGCACCATCGTGCCGATGCCGAAAGCGAGCTTGGCCTTCTTGGTGCGACCGAGCACATAGCCCGCGCCTACCGCGAGCCCTACTGCCAGCCGGTTGTTCATCGTGAGGGATTCCTGTTCTCCAGCCGGTCGAGGAGCTCGTCCTCGCGGCGGTCGAACTCGGCCTCGTCGATCTCACCCGCCATCAACTTCTCTTCCAAGGCGGCGAGTTCGTTACGTATGGCCGAGGGGTCGTAGTACTGCTGCTCCGCCTGCGCCACCACCTGCTCCAGCACCCAGAAGGTGCCGCGCACGGGTGCCGCGGGGAGCAGCAGCAGCTCTTTGATCAGGCCCACGCGGGCCTCCCGTCGGTCGGCTCGTCACTCCGTGAAGCTGTACGGGGGCAGCGGGCCGTGTACCTGGACGACGAGGTGCGGCGCCTCCTTGCGGAGCGTCTCCACCGCCGCGACGAACTCGTCGGCGCGATCACGGGCGACCAGGAACGAGAGATTGGCCAGCCAGCCGGTGGACTGCGGGCCGGGCCGGTGCTCCTCGGCGGCGCCCTCCAGGGCCTGCTGGAGCAGGGTGGCGTCGCGGGACTCGCGCTGCTGGACGGCCGCGGCGATGCGCTCGCCCAACTGCAGCTTCTGCTCGTAGGTGCCGCCGCCCGCCTTGCGGTTGGCCTCGCTCATGGCGCGCAGCTCGGGACTGTCCGCGAGCACCTGGTGCAGCACGGCCTCTTCGTCGTGGGCGGCCTTGACGTTGTACTCGACCTTGCCCTCCAGGGCCTTCAGGCGCTCCAGATACCGCTCACCGTGCTCGGCGAGCGCGGCCCGTACGGCCTCGTCGTCGGGCGAGACGCCGCCGAAGCGCATCGGCAGGACCGCGCCGCCCGCGCCCGCCTCGGCGAGCACGTTCTGATGGGCCATCAGGTCACGTCGCTTGGGCCGCAGGTCCTCGGGCGCGTCGCTCACCAGGGCCACCAGCTCGCCCTCGGCCACGGTCCGCACCGGGCGCGGCGGGTCCCCGACACCGCCCATATCCTCGGGCAGCCGCGTGTGCGTGCGGTGGGCGATCCCGTAGACGTACGTGGTCATTCCTGCTCCTCCTTACGGCGCGCGGCGGTCCGCCGGCTGCGGGGTCGCTGTTCCGGCTCGGCTTCCTCACGCGCCTGCTGGAAGGCGTCGGAGATGGTCTGCGCGGCGCCCGAGAGCGCGCCCTTGGACTTGCCGCGTGCGCCGGATTCGGTGATCTCGCCGACCAGGTCGGGCAGACCCGGGCTCTTGCGCGGGCCGGCCTCCAGGTCGAGGCGGTTGCACGCTTCCGCGAAGCGCAGATAGGTGTCGACGCTCGCCACGACCACGCGGACGTCGATCTTGAGTATCTCGATGCCGACCAGGGAGACGCGCACGAACGCGTCGATCACGAGCCCTCGGTCCAGTACCAGTTCAAGGACGTCGTAGAGACCACTGGTCCCGCCGCTGCCGCCCTGTTGTGCCGGGACAACCGTCATGGTGTCCGGTCCTCCTTCGCTCTCAGTGGTGTGCGGTCGGATGGAGCCGTGCGGCCCCGGGAGAAGGCGTTCCGCCCGGGATCACGTGTTGCGGTCGGCCCGTCCCCGCTCGTACCGGCGCAGTCGCCGGTATCCGGTCAACTCGCCCTGCGGGTCCAGCTCCACCTCGTACGAGGCGAGCAGGCTCATGGTGTCCGGGACCCGGGCGAGTTCCAGGACCTCGACGCGCAACAGCCAGCCGTCCTCGGAGCGCTCGAAGGAGGAGACCGACTCCGCCTCCATGCCGGTGAGTTCGGCGAGCTGGGCCCGGGCGCCGCGCAGCACGTCCATCGCGCCGGGCAGGTCCTCCTGGGCCTTGCGCTTGTTTCCGGAATGGTTCTCTGATGTGTTCGCCATGGCTCCTCGCGTGTGATGCCTTTCGGGTTGCCGCGCAACAGCGGAGCAAACCCGCCGATCAGCTCGTGACGACGCGTTCGTACAGCACGCGGACCGTCGCGGTGACGGAGGCCGCGTCGATGCCGGCCTCGGCCAGCTGCTCCTCGGGGGTGGCGGAGCCCGGCATGTTCTCGACGGCGAGCCGGACGAGCCGGGGCATGGGGCGGCCGTCGGCGAAGCACTCCGCGACCGCGTCGCCGATGCCGCCCTGGGAGTGGTGGTCCTCGACGGTGACCAGACACCCCGTCAGGGCGGCCGCCTCCTGGAGCACCTGCTCGTCGACCGGCTTGACCGAGTACAGGTCGATCACCCGTACCGGGATACCGCCCGCCTCCAGCGCGTCCGCGGCCTCCAGCGCCTCGTGGACGGTGGCGCCCGCCGCGACCAGGGTCACCTTGTCGTGCGGGGAGGCACGCAGCACCTTGGCGCCGCCGACCGGGAACTCCTCGTCGGGCCCGTAGATGACCGGGCTGTCGCCCCGGGTGGTGCGCAGATAGCGGATGCCCTCGCCGTCCGCCGTCGCCGCCACCAGCTTCGCCGTCTGGTTGGCGTCGCACGGGTAGAGCACCGTACTGCCGTGCACCGCACGGAACATCGCCAGGTCCTCCAGGCCCATCTGCGAGGGCCCGTCCTGGCCGATGGCGACCCCGGCGTGCGAGCCCGCCACGGTCAGCGAGGCCCGGCTGATCGCGGCCATCCGCAGGAAGTCGTGGCCGCGCGTCAGGAACGCGGCGAAGGTGCACGCGTACGGCCGCCAGCCACGCCTCGCCATGCCCACGGCCGCCGCCAGCATCTGCTGCTCCGCGATGTAGCACTCGAAGTACCGCTCCGGGTGCTCCTTGGCGAAGAGCTCCGCCTTGGTCGAGTCGCCCACCTCGCCGTCGAGCACCACCACGTCGCCGCGGGCCGTGCCCAGCGCGGTGAGCGCCTGCCCGTACGCCGTGCGGGTGGCGACCTTCTCGCCCACCTCGTAGCGGGGCAGCTCCAGCCGGCCGGAGGAGGGCCGGGGCGCGCGGGCGGAGGGCGGGGCCTGGACGTCCACGCGGATGAAGCGGGGGCCGCCCAGCTCCTCGACGGCCGCCACGGCGTCCGGCAGCGGCTTGCCGTGCAGACCCTCGCGGTCCTCGACGGAGGCGACGCCCTTGCCCTTCACGGTGCCCGCGAGGATCGCGGTGGGCCTGCGCGACGTCTGCGCCGCCTCCCGGTACGCCGCGTCGACCGCCTCCACGTCGTGGCCGTCCACCTCGATGGTGTGCCAGTCGAAGGCGCGGAACCTGCGCGCGTACGCGGCGAGATCGCGCTGGTGGCGGGTCGGGCCGCGCTGGCCCAGCCGGTTGACGTCGACGACCAGCGTCAGATTGTCCAGGTGCTGGTCCCCGGCGTGCTCGGCCGCCTCCCACACCGCCCCCTCCGCCAGCTCGCTGTCGCCGCACAGCACCCAGACGCGATATGGGAGGCGGTCGAGGTGCTTGCCCGCCAGCGCCATCCCGACGCCGACCGGCAGGCCTTGGCCGAGTGAGCCGGTGGCCACGTCCACCCACGGCAGGCGCGGCGTGGGATGCCCTTCCAGCCGGCTGCCCAGCTTGCGGAAGGTCAGCAGCTCCTCGTCGTCCACGACGCCGACCGCGCGGTACATCGCGTACAGCAGCGGGGAGGCGTGGCCCTTGGAGAGGATCAGCCGGTCGTTGGCGGGATGCTCGGGCTTGTCGAAGTCGTAGCGCAGATGACCCGACAGGAGCACGGCCGCCAGATCGGCCGCGGACATCGAGGAGGTGGGGTGGCCGGAGCCGGCGGCGTCGGCGGCGCGGACCGCGTCGACCCGCAACTGCTGTCCCAGCTCGGCGAGTCGGTCCCGGTCTGCCCTGCGGTCGCTCTTCATGGTCAGTCCTTTCGGGTCGTGGGTGCGGGGCCGCCCGGGACACGGGCCAGCTCCGGCGTCTCCGTGTCCAGCGGGACCGACCAGGACCGCACGAGGCCCAGCTGGACGCCCTGGCGGGGGAGTACGGCGTCCAGCAGCCAGTCGGCCGCGACGCGCACCCGGTTGCCGGGCATGGCGGCGAGGTGGTAGCCGCGGGTGACGGCACCGGCGAGCGGGCCCGACAGCGGCACGCCGAGCGGGTTGGCCGCGGCCTGCACCCCGCCGAGGTCCACCACGAACCCCAAGTCGTTGTGCTTGTACGGCTGTTGCTCGCCGTGTCCCAGCGAGGCGGCCACGTTGAGTGCGGCCCTCTTGCCCTGCCGGGCGGCGTGCTGCGCGGTCATCGGGGTGAACTCGCCCGGCCGGGTCAGATCGGGCACGGCCGCCGCGTCCCCGCAGGCGAACACCTCGGGCCGGCCCGGTACGCTCAGCTGCGGCTCCACGAGCAGCCGTCCGCGCTCCACGGACAGTCCGAGCTCGGAGACCAGCGGATCGGGCCGCACGCCCACGCACCAGATCAGGGTGCGGGTCGGGATGAACTCCCCGTCGTCCAGCAGCACCCCGTCCTCGGTCGCCTCCTTGACGGAGGTCCCGGTGCGGACGTCGACACCCCGGCGGTGCAGCACCCGCTCCGCGGTGGTGGACATCCTGCGGTCGAGTTCGGGCAGCAGCCGGTCGGCGATGTCGAGCAGGACCCAGCGGGCCGGCAGGCGCCGGTCGAGCGCGTCGGTGAACAGCTTCCCCTGCGCGGCCACCTCGGTGCCGGTGTAGCCCCCGCCGACCACGACGAAGGTACGCCGCGCGCCCTGCTCCTGCGGGGTGTCGGTGCCCTGCGCGGCCAACTCCATCTGCCGGGTGATGTGGTCGCGCAGGTAGAGCGCCTCCGGCATCCCGCGGAAGCCGTGCGCGTGCTCGGTGACGCCGGGCACCGGCAGCAGCTTGTTGACACTGCCGACGGCGAGCACCAGCCGGTCGTACTCCAGCTCGCCCGGCTCGCCCTCGGGCCCGGTGTAGTGCACGGTCGAGGCGTCCAGGTCGACACGCCCGGCCTCGCCGAGGACGAGCCGTACGCCCGGCAGGGTGCCGCTGAGCGAGACGGTGACGCGGCGCGGCTCCAGGATCCCGGCGGAGACCTGGGGGAGCAGCGGGAGGTAGAGGAAGTAGTCCGTGGGGTTGAGCAGGGTGATCCGGGCACGGCCGCGCATGCGGCGGGAGAGGGTGCGAGCGGCCTGGTACCCGGCGAACCCGGCCCCGACGATGAGGATGCGGGGGCGGTCCGGCGTAGGGGTGGTCACGTTCGGCTCCCGTGGGCTGGGTGCGGGCGGACAGGGTTCCCGCGTGCCCGGGGTGGGCGGCGCCAAACGCCGTGCGGTGTGCGCCGCGTCACGGGAAGGCCGCCGCACCGGAGAAGGGCCGGAAGCCGTCTGAGCGGAGAAGGGCCGGAAGCCGCCTCATGGGGGAAGCGCGGAGGGCCCCCTCACCGGAGAAGTCCCGGCCGATCCTTTCCCCGCGCCTGGCCGAATCTCCGTGCCCGGCCGATCTCTTCCCCGCCTGGGGTCCGCTCCGGGGCCGGACCCCGGATCAGAAGGCCGAGTTGGTGAACCAGCGCCGGAGCAGTTCCTCGTTCCCACCGGTCCGCACCGATCCGGCCGAGCGGTCGAGACGGCCGTAGACGAGGAGCAGCAGGTCGGCGGCGCGGGCCCGGACGGTGGCGTCGGCGGACGCGCCGTCCTGGCTCGGAGCGTCCGGGGCGTCCACGACACCGAAGCCGTCGGGCCGCAGCCGGACGAGCCAGTCGTCGCCCGTGTCCGTACTGGTGAACCGGATGTGCTGGACGGCCCCCGGCGAGCGCAACTCGGCGACCCCGGGCGCGAAGAACGCGGCGAAGGGGAGGTTGACCAGGAACTCGTCGACGCCGTCCCGGGCGAGCGCCGGGTCGATCTCCGAAGTCAGCCCGAGGGTCCGTTCCGCGTCTACGCGGTGCACCAGCGTTTCGAAGAGCATCCGGCGCACCCAGAAGCGGGCGTGGCCGTCCGCGCCCCAGACCCACATCGGCGCGCCCGGGTCGGTGCTGGCGAACACCCGCTCCGCCTCGCCCGCGCCCGCGGTCAGCCAGTCGGCCCAGCCGTCCTCCCGCTTCGGCGGCCGCAGCTCTTCGGGGCGGCTCGCGGGCCGCTCCTGGACGAGGGCGCGCACCAGCGCGGTGAACATGCGCTGCGCGCCCCCGGTGTGCTTCACGAGGTCGGCCAGGGTCCAGCCCGGGCAGGTGGGCACGGCGAGCGACAGGTCGGCGCCCTGGAGCAGGCCCGCGAACCGGGTGGTCTCCGCGGCGACGGCCGCGCGGTGGTCGAGCGGTTCGGCTGTGTTCATGGTGTCGCGCCTCCTGGCGGTCCCGGTGCTCCTCCGGGGCAGCCTGTCACAGCCGCCGGGTCCGGCGGCGGGCGGAGTCGCTGCCGTACGGTGTGGCTCCCGTACGGAGTCGCTACCGTACGGCGGCGTCGGCCAGCACCGCGTCCACCTCGCGGCTCTCGGGCGACTCGGGTGCTTCGGTGATACCGAGGAGGAAGGCCGACCTGTCCCGGTCGCGCGCGACGATGGTCAGGCGCAGCCGTCCCGCCCTGCCGTTCTCGTCCTGGGTGCGCAGCAGCACCGTGTGGGCGGGACGGCCGCTGACCTTCGTGGCCCGGGACTCCTCCACGCTGGACCTGCCGTCCGGGTAGAAGAACTCCGCGTTGGACCGGGCCGCGGTCTCGGTGCGCGCCCGGAGGGCGGACTCGTCGAGGGGAGCGCCCCGTCCGGCGAGCACGGCGGCCCCGCCGTGGCCGTCGGCGCCCTTGGTGGTGATCGAGGAGGTGAAGGCCTGGATCAGGTCCTTGCCCTCGTTGCTCTTCCAGCCTTCGGGCACGGCGTACGAGAGTCCGGCCGCGGTGTCGGTGACGCGCGGCCGCCCGGCCAGCGGCGAGTCGTCCGCGTCCCGCGTCAGCCACCACGCCGCCCCGGCGGCGAGCGCCAGGACCAGCGCGCAGGCGGCGCCGATGATCCAGGCACGCCGGGTGCGCGACCGTCCGGGCGGGAGGGGGAGCGGGGACGCGGGGGGCAGGTGCGGCGGGCTGACGAAGGGCGGCGTTGTCATGGCCCCAGCCTGCCTCCCCGGCCGCGCGCGGACCTGAGCGGTCGTACTCACTTCCGTACTCAGATACTCACCGGGCCGGTTGCTCACCGGATCGTGCCGTGCCGCACGGCGCGGAGGGGACCGAGGCCGTGGCGGCCGTGGCGGCCGTGGCGGCCACCGAGCCGCGGAACTGGCGGCGGGCCGCCGCGGACTGCGGCCGGGCCCGCTGCCGGGGGGTGGGCTGACGCGGTGACGGCGCGGCTTCTGTTTCCATAGAGGCTGATCATCGGAGCTGTCTGCGAGGAGTTGGCCCTGAACACCTGGGGTGCGGAGGTTGTGTCGGCCGGGCTGCTGCTGGCGGTCCTGGTGTGTGCGGTGGTACGGCCGTGGGGCTGGCCCGAAGCGGTCGTGGCGGTCCCGGCCGCGGGGGTGGTCATCGCCTGCGGGGCGATCTCCTGGGGGCACGCGCAGGCCGAGGCCGCCCGGCTCGGTCCCGTCGTCGGCTTCCTGGCGGCGGTGCTGGTCCTCGCCCAGCTCTGCGACGACGAGGGGCTGTTCCAGGCCTGCGGGGCCTGGATGGCCCGGACCGCCGCCGGGAAACCGCGCAGACTCCTCGCGCAGGTGTTCGCCGTCGCCTCGGTCATCACGGCGGTGCTCAGCCTGGACGCCACCGTGGTGCTGCTCACCCCGGTGGTCTTCGCCACCGCCGCGCGGCTCGGGGTCCGTCCCAAGCCCCATGTCTACGCCTGCACCCACCTGTCGAACACGGCGTCACTGCTGCTGCCCGTCTCCAACCTCACCAATCTGCTCGCCTTCACCGCCAGCGGACTGAGCTTCACCCGGTTCGCCGCGCTCATGACGCTGCCGTGGCTGGCGGCCATCGGGGTCGAGTACGTGGTGCTGCGGCGGTTCTTCGCCACCGATCTGGACGCCGGGGCGCCGGTCCCGTCCGGGGGCGAGCCGCCCGAACTGCCGCTGTTCGCCCTCCTGACCGTGGTGGGCACCCTGGCCGGGTTCGTCCTCACCTCGGCGGTCGGGATCGACCCGGCCTGGGCGGCGGCGGCCGGGGCGCTCGTCCTGGCGACGCGTGCGCTGGTACGCCGCCGCACCACGCCCGGCGCGCTCGTCTCGGCCGCGGCACTGCCGTTCCTCGCCTTCGTCCTCGCCCTGGGCGTCGTGGTACGCGCCGTCGTCGACAACGGCCTCGCCTCGGGCCTGGCCCATCTGGTCCCCGGCGGCACCGGCCTGCTCGCGCTGCTGGGCGTCGCGGCGCTGGCCGCGGTCCTGGCCAACGTCATCAACAACCTGCCCGCCGTCCTGGTCCTGCTGCCGCTGACCGCGCCGACCGGCCCCGGCGCCGTGCTCGCGGTGCTCCTCGGGGTGAACATCGGGCCCAACCTCACCTACGCCGGGTCGCTGGCGACCCTGCTGTGGCGGCGGATCGTCCGGGAGCACGACAGCGACGTCGACCTCAGGGAGTTCACCCTGCTCGGCCTTCTCGTCGTGCCCCTCGCGCTGGCGCTCGCCGTACTGGCACTGTGGGGGTCGCTGCACGTGCTCGGAGGCTGATGCACCATGACCGTCGTCGTCTGGATCACCGAGGGTTCCTGGCCCGCGTGCGTCGACGCCGCTCGCGCCCACACGGGCGACGGCGCCGACGTGGTGCTCCTCCACGTCACCGGACACGACGTCCCCGGCGTGGCCCACGGCGCCTTCGCCGGGCTCCTCGGCCGCGGCCACCGCGAGCGCGACCCCGGCACCCGTCTGGAACACCTCGCGGACGCCTCCGCGCACGACCTCCTGGACGCCGCCGCCGAGCGGTTCGGCCTACCGTGCCGGCGCGAGGAGCGCGCCGGGCGCGTGGAGCGGGAGGTCGTGGCCGCCGCCGACGGCGCCGACCTGCTGGTCTTCGCCCGCGACGGCGACCGCTCCCGGCTCGGGCCGAGAAGTCTGGGCCCCGCCTCCCGCTTCGTCCTCGACCACGCCCCCTGCCCGGTCCTGCTCGTCTGGCCCGGATCCGCCCCCGGGGTCACGACGCTCCCCCCGGAACCACCGGTCTGACGGACCCGGCACCTCAGCCTCCGTACACCTCGAACTCGTACAGCGAGTACCCGACGAGGTGCCCCGCTGGGTGCCGTACAGCCGGATGTGGCGTCCGGTCCCGGAGAGCCCCGTGAGGTTCTGGACACTGCCGCCGGCGCTCGTGGTGGAGTACAGCGTGCGCCAGGCGGTGGTGGGGCGGTCGCGGGCGAGGTTGCCGGGCTGGGGCAGGCCCGGCCAGGTGGGGTTGTGGCCGACGGCGGCGACGATCGGGGTGAACGCGGCGTAGGAGGCCACCGGCCTGGGGGAGCCCCAGGTCTGCTGGGCGAGGCCGCGCAGCGGGTACATGACGCCCCCCGCGATCTGGTCCTCCGTCTCCGCGCCGGGGTTGTCGCACCACACGTGGATCAGCGAGCCGGGGTTGCGGCCGGGGTCGCTCAGGGTGGTGCCGCCCTGGAAGAGGTCCGGGGTCCACGTCTCGTACATCCACCGGGTGTCCGGCTTGGCGCCGCCGAGGACGTAGTAGGTGGGCGTCCAGGATTCGTTCGTCACGGTGTGCCCGGCCGCCGCCAGCTGCTGGGCGTGAGGCCGTAGGTGTACCAGTACTCGACGACGATGTCCGCGTTCGGGGTGACGGTGCCGTCGCCGGACTTGATGCCGTCGTTCCACATCCGGGTGGTCTTTCCGGCCGCGCGCACCAGGGCGTCGGCCCAGTTGACGTATCCGTAGTAGGTGTCCTTGGCGGCGGCGCCCGGTCCGAAGTGGGCGCGGGCGTAGGTGAGGAGCTGGGGGTAGCGGCCGTAGTCGGTGACGTATTCGTCCGCGCCGATGTGCCAGTAGCGGGCGGGGAAGAGCGGCAGGTACTCGTCCACCAGGTCCTTGATCAGGGTGTACGAGCCGGGCAGGGAGAGGTCGATGAACTCGGCGCTCGCCGTTCCGGAGCTGTTCTTGAGCCTGAGGTCGGGGTGGGCCGCCAGGATCGCGTTCATGTGCCCGGGGGTGTCGATCTCCGGGACGACGGTGACGTGGTACCGCTGCCCCAGCGCCACCAGAGCGGCGATGTCCTGCTTGGTGTAGTGGTCGGCGGAGACGATCTGCGGATGGGTGGAGCTCTCCAGTCGGAAGCCGAAGGTGTCCGACAGGTGGAAGTGGAAGTAGTTGAGTTTGAGGTAGGCGAGTTCCTTGATGTGCTGCCTGATCCAGGCGACGGTGAAGAACTTCCGCCCCTGGTCGATCATGAGCCCGCGCTCGGGCTTGGTGGGCCAGTCCACCGCCGTCCCGGCGGGTACCGAGGCGGACTGGTGCAGCAGTTGCAGGAGCGTGCGGGTGCCGTGGAAGGCGCCGGTGTCGGTCCCGGCGCGGATGGTGACGGCCGCGCCCATGGCATCCGGCTCGAAAGGCCGCTGTGGCGAACGCGATCGCGCAGCCGGTGCCGCCCCGCCGCTGCCGGGTCGTGCGGCTCAGGTCCGCGCGGGTGTGAACACCCCCGCGCGTGCGGCGGCGGCCGCCGCCTCGGCGGCGCGGTCGGCGGCCGCCTCTTCCAGGGGGGCGGCGGTGGTCAGGAGGCGGTAGTAGAGGGGGGCCGAGACGGCGCGGATCACCTCGCGTGTGTCGGTACCTTCTGCCAACTCGCCCCGTTCGACGGCCTGTTGGACACACGGAGCCCACTCCTCGACGCGTGTCTCGTAGAAGCGGTGCAGGGCGGCGGCCGTCTGCTCGTCCCAGGTCGCCGCGGCGATCACCGCCTTGAAGAGGGCCCCTTGGCGGGCGTCGGCCAGGGTGCGCTGGACGAGCCTGGCGTTGGCGCGCAGATCCCCCAGGAGCGTCCCCGTCTCCGTACGCGGCAGCGACTGCTCGGCCATCTCCGCGAGCAGGTCCGCGACGAGACCGGCCGGAGTGCCCCAGCGCCGGTAGACCGTGGTCTTGCCGACCGCGGCGCGGCGGGCCACATCGGCGAGGTCCAGACGGGCGAGGCCGCCCTGGGCCAGCGCGTCACCGGCGGCGCCGAGGACCGCCGCCCGGACGCGGGCGGTCCGGCCGCCGGGTCGGACGGTCCCTGGGTCCGCGTCTGCTGAGGATGTCATAACGGGACTCCTGTTCCATTAACTGGTCATGCTCTGCTACGGTGAAGGCACATCCTAACGGAACAGCAGAACCGTTAGTGGCTGCCGACCGGTGGCCGCGCCGGTGTGCACGGAGAGGAATCTGTCATGGAGTACAGGAGGCTGGGCGCGTCGGGAATGCTGGTTCCGGCACTGAGCTTCGGCGCCGGGACGTTCGGCGGCCGGGGCGAGCTCTTCGGCGCCTGGGGCGACACCGACGCGGAGCAGGCCCGCCGACTGGTGGACATCTGCCTGGAGGCCGGAGTCACCATGTTCGACACCGCCGACGTCTACTCCGCCGGTGCCTCCGAGGAGGTGCTGGGCGCCGCGATCAAGGGGCGGCGCGACGAGGTGATCATCTCCACCAAGGCCGGACTGCCGATGGGCGAGGGGCCGGGCGACGCCGGTACCTCGCGCTCACGCCTCATCCGCGGCGTCGAGGACGCGCTGCGCCGTCTTGGCACGGACCACATCGACCTCTTCCAGCTGCACGCCTTCGACGCGGGAACGCCGGTCGAGGAGGTCCTGTCCACCTTGGACGACCTCGTACGGGCCGGAAAGATCCGCTACACCGGAGTCTCCAACTTCTCCGGCTGGCAGCTGATGAAGTCACAGGCCACGGCCGACCGGTACGGCTACCCGCGGTACGCGGCCCACCAGGTCTACTACTCCCTGGTGGGCCGGGACTACGAATGGGAGCTGATGCCGCTCGCCGCCGACCAGGGCGTCGGCGCGGTGGTGTGGAGCCCGCTCGGCTGGGGCCGGCTCACCGGCAGAATCCGCCGCGGGCAGCCGCTGCCGGAGCAGAGCCGGCTCCACACCACCGCGGACTACGGCCCGCCCGTCGAGGACGAGCTGCTGTACCGGGTGGTCGACACGCTCGACGAGCTGGCCGCGGAGACCGGCAGGACGATCCCGCAGATCGCCCTCAACTGGCTGCTGCGCCGCCCCACCGTCTCCTCCGTCATCATCGGCGCCCGCAACGAGGAGCAGCTCCGGCAGAACCTCGGCGCGCTCGGCTGGAGCCTGACCGACGACCAGGTCGCCCGCCTCGACGCGGCGAGCGCCCGGACCGCGCCCTACCCGTACTTCCCCTACGAGCGCCAGGAGGGTTTCGCCCGGCTCAACCCTCCGCTGACCGGCCGGGCACCGGGCGGGCAGGCGTAGGCGGCCGGGCCGGGTCAGACGGCGTACTCGGGGATGTTCGCCCCCGCCCAGGCGGCGAGGACCCGGGCGCACTCCGCCACCGACTCGCGCCACGTCCTGGCCGCGCCCGCGCCCGCCTCGTCGCTGACGTGCTTGACCATCTGGAGGGGGAGTCCGGCCCGCTGGGCGACCGAGGCCAGTGCGTAGCCCTCCATGTCGACGAGATGGGCGCGCAGCGCCAGCCGGGCGCGCGTCTGCTCGTCCGCGATGAAGGTGTCGCCGGTCGCCAGCGTCGGGCCGCCCGGCTCGGACCCGTCGAGAGGCGGGCCGTACAGCTCGCCGGTCAGCGCGGCCAGTACGTCACTGTCCAGGTCGTGCTGGAGCACCGAGCCTATGACGTGGGTGCCGGTCCACCCCGGGCGCAGCGCCCCGGCCGTGCCCAGGTTGACGATGCGGGAGGGGTGCGGGCCGCGTGCCAGGACGGTCGCCAGCGCGCTCGCCGCGTTCACCTTGCCGATGCCGGTGAGGAGGACGGGCAGATCCGTGTCGAGGAACTGCGCCTCTTCCTTGACGGCCAGCACGAGCAGCGGGCGATCGGTGGCGATGTGTCCTGAGAGCTCCATGGGGACCAGGGTATTTCCGCGGGCTCCGGGCCCGGGCGGCGGGGGCGGGCGTGCATGGCGGATGTGCACGGGTGGGACAGGCGGTGCGTCGTTCGATGGGGGCCGTCGGCCTTCGCCCGGTTTGATCCTCGCGTTTCAAGGAAGGCGCAGCGATGGGACGGCACAACACGCCTCCCGCACACCTCCCGCACACCGGGACCAGTATTTGAGGAATGGAGAACGCCATGGCTGCCGTGAAGAGCTCGCTGCCGGATGCCGACCTGAAGGTCGTGGGGAACGCGCTGCAGGGCGCCCTGGTGGATCTGGTGGATCTGTCGCTGGCTGCCAAGCAGGTCCACTGGAACGTGGTGGGCCCCCGCTTCCGCTCGGTCCACCTCCAGCTCGACGAGGTGGTCACCACGGCGCGTACGCACTCCGACATCGTGGCCGAGCGCGCCTCCGCACTCGGCATCGCCCCGGACGGCCGGGTCGCCACCGTCGCGGAGACCTCCGCGATCAGCACCGTCCCCGTGGGCTGGATCAAGGACAACGAGGCCGTGCAGGTGCTGGTGGACGCCCTCGGCAGGGTCGTCGAGCGCATGCGCGAGCGGATCGCCGCGACCGAGAAGCCGGACCCCGTCACCCAGGACCTGCTCATCTCCCTCACGGGGGAGCTGGAGAAGCACGCCTGGATGTTCCAGGCGGAGAACGCCTGACACCGGCACCCCGGCGGCCGCGCGGGCCGTTGGATGTTCTAGATGTGGTGGTCGTGCTCCGGGGCGTCCGGTCCCTGCGGATGCCCCGGAGGCGCCTCGCCGTCCGGGGTCTGCCAGGAGTCCGAGCGCGGCTGGGGCTCCTGCGGGGGCGCCGGACGTCGCGATGCCCGGCGGCTGCCGTACCAGAAGGCCCCGAGCAGGACGGCCACGATGAGGACGCCCACGATCACGAACAGCCAGGACGACGAGGTGTTGGCGGCGAGGGTCTGGGACAGCGTGACGGTGTTCATGGGTGGCTCCTAAACGTGCGGGTGGTCCTGGGCGGCCCCGGCGTACTACGCCAGTCGCGGCAGGACCTCGGTGCGGTAGAAGTCGAAGAAGCCGCGTTGCTCCTTGCCGATCTGGTTGACGTACACGGTGTCGAAGCCGGCGTCGGCGTACTCGCGCACCGCGGCGACATGCTGGTCCACGTCGTTCCCGCAGGTCACATTGGCGGCCACCCGTTCGGGCGTCACCAGCTCCGACGCCTGCTCGAAGTGGCGGGGCGTCGGCAGTACCTGCGGCAGCTCGCCCGGCAGCTGCTCGTTGGCCCACAGCCGGTGCGCCTCGCGGACCGCCTCCTCGCGGTCGGGGCCCCAGCACACCTTCAGCCCGGCGGACACCGGCTTGCCGCCGCCTCCGGCGCGCCGGAAGCGCTCGATCAGCGCGGTGTCCGGTGCCATGGCGACCAGCCCGTCCCCGGCGCGGCCCGCCAGCTCCCCGGCCAGCGGGCCGAAGGCGGACACGTCGATGGGCACGGGCTCGTCCGGGACGGTGTACAGCCGGGCGTTCTCCACGGTGTAGTGCTTGCCCCGATGGCTGACCTGGTCACCCGTGAACAGCAGGCGCATCACCTGGATGGCCTCCTCCAGCATCTCCAGGCGCACCGCGGCCCGAGGCCAGACGTCGCCGAGGATGTGCTCGTTGAGGGCCTCACCCGATCCCACCCCGAGCCGGAAGCGGCCACCGAGCTGTACGGCGCTGGTGGCTGCGGCCTGCGCCACGACCGCCGGGTGCGTCCGCACGGTCGGGCATGTCACCGCGGTCCCGACCGGCAGGGACACGGCCTGCGACAGCGCCCCCACCACCGACCAGACGAACGGGGCCTGGCCCTGGCTGTCGTTCCAGGGGTGGTAGTGGTCGGATATCCACAGTGAGGTGAATCCCGCCTGCTCGGCCATCCGGGCCTGCTCGACCAGCTCGGCGGGTGTGTGCTCCTCGCTCGACAGGAAGTAGCCGTACTCGGTCATCGCCGCTCCTCGGGGACGCGCTCGTGCACGCCGGGTGACCGGTGAGCGGGAAAGGAAACCTCGCCCGGGCACCCGTGTGAGGCGTCCTCGCGGGGGTACCGGGCCAACGCGCCCGGTCGGGCCCACGGCGGCCGGGCCGGTGCCGAGAGGTGTCGACGGAGAGGGTGTGCCATGGGCGCGACCGGCGGGACGGCTCCACGCGACGGTCAACGGCGCGAAGAACGCCCCTTGCCGGAGCGGGCGCTGCGCGACCGGGTGGACGCCGAGGTCCGCCCCGACGCGGGCAGCCGCGCGGCCCACGCCACCGACGGGTCGACTTCCGTTTCTCCACCCCGAAAGGTCATCCCATGTCGATGAAAGTCTCCGACTACGTGCTTCAGCGGCTGCGGCAGTGGGAGGTCG
This sequence comes from Streptomyces sp. NPDC026377, assembly GCF_055567715.1. Taxonomy (NCBI): domain Bacteria; kingdom Bacillati; phylum Actinomycetota; class Actinomycetes; order Kitasatosporales; family Streptomycetaceae; genus Streptomyces; species Streptomyces sp. NPDC026377. The sequence goes on from NZ_JBVHPV010000010.1 coordinate 30,945, forward strand.
AGCACGTCTTCGCCTACGCGGGCGACGGCATCAACGGCCTGCTCGCCGCGTGGGGCCGGGCCGACGACGAGCCCCGGTTCATCCAGGCGCGGCACGAGGAGATGGCCGCGTTCGAGGCGGTGGGCTACGCCAAGTTCTCCGGGAAGGTGGGGGTGTGCGCGGCCACCTCCGGCCCCGGCGCGATCCACCTGCTCAACGGCCTCTATGACGCCAAGCTCGACCATGTGCCGATCGTGGCGATCGTCGGGCAGACCAACCGCAGCGCCATGGGCGGCTCCTACCAGCAGGAGGTCGACCTGCTGAGTCTGTACAAGGACGTGGCGTCCGAGTACTGCGAGATGGTGACCGTCCCCGAGCAACTGCCCAACGTCATCGACCGGGCCATGCGCACCGCCGCCGCCCGGCGGACCGTGACCGCGGTGATCATCCCGGCGGATGTGCAGGAGCTGGAGTACGAACCGCCCGGCCACGCCTTCAAGATGGTGCCCTCCAGCCTCGGCGCCCCCCGATACGCACCCGTGCCCGTGGACGACGAGATCGCCCGGGCCGCCGAGGTGCTGAACGCGGGCGAGAAGGTGGCCGTGCTGATCGGGCAGGGCGCGCGGGGCGCCCGGGCCGAGATCGAGCAGCTCGCGGACGTGCTCGGCGCCGGCGTCGCCAAGGCGCTCCTCGGCAAGGACGCGCTCCCCGACGACCTGCCGTACGTCACCGGCGCCATCGGTCTGCTGGGCACCCGGCCCTCGTACGAGCTCATGCGGGACTGCGACACCCTGCTCGTGGTGGGATCCAGCTTCCCGTACTCGCAGTTCCTGCCCGAGTTCGGCAAGGCGCGGGCGGTGCAGATCGACATCGACCCGTTCATGGTCGGACTGCGCTATCCGTTCGAGGTCAACCTCGTCGGTGACGCCCGCGAGACGCTGACGCGGCTGCTGCCCCGGCTCAAGCGCAAGAAGCACGACAAGTGGCGCAAGAAGATCGAGAAGGACACCGCCCGGTGGTGGGAGGTGATGGAGCGGCGCGCGGCGGTCGACGCGGACCCGATCAACCCCGAGTACGTGGTGCACTCGCTCGACGCGCTGCTGCCCGACGACGTCATCCTCGCCGCGGACTCCGGCTCGGCCGCCAACTGGTACGCCCGGCACCTGCGGATGCGCGGCACGATGCGCGGTTCGCTCTCCGGCACGCTGGCCACGATGGGGCCCGGTGTCCCGTACGTGATCGGCGCCAAGTTCGCCCATCCGCGCCGCCCGGCCCTCGCGATCGTCGGTGACGGGGCCATGCAGATGAACGGGCTGGCGGAGCTGATCACCGTGGCGAAGTACTGGCAGGAGTGGGAGGACCCGCGCCTGGTCGTCGCCGTGCTCAACAACCAGGATCTCAACCAGGTCACCTGGGAGATGCGGGCCATGTCCGGCGCCCCGCAGTTCCTGCCGTCGCAGCAGCTGCCCGACGTGCCGTACGCGGACTTCGCGCGCTCGATCGGGCTCGACGGCGTACGGGTGGAGAAGCCCGAGGAGGTCGAGGGCGCCTGGCGGCGGGCGCTGGCCGCGGACCGGCCGTGCGTCGTGGAGTTCCTCACCGACCCCGCCGTGCCGCCGATCCCGCCGCACGCCTCGCTGGACCAGATCGAGGCCGCCGTCGCGTCGGTCGCCAAGGGCGACAGTGACCGCGTCGGCATGATCCGGCAGGGGCTGAAGGCGAAGGTGCAGGAGATGCTGCCGGGCGGCAGGCACCGGGAGGACCGGCCCGGCGCGGACGGAGGCTCCTGACCCGATCGGACCGGGTGCCGCACCCGATCGCGCCGGGTGCCGTTGAAGAGGCGGCGACCGGGGAAGGCGGGCAGAGTGGCAGCGGCGGGTTCCGGCGCCCGGGCACGGGCGCCTCGGCCCGCCGGCGCCGGCCGCCGTGATCGGCCCACAGGCCGCGCGCGATGACCGAAGAGGGCCTCGGACGGCCGACGCGGGCCGACAGTGACCGAAGCAGACCCGAAGTGAACGAAGCAGGAGGAGTTCTCCCATGAAGCCCACCGCCGCATCCCAGGCGCCGCCGGAACAGCGCGTAGAGGTGGTGCTCAGCGCGTGTTCGGCCGCCGACGCCGAGACGGTGCTGGGCGCGCTGCGCCGGTACTTCTCGACGGACACCGCCGGAGGCGCGATCCACGGCCCCACGACCCCCGACCCGGCCCGCCCCACCGTGTGGACCGCGACCTTCGACACCTCCCAGGTGCCCGAGGACGTCAGCCCGACCGAGCTGGGCGACAAGGTGACCGTCGACGTCCAGGGCGGCCCCGTCGCGGTCGCCCGCCTCCGCGACGTCCTGCACCGGACCTTCGAGGTGGAGGACGCCGGGACGGCCTCGGGCGACCAGGAAGTGGATCTCCAGCTGACGCTCCGGGGCCGGTAGGAGCCCTCACCACCGACGGCGGACGCGGACGGAGCCCCAGGGGCCCGTCCGCGTCCGCCGTTCCGCTTTCCCCGCTCAGCCGTGTCGTTCGAGCTCCGCCACCGGGCTGTCGTCGAGCGCCGCCAGCAGGTCCGCCGGGTCGCCGTAGACGGCCTGCGCCCCCGACTCCTCCAGGTCGCGCCGCGGGATACCGCCCGCCAGCACCGCCACCGGGCGCACCCCGGCCTTGGCCGCGGCCTTCATGTCCCAGACGGTGTCGCCGACGAACACCGACGAGGCGGCGTCCGCGCCGACCAGCTCCAGTGCCTGGTGAACCGGGTCGGGAGCCGGTTTCCCGGAGTCGACGTCGTCCGCGCTGGCCACTCCGGCGATCACGTCGTCGGCGTCGATGGCCTTGCGCAGGGCGCCCAGTTCGGCGCCGCCCGCCGAGGTGGCGAGGACGACCCGCCAGCCCCGTCGGTCCAGCGCCCGCAGGAGGTCCGCGGCGCCCGCGAGAGGCGCAAGCCGCTCGAAGTAGGTGGCGTACAGGGTGGTGTGGGCCGAACTGAGCTCGGAGTCCTGGTCCTTGTCGCGGTCCTCGCCCAGCAGATGGGCGATCAGGTCCTCCGAGGGCAGTCCGACGGCCCGGTGGATGTCATGGGTCGCCACCCGGTGTCCTGCCTGGCGGAACGCCTCCCACCAGCACACCACGTGCAGGTGGTTGGTGTCGACGAGCGTCCCGTCGACATCGAAGATCGCCGCGCGTGTCATTCCGGCTGCCTTTCGCCTAGCTCTGCCTTGATCCGACCGTACGGGGTGGGGGCCTCAGCCGCCCCCGCGCCGCGCCCTCGCCCACCGCAGCACGGCCGCGCCCGCCACCAGGACGCCCGCCCCGGCCGTGAGCGCGGGGTGGCGCGCCAGGGCCGCCTGGGGCGAGCGGGCGGTCGCGCTGTCGTCGAAGACGCCGTGGGCGCCGTGGTCGTCGCCCGGGCGGTCGTCGAGGGGCCGCCACAGGTTGCCCGGACCGCCGACGGGCGGGAGCGCGTCGGTCTGCTGCGACGAGTAGCCCGTACGGGCCAGATAGCGGTCGAGCACCGCGGGCGCGAACCGGTTGGCCCAGAGCGTGGCGACCGTGGAGGCGCCGACGTAGTACTGCTTGCGGCGCGGGTGGTCCGCCGCGTACGCGATGGTCTCCGCGACGACCTCCGGCTGGTAGATCGGCGGCACCGGCCGCGGGTGCTCGGGCAGCCGGGAGCGCACCCAGGAGAACTGCGGGGTGTTGACCGCCGGGAGCTGCACCACGGTGATGCGCACCTGGCTGCCCCGGTGCAGGAGCTCGGTGCGCACCGACGAGGTGAAGCCGTTGACGGCGTGCTTGGCGCCGCAGTAGGCCGACTGGAGCGGGATGGAGCGCTCGCCGAGGGCGGAGCCGACCTGGACGACGGCGCCCCGGTCGCGCGGGACCATCCGGGCCAGGGCGGCGCGGGTGCCATTGGCGAAGCCCAGGTAGGCCACGTCCGTCACGCGCTGGAACTCCTCGGGGCCGATCTCGGTGAAGGGCGCGAAGACGGAGGTGAAGGCGACGTTCACCCATACGTCGATCGGGCCGAACTCGGCCTCGGCCAGCTCGGCCGCCTTCTCCACCTCCTCGTGGTGGGCGACGTCGGTGGGCACCACCAGCGCGCGGCCCCCGGCCTCCTCCACCTCGGCGGCGGCGGCGTCGAGCCCCGCCCTGCCGCGTGCGAGGAGGACGACGTTGGCGCCGCGCCGCGCGAACCGGCGGGCGGTGGCGCGGCCGACCCCGGCGCTGGCACCGGTGATCACAACGGTCTGCGGCATGATCTCGTCCTGCCTTCTTCCTTCTCGCCCTGTCTGCGGGCCCACGGGTCCCGCGGAGGGGTACCCCGCACAAGCTTTCTCATTCTCTTCGGTCAGGACCGTTTGAACCCCCGAAAAGCGGCCACCGATAAATCGTCTCCCTGAATGTGTGTGCCCCGCCAATGAGGGCACACGAAGAGCTGGAGGTTGATTTCCATGGTCCCGTTGCTCCTCGTTCTCCTGCTGGCCCTGATCCTTTTCGGCGCCGGCTTCGCCATCAAGATCCTGTGGTGGGTCGCGATCGCCGTACTGGTGCTGTGGCTCATCGGCTTCGTCGCCCGTCCCAAGGGCGGATCCGGCCGCTGGTATCGCTGGTAGCAGCCCTTCCACGCGGAAGGTTCCGGCGCGCCCAGAACACCCTGTGTCGGCCGGGAGAAGTTGGGCACCCGGCCCGTCGAAGAGAGCGTCACCGAAGGACGTACGCGGTGACATGACGTACACGGCGACGCTCTTGCGGCGCACGAACGACACGAACGAAAGGAATCACGTTTCATGACGGAGAACATCTGGGGCTACCCGGACACCAGCGGCCACCTCGCCGGCGCGGACCTGCGGGGATGGAGCGTCGAGGCGACCGACGGCAGCATCGGCAAGATCGACAAGCACTCCGACGAAGCCGGTTCCGCGTACATCGTGGTCGACACCGGTGTGTGGATCTTCGGTAAGCACGTGCTGCTGCCCGCCGGAACGGTGACGCAGCTCGACGCGGAGGAGAAGAAGGTCTACGTGAACCGCACGAAGGCCGAGATCAAGGCCGCCCCCGAGTTCGACAGGGAGAAGCATCTCGGCGACGCCGGGTATCACGACCAGGTCGGTGGCTATTACAGCGGTCGTCCGCCGGTAGTCTGACACCGGCTTCAGGACCGTCCAGCGAGACCGAGTCCTGCCTCAGCGGGGCCGCCCGGACCACGAGTCCGGGCGGCCCCGCTGTGTGCGTACGGGAATTCAGCAACTCCTCGCCGCGTGAGCGGATATGACGGATGATTCTCGCGAGACAAAGGATTTCTCCGTCGAAGGGAATGACGCGGATTTCCCTGGAACGGTCCTTGTGCGCGCGGCCAAGTCGAACGCGGAGTACGTGGTGGTGGGAGTCGGGCGCGCACGGGGCGCGAACCGGGGAATACCCCGGGCGTCGGGCCCCCCGCCGTCGTCGAAGAGGGCGACGCCGTCGGCCGGAACTGGTTAGATCGGTCCAGCGCGATCCCGGCGCAGATCGCCGAAGGCGCTCCGGACGGCAGAGGGAGACACGATGGGCACGGCCAGGAGGACGGACACGGGCTCGTCCGGGCCACGGGGCGGCGACAGCCACGACCTGCTCCGCGTGCACGGCGCGCGCGTGAACAATCTCAAGGACGTCAGCGTCGAGATCCCCAAGCGCCGGCTGACGGTGTTCACCGGCGTCTCCGGCTCCGGCAAGAGCTCGCTCGTCTTCGACACGATCGCCGCGGAGTCGCAGCGGCTGATCAACGAGACGTACAGCGCCTTCATCCAGGGCTTCATGCCCACGCTGGCCCGCCCCGAGGTCGACGTCCTCGAAGGACTGACGACCGCGATCGTCGTCGACCAGCAGCGCATCGGCGCCGACCCCCGCTCCACCGTCGGCACCGCCACCGACGCCAACGCGATGCTGCGCATCCTCTTCAGCAGGCTCGGCGCCCCGCACATCGGCCCGCCCAACGCCTACTCCTTCAACGTCCCCTCGGTCCGGGCCAGCGGCTCGATCACGGTCGAACGGGGTGCCGGGAAGACCCAGGCCGTGAAGGCGACCTTCAACCGCACGGGCGGTATGTGCACCCGCTGCGAGGGCCGGGGCTCGGTCTCCGACATCGACCTCACCCAGCTCTACGACGCCTCCAAATCCCTTGCCGAGGGCGCGTTCACCATCCCCGGATGGAAGTCGGACAGCTTCTGGACCGTACGGGTCTACGCCGAGTCGGGCATCCTCGACCCCCACAAGCCGATCGCCCGTTTCACCAAGAAGGAGATGCACGACTTCCTCTACGGGGAGCCGACCAAGGTCAAGGTCGAGGGCGTCAACCTCACCTACGAGGGGCTGATCCCGAAGATCCAGAAGTCGATGCTCTCCAAGGACCGGGAGGCGCTCCAGCCGCACATCCGGGAGTTCGTGGACCGGGCGGTCACCTTCACCACCTGCCCCGAGTGCGAGGGCACCCGGCTGAGCGAGGCGGCCCGCTCCTCGAAGATCGCGGGCATCAGCATCGCCGACGCCTGCGCGATGCAGATCAGCGACCTGGCCGTATGGGTCCGGGGGCTGGACGAGCCCACCGTGGCGCCGCTGCTCGCGAGTCTGCGGCGCACGCTGGACTCGTTCGTGGAGATCGGCCTGGGCTATGTGGCGCTCGAGCGGCCCTCGGGCACGCTCTCCGGCGGCGAGGCGCAGCGCGTCAAGATGATCCGCCACCTCGGCTCCGCGCTCACCGACATCACCTACGTCTTCGACGAGCCCACCACCGGTCTGCACCCCCACGACATCGCCCGGATGAACGACCTGCTGCTGCGGCTGCGCGACAAGGGCAACACGGTGCTGGTGGTGGAGCACAAACCGCAGACCATCGCGATCGCCGACCACGTCGTCGACCTCGGGCCGGGCGCCGGTACGGAAGGCGGCACCGTCTGCTTCGAGGGCACCGTCGAGGGGCTGCGGGCGGGCGACACCGTCACCGGCCGCCACCTCGACGACCGCGCCTCGCTCAAGGAGAAGCCGCGCACACCGAGCGGCACCCTGGAGATCCGTGGCGCGAAGGCGCACAACCTGCGCGATGTCGACGTCGACCTGCCGCTGGGTGTGCTCTGTGTGGTCACCGGTGTGGCGGGCTCCGGCAAGAGCTCCCTGGTGCACGGCTCGATCCCGCCCGGGGCGGGCGTCGTCCCGGTCGACCAGGGACCCATCAAGGGCTCCCGGCGCAGCAACCCGGCCACGTACACCGGGCTGCTGGACCCCATCCGCAAGGCGTTCGCGAAGGCCAACGGCGTCAAGCCCGCGCTGTTCAGCGCCAACTCCGAGGGCGCCTGCCCGGGGTGCAACGGCGCCGGAGTCGTCTACACCGACCTGGCCATGATGGCCGGGGTCGCCACCACCTGCGAGGAGTGCGACGGAAAGCGGTTCGACGCCTCGGTCCTCGCCTACCGCCTGGGCGGGCGCGACATCAGTGAGGTGCTGGCGATGCCGGTGAACGAGGCCGAGGCGTTCTTCGCCGACGGCGAGGCGCGCACCCCGGCGGCGCACAAGGTCCTCACCCGGCTCTCGGACGTCGGGCTCGGCTACCTCACCCTCGGCCAGCCGCTCACCACGCTCTCCGGCGGAGAGCGCCAGCGGCTGAAGCTGGCCACCCATATGGCCGAGAAGGGCGGGGTGTACGTCCTGGACGAGCCGACCACGGGGCTGCACCTGGCCGATGTCGAGCAGTTGCTGGGCCTGCTCGACCGCCTGGTCGACTCCGGCAAGTCCGTCATCGTCGTCGAACACCACCCGGCGGTCATGGCGCACGCCGACTGGATCGTCGACCTGGGCCCGGGCGCCGGTCACGACGGCGGGCGGATCGTCTTCGAGGGCACCCCGGCCGACCTGGTGGCCGCCCGCTCCACCCTGACCGGCGAGTACCTCGCGGCCTACGTGGGCGCGTGAGCCGCACGCACGCCGGCTGCGGTGAAAAGCACGGGGCCCCGAGGGGGCCCGGGGGCTCGGGTCCGGCGGCTCAGACCGTCAGACTCTGGCTCGTGACCAGGTCCATCACCGCCGGAATGCCCCCTTCGGCGAAGGCCCGGTGCTGCCGGTCGGCGCCGGTGCCGCGCCGCAGCAGCCGCTGCATCAGCGAGTTCACCTCCAGCCCGTCGCCCGCCGCCTCCAGGGCGGGGCCGATGTGCCGGGCCAGCCGGCACAGCACCTCGCCGCAGCTGCGCCGCTGCCCGTCGGGGTCGAGGAGGACGCCGTTCAGCCCCTCCCGGGCCGCGCGCCAGGTCGCGGCCTGAAGCAGTTCGAGCGGGCACTCCGGAACCGGGTCGCCGTCCTTGTGCTCGCGGATGGCGGTGGCGACCAGGCCCCGGATGATCCCGGCGAGCATCACCGCCTCGTCCACCCGCACCTGCACGTCCAGACAGCGCACCTCGATGGTGGGGTAGCGCTCGGACAGGCGCGCGTGCCAGTAGAGCTGCCCGCTGTCGCAGGCCGCCCCGGCCGCGATCAGGGCCTCCGCCCGGCTCTCGTAGTCGTCCAGGTCGGCGAAGCGCGGCGGTGGCCCGCTGACGGGCCAGCGGCCGAAGACCAGGGTGCGCCAGCTCGCGAACCCGGTGTCGCCGCCGTGCCACAGGGGCGAGTTGGCCGACATGGCCAGCAGTGTGGGCAGCCAGACCCGGATCCGGTTGAGCACGGCGACGCCGACCTCGCGGTCGGGGACGCCCACATGCACGTGCATCCCGTTGATGAGCTGTTCGTCGACCAGCTGCCGCGCGTTCGTCCGCATCGCCAGATAGCGGGGCCGGGGGGTGACGGGGACGGGTCCCGCGCCGTTGACGGGGGCGGCCCCCACGGCGGCGACCCGGCAGCCCAGCCGCTCGGCCGCGCTCCCCACCAGGTGCCGCAGCCGCACCAGATGGCCGCCCAGCTCCGCCAGGGTCAGGCAGACCGGGGTCGCCACCTCCACCTGAGCCTGGAGCAGCTCCAGCTGCACCTCCGGCTCCCCGACCGCATCCGGCCCGGTCAGCGCCCGTAGCTCTTCCGCATGGGGCAGAGGCCGGCCGGTCACGGGGTCCACCAGCAAATACTCTTCTTCGACCCCAAAGGTGAGCATGACAGGTGGTTACCCGTCCGCGGACCGCGCGAACCGGCATGGGTTTGCGCCACCCGGCCGGTACGGGGCCGGTGTACCGCCGCACGGGCGGCGTTCGGATCAGCCGGACGCGCCCGAGATGCCGGAGCGCGTCGGCTGTACGAGGGTGGAGACTCCGCCGACCCGTCGGACCGAGGAGCCGTGAGGATGGAAGCAAGCGATGGCCCGCGTGACCCCAACCCCCAACCCGGCTCCGGACCGGCCGAGCGCGGAGCCCTGCTCCCGCCGACGCACTCGCGCGTGACCCTGCGCGTGAACGACACCGTCCACGTCCTCGAACTCGACCACCGCACCACGCTGCTGGACCTGCTGCGCGAGCACCTCGCCCTGACCGGCTCGAAGAAGGGCTGCGACCAGGGGCAGTGCGGGGCGTGCACGGTGCTCCTCGACGGCCGGCGGGTCAACAGCTGTCTGCTGCTGGCCGTGGCCCAGGAGGGCCGCGAGGTGGTCACCGTGGAGGGGCTGGCCGCCGCGGCGGGCTCCGACGGTGAGCTGCACCCCCTCCAGCAGGCATTTCTCGACCGCGACGCGCTCCAGTGCGGCTACTGCACCCCGGGCCAGCTCTGCTCGGCCGTGGGCATGCTGGAGGAGGCCAGGTCCGGCCAGCCCTCGGTCGTCACCGACACCGAACGGCCGCCCGGCGACGGCCCGGTGCGGCTGACCGCCGACGAGATCCGGGAGCGCCTGAGCGGCAACCTGTGCCGGTGCGGGGCGTATCCGCACATCGTGGAGGCCGTCCAGGAGGTCGTCGTACGGGACCTGGCGGAACGGGAGGTGACGGCGTGAAACCACTGAACTACGTACGCGCCCGGAGCGTCGAGGAGGCCGCCGCCGCCCACGCGGGCCGCCCCGACGCCAAGTACCTGGGCGGCGGCACCAACCTCGTCGACCTGATGAAGCTCGGCGTGGAACGCCCCGAGGTGCTCATCGACATCACCCGCCTCCCCCTCGACGGGGTGGAGGAGCTGCCCGACGGGGCCCTGCGGATCGGGGCGACCGTACGCAACACGGATCTGGCCGTGCACCCGCTGGTCCGCGAGCGGTATCCGGTGCTCTCGCAGGCGGTGCTCAGTGGTGCCTCGGGGCAGTTGCGCAATGTGGCCACCACGGCCGGAAACCTCCTCCAGCGCACCCGCTGCGCCTACTTCCAGGACCTGGGCAAGCCGTGCAACAAACGGGTGCCGGGCAGCGGCTGCGGCGCCCTGGACGGCGTCAACCGCGACCACGCGGTGCTCGGCCACTCCCCGCACTGCGTCGCCACCCACCCCTCCGACCTCGCCGTCGCGCTCGCGGCCCTGGACGCGGTGGTCGAGATGGCCGGGCCGGGTGGGGGTCGGACGGTCGAGCTGACCGAATTCCACCGGCTGCCCGAGGACACCCCCGACCAGGAGACCGTGATGCGCCCCGGCGAACTCATCACGGGCGTACTGCTGCCTGCCCTGCCCCACGGCACCGTCTCCCGCTACCGCAAGGCGCGCGACCGCGCGTCCTTCGCCTTCGCGCTCGCCTCCGTCGCCGCCGCCGTCACAGTGGAGCGGGGGGTCGTGCGGCACATCGGGGTCGCCTTCGGGGGAGTGGCCCACCGCCCCTGGCGCGCCCGGCGGACGGAGGCCGCGCTGCTGGGTGGCCCGGCCACCGACGACGCGATCGCCCGGGCCGTGGACGCCGAACTCGCCGCCGCCGTCCCGCTGCGGGACAACGCGTACAAGGTGACGCTCGCCCGCGACCTCGCCCGTGAGGTGCTCGGCTCGCTGATCGCCCGGTCCTGAACACCCCGAGAGGAGAGCCGCCGTGGGATCGAGCCTGAGCCCCCTGGGCGCGCCGGTCGAGCGCCGCGAAGGCCGCGCGAAGGTGACCGGCGCCGCCAAGTACGCGACGGAGTACGCGCCGCCCGGACGGGTTTACGCCTGGCCGGTGCCCGCCACCGTCGCGCGCGGCAAGGTCACCTCACTCGACACCTCGGCCGCCCTCGCGCTGCCCGGCGTCCTGGCCGTCCTCACCCCCGAGACCGCGCCCCGGCTCGCCGAGGGGGACGACCCGACGCTGGCCGTGCTCCAGGACGCCCGGGTGCCGCACCACGGCTGGCCGGTGGCGCTGGCCGTCGCCGAGACCCTGGAGACGGCGCGCGAGGCCGCCCGGGCCGTACGGGTCGGTTACGCGAGCGAGCCGCACGACACCACCCTGGCCTGGGACCATCCGGACGCCTACGCGCCCGACGAGGTCAACGGGGGATACCCGGGGGAGCGCAGACAGGGCGATCCGGACGGCGCGTTCGCCGAGGCGGCGGTGCGGGTGGACGTGTCGTACGCGGTCCCTCCGCTGCACAACCACCCCATGGAGCCGCACGGCGCCACCGCGATGTGGCAGGACGACTCCCTCACCGTGTTCGACTCCAGCCAGGGTTCCGACACCGTGCGCCAGGTGCTGGCGCGGCTCTTCTCGCTGCCCGAGGAGCGGGTCAGCGTCGTCAGCGAGCACGTCGGCGGCGGCTTCGGCTCCAAGGGCACGCCCCGCCCCCATGTCGTCCTGGCCGCGCTGGCCGCCCGGCACACCGGCCGCCCTGTCCAACTCACCCTTCCCCGGAGGGAGTTGACGGAACTCGTCGGTCACCGCGCCCCGACCCTGCACCGCCTGCGGCTCGGCGCCCGGCCGGACGGCACCCTCACCTCGCTGATCCACGAGGTGACCACCCACACCTCCCGGGTCAAGGAGTTCGTCGAGCAGGCGGCGGTGCCCGCCCGGGTGATGTACGCCAGCGGGAGCAGCCGCACCGGCCACCGGGCGGTGGCCCTGGACGTGCCCACCCCGTCCTGGATGCGCGCACCGGGTGAAACCCCCGGGATGTACGCCCTGGAGTCGGCCGTCGACGAACTGGCGAGCGCCCTCGGGATGGACCCGGTGGAGCTGAGGGTGTGCAACGAGCCCCCGGCCGAGCCGGACAGCGGGCACCCCTTCAGCAGCCGGCACCTCGTCGAGTGTCTGCGCGAGGGCGCGGCGCGCTTCGGCTGGGCCGAGCGCGACCCCCGGCCCGGCGTGCGCCGTTCGGGGCCGTGGCTGACCGGCACCGGGGTCGCGGCCGCCACCTATCCGGTCCTGATCTCACCGAGCCGCGCGACGGTGACCGCCCACACCGACGGGCTGTACGTCGTACGGATCAACGCCACCGACATCGGCACCGGCGCCCGTACCGTGCTCGCCCAGGTCGCCGCCGAGGCGCTGGGCGTCGGCGTGGACTCGGTCCGTACCGAGATCGGACTCACCGGACTGCCCAGGGCCCCGCTGGCGGGCGGTTCCTCCGGCACGTCGTCCTGGGGCTGGGCCGTGCACGAGGCGTGCCGGGACCTGACCCGGCAGCTGGCGGCCCGCCCCGGCCCGCTGCCGCCCGGCGGGCTGACGGCGTCCGCCGACACCGAGGGCACGGCGGACGCGGAGTCCCCGTACGCGCGGCACGCGTTCGGCGCCCACTTCGCCGAGGCCGCCGTCGACACCGACACCGGCGAGGTACGGGTGCGCAGGCTGCTCGGGGTCTACGCGGCAGGGCGCATCCTCAACGCGCGCACCGCCCGCTCCCAGTTCATCGGCGGCATGGTCATGGGCCTGGGGATGGCGCTCACCGAGGGCGGCAGTGTGGATCCGGCCTCCGGCGCCTTCATCGGCAGCGATCTGGCGGGCTACCACGTGCCCGCCCACGCGGACGTGCCCGCGATCGAGGCGCACTGGATCGACGAGGAGGACCCCCACCTCAACCCGATGGGCAGCAAGGGCATCGGGGAGATCGGGATCGTCGGGACGGCCGCCGCGATCGGCAACGCCGTCCACCACGCCACCGGGATCCGCTTCCGCGAACTGCCGCTCACCCCGGACCGTGTCCACGCCGCCTGCCGCTGAGCCTCAGACGCGGCGGCGGTGGCTGGTGTCGCACCAGGGGTAGGTCCGGCTGCGGCGGCAGGTGCACAGCGCCACCACACAGCGGTCGGAGAACGCGCTGCTGCCGTCCTCAAGGACGACCTCCACGGGCCCCTCCACCAGGACGGGCCCCTCGCGCCGCACGCGGATGCGGCGCGGCTCCTCACTCGGGTCGTTCGGCACGGATGACCACCAGCTCTTCCGTCGTCTCGTCGTCCTCGATCAGACCCTGCGCGCCGAGCCAGCTCCGGCGCTCGCGCAGCACCGGCCCGAAGGGGATGAACCGGCGGGCGATGACGGCCGCCTTCAGCCCTTCGGCGCGCAGCTCCCGCAGGGTCGTGTCCGGGTCGCTGAGCGCGGAGTGGACCATCAGCAGGGCGCCGCCGGGGCGCAGCAGGGGCGGTGCCTCGCCGCAGATGCGGCGCACCAGCAGCCGCCCGTCGTACCCGGCGTCCCACGCCCGTGCGGCGCCGCGCCGGGGAGCGGTGGCGGTGCGCGCGGGAACGTAGGGCGGATTGCTCAGGATGAGGTCGTAGGCGCCGCCCACGACCGGTGTCAGCAGGTCCCCGCGCAGTACGCGGACCGGCAGCCGGGCCAGCCGGGCGTTGACCCGCGCGGTCAGCACGGCGCGCCGGGAGATGTCGATCGCGGTCACCTCGGCCCCGTGCAGGGCGGCGGCCAGGGCCAGCGCGCCGGTGCCGGTGCCCACGTCGAGGACCCGGGCGCCCGGGGCCAGTCGCTCCTCGTACAGAGCCTCGGCCAGCAGGGCGGTGTCGGCCTGCGGGGCGTAGACGCCAGGTGGGGCGAGAAGAGTCATGTGCGCCGAGTGCCCGGGAATCCGAAAAACATCCCACTAAATCCTGGTTTATCCGTCCGAGCCCTGCTCAGGCCCGCCGTCGAGGGGCACACGCAGCGAGGAACGCCCCGCCCGCCAGTGGCCGAGCAGCTCCTCGCCGAAGCGGTCCTCCACGAACATCGTGGCGTCGATGCCGAACACCACATCGGCCCTCAGCTGCGGTTCCTCCTCCAGCAGGCCGCCGATCACCTCGTGCCGCACCACCTGCTCGTGCACCGCGTCGGCCTCCACGTGCTCGGTGTAGAAGAGCTCCGCGGCGGCTCCCGCACCCGCCCGCTTCATCGCCAGCGCCATCCGCCGGGAACCCGGCGACGAGGTGATCTCCAGGGTGGCGAAGTGGCCGACGAGGGCGCCCCGCAGACTCCGGTGCAGCCCCAGCAGCGACATGAGGTTGACCGTGGCGAGCATCCCGGCGGAACCGGCGTCCAGATAGCGGCCGTACGCAGTGTCGAGGCCGAGGTCCGTCATGAGGTCGGCGAAGAGCCGGGCGTGCACCCGCTCGGCGCGCCCGCCGCCGAACTCGTCGAACTCCACCGCCGCCATCCCCGCCTTCGCCCGGCCCCACAGCCGGGGCAGCACCCAGGCGTGCGGATCGGCCTCCTTCAGGTGGTACAGCGAGCGCTGGGCGGCGTACTCGCGCAGCTGCCACAGCCGGCCCTCCTCCTGGAGGTAGTGCGAGACCCCCTCGCCGTGGACGGGCTCCACGAGCAGTTCGCCCAGGGCGTCGTCCAGGTCGTGCTCACGGGCCGCGTCCCGGCGCAGGGCCGTCAGGAAGCGTCCCTCCAGCAGGGCGCGCGCGGTCAGCAGCGCGGGATCCCACTCGCAGGCGTCGTCCACCCCGGCGAAGCCGCGGTAGTGCGGCTCGTAGCAGACGTACAGCGCGAGCTGGAGGTCGTCACCGTAGGGGTCGGCGCGGCCGACCGCCCGCTCGTCGGGAAGGGGGGTGCCCTCGCCGCGCAGGTGGCCGATCACCGCGGCGGAGAGCTCGCCGCGGGCATCCGGCAGGGCGGGGCCTCGTTGATCGATGGTCATGATCTGTGGGTACCCGTTCAACGCCGTCCGCAACGGGTGCCCCAGCAGTCCCGGCGCGTCATACGCACCGGATTGCGATCCGGGAAGCCGGGTACCGATGCGTGACCACCCGTTCGGCGGGCGGTGGTTCGACGGCAACAGCGGCAGGAGGATGTCATGGGCAGCGGTGACGGCGCGCGGCGCGTGGACGACGGGCGCGACGAGAGCGCGGCGGACCGCGCGGACCGCAAATGGGGCGACCTCCTCCAGGAGATCCGCGTCGCCCAGACCGGTGTGCAGATCCTCTTCGGCTTCCTCCTCACGGTCGCCTTCACCCCGCTCTTCCACCAGCTGGGAGACGTCGAGAAGGGGATCTACATCTGCACGGTCGTCCTGGGCTCGCTGACCACGGGCGCCCTGGTGGCGCCGGTCTCCTTCCACCGGATCCTCTCCGGCCGCAACATCAAGCCGACCGCCGTCGTCTGGGCGTCCCGGCTGACCTTCATAGGCCTGGTGCTGCTGTTCGCCACGATGACCTGCTCGCTGGTGCTGGTGCTGCGGGTGGCCTCGCACGGCGGTTACTGGCCGTGGCTGGTGGGCGGCGTGGTGACCTGGTACCTGGTGTGCTGGTTCGTCCTGCCCCTGTGGGTACGGCACCGGCACACCACGGACGACTGAGGTCCACCGGGCCCGGGTCTGCTGCCCGAGAGCCGGGGGCGCCGCACGCGTAAAATCCCCAGAGAACACGTTGGCCCGCTCTCCGACCGCTCGGGACGGGAGATGCCGTGATCAAGCCGGTGCCGGACACCTCGGGGGCGGCGGGCGCGCAGACCGCCACCACCATCGCCGCGCTCTGGGCCGAGACCGAGCGGCTCCGCGCGGACCGCGCCCGGCGGCATCTGCTCGACCTGGCGACCGGCGTCCTCGCCGCGCAGCTCCGGCTCGGCCCCGCCCAGGCGCGGGAGCACCTGGAGAAACTGTCCGCGGACACCGGCGTCGGCCCGCAGGACCTGGCCGCGGACGTACTGAACGGCGTCGCGGGCGATCCCGGAGCCGTCCCGGCCGCCGGGAGCCCGCAGCCGCCGGAGGAAGCCCGCAGGACCCGCCGCGCCCTGGCGGCGGCCGAGACGCAGGAGAGCGTCGACGAGGCGGCCCGGGCCCTGCTGGAGGGCGGTCTGGCACCCCTGGGCGCCCAGAGCCTGTGGCTGTGGCGGCGTACGGAGACGGGCTGTCTGCGGCTCGCCGGCCACGCGGGGGTCGGCGCCGCCGAAGCGGTGGTGTGGCAGTGGATCCCGCCGGGAGCCCCGGCGGTCTTCCGGGCGGCCCTGGCGGACGGCGCCCCCTGCTGGCTCGGCTCCGGCCCGCCGCCGGGCGAGCCGCTGCCGGGCCCCGGGAGGGCGGCGGGCCGGGCGCTGCTGCCGCTGAGCACCCAGGGCACGGTCGTGGGACTGGCACTCGTCGTCTGGCCCGACGAGGTGGACTTCGAGCCCCGGCTGCGCCGCGCCCTCACCGGCCTCACCGAGGTGGCCGCGACCGTACTCGCCGGCGCCGAGGGCGAGCCGTCCGAGGTGCCGGTGCTGATGGACGTCCTGGACGCGCTCGGCCACCCCGCGATGGTGCTGCGGGGCGCGCCCGACTTCTCCGCGCTGTCGGTCGAGTACACCAACGGGCCCGCGATCCGCGGCCTGGGCGGCTCCGCGCCCCCCGTGGGCCAGCCGCTCGCCCTCGCCTTCCCGTACGTCCACGCCGACCTGGCCCGGCTCGCCCGGGGCGCCCACGGCTCGGCCCGGCGGCAGAGCGTGGCCCGGCTGCCCCGGATCGCGGGCGAGGCGGCGACGCCCCCGCTCCTGGACGTACGCGTACTGCCCGCGGGCAGTGACCGGACCGTGGTGCTCTGGCATGCCAGCAGCGACCCCGAGATGTCCGCGGCCCGGGCCGTCGGCCACCTCGAAGGGGTGGCGCTGTTCCGCGACAGTGTGGTGGGCGGCGACTCGGTGTGGTCCGCGCCCGCCTACCGCATCTTCGGCATCGACCGGGGCGCGGCCCCCGTCCCGCTGCTCGCCATGCGCTCCTGGCTGCACCCGGACGACGGCGACGCCCTCACCCACCTGCTCACCACCCTCACCGAACACCAGCGGGGCGCGCTCGCGGTGCTGCGGATCATCCGCGCCGACGGCACGATGCGCCATGTCCGCGTCGCGGCGGAGCCGCTCGTCGACGACGGCGTGGTCACCGGCATCAGCGGCGTCTACCAGGACGTCTCCGCCAGCCGGCGCACCGAGGCCGCGCTGACCGCGACCTTCGACCAGCTCACGGCCGTCCAGAAGCAGGCGGCCATCCGCGCCGAGACGGCCCTGCGGCTCCAGCAGGCCATCGTGCCCGAGACACCGGGCACCCAGGAGCTGCCCGGGCTCTCGGTCGCGGCCCGCTACCGGCCCGCCGCGCAGGAGTACCGGGTGGGCGGCGACTGGTACGACGCGCTGCCGCTGCCCAGCGGCCAGGTGCTGCTGGCGGTCGGCGACATCGCCGGACACGGCATCGACGCCGCGACGGGCATGGTGGCCCTGCGCAACGCGCTGCGGGGACTGGCCTTCAGCGGCCAGACCGCGGGGCGCCTGATGGAGTGGCTGAACGAGGTCACGCTCCGCACGAGCGGCGGCCCGACCGCCACCGCCCTGTGCGCCCTCTACGACCCCGGCGACCGTTCCCTGCGGTGGGCGAGCGCGGGCCACCTGCCGCTGTTGTTGCTGCGCGACGGCCGCGCCCGCCTGCTCGACGGGCCGCACGACCTGCTGCTCGGCGCGGTCCCCTCCGTGACGTACCGCGAGATCCACACACCGCTGCGCCCCGGAGACACCCTGCTGCTCTACACGGACGGTCTGATCGAGCGCCGCCACGACGCACTCGACCAGGGCCTCAAGACGCTGGTCGGCCTCGCGGAGCGGTGGAGCGGCTGCGAGGTCGACGAACAGGTGGAGCGGCTGCTCGAAGCGGCGACCGGTGACACGGACGACGACACCAGTGTCGTCGCGATACGAGTACGGCCCTGAACGCACCTTGCACGAAAGGCAGTCGGCCTTCCCGGGTGCTCACTGCCTCGTGAGGTGGTCGCGGACGACGGACAGCAGCCGGTCCGCGTCCACGGGCTTGGCGACGTACTCGTCGACCCCCGCGGCCAGCGCCTTGGCGCGCTCTCCGGGCATGGCCTTCGCGGTCACCGCGATGATGGGGAGGCGGGCGAAGCGGGGCTGGCGCCGGATCGCCGCGGTGGCCGCGTAGCCGTCCATCCCGGCCATCATCACGTCCATCACCACCAGGTCCACGTCGTCGCGCGAGGCGAGCAGGTCGATCCCGGCCTGGCCGCCGGCCGCCGTCAGCACCACCATCCCGGCGTTCTCCAGGATCTGGGTGAGCGCGAAGACGTTGCGGGCGTCGTCGTCGACGACCAGGACGGTGTGCCCGGACGGCTCCGGCGGCGCGCCCGCCGCCGCCCGAGGTACGGGCCGCTCCTCGGCGAGAGGGTCCTCGGCCCGGCCGGACGGACCGCCGAGCGGCATGTAGAGCGTGAAGGTGCTGCCCCGGCCCACCGTGCTCTCCGCGACGATCGCCCCGCCGAGCAGCCGGGCCACCTCACGGCTGATGGACAGCCCGAGCCCCGTGCCCCCGTAGCGCCGGGCGGCGGTGCCGTCGCCCTGCTGGAACGCGCCGAAGACGCTCTCCAGGCGGTCCTCGGGGATGCCCACCCCGGTGTCGGTCACCCGGAAGGCGAGCGAGGGGCCCGACGAGCGCAGGGCCTGCGGGAGTTCATCGGCGGCGGCGTTGTGGATGTCGAGCTGGACATGGCCGGTCTCGGTGAACTTCAGGGCGTTGGAGAGCAGGTTGCGCAGGATCTGGCGCAGCCGGGCCTCGTCGGTGGTGAGCTCGTCCGGGACGCCGGGAGCGGCCACGATGCGGAAGTCCAGCGCGCGTTCGGCGGCCACCGGGCGGAACGTCGCCTCCAGGTGGTCGAGCAACTGCGCCAGCGCGAACGGCTCGGGCCGGATGTCCATCTTCCCGGCCTCGACCTTGGACAGATCCAGGATGTCGTTGATGAGCTGGAGCAGGTCGGAGCCCGCGGAGTGGATGACCTCGGCGTAGTCGACCTGCTTCTCCGTCAGGTTCCCCTCCGGGTTCTGGGCCAGCAGCCGGGCCAGGATGAGCAGGCTGTTGAGCGGGGTACGCAGTTCATGGCTCATGTTGGCGAGGAACTGCGACTTGTACATCGAGGTGCGCGACAGCTGCTGGGCCCGGACCTCCAGCTCCTGGCGGGCCTGCTCGATCTCCAGGTTCTTGCCCTCGATGTCACGGTTGCGGTCGGCGAGCAGTGCCGCCTTCTCCTTCAGTTCGGCGTTGGAGCGCTGGAGCTCCCGCTGCTGTTCCTGCAACTCCTGCGAGCGGGCGCGCAGTTCGGCGGTGAGCCGCTGCGACTTGCCCAGCAGCTGGTCGGTGCGGACGCTGGCGATGAGTGCGCCGACGTTGACGCCGACGGTCTCGATGAACTGGTCGAGGAAGTCCCGGTGCAGCTCGCTGAAGGGGCGCAGCGCCGCCAGTTCCACCACGCCGAGCACCTGCTCCTCGACGACCACCGGCAGGATGATCAGCTGTCCGGGGTCGCCGTGCCCGGTGCCGGAGGCGATCGTGGCGTAACCGGGCGGGACCTCGTCGACGACGACCGTACGCCGTCGGCGGGCGGCCTCACCCACCAGCGACTGGCCCAGGAGGAAGCGGCGGGGGCCCGCTGCCGGGTCGTCGGGAGAGGCGTACGAGGCGGTCATGACCAGCTCGGTGCCGTGCTGGCTCTCGTGGGTCAGGAAGAAGGCGCCGTACTCCGCACCCACCAGCGGCGGCACCTCGCTCATGATCAGCTCGGCGAGTTCGGGCAGGCCCGCCGTGCCCTGCGCCAGCCCGGAGACCCGGGCGAGGTTGGTCTTGAGCCAGTCCTGGGCCTCGTTGGCGCGGGTGGTGGCCCGCAGGGACTCGACCATCGCGTTGATGTTGTCCTTCAGCTCACCCACCTCGCCGGGGGCCTCGACCGTGATCGAGCGGGTGAGGTCGCCCTCGGCCACCGCGCTGGTCACCTCGGCGATCGCGCGGACCTGCCGGGTGAGGTTCCCGGCCAGTTCGTTGACGTTCTCGGTGAGCCGCTTCCAGGTGCCGGAGACCCCCTCGACCTCCGCCTGCCCGCCGAGCCGCCCCTCGCTGCCCACCTCCCGGGCGACGCGGGTGACCTCGGCGGCGAACGACGACAACTGCTCGACCATCGTGTTGATGGTGGTCTTGAGCTCCAGGATCTCCCCGCGCGCGTCCACGTCGATCCTGCGGGTGAGGTCGCCGCCCGCCACGGCCGTGGTGACCTGGGCGATGTTGCGCACCTGGCTGGTCAGATTGCCCGCCATGGAGTTGACGTTGTCGGTGAGGTCCTTCCAGGTGCCCGACACCCCGCGCACGGTTGCCTGGCCGCCGAGTTTGCCCTCGGTGCCCACCTCCCGGGCCACCCGGGTGACCTCCTCCGCGAAGGAGGAGAGGCGGTCGACCATCGTGTTGATGGTCTCCTTCAGCTCCAGGATCTCGCCCCGCGCGTCCACCCGGATCTTCCGGGTGAGGTCGCCGCGCGCCACCGCCGTGGCGACCTGCGCGATGGAACGCACCTGGGAGGTGAGGTTGTCGGCCATGGTGTTCACACCGGAGGTCAGCTCCAGCCACACCCCCCGTACCCGCGGCTCCCTGGCGTGGCCGCCGAGCAGCCCCTGTCCGCCGACCTCCCGGGCCACCCGGGTGACCTCGGAGGTGACCAGGGACAGCTGTTCCACCATCCCGTTGTAGATGGTCGCGATCTCCCCCAGGAGGCCGCCGTCCTCAGCGGGCAGACGCGCGGAGAGATCCCCGTCCCGTACGGCCGTGAGCCCGGCGAGGAGTCTGCGCAGGGCGTCCTCGGCCGGGCCCGCCGGGGTGTCCGGGGTGCCGTCGCCGGGGGCGGGGACGTCCATCGCAACCTCGCATCGAGCCGTCGTCGCGCACGGCCCGTCAGTGGCGCGCGGGCGGGGGTTCGCGCGTGCGGCGAACTCGACGGGCGCCTCCACTCTGGCACGACCGGCCCGCGCCGACATCCCGGGCGCTGGCCACGTCACCCGCGGCGGTCGGCCTCAGGCGTCCGTCGCGGCGGTCGGCCTCAGAGGGCCATACCGTGCGGGCGGGGCACCGGCATCTCGAACCACACGGTCTTCCCGCGCCCGCGAGGCACCCAGCCCCAGGCCGACGACAGCCTCTTCAGCACATAGAGGCCGTGGCCCGAGGCCCTGGCGGGCCGGTGTCTGCCCTGGGGCCGCGGCTGGTCGGGGCTGTTGTCGCTGACCCGCACCCATACCTTGTCGTCCGTGTGGTCGATCCGGAGTTCATAGGGTCCGTCACCGTGCGTACACGCGTTGGTGACCACTTCGGAGACCAGCAGCAGCACGTCGTCCACGGCTGCGCGCTCCCGCGCGCCACGGGGACGGAGCCACTGCTCCAGGACTTGGCGGGTGAGATCGCGGCACTGGCCCACTACGCCGGGGCCCTTGTCCAGGCTGAACCGGCGACTCTCCGTCACGCGTTCCTCGGCTTGCCCACGATGCATACCGGGCGGGTGCCCCGCCTTGCGGTGAATCAATCGCCATCGGCATCAAACTGCTGCAAAACGGGCATCACCCAGTCAGGACGCTCGGCCGACGAACCCGCCGCCACCCGGCGCGGGCCCGCCCCGTCGAAGGAGCACCATGCGCACCGCAGCCGAAGACATCACCCGCACGCGGCCGCCGGCCGCGGCACCCGCGTCGGCGGTGCGGCGCCGCGCGCTGGACGGCATACCCGAGACCGTCCGGCCCCAGGAGCTCAGCACCCATGACGCGCAGTCCCTCTCCGAGACGATGTTCCGCCGCCTCGCCGAGCTCGACGAGGGCACACCGGAGCACGCGTACGTACGCAACACCCTGGTCGAACTCAACCTCAGCCTGGTCAGGTTCGCGGCGCGCCGGTTCCGCAACCGGGCCGAGCCGATGGAGGACATCGTCCAGGTCGGCACCATCGGCCTGATCAAGGCGATCAACCGCTTCGACGTGGAGCGGGGGGTGGAGTTCTCCTCGTTCGCGCTGCCCACCATCACCGGGGAGATGAAGCGGTTCTTCCGGGACACCACCTGGGCCGTCCAGGTGCCCCGCCGCCTCCAGGAGCTGCGTCTGCGGCTGGCCGGGGCCGTGGAATCGCTCGGCCAGGAGCTGGGGCGCCCGCCGACCACCGCCGAGCTCGCCGACCGGCTCGGGGTGCCGGAGGCCGAGGTCGTCGAGGGAGAGAAGGCGGCCAACGGCTACATGACGCGGTCGCTGGACTTCCCCGACGACGACAGCGGGGCGGCCACCGGCGCCTCGCGCAGGCTGGCGGAGGAGGAGGGTGCCTTCGAGGTCATCGACTCGCTGGAGTCCCTCAAGCCGCTCATCGCGGGCCTCACGGACCGCGAGCGCACCCTGCTGTCGCTGCGTTTCGGCGAAGAGCTGACGCAGGCGGAGATCGGCGCCAGGGTGGGGCTGTCCCAGATGCACGTCTCGCGGCTGCTGGCCCAGATCCTGGACCGGCTGCGCACGGGCCTGCTGGAGGACGCGCCCGCGCCGGACGACGGTGGATAGCCCGCCGGGTTCGCGGACGACTGCGGGTGGCCCGGGTGCGGCGGTGCGCGCGAATCGGGTGGTCCAGGTGCGGTGGGGCACGTGAATCGGGTGGTCCGGGTCCGGCGGTGTGCGTCAGTCGGGTGGTCCGGGGCCGGCGGTGTGCGTAAATGCGGTGCGATCCCGGTGGCTCGGTGGTCCGGCCGGCAGTGGCTTCCCGGCGCCGCCCTGACCTAGGGCGCGGGCGACCCTTCCGCCCACGACGGCAGCGCGACCTCCAGCCACACCACCTTCCCCGCCCCCAGCGGTGTCGAGCCCCACTCCTGGGCCAGGCGGTCCAGCACCATCAGACCGTGGCCACCGGGCAGCGAGGGCGCCCGGGGGCGGCGCGCGGGGGCGAGGGGACTGCCGTCGGCGACCTCCACCCGCAGATGGCCGCCCTCGTGGCGCAGCACCAGTTCTTTCGGGCCCCCCGCGTGCAGGCAGGCGTTGGTGACCACCTCGGAGACCAGCAGGAGCACGTCGTCCACGCGCTCGCGGTTCCCCTCCGGCTCCGCCGTGGTCCACCCCCAGTCGGCCAGGGCCCGCGCGGTGAAGTCGCGGCAGCGCGTCACCACCCCCTTCGTCCCGAAGAGTTCGAGGCGGCGGATCTGGCTCCGCCCGGTCCGGCTCGTGTCGCCCATCCACTCCTCCGCTACCCGGGCGGCCGGCCCGCGAGCGCCTCGTCCAAGTCGGCGTGGACGCGGAACACCGCGGCCGCGCCGGTGATTTCGAACATCCGTGCCACCGGCGGCTGGAGCGCCGCCAGTTCGATGACGGCGCCCTGTCTCTGCGCGACCGACGCCCGCGCGCGCAGCAGCACGTTGAGCCCCGTCGAGTCGCAGAACCGCAGACCCGCGCAGTCGACCACGATCCGGGCCGGGGACGCCGCGATCTGCTCGGCCAGAGTGGTGCGCAGCGGCTCCACCGTGTCGTGGTCCAGCTCGCCGGTGAGCGAGAGCACGGCCGCGTCGCCGGTCCGCCTCGCCGTGACGGCGAACCGTCTGTCCCCGGCGGCGGACCCGTCGTGCCCGTCGCTCGTGTGCGGTCTCATGGGTTCACCCGTCCTTCGCCACTACTAGTGGTGCTCCGCGCGCCGGTGGGGCGCCTGTAGGGAGAGTGCCCAGTGATCGGCGCTCTAGTGCCGCCGCGGGCGACGTCGGTGCCCGGGCGGGACGTGCTCGTGGCCGCCCCCATCGTCCCCGGCCGGTTCCGCTTCCGCGATCCGTGCGGCAGCCGGGTGAGCACCGGCCCGCACCCCGTTTGAGCCGCTCTCCCAGGGTGACCCGGAAGACAGCGTGAGAAACCCGCGGATCGAGAGAGAGGCACCGATGGGCATCAGCGACAGTGCGGCCAGGCTCGCGGCCGAGGCGGACATGAAGCAACGCGCCGAGGGGGCCACGCGCCGGACGGGCTCGGCGGCGTCCGGGGCCCAGCGGGCGGTCGGGCAGGCGGGCCGCGCGGCCCGGGACCTCACCCCGGCGCCCGTACGCCGGGCGGCGACGGTGGCGGCGATGGCCGTGCGCGTTCGCCCGGGGCAGCTCGTCACGGCCGCGGTGGCCGTGACGGCGGTGCTCTTCGTGCTGGGGCGCCGGAGCGGCCGAAGGAAGTGACCGAGGGCGGCAGGGAGCCGCCCCCCGCGCCGGAGCCCCACCGTTCGGCGCAATCGGGCCGGAGGCCCCCGGGGCCGTACCCCGAGCGGCATCGAGGGCGCCTTCGGCCCCCGCCGGCCCCACCGACGGCCCCCGCCCGGTCGCACGCCCGGGCGTCGGAGCGCAGCATGGAAGGCGGAAAGTCGTGCCGATCGGCCTGGACCTGGTCAGCGGGCGTGACCCGCGCAGGGGCGTACGGGTGAGGAGGCCGGTGATGGCTGATGCGCAGTCCTTCCCGGCCCGTGCGGGGGCGAGAGACCCGTCGCTGGTGGCGGGCGGCCTGCTGGACGTGCTCGGGGTGGCCGCGGTCGTCCTGGACGACGAGGGCCGCATCCGGCTGTGGAGTCCCGAGGCCAGGCGGGTGTACGGATACACCGCCGAGGAGGCGCTCGGGCAGTACGCCGCGAAGCTGCTGGTCGCCGAGGAGCACCGCCATGTGGTGCTGGAGCTGTTCGGCCAGGTGATGTCCGGCGACGGCACCTGGGCGGGGGTCTTCCCCATACGGCACAAGGACGGCAGTACGCAGCTCGTCGAGTTCCGCAACGTACGCCTGGAGGCCGACAACGGTCGGATGTTCGCGCTCGGCCTGGCCTCCGAACAGGCGACCGTGCGGCGGGTGGAGCGCGATCTGGCGCTGTCGCTGCGGCTCGTGGACCAGTCGCCGATCGGCCTCGCGGTCCTCAACACCGACCTGCGGTACGTGCTGGTGAACGCCGCTCTGGAACGCATCAACGGCATCTCCGCCGAGGAACACCTCGGGCGCCGGATCGTCGACGTCCTGCCGTTCCTGGACGGGGCCGCCGTCGAGGAGCGGATGCGCGAGGTGATGGCGACGGGGCGGCCGGTGCTGGACGAGTTCACCACCGGGCGCACCCCCGCCGACCCCGAGCGCGACCACGCCTGGCTGGTGTCGGTGTACCGCCTCGACGACCAGGCCGGCCACGTCCTGGGGGCCGCGGTGTCCGTCGTCGACGTGACCGAGCAGCACGAGGCCGCCGTCTCCGCCGCCCAGGCCCGGCGCCGCCTCTCGCTGATCGCGGACGCCTCGGTGCGCATCGGCACCACCCTCGACCTGGAGGTGACGGCCCGCGAGCTGGCCGACGTCGCCGTCCCGGAGGTCGCCGACATCGCCGCCGTGGACGTGCTCGACACCGTCCTGGCGGGCCCCCGGCCCGGGGAGGCGGACAACGGCGCCGTGCGGTTCCGCGCGCTCGCCCTCAATGCCGCCTACCCGACCGAGGCCACCTCCGCGGCCGACCCGGTCGGCGATGTGGCCCTGTACGGCCCCACCCGGCTGGTCACCCAGTGCGCCCGCACCGGCCGCCCGGTCCTCGTCCCGAAGGTGCGCCCCCAGGACCTGCCGCGCATCGCCCGCAACGAGGACGCCGTACACCTCCTCGCCGCCGCCGGAGTCCACTCCTACCTGGCCGTCCCCCTCATCGCCCGCGGCCAGGTCCTCGGCGCGCTCGACCTCAAGCGGGCCCGCAACCCCGCGCCCTTCAGCAAGGACGACGTCCTGCTCGCCACCGAACTCGCCGCCCGCGCGGCCGTGTCCATCGACAACGCCCGCTGGTACCAGCGCCAGCGCGACACGGCGCTGACGCTCCAGCGCCATCTGCTGCCCCAGCGCCCCGCCGACCCCCGCGGCCTGGACATCGCCTACCGCTACCAGCCGGCCGCCGCCGACGACGAGACCGGCGGCGACTGGTTCGACGTCATCGCCCTCAGCGGCGACCGTACGGCGCTGGTCGTCGGCGATGTGATGGGCAGCGGCATCAACGCCGCCGCCACCATGGGCCAACTGCGTGCGACGGCCCGCGCCCTGGCCCGGCTCGACCTGGACCCGGCCACCGTACTGACCCATCTGGACGCCGCCACCGCCGACCTGGGGGACGCGACGGCGACCTGTGTGTACGCCCTCTACGACCCGCACACCCACCTGTGCCACATCGCCGTCGCCGGGCACCCGCCGCCGGTGCACCTGCGGCCCGGCCGCGCACCCCGGCTGCTCGACCTGCCCACCGGAGCGCCGCTGGGCGTGGGCGGCGTCCCGTTCTCGACCACCGCCGTCAGCCTCGACCCCGGGGACGACCTCGTCCTGTACACCGACGGCCTGATCGAGACCCGGGACCAGGACATCGACACCCGTCTGGCCACCCTCACCGACCTGCTGACCGGCCCCAGCCGCCCGCTGGAGGACGCCTGCGACTTCCTGCTCGCCGCCCTGCGCCGCCCGGACACGCACGACGACGTGGCCCTGCTCATCGCCCGCGCCCGCCCGCTCGAGGCTTCCTGAGACGGGGCGTCCCGGGGGCCGGGCGGCGCCGCCTCACCTCCGGGCGCCGAAGTCCTGCGTCCACCACGGACCGCCGGGGCCGCTGTGGTCCCCACCCCCAGCTCCTTGAACGCGCAGTTGAGGATGTTCGCGCGGCGCGCCCGGGGCTGTGCATCCAGGAGTTCATGACGCCGGCCGGGGTCTGCTGGCCCCGGGCGATGTTCTCGCCGTAGGTGGACCACTGGTATCCGGCGGCGTGGACGCGCTCGCCCGGGCCCGCCCCGCTCGGGTCGGTGTGGTCGAAGAAGTTCTGGGCCGCCATGTTGTCGGAGTGGCGCTGGGCGGCGGTGGCGGCCCGGGCGTCGTCGGTGACGGGGCCGCAGCCGTTCTTGGCCCGCTCGCTGTTGACCAGGGCGATCACCTGCTCGGCTGGCGAGCCCTGCTGGGTGAGACCGTTCGGTACGGCGGGGTGTGCGGGGCCCGGGGCCGCGCGGCGGCGCCGGGCACGGTCCCGGTCGCGGCGCAGCTCACCCCGGGTGACCGGCTCGGCCGGGGCGTTCCGGCGCCGGGCAGACTGCCGGTGGCGGCCGGGCGCCTGCGGGCGCGCTGCCGTACCCGCCGGCGTGGATGGCGCGTCAGCGTAGGCGATGGGCCCGGCGCCCGGCGCCCGGTGTGCGGACAGGGCCGCGAAGAGACCGGCCGCCGAAGCCACCGGCACCGGCGCGAGCCCCGCGAGCAGCCCTGCCGCCGGTATGAGTCCGTCGGCGAGCCCAGAGCAGCCAGGGCACGCACGTGTGTGCCGGGTGACGCGCTCGCGCCACAGGGCGCAGGGCACACCGTCCCAGACCGAGAGGAGCCCGGTGAGCTCGTGGCAGCGCGGGGCGCCCGCGAGGGCGCGCACCGCCTGGCGTGAGGCGTCGAGCCGCTCCTTCATGCCCTGGACGCGTACGGCGGTGTGCTGGGGGGACAGGTCCAGGGAGCGGCGACTTCGGCGCGGGTCAGATACCCGGCCGTCTCCAGCCACCACAGCGAGAGCAGCCCCCGGGCCGTCCCGGGGCCTTGACCGACTGCTTCTCCGCGGTGGGAGACGGGTGGGGGAGTGGCCGACAACGAAAACCGCGGAAGGTCTTTCCTCCCGGTACGGCTCGGATCGGTCACCGGAGCCGACGAGGGGGTGGACAGGGGCACGGGGCTCGGCGGACGGGGTGCTGTCCGCCGGGCTCCGTGCGGCTGGTGCCGTACGGCGAGAAAGTCGTCGACCCGGTCCGACCCCGGCGGATGAGGAGTGTCAGGCTGTGACGGGGACGGCGTCGGCGGCGGGTGTCCCGGCGGTGCCCTTGGCGGGCGCGGTGTAGAAGACGGAGCCCTGCTTGCGCTCGCGCTCCAACTCGCCCTTGGCGACGAGGGCTTCGAGGGTGTTGCGGACCACCTGGGGGCTGGTCTTGCGGTCCGGGTGGGCGGTGGTCAGTTCGGTGAGGATGTCCGCGACCGTACGCGGCTCCTGGTGGCCCGCGAAGAGGCCGAGGACGACGTCCCGCAGGGTGGGGCCGGAGGTCTCCGTCCTGCCCCGGGACGCGGTCTTCGCCGGGGCGGTGTTCCCGCGCGGGGTGCGGGCGGGCTTGGACACGGGCTTGGCGGCCGACTTGGCCGTGGCGGTGACCTCGGACGTGACCCCGGTCTTCTTCGAGCGGGGGGTGGGCACCTTGGCCGGTGCGGCCGTCTTCGCCGACGTGCCGGAGGTGGCCTTCGTCGTCACGGTCCTCGCGTTCGCGGTTTTCCCGGTGTCGGCCTTCGGGGTGCCGGCCTTAGGGGTGTCGGCCTTCGACGACGTGGCCTTCGACGAGGTGGCCTTTGAGGAGGCGGACTTCGAGGAAGCGGACTTCGCGGGGGTGCGCTTGCCCGCGGTGGCCGTCCTCCCCGCCGCGGCGGAGGCGCCGGTGAGGGTGTGGTGCATGGTCTGGAGCAGGCCGTGGTCCCGCTCCAGGGCTTCGAGGCGGCCCTTGAGGGCGTCGAGTTCGGCGCGGATACGGGACTGGTCCTGCTGGTTGGCTTCCAGATCGGCGGTGACCCGCGCCGCGTACTGGTCCTTGATGGTGGTGGTGTCCGGCTCGTCCGCCATGGGATTCCGCTTTCCTCGTGCTGAATGGTGCCGCCGGATGCCGGCCCTTGCTGCGGGCACAGCACAGGCGAGTAGGCAAAAGATACACACCTTACCCAAACAACCGCAGCCCGTCTGAATCGCCTGCACACTAAAGAGTTGGTGAGAGAAACTCCCATATCCCCCTGCGGGCCGGTTCGGTGGCCGCCGGGGGAGTCGGCGGACATGGGTGAGTGGGATCACAGGGTGTTCCGGGGAACGACATGGCCCCTGTGCGCATCTGTTCGCCCGGAGCGGGGATTTCGATCGGCGTGTGTGCGGAGGTACGGCGCGGGTGGCTCTTTCCCGTCCGGTGCCGTCCTGTGCGGCGCAGTGCCCATCGAATTCGGAGTTGGTGTATGAAGCGCCCGTCCACGGCACCGGTTGCGGTGCTCGCTCTCTGCTCGGCCCTGTTGCTCGCCGGCTGTTCCGACGAAAGCGACCCGGTGAGCTTCGGCGACCAGACCGCGAAGCCGACGAGCCGCAGTCAGGCGCCCAGGAACAGCAAGGTGCAGTTGCCGACCAACCCGCGCGAGTGGAGTGTGCAGCGGGAACTCGCCGACGGCACCAAGGTGGTGCGTACGACGCTGAAGGGCCGGAAGTCGGGCTTCGAGGGGAAGGTGTGGGCGTGGGCCCCGAAGCAGTACTTCGAGGAGAAGTACAGGAACAGCGCCTTTCCCGTGCTGATCGCGCTCCCCGGCAGCAACGGGTATCCCAGCAACTACTGGTACGGCGCCGACCTCAAGCTCCAGGAAACCATCGCGGAGCAGTCGCGGCAGGGCCGGAGCCTGCCGTTCGTGGTGGTGATGCCGGTGCTGAACGCGGACAAGAAGAACTACTACGACGGCAGTGACATACCCGGCCAGCCGAAGATGGGCACCTGGATGTCGGACGACGTCCCAGATCTGGTCCGGGAGAACTTCCGTACGTTCAAGGACCCCAGGGGCTGGGGTTTCTTCGGCTCCTCCTCGGGCGGTTACGTCGGGATGAAGATGATGCTGCAATACCCCCGCCGGTTCGGCGCCGCGATCGCCGGCGGCCCCGACACCCGCCCGGACTCCCCGCTGTGGAAGGGGCACGAGAAGGAGCAGCAGGCCAACAACCCGGAGCAGCTCGCCCAGGATCTGATCAACCAGGGCGGTCCCACGGTGAACCTTTCGATCATGCTGGGCACCAAGGAGTCGGGTCAGCGCAAGGTGAAGGATTTCCTCGCCAAGTACGGCAAGGGTCCGGTCAAGACGAATCTGTATATGATCCAGAACGGTCACCACAGCGGACGGCAGTACGCGAAGTCCCTCGGCGACGGTCCTCTGGAGTGGATCAGCAAACGGATGCTCGCACCCTCCTCGTAACGGCCGCCGCCTGTCACGCCGGTGTGACGGGCATCACCAGCATGATCCCGGTACCTCAGGGCACCTGGAACCCAAGGCCCCGTCGCGTCCCCCGTCGCGACGGGGCCGCCCCTGGCGAAAGCGAGGGGATTGACGTGTGGGAACCCTGGGCAGGTGCGCAGGGGCTAGTGCGGGCGGTTGCGCATGCGGGACGGGGGCAGTGACGTGAGCGAGGAAACGGCTCCGATGTGGAGGACCGGTCTGGTCCCGGTCGACGCCGCGGAGGCGCGCAGGCGTGTGACGGACCTGCTGGGCGCCGCGCTGGAGCGGGCGTCGACGCGGGACCCGGCGGTGGCGGACGCGCTCCTGGTGACTTCGGAGCTGGTGACGAACGCGCTGCGGCACGCCGGCGGTGTGACCGCCTTCGAGGCGATGGCGGACCGCGTGGGCCTGCGGCTGGTGGTCGAGGACGCGAGTGACGCGCTTCCCACCACGAAGGAACCCAGCGAGGACTTCACCCCCGGCGGTTACGGATGGCCGATGATCTGCCGTCTGGCGACCAGCGTCACCGTGAGCCTGCTGCCTGCCGGAGGCAAGCGCATCCAGGTCTTCCTCCCGCTGTGAGCGGCGCCGTAACCGTCTTCGCGCTGCCGCGCCCCCGGCTCTTCCTCCGGTGACGTCCGGGCCCCGGGACCGTCGCCCCTTCTTCCTGAGTGAGCCGAGCCCTTCCTGAGTGAGCCGAGCGATCGGGTACCGATCGGTGTGATCCGAGCGACCGGGCACCGACGCGAGCGAGCCGGCGTCAGGACGCTCGGTTGCGTCCTGACGCCGGCTCGCTCGTGGTATCACGCCGGTGGTGCGGCACGGCGCCGGAGCGCCGACGGGATCATCAGGCGATGACGCCCATGCCGGTACGGAGCTTGGTGAGGATCCGGCGCAGGATGCGGGAGACCTGCATCTGCGAGACGCCGAGCGTCTCACCGATCTCCGCCTGGGTGCGCTCCTCCACGAACCGCAGATGCACGACGAAGCGCTCGCGCTCGGTCAGCGTGTCCATCGCGGGTGCGAGGGCCTGGAAGTCCTCGACCAGCTCCATGGCCGGGTCCTCGCAGCCGATGATGTCGGCGAGGGCCGCCTCCCCCTCCTCCTCGTTGCCGGACAGAGCCGCGTCGAGGGACGAGGAGTGGTAGCCGTTGGCGGCCAGCTGGGCCTCCAGGACCTCCTCCTCGCTGATGTCCATCAGCGCGGCCAGTTCCTTGACCGTGGGGGAGCGGTCGAGGCGGCTCTCCAGCTCGGCCCGCGCCTTGCCCAGCTCCGTGCGGCGCTCCTGGAGGCGGCGCGGAACGTGCACGGCCCAGGTGGTGTCACGGAAGAAGCGCTTCATCTCGCCGACCACATAGGGCACCGCGAACGTGGCGAACTGCGTCTCGCGCGACAGCTCGAACCGGTCGATGGCCTTGATCAGTCCGATCATGCCGACCTGGACGACGTCCTCGATCTCGTCCGCGTACTGGCGGAAGCGCCGGGCGGCGAAGCGCACGAGCGACATGTTCATCTCAATGAGCGTGTTGCGCGCGTACTGGTAGGCGGGCGTGCCCTCCTCCAGAACCGCGAGCTGCTCGAAGAAGAGGCGCGACAGCTCCCGTGCGTCCCGCGGCGCGAGCTTGTCGGGGCACTCCACCAGGGGCAGCTCGGGCGCCACCTGGCTCCGCGGACCCGCCATGGTGCTGACCTCGACCGTCGTCATGATCTCTCCCTCGATCGACCTGTACAAGCTTCCAACGCGTACCAACGCGAGGAGCGTGTACCCGGGATCTCACCTCCCACACGGTCCTTTTTCCGATCCGCTGGAAAATGTCGCCAAGGGCGGCGCCCCGGCGTGGAGAATCATGACCACGCTCTCGGGTGAGGCCCGCCGCCCTGCCTCCCCGGGCAGCTGCGCGGGCCCCTGTCCGTCGGCTCAGAACTTGCGCCAGCGGGCCATCGCGAAGGAGAACAGCCCGAAGAGTGCCAGGCCCGCGGCCACCACCATCAGGAGCCAGGGGCCGACCGGGGTGTGGGTGAAGGAGCGCAGGGTGTCGTCCATACCCTTGGCCCGCCCGGGGTCGAACTCGAGCGCCGCCCACAGGGCGAAACCGCCCGCGGTGGTGAAGACGGCGCCCCGCGCGATCCCGCCCGCCACACCGGTGCAGTCCACCACCCGGCGGGTGCGCTCCGACATCTCGTCCAGCCGCATCCGGCCGTGGTACTTGCGCAGCGCCGCGCGGCCCGCGATCCACACCCCGACCACGATCGCCACGACCCCGGCGGCGCCGACCATCCACCGCCCGCCCGGCAGATCGAGCAGCCGGGCCGTGACGTCCTGGGAGGCGCGGTCGCTGGAGCCGCCCTCGCTCCGGCGGTCACTGAGCGCGTACGTGGAGACGGTGTACGCGACGAAGCCGTAGAAGACGCAGCGCGCCGCGGAGAGCAGACGCTTGCGCGCCTTGCGCCCGTCGGTTCCGGCGGCGCCGAAGACCGCCTCGGACAGGCGCCACAAAGCCATACCCGCGAGCGCCACCGCCAGCGCCCACAGGAGGAACGTCCCCATCGGCCGGTGGCCTATCTCCGCGAGCGCCCCCTCCCGGTCGGCCTGCCGGCCACGGTCGCTGCCGCTGGCCACCCGGGCGGCCAGCAGCCCCACCAGCAGGTAAATGACCCCACGCGCCACGAACCCGGCCCGCGCGGCGCCCTCGACCACCGGACCCCGAGCCGCCTTTCGCGCCCGCATCCGACCGGACGCCGTCACCGCTCCCACCTCCACGACCCACCTCCCGATGTGCGAGTGCCCCGGCCCGCCCCCGGCAACCCCCCGCCACCCGCCCGGGACCGGGTGCGCGCCTGACGGCGACCGCCGCGCGCCCGCACACGGTCGTGCGCCGCGTGCCTCCCGGTCAGACGAACATCGCCGCGTGGTCGGCCGCCCACCGCGCGAACGGCAGCGGCGGCCGCCGCAGCACCCGCCGCGCGGTCCCGGTCGCCGGGGAGCCGCCCCGGGCGGCCGCGGTGACGAACTGCACGATCGAAGCCGCGATCTCGGGCGACCCGAACCGCGCGAACTCGCGGCGCGCCTGTGCCTCGCTGAGCTCCTCGACGCGGATGCGCCGCCCCGCGGCCTCGCCGATGAGCTCCACCTGGCGGCGCTGCGACAGCAGCTCGCCGCCCGTGAGCAGGTCGCTGAGCCCGGCCGCCGGGACACCGGTCAGCGCCGCGACGGCGGTGGCCGCCACATCGCGCTCATGGATGGGCGCCATCACCGCCTCCGGTTGCAGGAGCCGGACCACACCCTCGGTACGGATCGAGGACGACCAGGTCAGCGCGTTGTTGGCGAGGACGAGCGGCCGGATCGGGGTCCAGCACACCCCCGAGGCGGCGAGTGCCGCCTCCATCGCCCGGTGCTCCTCGGCGATCGCGTTGCCGCGTGCGTACGGCAGGAGGACGCTCCCGGAGGAGAGGGCCACCACGTGCTCGACGCCCTCGGCACGGGCGGCGGCCGCGAAGTCCGCCATGCCCGCGCCGGTCGCGTACACGAACACCTGGCGTACGCCCCTGAGGGCGGCCGGAAGCGTCGACGGTCTGTCGAGGTCGGCCGCGACCACCGGCACCCCCGCGGGCAGGTCCGCCTTCCGCGGGTCGCGCGCCGAGGCCCGGACCGGTTCCCCCAGGGCGAGGAGCTGGTCGAGCACGTGCCGTCCCACGCTTCCGCGCGCTCCGATCACCAGGGTGGTCATCCGCGTCCTCCTAGGTCGGGAGCAGTGTGGGCGGGGATGTCCGACAGGGCAAGGAGGCCAGAGCGGACTCGCCGGGTCGGACAGCCATGAACAGTCATAAAATGCAGGTACCGACCAGTCCGCTTCCGAGGGAGGCCTCGATGCGAGCGACCGAGGGTGACCAGCTGGTGCAGCACGGCAGGGTCGTGGGCCAGCACGACCGTACGGGCGAGATCGTCCAGATCCTGGGGGACGACGGCACACCGCCCTACCGCGTCCGCTTCCCCGACGGCCATGAGTCGATCATGTCGCCGGGTCCCGACTGCGCGGTGCGGTCGGGGAGTGAGCGGAGGGAGGGATACCGGTAGGAGGGATTCCGGCAGCGGGGGCGTCGGCTCGTGCCCCGAGTGGGGGAGGTCGTCCTGAAATCGCCCCCGCACAAGCCCACTTGAAGAATTTTCTCGTACGCCCGTTCCCCTCTTACGGGAACCTTTCCCGGCGGGAACCTGTCATCCATGGGAAGGTGTCGATCTCCCTGGAGTGACGGGTGGGGCACCGGGGGTGGACGAGTGAAGGGGGCACGCCGGTGGGCGGGGAGCACGGGGTCGATCTGAGCGGCAGCGGAGCGGAGCCGCTCGCGCCGGACGACCCTCGGCGGATCGGCTCGTTCCCGCTCGTCGGAAGGCTGGGCTCCGGGGGGATGGGACGGGTGTACCTCGGGGTGGCCTCGGGCCGGTACACCGCCGTGAAGCAGGTCCTGCCGCTCCTGGCCGAAGACCAGGACTTCCTGCGCCACTTCGGGCACGAACTCGACAACCTGGGCAGGCTGCCCACCGGTGTCAGCGCCGCGCTCCTCGCCACCGACCGCACCGCGCGGCCTCCGTGGTTCGCCACCGAATACGTTCCCGGACTGACCCTGGACGCCGCGCTGGGGCTCAACGGCGGTCCACTGCCCCGCGAGGCGCTCTGGTGGCTGCTGGCGGAGATGGCGTCCAGTCTGGGGGCCGTGCACTCGCGCGACATCGTGCACCGGGACCTCAAGCCCTCCAACGTCATGCTGACCCTGGACGGGCTCACCCTGATCGACTTCGGGATCGCGCGCGCCGCGGACCAGAGCAGGCTCACCCGGACCGGCATGGTCATCGGCACGCTCGCCTACATGGCACCCGAACAGGCCGCGGGGAGCGTCCGGTTGACGGGGGCCGCCGATGTGTTCTCCCTCGGCTGCCTGCTGGTGTACGCGGCGACCGGGCGGCCTCCCTTCGGCGAGGGGGCCGGGCACGCCCAGCTCTACCGCATCGTGCACGAGGAGCCCGACCTCGAACCGGTGCGACGCGTCGACGCCGAGCTGGCGGCGCTGCTCGAAACCTGTCTGGCGAAGAACCCGGCCGCCCGGCCCGCCGCGGCCGACCTGGCCCAACTAGCCCGCGAGAAGGGGCCGTCCGGTTCCCCGACGTGGCCGCCGGTCGTCGCCGAGCGGCTGGCGGAGCGGGCCGCCTTCGCCGCGAAGGTGCCGGACCCGGCCGAGTTCACCCGTTCGACGGTCACCCTCCGCCCCGCCGCCGGGCCGGAGGCGGGCCTGGTCCGGGACGCGCCCGCCCCGAAGAGGCCTCGGGAGCGCCGCCGTGTGCTGCTCGCCGTGGTCCCGGCCGTGGTCGTCGTGAGCGGTACGGTCATCGGCGTCAGGCTCCTGCCGTACGAATCGTCCCCGCACGACGCGGCCGGGCCCTCCACCGGGGCGTCGGCCCCCGCCGCGCACTCCGCCGGACCGTCCCGGGCTGCCTCCACCGGGCAGGCGACCCGCTCGGGCGCCCCCTCGTCGGCCGCCCCCGCCGCCTCGCCGGGCGCCGCCTCCCCGGGCCCCGGGGGAGCTTCGGCGGCCCCGGGCACGACCGCCGCGCCCCCGGCGGGCCGGCAGCGCCCGGGAAGCGCGGCAGGAGGCGGCGGCGGGAGCGGCTCGGGCGGAGGCAAGGCGGGTGGCGGGGGCACTCGCACGGACCGGCCGCCGGCCGACCCGCCGGCCCAGACCGGCGGCGCGATCGGCTCGCCCGGCACCTTCCGCGTCAAGAACGTCTCCAACGGCCAGTGCCTGAGCAGCGGCGGCACCAGTGCGTCGTACGGACCCTGCGCGCCCACCGCCTCGTACGCCTGGACCTTCTCGTACGCCTCCGACGGCACCTTCCGGCTGGTCAACCGCTCCAGCGGCTACTGTCTGGTGGGAGGCAGCGACTTCGGCGGCGGTGACGAGTTCACCGGCTACGCCACCGCCTTCCCCTGCGGCCAGACGGCCGGCGGCCAGCACTGGCGCATCGGCGCCCGCACGGCGTCCGGCGCCACCATCAAGAACACCTCGAGCGGCGCGTGCCTGGAAGCGGGCGGCAACGGAGCGATGGTGACCCGGTGCGACTCCGGCCAGCACGCCCAGCTGTGGGTCAACGGCGGTGCGGCTTCATGACGCACACGAATCGGGGGCAGCGCGCCGGGGAAGAGTCCCGGGCGTGACCGACTCGGCCCTCTGGATCTCGTCGCTGACCGCGGGCACGGCGGTGCTCGCCAGCTGGGTCACCAGCCGCGGCACGGCCCGCGCCGCCCAGATCCAGGCCGCCGCCACCGAGCGCACCCAGCGCACCCTCCGCGTCGGCGAGGCGCGGCGGTCGGCGTATGTGAGCCTGATCGAGCAGGCGCACAGGATGGCGGAGCTGTACTGGACTGTGTCGGACATCCACAAGTCGGGTGGCACCCACGCCGAACAGCTTCCGGCGCTGAGGGAGGTGCAGGCCAGTCTGAGGGTGGAGTACGGCAGGCTCCGCCACTTCATCTGGGTGATCAACCTGGAGGGTCCGGACAACGTGGCCGCGGCTGCCGAGAGACTTCGGCTCGCGACGCGCCCTCCGCACCGCGCACTTGGCGCGTCGATCGAGGGCGAGCCGGACGCCGCGGCGCTGTTCGACCAGTGCTACGACCCCTTCTGGGAGTCGGTCCTCGCCTTCGTCTCCGCCGCGCGCACGGCCGTGCACGACCTCTGAACCGCCTCGCGGGCCGGGGCGTCACCGGGGTCGGCGCGTCCGTAACGCCCGGGTGAGGTGGGAAGCCCGAGTCCCGGTGGGCCGGGGGAAATTGAGGGGACTCGGCGCCCGCCCGCGTACTACCCTCCCCGGATGCCTGAACTCCCCGGTGACAAGTCCGTGTCGGCCCGTTCGCGTTCGCTCTGGCGTGACCGTGACTTCGGTGTCTTCTGGGCCGCGCAGACCCTCTCCGTCGTCGGTGACTCGTTCGCCCTGGTCGCGCTCCCGCTGCTGGTGCTGCACGCGACGGGCTCGGTCGCGCAGATGGGCCTGCTGACCGGCGCCGCGGGCGTGGCAGCGGTCGGCACGGGAGTGTTCGCCGGGGTCGTCGTCGACCGGCTGGACCGCAGGAAACTCCTCATCGCCTCCGACCTGGTGCGGCTGGTGCTGTACGCGCTGATCCCGGTGGCCTGGGCCTTCGGACCGCAGATCTGGCTGCTGTACGTGGTCCTGCCGCTGGCCGAGGCCGTCGGGATGTTCTTCTCCGTCACCTACGTCACCGTCGTACGGTCCCTGGTGCCGGGCGACCGCATCACCGAGGCCAACGGGAGGCTGAACGCGACGGCCGCCGCGGCCGGCGTCGTCGGCCCGCTGCTCGCGGGGGTGGTGGCGGCCTGGCTGGGTCCGGCGGCGGCCGTCGCCGTGGACGCGGCGAGCTTCGGGGTGTCGGCGGCCTGCCTCTGCTTCGTACGGTTCACCGGGCGCGCCGGGTCCGGTGACGCGGGGGCGCGGGAGCGGCGGCGGGAGTCGATGGGCAAGGAGCTGGCAGCCGGAGTGTCGTTCCTGCGGAGCCATCCGGTGCTGCGCAGCCTGACGATCCTGCTGTCCGTCGTCAGCTTCCTGACGCTCGGTCTCAACGACCTGATCATCTATCACCTCAAGCACGACCTCGGGCAGGGCGACGGCGCGGTCGGCACCGTCTTCGCGGTCGGGGCACTGGGCACGGTCGCCGGGGCGCTGTTCGTCGCCCCCGTCCGCCACCGGCTCGGCTTCGGGGTGACCTGGACCGGCGGGGTCGCGGTCTGCGGACTCGCCCTCGCGGCGGTCGGCTCGGTCGGGACCGTGGCGGGGGTCGCGGCCCTGACCGCCGTGTTCCTGGGGTGCGTGAGCGTCTCCGGAACCTGCTCGATGTCGTTGCGGCAGGAGGTGACCCCGGACCATCTGCTCGGCCGGGTCACCTCGGCCTTCTGGACCGTCCACTACTCGGCGGCGCCCATCGGCGCGGCCGTCCTCACCTGGGCCGCGCAGCGGTACGGCACGGGACCGGTGTGCTTCTCCGCCGGGGTGTGCTGTCTGCTCGTCGCGGTGCTGGCGCTGTTCACGCCGGTCCGCGCGAGCCGTCCCGAGCAGACCGGGCCGGTCGCGGCCGGGCCCGTCCCGAGCGGCTCCGGCCAGGAGCGGGCCCGCAGCGGCTCGTGCCAGGACGACTGAACGCGCCCGCCGCCGCACGACGACGGACCCCGGCCCGGCGCCCGCGCGCGGCCACGCTCGTATCCGATGGGCGGGCCGGGAGCGGCTCAGGCCGTCTGGGGAGCGGGCTTGAGGATGGCGAAGGGCGCGCCGTGGGGGTCGGAGAGCCAGGCGATCCGTCCGACGCCCGGCACGTCCGCCGGGGGCATCAGCACCGAGCCGCCCCGCTCCCGCGCCCGGGCGGTCGTGGCGTCGGCGTCGGCCACCGCGAAGTACGGGATCCACCGCGGCTCCATGCCCTCCTGGGCCGCGGCGAGGCCGCCGAAGGTGGCGTCCTGCTGGTCGCCCTCGGCGGTGGAGAGCACGGTGTAGGTCATGCCCGGCGCCTCCATCTCCTGGGAGCGCCAGCCGAACAGCGAGCGGTAGAAGGACAGCGCGGCCGGTACGTCCCTGGCGTGCAGCTCGGCCCAGCACAGCGAGTCCTCCTGGGACGTCCGCTCCAGGCCCTGGTTGCTGCCGGGCTGCCAGACGGAGAACTCGGCGCCGCCCGGATCGGTCAGGCACGCCATCCGGCCCGCCTCCATGACGTCGAAGGGCTCCGCCCGTACGGTCCCCCCGGCCTGCTCGACCGCCTTCGCGGTGGCGTCCGCGTCGGTGGTCCTGAAGTAGACCGTCCAGGCCGGGCTCGCGCCCTCCTCGGTGAGCGGGCCCAGCGCGGCGACCGTCCTGCCGCCCTTCTGGAAGAAGCCGTACCCGCCGGCCTCGGGACCCGCGGACTGGAACTCCCAGTCGAAGACACCGCTGTAGAAGTCCGCGGAGGCGGCCGTGTCGGGGCTGCCGAGATCGAGCCAGTTGGGTGAGCCGGTGACGAAGTCGGTACCGAGCATGGGTTGTGTGCCTGCCTCTCGCGGATCCGGCCGTACGGGCGGGGGAGGCCGCGGCCGGGCCGGTGTCCTCCCGAGGGCGAACCAGCCCATAACGGATCGTAGTGACAGCGCGGCGCGGCGGGCACGCGGAAGGGCGGAACGGGTGAAGGCCGGGCGGATCCGCCTCCTGAAGCCCGGCGCACGCTGATCGGCCTCGTACGGGCACGGAGCGCAAGGGCCCCCCGTCCGTACGAGGCCGCGGTGCTCAGCGGCGCGGCTCCGCCGGCCGCCGCACGCCGAAGCGCCACGGACGGTGCGTGCGGACCCGCTTGACCTCGTCCTCCTCGCGCCGCGACTCCCCGAGGTGGTGGAAGCCGCGCCCCATGCGGCGGCCCAGCAGCAGATAGCCGAGCAGCGCCCCGGTGGTGTTGAGCAGCACGTCGTCCACGTCGAAGGCGCGGCCCTCGACGAGCGCCCCCTGCACCAGCTCGACGAAGACCATCACGACGACCGTGTACAGCAGCACGCGTACCGCCCGCAGCCGCCGGCGCACCAGCACCGGCAGGATCAGCCCGAAGGGCACGCCCAGCAGCAGGTTGCCGCCGACCTGGCGACAGGCGGCGAGGAAGGTGTAGTCGTCGGCGTACTCGCGCAGCGAGTGCCCGGGCCGCAGGTTCGCCCCCGCGATGTCCCGCGAGGCGGGCGAGGGGGTGAGGGTCAGCTCGGCGAGCACGACGGAGAACGCCACCAGCGCCGCGAACGCCACCAGCATGATCAGGACGCGAACCGCCGTGATACGCCTGTCCGTTCGCGCCTGTGCGCGGTCGGCTTGAGTGGTCATGCCGAGCGGATTCCCCGGAACGCCGACGGTACGCCCCGGCGCGCGGGGCACGTCTCACGCGAGCAGGCTGAGGGCCCCCGGCAGGACGCGCGCGGTGACCGGAAGGACGGCC
Organism: Streptomyces sp. NPDC026377; assembly: GCF_055567715.1. Lineage (NCBI taxonomy): Bacteria > Bacillati > Actinomycetota > Actinomycetes > Kitasatosporales > Streptomycetaceae > Streptomyces > Streptomyces sp. NPDC026377. Next base: position 70,975 of record NZ_JBVHPV010000010.1, read on the forward strand.
TCGACCTCGCCGTCCGCCCCGTACGGCAGCGGCCGGTCCGCCTCGATGCGCACCTCCCGGCCGCGCAGGACCTCCACCTGCGGACGGCGGACGTGGCTGCCGTCCTGCAGCTCCTTCATCACGGTGAAGAACAGCCTGCGGGGCGAGTCGTGGAGGATGACCACGTCCAGCAGCCCGTCGTCCACGGCCGCGCCCGGCGCGATGCGCCGGCCGAAGCCGTAGAACCCGGAGTTGGCGGCGACGACGGTGTAGCCGCTGCGCTCGTGGACCGTGCCGTCGACCGTGACGCGGTAGTGGGCGGTGCGCCAGCCGAGTACCGCGCGCAGTCCGCCCATGTAGTACGAGGCGGCGCCGCGCAGCAGCCGCGAGGCGTTGGCGTGCCGGTTGGCCACCGCGTCGACCCCGGCGTAGACGCTGCCGAGGACGGCGACCTTGTCGTGCGCGGCCGACTCGACCTCGATGGCGTCGACTTTCCTCGGCTTCCCGCGCAGCAGGATCCCGGCCAGCGCGGCGGGCTCCGAGGGCAGTTCGAGGGCACGGGCGAAGTCGTTGCCGCGGCCGGCGGGCACGATGCCCACCAGGGCCTCGGTCCCGGCCAGCGCCCCCGCCACGCATCCGGCCATGCCGTCGCCGCCGACCCCGAGCACCACACGGCCCCGCTCGGCGGCCCGGCGGGCGAGCGTGCGCGCGTGATCGAGGCCGCGGCTGTACTCGACCTCCAGCTCGGCGCCTCCTTCGCGCAGCAGCCGGGCCAGCGGGATCAGGGCGGCGGCGCCCTGCGACCCGCCCGCGGTGGGGTTGACGACGGCCGTGAACTGTCGCATGGCTACGCTCCGATGGGCGACGACGGTGTGCTTGCGGGCGGGGGAGTGGGGTGCCGCGCGCCTCAGCGGGCGGGCGGCAGCAGGATGCCGGGGTTGAGGATGCCTGCCGGGTCGAGCCGGTCCTTGACCGCGCGCAGGACCTCGACGCCCAGCGGGCCGATCTCCCGGGCGTACCAGTCGCGGTGGTCGGTGCCGACGCCGTGGTGGTGGCTGATGGTGCCGCCCGCGGCGAGGATGGCGTCGTTGGCCGCCCGCTTGGCCGGGGCCCAGTGCGCCACCGCGTCCTCGCCCTGGGCGCTGACCACCGTGAAGTACAGGGAGGCGCCCGCCGGGTAGACGTGCGAGACGTGGCACATCACCAGCGGCGGGGTGCCCGCGTCGGTGAGCGTCCGGGTGAGGGCGGTCCGTACGGCCTCGTACAGGGCCGGGACGTCGGACCAGAAGGCGGCCGTCTCCAGCGTCTCGGCGAAGGCGCCCGCGTCGAGCAGAGCGTCGCGCAGGTAGGGCGCGTTGTAGCGGCCGTGGGCCCAGCCGGTGCCGGGATCCTCGCCGAGCGGCTCGCCCTGAGCCGCGCTCAGGGCCGCGTGCACGCGCGCCCTGCGATGGGCGACGTCCTCGGCGGTGCCCTCGTACCCGACGATCGCCAGGCAGCCCGCGTCAAAGGAGTCACCGCTGCCGATGGCGTCCGGCTTGGCCAGCCCGATCATGGTCTCGGTCTCGTCGGAGAGCCGCAGCACCGTGGGCAGCGGTCCGTCCTGGGCGAGGGCGCGCAGGGCGGCCTGCCCCTGGGCGAAGGAGGTGAAGCGCCAGCCCTCGTAGACCTTGGTCGCGGCGGTCGGGTGGATCCGTACGGTCACCGAGGTGATGACGCCGAACGCCCCCTCGGAGCCGAGGACGAGCTGGCGCAGGTCCGGCCCGGCGGCCGAGCGCGGAGCTCGGCCGAGGTCCAGGGTGCCGCGCGGGGTGGCCACCCGAAGGGCCGTCACCATGTCGTCGAAGCGGCCGAAGCCGGCCGAGGCCTGGCCGCTGGAGCGGGCGGCCGCGAACCCGCCGACGGTGGCCCACTCGAAGGACTGCGGGAAGTGGCCCAGCGTGTAACCCCGTTCGGCGAGCAGCGCCTCCGCCTCGGGGCCGCGCAGACCGGGTTGCAGGGTGGCGGTGCGCGAGACCTCGTCGAGGGCGAGCAGGCGGTTCATCCGGCGCAGATCGAGGGCGACGAACGCGGTGTGTCCGCCGCCGGGGGCCCGCGGGGTCAGACCGCCGACGACGGAGGTACCGCCGCCGAAGGGGACGACGGCCACGCGGTGCTCGGTGCAGGCCGCGAGGACGGCCAGTACCTCGTCGTGGTCGGCGGGCAGGACCACTGCGTCGGGCGCGTCGGAGACCTCGCCCGAGCGGATGCGCAGCAGGTCGGGGGTGGACTTGCCGCGGGTGTGGCGCACCCGGGTCTCGTCGTCGCCGCGGACGTGCGCCTCGCCGACCGCCTCCCGCAGAGCGGCCAGGGCCGCCCCGCTCAGCCGGGAGGGGCCGGGGGCGACGGCCGCCAGCTCCTTCGCCGGGGCGTCCGCCGGGCGCACGCCCAGCAGGTCCCGCAGCAGACCCGTCACGTCCCCGGGCAGTGGCGCCGCCTTGGCCGGATCGCCCCAGCCGCTCCACAGCATGTCCACCGAACCCACCTGATCACCCGCTTCGTCGCGCAGTTGTTCCGGTCCCACGGCGTGGGGGGGCGGCTTGCCGTCGCCCGTTCCGTCGTTACACTGTGACAGATGAAGCCCATTCGTCACAACCGTCGGGACGACGAGGCGGTGCTCGACGCCGCCCGGGACTGCGTGCTCGCCGTCGGCGTCCGCCGGACGACCCTGACCGACGTCGCACGCCGGGCCGGGGTCTCCCGGATGACCCTCTACCGGCGCTGGCCCGACGTGCGCACCCTGGTGGGCGACGTCATGACACGGGAGTGGGTGTCCGTCACCGTCGGGGACACCCCGCGCACCGACACCACCCGCCCCGTGCGCGAGCAGCTGGTCGACGGGCTCGTGACGGGGCTGCGCGCCTTCCGGGCCCACCCCCTGCTCCGCAAGATCCTCGACGTCGACCCGGAACTGCTGCTGCCGTACCTCTTCGACCGGCGCGGCGCCAGCCAGGACGCGCTGCTCGCCTACGTCCAGGAGGCGCTCGAACAGGGGCACGCCGACGGATCCGTCCGCGCGGACCACCCGAGGCGCCAGGCACGGTCGCTCTTCCTGGTCATCCAGTCCTTCGCGCTCTCGCTCCAGACCATGGCCGACGCGGCGGACCCCGACCTCGCCGACGAAGCGTTCTACGACGAGCTCCGGCACATCCTCGAGAGGACCCTCGCCCCATGAGCCGTACCGAACCCCGCTCGGACTCCTTCTCCCTCACCGCCGCCCGCCGCTCCCGCGACCTCGACCGGCTCGCCGCCGGGACGGCCGTCGACGTCCTGGTCGTCGGCCTCGGCGCGACCGGCGCGGGAGCCGCCCTCGACGCCGCCTCGCGCGGACTGTCGGTCGCCGCGATCGACGCGTACGACCTGGCGTTCGGCACCTCCCGCTGGAGCTCCAAACTCATCCACGGCGGACTGCGCTACCTCGCCTCCGGACAGCTCGGCGTCGCCCACGAGAGCGCGGTGGAGCGCGGGGTGCTGATGGAGCGCACCGCCCCCCACCTGGTACGCGCGCAGCCGTTCGTGCTGCCGCTGACCTCGCTCACCTCGCGGCGCAACGCCGCACTCGCCCAGGCCGGACTGCGCGCCGGCGACCTGCTGCGCGTCTCGGCGGGCACCGCTCGGCGCACCCTGCCCGGCCCGCGCCGCCTCTCGGCCGTCGAGACCCTGCGCAGCGCGCCCGGCCTGCGCCCGCACGGCCTCTACGGGGGGCTGCTCTCCTGGGACGGCCAACTGGCCGACGACGCCCGACTGGTGACCGCCGTCGCCCGCACCGCCGCAGGCCACGGCGCGCGCATCCTGACCCGCACCCGCGCCCTGTCCCTCACCGGCTCCGGCGCCCTCGTACGCGACGAGCTGACCGGGCAGGAGCTGACCATCCGGGCCCGGGCGGTCGTCAACGCCACCGGCGTCTGGGCCGACCGGCTCGTCGACGGCGTCACCCTGCGCCCCTCGCGCGGCACCCATCTGGTGCTGCGCGGCACCACCCTGCCCGGTCTGACCGCCGGACTGCACATCCCCGTGCCCGGCGAGAGCAGCCGCTTCGTCCTGGTCCTGCCGCAGGGCGACGGCCGGGTGTACGTCGGGCTCACGGACGAGCCCGTCGACGGGCCCGTCCAGGACGAGCCCACACCCCCCGAGTCCGACATCGGCTTCCTGCTCGACATCCTCAACACGGCCCTGGACACCCCGGTCCACCGCGACGACGTGGTGGGCGCCTTCGCCGGGCTGCGGCCGCTCCTGGACGACGCCCCGGGCCGGGCGGCGGGCGGCCGCACCGCCGACATCTCCCGGCGGCACGCGGTGCTGACGTCGAGCGAGGGCGTCGTGACCGTCGTAGGCGGCAAACTGACCACCTACCGGCGCATGGCGCAGGACGCCCTCGACGCCGCGCTGGCCGCCCGGGGCATGGAGGCCGCGCCCTGCCGCACCGCACGGCTGCCCCTGGTCGGCGCCGCGGCTCCCGCGCAGCTCGCCGCCCTGCCCGTACCGCGCAGACTGCTGGCCCGGTACGGCACCGAGGCCACCGCCCTGCACGCGCTCGGCGAGGCCGACCCCCGGATGCGGGAGCCGGTGGCCGACGGGGTGGAGACCACTCGCGCCGAACTGTGGTGGGCGGTTCGGCACGAGGGCGCGCTCGACGCTTCCGATCTGCTGGACCGGCGCACCCGGGTCGGCCTGGTGCCCGTCGACCGCGCCGCCGCCCTCGACGCGGCGCGCGAGGCGCTGGACGCGGCGGCGCACGAGCCCGCGGGGCCCTGAGCCTCCTCCTGGAGGACCCGGGAGCCGCGCGCGCGGGCGGACCTGGGCCGGATGGAGCAGCGCGAAGGCGTGCGGCGGTCCGGCGTCTGATGCTGGGTCAGGGGAGACGGGCGAGCCGGACCCGGCCGCCGCCATGCCTTCAGGAGGTACCCACGTGGTCGCACACCCGCCCGGACGCCGTGCCCGGCTGCCGCTGGCCGTAGCCGCTCTTCTCGCCGCCGCGTCGGCCGGCGCGCTCGTCCCGCCCGCCGGGGCCGCGCAGACGCCTCCCGCCCCGCACGACCGTACGCTCCAGCGGGACCTCGACCGGCTCGTGGGCGCGCCCGGCGGCCCGCCCGGCGCCATCGCGGTCCTCACCCGCGGCGACCGGGCCGAGGTCTACCGGGCCGGGGTGGCGGACATCCGGACCGGACAGCCGCCCCGCGCCACCGACCACATGCGGATCGCCAGCATCGCCAAGGCGTTCAGCGGGGCCGTGGCGCTGCGCCTGGTGGACCAGGGGCGGCTCAGGCTGGAGACCACCCTCGGCAGCCGCCTGCCGGAGCTGCCCGCCGCCTGGCACCAGGTCACCCTGCGCCAGCTGCTCCACCACACCAGCGGACTCCCCGACTTCACCGCCTCGCCCGAATTCCGCGCGATCCTGACCGAGGACCCCCACCACGTCTTCGACTCGCGCCGGCTGCTGGAGTTCGCCGCCGGGGAGCCGCTCGCCTTCCGGCCGGGCACCCGCTACCAGTACTCCAACTCCGACAACATCGCCGTGGCGCTCATGGCCGAGGCGGCGACGGGCCGCCGCTACGAGGAGCTGCTCAAGCACCTGGTGTACCGGCCGCTGGGCCTGGAGCACACCAGCCTGCCCCACGGCTACCGGCTGCCCCGCCCCTCCCTGCACGGCTACGCGGTCGACCCGCCCGCCCCGCCCGAGGACGTCACCGGACTCTTCGACACCTCGGGCGTCTGGGCCTCCGGCGCCGTCGTGTCCACACCGAAGGACCTGGGCCGCTTCATCCGCGGCTACGCAGGAGGCGGCCTCTTCTCCGCGCACACCCGCAAGGAGCAGCTGAGGTTCCGCCCCGGCGCGGCCTCCGAACCGGCGGGCCCGGGCGTCAACTCCGCCGGACTCGCCCTGTTCCGTTACGCCACCCGCTGCGGAGTGCTCTACGGCCACACCGGCAACACCGCCGGATACACCCAGCTGGCCGCCGCCACACCGGACGGCAGGAGGTCCCTCACCTTCTCGATCACGACCCAGACCAGCAAGAGCGTCAAGCCCGCCCTCCTGGCCCAGCTGCGCCGGGCCCAGGAGGACTTCGCGTGCGCGCTGCTGCGCCGCTGAGGAGTCGGCCGAGGCGCGGGGCGGCGGCCGGCGCGGGCGGCGGAAGGTCAGGCCCGGCCTCCTCCCCGACCCGCCTTCTTCGCCGCCCCCGCGTCCGCGTCCAGCACCGACACCGCGTGCGCCGCCGACGCCAGCGTCACATGGCGGTGCCAGCCCGCGTACGAGCGGCCGGTGAAGTCCCGGATGCCCAGACGGTCGGTGGTCTCGCGGAAGTCGTGGTCGGCGCGCCGGACGAGCCGGGTCAACCGCATCAGGGTGGGCAGCCGGGTCTCCGTCATATCGGTGAGCCACAGCTCCACCGGCCCCTGCCTGCGGCCCTCCGCGACGCCCAGGAGGGCCAGGTCGCCGGGCCCCGCCAACTGCCGTACGGCGGGGGAGGGGCGGACGCCGATCCTGGTGGTGAGGTGCATCGGCCGGTCGCTGCGGAGGTCGTGTCCCGGCAGCGGGGCCGGGCGCATCCGGTCCCGGGCGGCGGTCATGATCTGAACCGCCTGCCGGACCTCCGGGGCACGCCCGTGCAGCGCCGGGTCGGTCACGGTGAGCTGGACCGCGCCGTTGATCCGGGCGAGGAAGGGGACGCCCGCGGCCCGGAACGCGGCGACGGTGGAGGCCAGGTCCATGTGCCGGGCGTCCAGCACGACCGGGCGCCGCGGCAGCCCCCACGTGCTCGCCGTCTCCACGGCCGCCTCCACCGCCCAGTCGCCCAGGGTGCGGTCGCCCAGGTCGTCGGGGATGGACGCCTGGCGGCGCCGGATGCGGTCGTCGAGCCAGGAGGGCGACAGGTGCAGTCGCCAGTTGAGGGGCACGCTCATGTGCTCGTTGGCGGACCACACCCCCACCGCCTGCTGGGCGTTGACGAGCTGGCCCAGCTCGGAGACGAACTGGCGGTCCACACCGACGGAGTTCTCCCCGGTCTTGGGGATGACCATGGGCCGCACCACGTACGCCAGCGGCGGGTCGAGGCGGGTGATGTGACGGGCCAGGGAGCGCCGCACCGGGACCCAGTCCCAGGTCGAGTCGCTCACGAAGTGGTGCAGGCTCTGCTCGGTGGCCGAACCACCCAGCAGGGCAGCCATGTTGCGGATCGAGCGGCGCCCCTCCGCGCCGAGCAGGCCGCGCAGATACGCGAGGCCCCGCAGCCGTTGGTCACTGCGGCGCAGGGACGCGAACAGCACGGTGCTCACTTCGGTGAGCACCCGCTCGTCCCAGCCCGCGGGTGCGGCGCGTTGATGGCAGTCGTCGTCCGGCGGACAGTTCTCCAGTGTCTGGGCAGCGGCGTTCATCGAGTCCCCCGTGGACTTTGGAATGAGTGGGAAGGAGGCCCGCCCGGCGGGGCGAACCACTTGATTCCGGCTCCAACGATGCTCTGGGCGCACTCGCGTGCCAAGGGTGAGGGGGCACCCTCTGACCACCCCCGGGCGGGGGGTGACCCCCCTACCGCCGCTCCCAATCTTCCGGCCCCCGCTTCCTGTCGGAGACACATGTCACACGTGGTGGTCCGAGGGGGTGGCGGACACCACGGGAAACGGCATGTTCCGGTAAAGGACCGGTCGACCGGCCCGTTCCGGCCCGCGAACCGCCTGGTCGGACCGGTGCGCCGGCGGTGACGGGGTGCGGTGGATGTGTGGTCCGCCCACACAGGACGCACGGCGCGGCAGGGGCGGAGTGGCCGTGCGCCCGTTACCAGGGGTTCGGCCGCGGCACGCGGCGCGGGCCCCCCGGCCGGGCGGGGACACCCCGGCGCGGACACGCGAAAGCCCGGCCGCGCAGACCATGGGGTCTTCGCGGCCGGGCGTTCCGGCTGCCGGCCACCCGGGAGGGGTGTTCCGCATCCGGTCAGGCCGAGCGGGCTCCGCTGTGGGCGAGCAGATCCAGCGAGAGCAGCGGGACGGTCTCGCGGGGCGCGTCGATCACCGGGTCACAAGCCAGCACCGCCTGATGGAGGCGGTTCATCCGCGGCGACGGTTCGAGCCCGAGCTCCTCGCCGAGCGTTCTGCGCAGGCGCTGGACGACCTCCAGTGCCTGGGTGCGCCGGCCCGAACGGCTCAGCGCCAGCATGAACTGGGCATGCAGATTCTCGTGGGTCGGATACGAGGCGCACAGCCCGCTCAGTTCACCGAGAAGATCATGGTGCCTGCCGAGCCGGAGATCCGCGTCGATACGCTGTTCCTGGACGCTGATCCGTGTTTCCTCCAGACCCGCCAGATGAATACGCAGAACGGGGCCGGCCTGAACGTCGGAGAGCGCGGAACCCTGCCACAAATCCAGTGCCGCGGAAAGCAGTTCGGAAGCGGCGGCGTCGTTCCTGCCGAGTTCCGCCCGGCCCTGTCGTACGAGATCGTGAAATCGGTCGGCATCGAGTCCGCCGGGGTGCACGGTGAGCAGATATCCGCCGTCCCGGGTCTGCAGCGATTCACGTGCCGCCTTGAGGCTGCCGATACGCGGCACACGCTTCAGGATGCGCCTGAGCTGCAGAACGTACGACTGGAGAGTGGAAAGCCCGGTATCCGGAGGACTTTCTCCCCACAGCTCCTCGATACACGTGCCGACCGTGACGACCTGATTGGCGTTGAAGACGAGCAGCGCGAGGAGCTGACGCTGCTTGGGCGCCGTGGGGGCGTAATCCTGACCGTTTTCCCGCACCCGCAGCGAACCGAGCACCGAGAATTCCATGACGACCTCCCGTTGGTTCTGCCGGATCGACGAAACCGCCGACAACCGGTGGTCCCGTTGTTCAGCGAGACTATCCCCGGGGCCCGGCCGGACCTCCCAGGAGAGTTCAGGATCCGTCAACTCGCTCCATCGCGGCCCCCCATCGGGAGTTCAGCCAGCCTCCCTCGGGATTCCGTACCGTCGGAGCCCGTCGACACGATCCCCGAGGAGGCACACGTGCGACTCGCAGGGAAGGTCGCCATCGTCACCGGTGGCACCAAAGGCCTGGGGTACGCGATCGCCCAGGCATACGCCAAGGAAGGGTGCCGCGTCGTCTGCGCCGCCCGCGAGCCCGACGAGGGGCGCGAACTGCCGCCGGTGGGTGAGGGCGACCTCGCCTACCACCCCGTCGACGTCCGCGACCCGGACTCGGTGGAGGAGCTGATGCGCGGCACCTACGAGGCGTACGGCCGCCTCGACGTCCTGGTGGCGGGTGCGGGCGTCAGCCGGGCAGGCCCGGCCGAGCGGCTGGACGCCGCGCACTGGGCCGATGTCATCTCCACCAACCTCAACGGCACGTTCCTGTCCGTGCGTTCGGCGCTTCCGTACCTGGCGCGCGACGGCGGCGGCCGTGTCATCACCCTGTCGTCGGCGCTCGCGACCCGGGTGGCCCCGGGCTCGTCGGCGTACGCGGCGTCGAAGGCGGGGATCGAGATGCTCACCCGTGTCGTCGCCGTCGAGATGGCGGGCCGCCCCATCACGGTGAACTGCCTGAGCCCGGGCTTCATCGACGAGGGAATGGGACGCCAACTGGCCCGCAACGAAGCCGTCTGGGACTACTACCGCGGCAAGATCGCGGCCGGGCGCGCCGGGCGGGCCGACGAGGTCGCCGACGCGGCCCTCTTCCTCGCCGACGACGGCTCCGACTACGTCAACGGCCATGTCCTGGAGGTCAACGGCGGTCTGCGGTGGTGACCGACGGGCACCCGGGCCACGAGCTCGCGCACACCCGCACCACATCCCCGGCAGCAGTCCCCTCTCACCGAAGGAGAGCGACACCCATGTCCCCATGGACCCCGGCGAAGCGGGCGGAGGCCTCGTGAAGGCACTCGTCTGCGGTGACTCCGCCCTGCGCCTCGCATCGGTCGCCGAACCCGGACCGCGCCCCGACCAGGCGCTCGTGGAGGTGCGCGCGGTCGCCGTCAACCGCGGGGAGCTCGCCCTGATGGGCCGGCTCCCGCCCGGCTCCCGGCTCGGCTGGGACGTGGCGGGCACGGTCCTGCGCGCCGCCGCCGACGGCAGCGGCCCCGAGGCCGGCACCCGCGTCACGGCGCTCGCCGAACGCGACGGCTGGGCCGAGCGCATAGCCCTCTCGCCCACCCGGCTGGCCCCCGTGCCGGCCGACCTGGACTGGCCCGCCGCTGCCGCCCTGCCGGTGGCCGGACTGACCGCGCTGTACGCCCTGGAGTACGCAGGTCCCCTGCTCGGCAGATCCGTGCTGGTCACCGGTGCGGGCGGGGGAGTGGGCCGGATGCTGGTGCAGCTCGCCGCCGCCGCGGGCGCCGAGGTGATCGCCCAGGTCGGCTCCCCGGGCCGCGCGGAGGGGCTGCGGGCGCTGGGCGCCCACACCGTCGAGACGTACGAGGAGGGCGCCACCGGCGGTGTGGTGGACGTCCTCGTCGACAGCGTCGGCGGCCAGGTGCTCACCGGCGCCTTCGGGCGCGTACGGCCGGGCGGCACGGTCGTGTGCTACGGCAACACCGTGCGCGAGGAGCTGCGGCTGCCGCTGGACTGGGGCCATGCCCGCCCCGGACTGCGGATCTCCTACCTCCACCTCTTCGACGAGGTGACCCGGCGCGACGTCGCGCGTGACCTCGCCTCACTCGTCCGGCTGGTGGCCCAGGGGCGGCTCACCCCCGAGGTCGCGGCGGTCGGCTCCTGGAGCGATCCCGGCCCCGCGCTCGACGCGCTGCGCGGGCGGCAGGCCAACGGCAAGGTCGTCCTCACCCTCTGAGGCCTTCCTCCCCGGGCCCGGCGGTGTGTGCGGACCGCCGGGCCCTTCGGGCTGCCGCCCCACGGTCCGGGTCTCTCCGCCTGCCGCGCCCCGGTCCGGGCCCTTCGGGCTGCCGCCCCACGGCCCCGGCCCCTCCAGCCACCGATCATCGGCGCACCTGCCGTCCTCCAGGGGCCGCGGCCACCGTGGAGGGCATGAGCCTGCCATCCACGACGCCCCACGACAGCCGCCCCTCCCGGGTACCGCCGCCCCGCGTGGAGGAGGTGGCCGACCGGATCTTCGCGTACGTCCAGCCCGACGGGGGCTGGTGCCTGAACAATGCCGGGATCCTCGCCGGCCCCCACTCGGTGGCCCTCGTGGACACCGCGGCCACCGAGGCCAGGGCCCGCGCCCTGCGCGCCGCCGCCCTCGAACGCGGCGGTGCCGAGCCGCGGACCGTCCTGAACACCCACCACCACGGCGACCACACCTTCGGCAACGCCGTCGCCGCCCCGTACGCCACCGTCGTCGCCCACACCCTGACCCGCGCCGAGATGGCCGAGAAGGGCGAGGGCCTCAAACACGTCTGGCCCGCCACGCCCTGGGGCGACCTCGGTGACCTCGCCCGCTCCCTGCCGACCGTGACGTTCGAGGACCGGCTGACGGTGTATGTGGACGAGCTGGCCGTCGAGCTGATGTACGTGGGTCCGGCGCACTCCGGCAACGACGTGGTGGTGTGGGTGCCGGAGCACCGGGTGCTGTTCGCGGGCGACGTCCTGATGCCGGGCTGCACACCGTTCCTGCTGGCGGGCTCGGTCGTGGGCTCCCTGGAGGCGATCGCGCGGCTGCGGGCGCTGGGCCCCCGTACCGTCGTGGGCGGACACGGGCCGGTGGCCGGGTCCGAGGCGCTGGACGAGGCCGAGGCGTATCTGCGGTGGCTCCAGAAGACCGCCGCCCAGGGGATCGACGCGGGACTCACCCCGTTCGAGACGGCCCGCGACACTCCGCTGGGCGAGTACGCGCGGCTGCGTGACCCGGAGCGGCTGGTGGCCAATCTGCACCGCGCCTACTCCGAGGCGCTCGGCCGTCCGCTGGACACCCAGATCCGCTCGGCGCCGGTGATGGGCGAGATGGCCCGCCTCAACGGCGGTGACGTGCCGGCCTGTCTGGCCTGAGCGTACGTGTGCGACGCCGCCCCGCCGGTCCGACCGGCGGGGCGGCGTCGCACACGTACGGCCGCTACGGGGTGACCTCGCCCGAGGGGGCGACGGTGTGCAGGGCTCCGCGGTGGAAGACCAGCGGCGGGCGCGCCGCGTCCACCCCCAGGCCCACCACCTCGGCGACGGCGAAGAAGTGGTCGCCGAGCCGCTGTACCTGGCGCACCAGGCAGTCCAGCCAAGCGGTGGTGCCGGGCAGTACCGGGTTGCCGTGTGGCGACTCCCACCACGTCAGACCGGCGAACTTGCCCGAGGTGTCACCGGATCCGCCACTCTTGGCGAAGCGGGCGCACAGCTCCTGCTGGTCGTGGGCGAGGATGTTGACGGTGAAGGAACCCGCCTCGCTCATCGGCGGCCAGCTCACGGACTTCTCGTCGATGAAGATCCCCACGAGCGGTGGTTCCAGCGACACCGACACGAACGACCCCACCACGAGACCGGCGGGCCCGGCCGCCGTCGCGGCGGTGACCACGGTGACGGGACTCGGAACGTGGCCGAGTATGTGCCGGAACAGCTGCGGCTCCACGAACGCGCCCACAGGCGGTGCCCAGGACATGTCGACCTCCCCAAACGGTGTTCTGCGGTCACCGGCCATGCTGGCGGCCTCGGTTGGGGAACCGGTCTCAGACCGATGCAGCGCCGCCGATGACCGCGTCGGGCCGGGTCCGGCCGCGCCGTGATCCTCCATCCGGTCCCCATCGGCCCCCTCGACGATGGGGGACACCCGTATATGGATGGAGGAGCCGGCCATGCCCGTGCCCCAGCAACGTGATCCGGAACTCACCCGAAAACAGCTGACGACCTGGCTCGCCGAGCGGCTGCCGCAGGCGCCGGACCTCCAGGTCCGCGTCGAGGTGCCCGAGGGCCTCGGCTTCTCCCACGAGACGCTGCTGGTGGACACCAAGTGGGGCCCGGCGGGCGCCGAGCGCCACCGCCGCCTGGTCGTCCGGGTGGCGCCCACCCGCTACCGGGTGATGCCGGGCTCCCGGCTGGAGGAGGAGTACCGCGTCCTGCGCGCGCTGGGCGGCACCGATGTGCCGGTGCCGGGCGTCCTCGGCTTCGAGGCCGACCCCGGACTGCTCGGCGCGCCCTTCTACGCCATGGACCGTGTCGAGGGCTGGGTCCCGCCGGACCTGCCCTCGTACCACCGCGACGGCGGCCCTGTGGCCGCGCTCGACGAGGCCGGCCGCGCGGCGGTGTGGTGGGGCGGGGTGGAGGCACTGCACCGCGTCCACCGCCTCGACGTGGCGGCCCTCGGCCTGGACGACCTGCGCCGCTCGGTGCACGGGCCGTACGGACTCGGCGCCCAACTCGACTATTACGAGGCCCATATGGACCACTTCGGCGGCGCGGACAGCGCCCCGGTCCGGGAGGCGCTGGCACTGCTGCGGGACGGGCTGCCGCCCGAGGCGGAGCCGCCGAGCCTGCTGTGGGGCGACGCGCGTCTGGGCAACCTGATGTTCTCCGGGGTGACCCCCGTGGCCGTACTGGACTGGGAGATGACCTTCCTGGGCCCCGGCGAGGCCGACCTCGGCTGGTACCTCTACCTCGACCGGCACCTCAGCGAGGGCGTCGGCGCACCCCGGCTGCCGGGGCTGCCCGGCCGCGCGGAGACGATCCGGCGCTACGAGGAGCTGGCGGGGCGGTCCGTCGCGGCGCACATGGACTGGTACGAGGTGTTCGCGGGTCTCCGATTCGCCCTGATCGCCTCCCGGGTCGGCCGGCTCCTGGTCGAGCACGGCCTGGTCGCCGCCGAGGCGGACGTCCCGCTCGCCCGCAACGCCGCCAACCTGCTGGCCCGCACCCTGCGCCCGCTGACCTGACCCCCGCACATGTCCCACCCACCCCGCACATCTTCCGACCCGTTGAGAGAGGCCGTCCCATGGAAACCCATCAGCACCGCACCGACGCCCTGGTCGTCGGCAGCGGTTACGCCGGATCGATCGCGGCCCTGCGGCTCGCCGAGGCCGGGGTCGCCACGATCGTGCTGGAGCGCGGCCGCCGCTGGCAGGTCGGCGCCGACGGCGACACCTTCGCCACCCAGCACCGGCCGGACGGCCGCGCGTCCTGGCTGAGCCCGAAGTCCCCGCTCACCGACAAGACGCTCGACATCTACCCCGGCGTCCTGGAATCCCTGGAGGGCGAAGGCCTGACGATGATCGCCGCGGCCGGCGTCGGCGGTGCCTCACTGCTCAGCAACGGCACCATGGCCGAACCCTCGCCCGAGCTCTTCCGCCGGGCCTTCGGGGACTTCCTCGACCAGCGCGAGATGCACGACGTCTGGTATCCCCAGGCCCGGGAGCTGATCGGCTGCTCCCCGATACCCAAGGACGTCCTGGACTCGGACTTCTACCGCTCCTCGCGCGACTTCATGGACCAGCTGGAGCGCGCGGGCATCCCCTACGACCTGGTCGACCTGGCCGTCGACTGGGACGTGATCCGCGAGGAGATGGCCGGGCGCCGCGCCGCCTCGCACATCGCCGGGCTCAACGTCTTCGGGGTGAACAGCGGCGCCCAGCGCAGCATGGACCGCACCGTGCTGGCCCGCGCCGAGGCGACCGGCCATGCCGAGGTGCGTCCGCTGAGCGTGGTCACCGGCATCCGTCCGCACGGCGACGGCCATCTGGTGAGCTACGACGAACTGGACGAGCGGGGTGTGCCGGTGGCCCGGCACGAGGTGCGCACCACCCATCTGGTCCTGGCGGCGGGCACGCTGGGCACGACCCGGCTGCTGCTGCGCGCGAAGGCCGAGGGGTGGCTGCCGGGGCTCGACGCCTCGGTGGGCACCCGGGTCGGCAACAGTGAGGTCATCACCGCCCGGACGGGCATGGCGCCCAACAACCCGGCGCAGGGCGGCCCGTGCTCGGTCATCGTCAAGGACTGGCAGGACAACCCCCACGCCCCCGTGACCCTGCTCAACTTCCCCTGGGTGGACGCCCCCTGCGACGAGGGGTGGATCACCACGATCGGCGCCTCGCCGACCGAACCGCTCGGTTCCTTCCGCCACGACGCCGCCCGGGACGACGTCGTCCTGAACTGGCCCGTGGAGGACCCCCGCGCGGTGCGGGCCACCCACGCGGTCCAGCACACCCTGGACCGGCTCAACGCCGCCACCCCCGGCACCAGGACCGCCTTCAACCGCATCGGCACCACGGGCGGGAATGTGGTGGGCGGTGTGCCGCTGGGCCTGGCCACCGAGGCCGACGGCAGTGTGCGCGGCGCGCGCAACCTGTACGTCGTCGACAGCTCGCTGCTGCACGGCTCCTCCGGCGCCGTGCCGCCGGCGCTGACCGTCTCGGCGGTCGCCGCGCGCGTGGCCTCGCTCCTGGTGGCCTCCGTGACCGGCGCCTGACGCGCCACCCGTCCGGACGCGGACGGACGAGAGGGGCTCCCCCGATGAACTCGGGGGAGCCCCTTCCTCGTGCCGCGCGCTGTGCGAAGAGCCTTACCTCTAGCGGAAGTTGGGGATGACGTGCTCGGCGAAGAGACGGGCGGTGCGGGCCGTCTCCTCGTAGGGCGGGTTACCGGAGATCATCTGGAGGCTGATGGTGACGTCGCCGTACCACTCGCGGATGGTACGCAGTCGCTCGGTGACCTCGTCCGGGGTGCCGACCAGCGTCTTGTTCTCGGCCACCGACTTGTCGAAGTCCGACTTCTTGATCTTGTCGACGATGGCCTCGTACCCGGCGTACCCCTCGCTGCGCCGGGTGCCCCACGCGGCGACCGCGTCGACCATCACGGCGTTGGTGCGCTGGGAGTACTCCCGGCCCTTGGCGCGGGCCTCGGCGGAGTCCTCGGCGAGGTAACAGCCGTAGCTCAGGTGCACCTCGTCGCCGCCCGGCGCGTGGCCCGCCTCCGCGTACGCCTTGCGGTACAGGGTGAGCATCTCCTGCACCTTCTCGCGCTTGGAGATGGACGGCACCAGCAGCAGCCCGTGGCCGTCGTGGCCGGCCTGCTCGCAGGAGGAGGGGGTGATGGCCGCGGCCACCAGGATCCTGGGGTGCGGGCGCTGGTAGGGCCGCGGGAGCAGGGTGACCGGGCCGAACTTGTAGAACTCGCTGTCCCAGACCACGTTCTCCTGTGCCCACAGCTTCTGGCAGGCCCGCAGGCCGTCCAGGAAGCGCGGCCGGCTCTCGTCCATGGCCAGCTCGAAGGCGTCGAACTCGTCGGGCAGGAAGGCCCGGCCGAAGCCCACCTGGAGGCGGCCCTTGGAGATGTTGTCCAGCATGGCGAGCTTGCCGGCCAGCTTCAGCGGGTGGGTGAAGGCGGGGATCACGGCGCCGGTCACCAGCTTGATGCGGCTGGTGCGGGCGGCCGCGGCCGCGAGGAAGGTGACCGGGTCGGGGCTGTAGCCGCCGTACTTGAAGAAGTAGTGCTCGACGGTCTTGACGTGGTCGTAGCCGAGCTCCTCGGCGAGTTCCACGAGCCGCAGGGCCTCGTCGAAGTACACGTCGGCGGGCTTCTCTTCGGGGCCGACGGTGGGGAAGAAGTTGATGCCGAATTCCATTGCTACTCCGTGACGTTGGGGTGTGCGGTCAGAACACGACTCC
Source organism: Streptomyces sp. NPDC026377 (assembly GCF_055567715.1). Classification (NCBI taxonomy): domain Bacteria; kingdom Bacillati; phylum Actinomycetota; class Actinomycetes; order Kitasatosporales; family Streptomycetaceae; genus Streptomyces; species Streptomyces sp. NPDC026377. The sequence continues at coordinate 87,493 of NZ_JBVHPV010000010.1, forward strand.
GGCGCCGCCGTCCACCGGCAGCACCAGGCCGGTGGCGAAGGACGCCTCGGGGCGGGCGAGGTGGACCAGCCACCAGGCGATCTCCTCGGGCTGCCCCACCCGGCCGAGCGGAACCCGGGCGCGCTGGCGCTCGCGCATCCGCTCCACGCCGGCTGCGTCGAGCCCGGCGTGCTCGCCGATGGGGGTCTCCACGGGCCCGGGCGCCACGGCGGCGACCCGGATGCCGCGCGGCGCGAGTTCGAGCGCCCAGGTGCGGGTGAGGAAGTCCAGCGCCGCCTTCGTGGCGCCGTAGACGGAATGGCCGGGCCAGCCCCGCTGGTTGCCGGCGGTGGTGACATTGAGGACGGTGCCCTTCGCCGCTTCCAGGTGGGGCAGCGCCTCCTGGGTGAGGAAGAGGGGTGCGAGCAGGTTGGTGGCCACCTGGCGGTGGGTGTCGTCCGCCTCGATGGCGCCGAGCGGGGCCGAGCGCATGGTGACCGCGTTGTTCACCAGCACGTCGAGCCCGCCCAGTTCGCGCACGGCCGCCTCGACGACCAGGCGCGGCCCCTGCGGCGCCGAGATGTCGGCGGCGAACGGGTGGATCCCGGGCCGCCCGGCCGCGGTGTCCGCGAGCCGGGTGGCGCCGCGCCCCACCACCAGCACCCGGGCGCCCTCGTCGGCGAAGGCGTGCGCCACCGCCCGCCCGATGCCGGTGCCGGCCCCGGTGACGACGACGCGCCGCCCGGCCAGGCCCTGGTCCGGGCCCGTGGCGGTGCCGGTCACAGCTCCGTGCGCTCTCCGTCGGTGCCCACCGGCGACCACCACAGGTTGCCGCGCGTGACACCGTCGGCGAACAGGGCGCTGCGGCCCTCGACGATCCGGCCGTTCTCCCAGCGCAGCATGTGCACGCCCTCGACCTGGAGCCGCTCGTACGGAGAGACGGTGCCCTCCTCGGCGTGGGCGCGGTAACCGTCGAGGCGGTAGATGTCGACGGAGACGCCCTCCGCCTCGTTGATCAGGATGTGCTGCGTCTCCGCCTCGATACGGCCGCCGCACGCCTCGCCCAGCTTGCCCATCTTCTGGAGGTAGTCGTCCAGGCCGTTGAACCAGCCGGCGAACTGGTGGTTGCCCGGCATCTGGAAGCGCAGGTCCTCGGACCAGTATTCGGTGATCTTGGCGCGGTCGCCGGTCATGAGGGCCGCGTAGGCGGCCTTCACCCGCTCAACGGTCAGATCGGCCATGGTGTTCCTCCTGCTCGGAGCCGGTGTGCGAACCGGCGACGCTGTCATGGGAGTTGACCCGGTGCCGGACGAGCCAGCCGTCGTCGTGACGGACCAGCTCGTCCCGCCCGGTGGTGCTCAGATGGAGCTCGCAGCGCCCGCCGCGCGGTGTCTGGACGAGCACCGCGTCGTAACGGGTGTGCACGACGCCGTCCGGTGCCGGGCGCACGGTCAGCATCCCGATCAGATACCGCCGCACCCGCCCGTCCGCCCGGCGCTCGCCCACGGCCCCCCGGGCCGCCGCGGCGATCGCGGGGCGCCCGGTGCGTACGGGCGGCGCGTTCCCGGCGAATACCTTGTCCGCCGGGGCCTCCTGCTCGAAGACGGCGTCCTCGGTGAAGGTGAGCGCCCAGCGCTCCACGTCGCCCTCGCCGAGGAGGCGCACCTGGCGGGCGTAGAACCGCTGGATCTCGGCGTAGAGACGGCCGTCGGCGGTCCGCGGCGGTGGGGGCGCCACCGGTTCAGGCCCCGTCGTGGGCGATGTCGCGGTGCTTGATCATCCACCGCCCGGCCCGCCTGACCAGCACGTCCTCGCCGGTGGTGCTCAGATACACCGAGGCCTTGCCGCCGCGCGGGGTCTCGAAGACCACCGCGTAGTAGTGGGTGCGGACCGCCTCCTCGTCTCCCGCCCGCGCGCTCTCGGGGGTGGCGACCACCATGGAGAACCAGTGGCGGCGCTGGACGTCGCGCCCCGCGAGCCGGTCGACGCCGCGCCGCATCGAGGTGGCGATGTGGAGACGGCCCTTCCACGGCTCGGGTTTGACGTTCTGCGCGAACACCCCGTCCTCGGTGAACCCCTCGGCCCACTCCTCCGCCTCACCCGCGTCGAGCAACTGCATATGGCGGGCGTAGAACTGGAGGATCTGGGCGTAGGTGTCCGCCGAGACGGCGGGCACATGGGTGCCGGCGTTCGCCATCACCGCCGCGACATCGGGGGTCACCGGGTGGCTCCGGCCTCACGGGCCACGCCTTCGACCACGACGTCGCTCAGGTGCGGCTCGCCCTTGATGACGGTGCCGAGCGCCTTGAGGCGGGCCCGGAACTCGGGCTCGGCCAGCGCCGTGTCGAAGGACTCCTTGCTGTCCCACTCCGCCACGTTGAAGTAGACGCCCGGGTCCTTCTGGGAGCGGATCAGCTGGTAGCGGATCAGACCGGGCTGCTCCTCCATGAACTCGGCGACGTGCGCGTAGATCCGCTCCAGCTCCTCGGGCTTGCCGATGAGCGTCAGCTTGTTGACGAAGACGACCACGAAGACTCCTCGTTAGGACGAACGGTGGCACCCGGCCACCGGTGGTGGCCCCGGGGGCGTTCTCCAATCTCCGCCGCGCCGCTGATGCCTGGTTGGTGGTTCGTTGGTGGCACGACGGCGCCGCACGGCCACGACCGGGCCCCCAGCCCCTCGGCATCACGCCCCGATCCGGTCACCGCCCCGGCTGCCGATGCTGGAGGCACCGTCTTGTCCACCGAACCCGGGAGTGCCCGTGTCCGAGGCATCCGTGCCCGTCCTCATCGCCGGCGGAGGTCTGTCAGGCCTGTCCACCGCGCTCTTCCTCGGTCTGCACGGCGTCCGGCCGCTGCTGGTCGAGAAACACCCTGGCACCTCCGTCGTGATGAAGGCGCGCGGGCAGTACCCGCACACCATGGAGGCGCTGCGCATCGGCGGGGTGGCCGACCGGATCACCGCCGCCTCGCCGGGCGGCACCGGCGACTTCTACATGGCGCTCGCCGAGACCCTCTCCGGCCCGGTGCTGCGGGGCATCATGACGCAGGGCGAGATGAGCATGGGCCATGTCTCGCCCGAGGACTGGGCCATGGCCAGCCAGGAGCTCACCGAGGTCATCCTCGCCGAGCGGGCCCGCGAGCTCGGCGCCGAACTCGCCTTCGGCACCGAGCTGGTCTCCTTCACCCAGGACGCCGACGGGGTGACGGCCCTCCTGCGCGACGTGGCCACCGGCGCCGAACGCACCGTACGTGCCCGGCAGATGGTCGCGGCGGACGGCCGCAAGAGCCCGGCCCGCCGGGCGCTGGGCATCGGCGTCCACGGGCGGGGCCGTCTGGGGGAGGTCTTCCGGGTCTTCTTCGACGCGGACATGAGCGGCCCCCTGGCGGGGCTCGCGGGCGGGGTGACCGAGGGCCGCAGGTTCGCCCTGTTCCACCTTCTGCACCCGGTGCCGGGCGTCTTCTACACCACGGACATCCCGGGCCGGTACGGCTACATCCACGGCATGACCAGGGACCAGCCCGATTTCAGCGGCTACACCGAGGAGCAGTGCGCCGCCCTCGTCCGCACCGGTCTGGGCATGCCGGGGCTGGAGCTGACGGTGGCCGGTTCTGGCCGCACCGAGATCGTCAGCGAGGTCGCGGACCGGTTCACCGCGGGGCGGGTGCACCTGGTGGGCGACGCGGCCAAGGTGGTGCCCGCGCCGGGCGGCCTCGGCGGAAACACGGCCATCATGGACGGGTTCTACCTCGCGTGGAAGCTGGCCATGACCGTCCGCGGCCAGGCCGGTCCCGGGCTGCTCGCCAGCCACGACGCGGAGCGCAGGCCGGTCTCCGACATGATCGCGGAGCAGCAGTTCGCCAACACGGTCGAGCGCCTGGGCCCCGACCTCGACGACGGTACGGCGGCCGCGCCCATCGACCCGGTGATCCAGGTCTTCGGCTACCGCTGCGCCCAGGGCGCCGTGGTCCTGGAGTCCGGCGACGAGGGCGAACTCCTGGAGGACCCCACGGCCCCCACCGGCCGCCCCGGCTCGCGGGCGCCGTATGTGCCGCTCGACGGGGGCGGCTCCACCACCGCCCTGTTCGGCCGCTCCTTCGTCCTGCTCGCCGGGGCCGACGCCACGGGGTGGGAGGCCGCGGCCAAGAGCGCCGCCGGCCGGCTCGGCATCGACCTCGCCGTCCACCGGGCGAGCGGCTGGGAGAAGAGCTACGGCGTGACGTCCTCGGGCGCGGCCCTGGTGCGGCCCGACCGCTTCATCGCCTGGCGCGCCGCGGACGACTCGGCCACGGACGGCCTGGAGGCCGCCCTGCGGACGGTCCTGGACCGCCCGAACGACTGACCACACCGCTGCCCACCCACTGACCACATCCCGTCCCACCTGCTGAAACGGAGACTGCGACCATGACCATCCTGGTGACCGGGGCGACCGGCAACGTCGGCGGCAAGGTGCTGGCGCGCCTGCACGCGGCGGGCCGTTCCGTACGGGCCCTGACCCGCGACCCCGCCCGTGCCCAGCTGCCCGCCGGTGTCGAGGTGGTGGGCGCCGACATGGGCCTGCCCGACACCCTGCCGGACGCGCTCGACGGCGTACGCGAGGTCTTCCTCATGTCGCTCGGCCACAACAAGCGCACCCACGACGCCAACCTGGTGGCCGTCGCGCGCAAGGCGGGGGTGGAGCGCGTCGTGCAGTTGTCCACGCTCGGGGTCGCGGAGGTGGAGGAGGAGAACGACACCCCGCTGGGCCTGTGGCACCGCCAGGCCGAGAAGGCGCTCATGGAGTCGGGCCTCGCCTGGACGGTCCTGCGGCCCAACGGCTTCATGTCGCACGCCCTGGGCTGGGCGGAGGCGGCGCGCGGGGACGGTGTGGTGCGCAGCCCCGTCGCCGATCTGCCCGAGGCGCTGGTCGACCCGGAGGACATCGCGGACGTGGCGGTGCGCGCGCTGACCGAGCCGGGCCACGAGGGCCGCGTCTACGCGCTCACCGGTCCCGAGGCACTGACGGCCCGTCAGCAGGTCGCGGTCCTCGGCTCGGTGATCGGCCGGGAGCTTCGCTTCGAGCGGATACCGATCGAGGAGCACCGCGCGATCATGGCGGGGCTGTACGGGGAGGCGACCGCGGACGGCGTGGTGGCGGCGCTGCGCAAGGCCCTGGAGTCGGGCGACGACTTCCGCGGGCGGCTCTTCCCGGATGTGCGCGACGTGCTGGGCCGGCCCGCGCGCGGCTTCCGGGACTGGGCCGAGGCGCACCGGGCCGACTTCGTCTGATCCGGGGTCGGCCCGAACCGGCCCCGCTCGTCACATCACGGTGCCCGGCGTCCACCTGGGGGACGCCGGGCACCGTCGTGCTCCCCGCGCGCGGGCGGGCCGCCAGGTCAGGCCGCGGCCCGCGAGAAGGCCCGGGTGCGCTTCTCGTAGCGCGGACGCCAGACGGCCTTGAAGAGGAGGCGCACGGGCGGCGGCACCACCGCGAGCGCGGTGCGCCGCGTCTCCTCGGAGGCGCCGTCGAGCACCCAGGGGAAGTACAGGGCGCCGCCCTTGACCCCCAGCATCCGTCGCTGCTCCGCGCCGAAGGTGTCGTACTCCTGGGCGCTGAGCACCTCCAGGACGAGGGGCAGGGCCGCTCGCTCCTCGTGGTCGAGGTGGTGGACCAGCTTGTCGCCCACCTGGGAGACCAGCGCGGGCAGCCGCTCCTGCCGCCCCTGGGCCAGCACGTCCTCGACGGCCTCGATGAGCGGGTCGAGCCCCTCGTGCTCGGCGTCCATCTCGTCGAGCATCCTCAGCTGGGCCGGGCTGTCGGCGAGCTTGGCGCGCATCAGGGGCCACAGCACCTTGTCCTCGGCGGTGTGGTGGATCGTCAGGAACGTCCGGAAGGTCTCCCACCCGGTCCGGAACGCGGAGCCGGGGGCGGTGCCGTTGTCCCGGGCGGTGGCGCCGAGCAGGGCCAGGTCACGCCGGAAGGCGTCGTGGGTCGCGTACATCAGCGTCAGGTCGGGCTGAGTGCGGCCCTCGGTGGCGGTCATGACAGAAGTCCTCTCGCATGCGGGGTCGGACCGCGCCGCGGTCTGCGCGGCGGCGGGGGCGACGCCGGGTGGGCACTCGACGGTGCACGGTGTCCCGTACCTGTGGAACAGCATGCCCCACACCGAGATGTGGGGCAAGTTGTCCCACAGTCCGGATCGGTGCAGACTGTCGGCAGCGGGCCCCGGGAGGGCTCCGGCGGCGGGCCGGGCCGCCGCACCGGCGCACGTGACCTGCGCGTACGCCACCGCGATACCCGACCGCGCGCCCTACACTCGTCCCACCACGACGACAGGACGGAGCCGGATGTCCGCCCCCACCGAGCCGAGCCCCACCTCCGGCGCGCCGGGCCGCGGGCCCGATCCACGGGCCGAGCGCAGCCGCGCCGCCGCGCTGGCCGCCGCCCGCGATCTCCTCATCGAGCAGGGCTGGTCGGCGGTGACCCATGTCGCCGTCGCCGCCCGCAGCGGCGTGGGCCGTACGACCCTCTACCGCCACTGGCCCGACGCCTCGGGTCTGGTCCGGGACGTCATCGCCGAGCGGATCTCCACCGCGCACACTCCGCCGACCGGCGTCCTGCGCGAGGACCTGATCCGCGAACTCGACGGGCTGCGACGGCTGCTGCACGACCCGGTGAGCGACCGGGGGCTGCGCGCCGTCATCGAACGCGCCGGGGTCGACCCGGTCTTCGCCCAGCTCAAGGAGGCGCTCTACCGCGAGGGCTCGCGCGTCTTCCGTACCGTCCTCGACGCCGCGAAGGCCCGCGGCGAACTGGCCGCGGACCTCGACCCGGATCTGGCCGTCGACCAGCTCGCGGGCCCGCTGATGTACCGCCGGCTGCTGGCCGGGCGCCAGGTCACCGCCGCGTACGTGGAGCGCGTGGTCGACGACTTCCTGGTGGCGCACGCCCCCGTCTGACCCCGGGCCCGCCCCGGCGCATCCACCGGGGCGGGCGCTCGGTGCGGTGGGTCAGCGCGCCCCCTGCCCGGCCTCCGCGCGGCCCCGCAGGGACGCGCTGACCTTGGACAGGCGCAGTGCCAGCTGGATCTCCAGGGCCGGGCCCGGCTGCTGCCACTCGGGGCCCAGGAGCTGTGAGACGCGCTCCAGGCGCCGGGCCACCGTGTTGGTGTGCACCCGCAGCGCCTCGGCCGCGTACGTCGGACTGGCGCCCGCCGCGAAGTACGCCTCCAGGGTCGCCGCGAGATTGGTGGAGCGCCGCTCGTCGTAGGTGAGGATCGGTCCGAGCGTCTGCTCGATGAACCCGCCGATGTCCCGGCTGCCGCCCAGCAGCATGCCGACGAAGCCGAGTTCGTCCGCCATCGCCGGGGTGTCGGCGTCCTCCTTGCCGAGGATCGTCAGGACGTCCAGACAGGCGGCGGCCTCCTGGTATGCGGCGAGCAGCTCCTCCGGACCGCCGCAGGCCGAGGCCGCGCCGACCGCCACCGGCCGCCCCAGGGTCTTGGCCAGGCGCTGCTTCACGTCGTTGGCGGCCTCGCGGGCGTCCGCGTGCGGCAGCAGGATCACCAGATGGCCGTTGCGGACCGTTCTGGCGCCCCCGCGGAGCCAGACGAAGGTCGAGGTCCAGGTCGACAGGGCGTGCCCCTCGCCGGCCGGGAACCGGGTGACGATCACGGCGTGCCGGCGGCTCAGATCGAGGCCGAGCCCCTTGAGCCGGCGCTGGCAGCGGCGGCTGAAGGGAACACCGTCGAGCAGCCGGTCCAGCGCCTCGTCGCGGAACTTGCGGTCGGCGGACTCGGCGCCGCGGTTGAGCGTGACCAGGATCGCCGCCGCCTGGACCGCGTACCGCACCAGGTCGGCGTCGGGTGTACGGCCCGCCCGGCAGCGCAGGACGAACGCGCCCCTGTCCTCCTCACCGGCCCGCAGGGGCGCGACCAGGGTGCCGTCGTCCAGCTGGACGACGCGCTGCTCGGCGCGGGCGGTGAAGGTGGCGGCGGCCAGCTCCTGCTCGTCCTCCCACCGGCCCTTCTCGCGCGCCATGGTGTCGTCGTTCTCGTCGCGCAGCCAGACCGAACCGCCCAGGACCTGGCCCGCCGTGACCGTGAACGCCTTCACGTCGGCTCCGCCGAGGGCGAGTTCGACGAGCCGTCCGCCGTCCTGCGCGGTCTGCCGCCGCGCCTTCTCCCGGGCGCGCAGCCGGTCGACCTCGGCGCCGAGGTCGGCGGCGCGGCCTCGGGCGCGCTCCAGGGCCTGGACCGACCGCACGGCGGCGACGGCGTAGGTGGCGACGGTCGACAGCGTCGCCACCTCGTCCGCGGTGTACGAGCGGGCCACCCGGTCGCCGCCGAAGAGCACGCCGATCACCTTGCCCTCGCTGCGCAGCGGCACCGCGAGCAGCGCCGTCAGCCCCTCTTCGAGGACGACCGCCTCGATGTGTTCGGAGCGCGGGATGGTGTCGCCCCGGTGGCAGTCGGCCGTCCACACGGGCGACTGCCCGACCGCGTCGATGGCGTTCATTCCGTGCCGGACGGGGACGCGGGCGACTCCGCCGAGCACGGCGATCGCCCCGTCGGCCGCGCGGACGCAGGAGCCGTCCTCGCTGTCGAGGAGCAGCACCCAGGCCATGTCCACGTGCAGGAGCAACCGGGTGCGGCGTACGAGGGTGGTGAGCAGCGAGTCGAGGTCGCCCTGCTCGGCCAGGGCGCGGGTGGTGTCCATGAGCAGGGCGAGTTCGTTCTTGCGCCGCTCCAGGTCCGCCATCTGCTGCTCGACCCCGAGGGCCAGTTGCTCGGCCCGTTCGAGGTCGTCCACGACGTGCGGGGGAGCGCCTCCCCGCCGCGCGTGGAGCACCGGTTGGCTGAAGGCGCCGCGGGAGGCCCGCATGGCCAGGAGTTCCAGATAGGTGACGGCACCGCTGAGGGTGGCCGTGTCTTCGGACATCTCACTCCGTACTGTGTGCAGGGGGACGCTCCGCCCACCGGTCGCGCCGACGCGACGGAGCGCCTGGGGGTGATGGGGGGTGTCCTGTCCTCGCCGGTCCGTCCGTGGCGGAGGGAGAACCGGCGCCCGGACGCGGGCCCCGGCCGGCGAACCGCCCGGCGGAGCGGCCGTGGCACCGCTGACCTGCTCTTCGGCTCTGCGGCTGCTTTCTTCGTCACCACGAAAGGACCCCCCGCCCGCCATTAGGACTTCATCACGATGGCGCGATCAAGTAATTTCCCGTCTTTTGGCCAGAACTAGGCGCCCCGCGAACATCGGTGCCGGGGGTGCCGCGAGGACGGGGCGGGCCGCGGTCACGCGGTTCGCTTCCCGGGGCCGTTGAGGGATGCGCAACGACATCCGGGCAACAGTTTTACCCATCCCTGATGGCATGCCCAGGTCAAATCTGCCAGGCTTTCCGGCAGCCGTCGGCCCGGACCGCCCCGGGCGGGCGCGTAAGGAAATCTCACCGCAGCCATCGCGCGAGCGATGTGCGCAGTCCGCGGCCGCCTCCGGCGTACCCAGGCCGGCGGGCGGCCATCGAGCATGCCGGAACCCCGGCCGCGTCCAAGGAGTCACGTGTGAGACCCACCCCCCACCATGCCCTCGCGGCGAGCGCGCTGTCCGTCGCGCTGGCCGCCTTCTCGCTCGCGGGCACCGCCGCGGCAACCGCACCGCGGCACGCGCCCCGGGCCGCCGCCGTGTGCACCCCGGCCCAGGTGGTCGCCAACGGCGGCTTCGAGAGCGGCACTTCGCCGTGGAGCCAGTCGCAGACCGGTGTGATCACCAACCGCGCCGGCCAGAGCGCCCACGGCGGCGCCTCCTTCGCATGGCTGAACGGCGTCGGCGCCACCCACACCGACACCCTCTCCCAGAGCGTCACGATCCCCTCGGGCTGCGCCACCGCCACGCTCACCTTCTGGCTCCACATCGACACCGCCGAGACGACCTCCTCCACCCAGTACGACAAGCTGACGGCGAAGATCGGCAGTACGGCCCTCGCGACGTACTCGAACCTGAACAAGAACACCGGTTACGTCCAGAAGTCCCTCGACGTGTCGTCCTTCGCGGGCCAGACCGTCGACGTCGCCTTCACCGGCACCGAGGACTCCAGCCTCCAGACGAGCTTCGTCGTCGACGACGTCGCCCTCAGCACCTCCGGCGGCACCACTCCGCCCGGTGACTCCACCCGTACGCCGGCCTCGCCCGCGTACACCGTCAGCCTCAGCAGCAACACCAGCGGCACGGTCTGGACCGGCCACGAGAGCGCGACCTTCACCAACGCCTCCGCCACCGCGCTCAGCGAGGTGTATCTGAGGCTGTGGGACAACTACCACGGCACCTGCTCCGCCATGCCGATCACGGTCACCAACGTCACCGGCGGCACCGCGGGCTCCCTCTCGGTGGGCTGCACCGCCCTGCCGATAACCCTGCCCACCCCGCTCGCCCAGGGCCAGAGCGCCACGATCGGCTTCGACCTGGGCATCACCGTCCCCAGTGGCGCCGACCGCTTCGGCCACGACGGGGCGTTCAACAACATCGGCAACGCGCTGCCGGTGCTCGCCGTGAGGGACGGGGCCGGCTGGCACCTGGACCCGTACACCAACAACGGCGAGTCGTTCTACTCCCTGGCCGCCGACTTCAAGGTGACCCTCGACCACCCCACCTCACTGCTGGTGCCCGCCACCGGCACCTCGGTCGACACCCCCGGCTCCAGCGGCCGTACGGTCACCACCGCCACCGCCTCCAAGGTCCGCGACTTCGCCTGGGCGGCGGGGCCGTTCAGCAAGATCTCCGGCACCTCGCCCGGCGGAACCGCGATCAACATCTACTCCGTCTCGGGCATCAGCTCCACCGACGCCCAGTCGATGCTGAGCACCGCCAAGAGCGCCGTGGACGCCCACGCGGCCCGCTTCGGCGCGTATCCGTACGGCGAGCTGGACGCGGTGATCGACAACAACTACTGGTTCGGCGGCATGGAGTACCCCGGGTTCGTCCTGGACCTGGTCAGCACCACCGCGCTCACCCACGAGATCGGCCACCAGTGGTTCTACGGCATCGTCGGCGACGACGAGTACACCAGCCCCTGGCTGGACGAGTCCTTCACCGACTACGCCACCGACCTGGCGCTGAACAAGACGGGCAGCGGCTGCTGGAGCAGTGTCTCCTGGGCGTCGTCCGCCGAGAAGATCACCAACTCGATGGCCTACTGGGACGCCCACTCCTCGCGCTACTCCACCGTCGTCTACGGCTACGGCAAGTGCGCCCTGCACGACCTGCGGCGCGTCCTCGGTGACACCGCGATGGCCAAGCTCCTGAAGGACTACGCCACCGCGCACTGGTACGGCGTCTCGACGACCGCCGAGTTCAAGGCGGCGGCCCAGGCCGCCACCACCACGGACCTGACGTCGTTCTGGACCCAGCACCGCATCGACGGCTGACACCGGCCCGACGGCTGACACCGGCCGCGCGGCCCGCGCAGGCCGCTCCCGCCCGTCACGGCAGAGGCTGTGGCGGGCGGGGGCCCGTGTAGTGGGCACTGGGACGCAGGCGCAGGGGGTGTTCCCCGTACTCCTCCAGGGCGTGGGCGATCCAGCCCGCCGTACGGGCCACCGCGAACACCGTCTCGCCCGCCTCGGCGGGCATACCGCACGCCACAGTGAAGACGGCGAGCGCGAGATCGACGTTGGCGTGCAGCTCGGTGTGCCGGGCCGTCGTGGCGATCACGTCCTGGGCGGCGGCCAGCGCCTCCTCGGCCTGCGGAAGCTCCGCGAGCAGCGTGAACAGGGCCCGGGCACGAGGGTCCTCGCCCGGATAGAGCCGGTGACCCAGGCCCGGTACCCGGCGGCCCGAGCGCAGCTGCGCGGCGACCACGGGAGCCGCGCCACCGCGCTCCAGGACCTCGGTGAGCATCTGGTGGGCGAGCCCGCTGGCGGCCCCGTGCAGGGGCCCGTCGAGCGCGCCGAGCCCGGCCGAGACGACCGCGTACGGATGGGCGCGCGCCGAGGCCGCCACCCGGGCGGCGAGCGTGGACGCGGCCAGATCATGGTCGATCAACAGGGCGAGCGCCGTGTCCAGTACGTTGACCGACGCCTCGTCGGGGAGCCTGGGGGTCAGGCGGTGCCACAGCTGCCCGGCGAGCCGTTCGGCGCCGCGGTGCCGTTTGCCCGCCGTGGGCAGCGCTCCGACCAGGGTGGGGATCAGCGTCCGGGCGCAGCCGAGTACCGCCGCGGGCTCCAGGTCGAAGCGGAGCGGATCGGCGGCCGAGACGGCGACGGCGGCGGCCCGCAGCCGGTCCATGGCGCCGCTGTGCGCGGGCAGCGCGCCGACCGCGAGACGTGCCGCGTCGAGGAACGGCCGGGGCGCGGTGAACCGGGCGCCGCGCGGCAGCGTGCCGGTCCACACCCACTCCGCGACCTCCTCGAAGCCATGAGCCCCGGCCAGTTCGACCGCGTCGACCCCGCGGAAGTAGTAGCGGTCCTTGTCGATGAGTGTCAGTTCGGTACGGAAGGCCACCTCGCCGCCGCGCACGGCGGGTTCGCGGCGGGCGCTGCGCCGGGCGAGTGCGTCCACCTCCTTGGCGTCGAAGGTGGAGCCCCGTCCGCCGGGCGCCCGCTCGCTGCTGAGCTGGCCTCGGCTGACGTACGCGTACACCGTCTCCGGCTTCACGCCGAGGCGTTCGGCCGCCTCGCGGGTGGTGAGTCGCGACTGATCCGTCATGGGGTCACCGTATCCAAGTTCGATCAATGTTGATTCAGTCAATATTGACAGCCATCTCGTCAATCCTAGACAGTCGAATCAACATTGAAGGAGGAAGAGACATGTCGACCACCACGGCTGTACCCCGCGGGCTCGCGGGTGTCGTCGTCACGGACACCGCGCTCGGAGACGTCCGCGGGCGCGAGGGCTTCTACCACTACCGCCAGTACTCGGCCGTCGAACTCGCGCAGAGCCGGGGCTTCGAGGACGTCTGGCACCTGATGTTCCACGGCGAACTGCCCGACGCCGCCGCCCGCGCGGAGTTCACCGCCCGCACCGCCGCGCTGCGCCGGCTGCCCCGGGAGGTGAGCGAGGCGCTGCCCGGTATCGCGGCGGCCGGCGCGGCCTCCGGACCGCTCGCCGGCCTGCGCACCGCGCTCTCGCTGCTCGGCGCCGCACAGGGCTTCCGCGCGGTCTACGACCTCGACGCCGGCCGGCGCCGCGAGGACGCGCTCGCCGCCTGCGCCGCCGTCCCGACCCTGCTGACCGCGCTGTACCGGCTCGGCCGTGGCCTCGACCCCGTCGAGCCGCGCGAGGACCTGAGTTACGCCGCCAACTACCTCTACATGATGACGGGTTCACAGCCCGCGCCCGACCGTGTCCGGGCGATCGAGCGGTACCTCATCTCCACCGTCGACCACGGCTTCAACGCCTCGACGTTCACCGCGCGCGTGGTCGCCTCCACCGGCGCGGACATGGCGGCGTCCCTGGTCGCCGCGGTCGGGGCGCTCTCCGGCCCGCTCCACGGCGGCGCCCCCAGCCGCGCCCTGGACACGCTCGACGCCATCGGCTCACCGGAGCGCATCGACGCCTGGGTGCGCGAGCGCGTCCTCGCGGGCGAGCGGATCATGGGCTTCGGCCACCCGGTCTACCGCACCGAGGACCCGCGCTCGCGGATGCTGCGCGCTGTCGCCGAGGGCATCGGGGGCCCGCTGGTCGCCTTCGCCGTCGAGGTGGAGAAGCACGTCGAGGCGATCCTCGCCGAACTGAAGCCCGGCCGGGAGCTGCACACCAACGTGGAGTTCTACGCGGGCGTGGTCATGGAGCTGTGCGGGGTGCCGCGCGAGATGTTCACCCCTACGTTCTGCGCGGCCCGGGTCGTTGGCTGGAGCGCCAACATCCTGGAACAGGCGGAGGACTCGAAGATCATCCGCCCGGCGGCGCGCTATGTGGGCCCGCCCCCGCCCCAGCCGGTGCCCGCCCTGTGAAAGGGTCTGTCCCACTTCGCCCGCGCGGGCCGGAGCCCGGCGGGAGCGCCCGGGGACGCGGTCCCCGGGCGCGTACGGGCGTCAGCGCCAGATCGTCTGGACCGAGTCGAACTGGACCCAGGTGATGGGGTTGCCGGAGTTGCCGCCGAAGATGGTCACCGAACCGGCGGTGTTCACCTCGAAGCGGCAGGAGTTGATGCCCGCGCTGTTGTTGCGCGGCGCGGTGGCGCGGACGTACGAGGTGGGCCTGGCCATGGCGGCGGGCAGGGTGGCCACCTTGGTGTCGGCGGCGAAGTTGCCGTTGATGATGCCGCGGGCCTGGAGGAACTGGGTGCCCGCGATGGTGACGAGGCGGACCTGCGGGGTCGCGCCGGTCTGCGCGGTGACACCGGGCTCCAGGACCAGGTCGGCCCAGTCGCCGGCCTCCACACCGGCGGCGGCCGCGGGGGAGGCGGCGGCGAGGTTGGCGACCGCGACGGCGGCGGGCACGGCGAAGGCGGCACCGAGGATGCTGCGGCGGTTGTAGGACATGGTGGCTGGTCTCCTTGACGAGGCCGGGTGCGAGATGACGGAGCGGACTGCGGGCGCGGTCAGCGCCAGACGGCGCTGAAGCTGTCGAGCTGGACCCAGGTGATGGCGTTGGTGTCCCGCCCGCCGAACAGGCGCAGCGCGCCGTCGGTGCCGGCCTCGACCCGGGCGACGCAGTAGCCGCCGTTGTTGTTGCGCGGGACGTTGCAGCGGGCCGCCACGCTGGGCGTCAGTGCGTCGGGCAGCGTGCCGAGGACGGCGTCGCCGTCGAAGGTACCCTTGACGCCGCCGCTGAGCTGCAAGGTCGTGGTTCCGGCGACGCTGATGAGCCGGCCCCGGGGCGGGTTCACGTCGGCGGTGACACCCGAGGCGAGGGGGATCGGCATCCAGTCGGTCATCACCTTGACGCCGTCGACCTCGGCGGTGTCGGGGATCGTCAGAAGCGTGCAGGTGCGCGGCCCCGGGTCCTCACAGGCGAAACCGAAGTGCAGGTTGGTCACACCGTTACGGGTGTCCACGTGCATGCCCTCGGGCTCGCGCCATTCCAGGCCCGGCGCGGCGGTGATGAACTGCCGGTCCAGCACCTTGCCGGTGGCCCACTCCAGCACGGTGATGTGGGTGTTGCCCGGCGGAGGGTTGCGGGTGGCCGTGCTGGACTCGCCGCTGAGCATGTACACCACGCCCCGGTGCGACGCGTACCCCTGGAACACGCCCAGGTCCGTGGGCAGCTCGATGCGCTGGAGCGGCTCGAAGACACCCGCCGAGGCCTTGGCCAGGTCGTAGCGCTCGAAGTGCGTGGCACCGTCGGAGTAGAACCGGATCACGAGCTCGTTGGAGCTGCGGTCGATGGTGGGGGTGGTGAAGAGCGCGGTCGGCGTGGGGCGGTACGGCTTCGCGTGGAGCGAGGAGCCGTGGTCGAGCACCGAGCCCGAGCGGAAGTCGAAGTTGGTGATGGAGGTGCCGAAGCCCTCGTTCCTGCTGTTGGGCTGCGACGCCGTCTCGGTCCACAGCCGGATGGTGCCGTTGCGGTTCTCGACGCCGAGGTTGACGCCGTGGCCGAAGCCGCGCAGATACATGTATCCGGTGATCGCGCCCGCCCGGTTGAGGCGCGTCACACACATGTCGCCGTTGCGGTTGCGGGTGTCGTAGTCGACCGGCGCGGACTCACCGCTGAGGGTCAGGCCGCCCTGCATCAGCTGGAGCACGAAGATGTCGCCCGACACCGGGTCGGTGTGGAACGACTGCATCACGGTGCTGTTCTTGAGCGGGCGACGGTGCAGCAG
The DNA here is from genome assembly GCF_055567715.1 of Streptomyces sp. NPDC026377. Classification (NCBI taxonomy): domain Bacteria; kingdom Bacillati; phylum Actinomycetota; class Actinomycetes; order Kitasatosporales; family Streptomycetaceae; genus Streptomyces; species Streptomyces sp. NPDC026377. Next base: position 103,208 of record NZ_JBVHPV010000010.1, read on the forward strand.
CTTGCCCACCGGTCCCGCGATGTCTATCTGTCCTTCAATGGTGACGCTCAACGACGCCGCTCCTTCATGCACGCCTCGGTGCTGCCGTGATCGGAACGGCGTCAGTGTCGCATGGGTGTTCCCGTGGCGGGAGCGGTGGTGCGCCGTTCACGGCCCGGGCTCCGCCCGGCGCACCAGCAAGCCCGACATGTCGGGAACCGCCGTTTGTCACAGGCCGCTCGTCGAACCGGGGTCAGCCGGTCGGCACCGCCTTGGAGCGCATCGCGAGGAAGTTGTTCCGGTAGGCGTCGTGGGTCGCGGCGCCCTCGACGCGCAGCAGTGCCTCGTCGTTCTCCCTGAGCGAGGAGAGGTCGAGGTTGTGGGAGCCGGTGAACGTCCACTTGGTGTCCGGGTGCCCCGCGTAGTTCCCCTCCACCAGCAGGTACTTGGAGTGGACGAACAGGTCGTCCGCCTCGGTGTCGGCGGTACCGTTGTCGAGGTGCAGCCGGTACGGCCTGATTCGCGGGTGGCCGGCGAGGGTCGCGAGCCGGCTCGTGTCGTTGTAGACGACCTCGATCCAGCAGTCCTGGTCGGCCAGCTGCCTCAGCCTGTTCGCCACCTCGGCGCGGGTGAAGGCGTAGGCGGCGACGCGTACGACCGTCTTGTGGGAGGCGGAGCCGACCGTCGTGTTGCCGGTGCAGGAGACGTTGTTCAGTACGTCGACCATGAGGTCACCGGTCGCTTGCGGGAAGAAGTAGTACTTCTCGCCCCCGGACGTGGCGCCCTGCCGGTAGTAGTCGGTGCTGCGCTTCTCCGCCGCGAGGTCGTTGAAGTACGCCGTGTACGCGGTGTAGAGGTCGGTGTTGCCCACCGAGGTGTAGGCGTTGTTCCAGAAGCGGGAGGTGTTCGCCGCGGTCTGGTTGGCGGACGTCTGGATCACCACGTCCTCGGCGACGCCGGCGTCGCCCACCCGGGAGAAGAGGAAGAACTTGTTGTGGTTGATGTGGTTCTTGCTCGGGTCGAGCGTCGTGTCCGCGATGCAGGCGCGGTCCTCGGGGCACACGTGCAGCCAGGACGGCTGGGTCATGTCCGTGCCGAGGGCCGTGGCCAGCTGGGTGGCCGCCGCGGAGGTGGAGTACGAGTGGTCCAGGACGACCCGCACCTGGACGCCCCGGTCGTGGGCGCGCCGGAGCGCGTCGCTGTAGCCGGTGTCGGTCAGCGCGTACATGGCGGCGCGCAGCGTGCGCCCGCTCTGGGTGTTGTCGATCGCCCCGATGATGTGGTCCTTGATCGCGTTCTGCTCCGCCGCGGTGCCCTGCGGGTCGTTGAAGATCGCGCCCGTGGTGGGTATCGGCGCCGGGTCCGCGACGGCGGCCGGGGACGGGACGAGCAGTGCGGCCAGGAGGGACCCCGTGAGCAACGCGGCGGAACATATGCGTCTGATGTCTCTCACTCCTCGACGAAGAAGACTTCGTGAACAAGCCTTGGGGGAAACGTCTCCGGTAAAGATCGTTCCTGCTGTGGGCAGGTGCACGATAGTCCGTCGGCCCTCGCGTCCCGACGGTGCACGGCGCGATCGGTTGCCTCGCATGGTGTGTGTCTTGCGTCACACGTGCCCCGCCCGTTGCGTTGCTGTCGGTTTGCGCAACTTCGCGCCCGTCCCCGGTGCCGATCTCCTCAGCGGCAGGTCAAGGCGTCTCTACCGAGGGTAACCGGCGTGCGTCATCAGGGGAGTTGGGCCGGGGGCACGACACTGCAAACGCACGTTCGCCCGGGGAACGCAAGTGCCCGGCGACCTTTCCGGGATCCGCGGTTGCACATTCCGGCACCGCCGGGCGTCATCTGTTCGAAGGCCCCGCACCGGTGCCTTCCGGGGCCGTCGGGGGGCGGGACGGGCGGGCCCCGTCGTGCACCAGGAAGGAGCCGAAGGTCTCGTGACGATCGATCGGGCAGGCGATGTGGTCCTGGCAGTACTCGCGATGCGGGTGTTCGGCCGCGACGCGGCGCTGTTACTGCGACGGGCGGCCGCCGCCGGCGTCCGCACCGGCGTGAGCGAGTTGCTGCGCACGGACGGCGAGGGAGACCGGTGAGCCAGGACCTCCCGCACCGCGCGCCGGGCAGACCCACGATGACGAACCAGCAACTGCCGGTGGACTTCAGCGCCTTCCACCACATGCACCGGCCCGTCTATCTGCGCTGGGCGCAGACCGTCCTCAACCACCGCGCGGACGCCGAGGAAGCCGTCGACGCCGCCTTCGAACAGCTCCTGATGATCTGGACGGCCGTCCTGTCCAAGGAGAATCCCGCCGCGTACGCCTGGAGCGTGCTGCGCAGCCGCACCCTCGACCTGGCCCGCGCCCGCAGCCGGCGCCCGGCGCTGCTGGAGGAGGCCGCCTTCGACACGGTGGCCCTGGCCCGCACCTCCGACCCGATCGGCCAGCTGGAGGAGAGTCTTGCCCTCTTCCACGCCGTACGCCAGCTCCCGCCGCGCCAGATGGACGTCATGCTCCTGCTCCATCTGCACGGCCTGACCCCCGCCCAGGTCGGCGACCACCTCGGCATCACCGCCGCCGCCGTCCGCTCCACCGCCCGCCACGCCAAGCGCCATCTGCGCCACACCCTCGGCCTGGCGGCCCGGTCCACCGAGGAGGGACACGCTGATGACATCGCCCATTGACCAAGTGCTCGCCCGTGCCCGCCTGTCCCACCGGCCCTGCACCGAGACGGACGTCGAGGCCGCCGAGCAGCGCCTCCTCGCCCGTGTCGGCGCGTCGTCGACCGCCCTCGCGTCCCGGCCGGGACGCTCCCGGCTTGCCGCCTGGCGGGCGCTCCTGTCCGAGCCGGGGCCGCCGCTGGACGAGGTGAGCGCGGCCCAGGACCTGACCGTCGTCTGCGAGATGTTCGTCATCCACCCCGACGCACTCGACGACCTCAAGCTCTTCTTCGCCCGCGCCCTGCCGGAACCGGCCGGCGCCCGCGTCCTGGGCTGCATGCTCCATCTGGCCGGGCGCCCCGAGTCCGCCCGGTTCTGGTGGCAGTACGCGGCCGGTGCGGGGGACGCGGCCGCGACCTTCTGCCTCGGTCTGCACCACCGCGCCCTCGGTGAACACCCCGAGGCCGACTGGTGGCACATCCAGACCGACACCCTCAGCGCCCATCGCGCGAGGGCCGGGGACGTCGACCTGACCACCACCCTGCGCATCCTGCGGGCCCTGCGCACCGGCCCCCTGCCGGTGCCCGACCTGGTCCACGCCGTCCTCGACTACATCCCCGCCGCCCTCAGCTACGTCGACGACGACCTCGACCTGCCCCTGCCCGACCCCGACTTCACCGACCACATCACCGCCCTGACCACGCACGCGGCCACCACCAGCTCCCCCCGCACCTCACTGCGCCGCCCCCCGGCGCCCCTGCCGGAACGCCCCACCCGCGCACGCCGGACGTCCTTCACGACGGGGCGGCGCATCGCGGGCGAGCCGTGACCGTACGGCCTACGGACGGGAGAGGAGGGCGAGGGCGCGCCGGGTGAGCAGCTCCGTCGCCTCCTTCGCATACGAAGGCAGACTGCTGTCGGCGAAGAGGTGCTGCTTGCCGGGGTAGAGGAACAGCTCGGCGTCCGGGACCGACCCGACCAGGGCGCGGGCCGCCTCCACGTCCCCCTCCTCCACGAAGAACTCGTCCTCGTCCATCCCGTGGATCTGGACGGGAACCGCTTGCGGCCACGCCTCGCCGAACTCCGAGACGGGTATGCAGGAGTGGAACAGCAGCGCGCCCCGCGCCCCCGGACGGGTCTGGGCGAGGGCCTGCGCGGGCAGCACGCCAAGGGAGAAGCCCGCGTAGACCAGCTCGGCGGGCAGGTGCTCGGCGGCCGCCCGCCCCCGCTCGACGAACGAGCCGAAGCCCTTCTCCTGCGCGTACGCCGCGCCGTCCGCCAGGTCGTCGAAGACCCGGCCCTCGTACAGATCCGGGACGTGCACGGTGTGACCCTCCGCCCTGAGCGCCTCGGCGAAGGCGCGGACGCCGGAGGTCAGCCCCTGTGCGTGGTGGAACAGCAACACCTCGGCCATGTCGGTCCTTTTCGGTACGGAACGCGGGCGGTTCCCCTGGCACCGAGTATGGACGGGGGCACTGACAATCCGGCCTCGCCCCCGTCGGCCTCCGCTGGTCAGCCGCGCGTCACGTCGGCCCACAGCCCACAGCCCGTCTGGCGCGGCTCAGCGGCATGCGGCGCTGAGGTGCCGGTAGAGCGCCTCGTGTCCCTCGGCCGCCGGGTGCAGACCGTCGACGAGCAGGTCGCTCCTGCCGTGCAGCGGCTCCCACATGTCGACGTGGTCGATGTGGTTCCGCCGGCACCACGTCCGCACCGACTCGCGCAGCTCCAGCGCGCGGGCCTCGGTGAAGCGCAGGCCCGCGTAGTCGCCGGTGCGTTCCTCGTCGAGCCACACCGGTCCCATGACGACGAGCCGGGCGTTGTGCGCGAGGGCCGTGGCCGCGAGCGAGTCGAGACCGTCCGCGATGCGTGCCAGGCCGTCGTGCGCACCCGGCGACGCGGGGGAGAGGGGCACGGCCGAGTCGTTGACACCGGCGGCGACCAGCAGGGTGTCCGGCAGACGGGGACCCAGCAGCGCCGGTGTCTGCTCGCCGACCTCGGCCAGGGTGCTGCCCGGGATGGCCAGGTTGAAGACCCGGTGGTCGGCCTCGTTGGCGGCGATGTGGCTCGCGGCCAGACGCGCCGCCCACCCGCCCAGGGGATCGCAGCGCCCGTACGCGATGCTGTCGCCCACGATCACGATGCGCGCGGCCGGGCGCAGCGGCTTCGCGTCCAGGTAGGCCCAGGCGCTCTCCCCGGAGGAGAGCAGGACGCGGCGGCGGGCGTAGTCGTCGACCTCGTAGGCGTCGGCGGCGGCCAGGTCCTGGTCGGTGAGGCGCAGCACGGCCCCCTCGACCACGGCGCCGTACTCGCGCTCCAGGGTGAGATGGACATCCGAACCGCTGGTGGCGATCACGGCGGGATCGGTGATCGGCAGGGGCCGGGTCGTATACCCGCGGAGCGACGCGGCGGAGGTGGGAACGGGCCGGCCGAAGAGGGCGGTCTGGACCCGCTCGTCCCTCAGTGTGCCGAAGGAGAAGAGTGCGTGGGGACGTGAGACGGACACGGCGGGGTGCGGGCCTTTCTTGACGGGTTGATCAACATCACCCTAATGGTTCTCCCGGAAGGCCAGGTGAGCCGCACAGGGGACCAGAACCCCCACCCCTTTGCGACGGGTCTTCCCACGGGCCTTGGACGGGGAAAACGGTTTGACGCCGTCCGCCCCGCGCCGGTCGGATGGTGGACCATGAGCTCCGCGCAGACGCACCCCCGCCCGCACCCCGCCGACGACGAGGCGCTCGTGCGGCGGTTGGTCGCCGGGCAGTTCCCGCGGTGGGCGGGGCTCGCGGTGGTGCGGTTTCCCTCCGGGGGGACGGTCAACGCCGTGTACCGGCTGGGCGAGGACATGGTCGTACGGCTGCCGCTGGAGCAGGGCGGAGCCGAGGACGCGGTGATGGAGCGGACGTGGCTGCCCCGGCTCGCGCCGCTGCTGCCGACGGCCGTCCCCGAGGTGCTCGGGGCCGGGGAGCCGGGCGAGGGGTTCGCCCGGGTGTGGTCGGTGTACCGGTGGCTGGAGGGGGAGCACCCCGAGGCGGGCGCTCTGAAGGAACCCGTCGCGCTGGCCGAGGACTTGGCCGGGTTCGTGGAAGCGATGCGGAGCGTCACCCTGCCGGGCGCGCCGCCGGCATACCGTGGTGGGCCCGTCGCCTCGCTCGACAAGTCGACCCGGGCGGCGATCGAGGAGCTGCGCCGCATCCCGGAAGAAGGGGTCGACTGCGACGCCGTGCTCGCCGTGTGGGAGGACGCGCTGGCGGCCCCCGGCTGGGACGGCCCGCCGGTGTGGCTCCACGCCGACCTGATGCCCGGCAATCTGCTGGTGGAGGGCGGCCGGCTCACCTCGGTGATCGACTTCGGGTGCGTGGGAGCGGGCGATCCGGCCTGTGACCTCTTCCCCGCCTGGAACCTGCTGCCCGCCGACGCCCGCGAGGTCTTCCGTGACGCGCTCGGCGTGGACGACGCCACGTGGAGGCGGGGCCGGGGGCGCACGCTGTCCCAGGCGCTGATCGCGCTGCCGTACCACCGCAAGGTCAACCCGGCGATGGCGGCCAACGCCCGGCACGTGATCCGGGCGGTGCTGGACGGGGGGTGAGAGTCCGTGGTCGCCGCCCGCCGGGAGGTCGACCCGCTGCTGGAGAAGGTGGGCTGGACGACCGCCCGGGAGCTGGGGAGTCTCTCCCCCGACCACCGCGAGCTGGTGCTCGCGGTGGCCACGCTGCGGCGGCTCGGCCACCCCGGGGACGCCGAACTGATGGAGCCGTACGCCGAGCCGATGCGCCAAGTCGCCGTCCGCGACCTGGACTTCGTGGAGGCCCGGCCCTCCGACGCGGAGAAGGCCGAGACCGCGGTGGCGGCCACGATCCTCTTCGAACCGGTGCTGCGGTCGCTCCAGCGCCTCGCGCAGGCGGAGGAGTCGTCGCGGCGGTACGGGCTTTAGCGCAGGCGCAGGCGCAGGCGCGGGGCGGGGCGCCCGGTGCCGCCCCGCCCCGTCGCCTCAGCGCTGTACCGAGGAGAAGCTGTCGAGCTGGACCCAGGTGACCGGGTCCGAGGCCTGCGGGCCGTAGACCATCACACGGCCCGCCGTGTCGGCCTCCACACGGGTGGCGTTGACGCCGAGGTGGTTGTTGCGCGGGCAGACACCGCGGGTCGTCTTCGGCGGACGGATGGTCGCCGGGAGGGTGCCGAGCTGCGCGTCACCGGAGAAGTTGCAGGTGACTGTTCCGCGCAGCTGGAGGAACTCGGTGCCCGCGATGTTCACCACCCGCGCCTGCGCGGGTGTGCCCGCGCTCGTGGAGACGCCCGCCGCGAGCGCGATGTCCGTCCAGTCCACGACGGTCTGGACGCCGGTCGCGGCAGCGGCGGCGGGCGAGGCGGCGAGCAGCGGCACACCGACGGCCGCGGTCGGTACCGCCAGGGCATTGGAGAGCAGGGAGCGGCGGCTGGTGGTGCGCGAGGGCATGGTCGATCCTCCGGATCGCGAGAGCTGGTGAGGGCGGGAGCGGTCCGGCGCGGTCATCGCCAGGCGGCCGAGAAGCAGTCGAGGTCGATCCAGGAGATCGCGTTGTCCGCGGTGGCGCCGAAGGCCCACAGCTCACCGAGCTTGTTCGCCTCGACCCGGCACACGCCCACCCCGTAGTACATGTTGCGCGGGGTGTTCTGCCGTACGGGCCGGGTGGGGAAGAGCCGCTGCGGCAGCGTCGCGACGAGGGTGTCGGCGGTGAAGCTGCCGGAGAGCGTGCCGCGCAGCTGGAGGTAGGTGGTGTCGGCGAAGGCGACCAGCCGGCCGCGCGGAGCCTCGGCGCCCGCCTTGACACCGGTGGCGAGGGTCAGGTTCTCCCAGTCGGTCAGCACCTTCACCCCGTCGACCGCCGGCTGCGTCGGGTACCAGCCGATGGTGACGTTGCGCCGCCCGGTGGTCCCGGGGACGGTGTCGCTGAAGCCGAACAGCAGCCGCGTCTCACCGGACGTGGGGTCGACCTCGACGGCCAGCCCCTCCGGCTCCCGCCGCTCCAGACCGTCGGCCCCGGTGACCACCTGCGAGTCGATCCTCGTCCTGGTGTCCAGGGAGTACGAGGTGATGTACGCGGTTCCCGGGTAGGTCGTGACCGGGTCCTTCTTCCACTGGTAGACGTACAGGACGCTCCCCAGGGTGGTGTACCCCTGGAAGGTGAGCCCCGTCTCCGCGCCCGCGGGCAGCTCGAAGGTGCTGCCCACCTCCACCCACTGGCCCTGCGCCGCCTTCGCCAGGTCGTAACGGGTGAAGCAGCGCACGCTGCCCTTGAAGTAGACGATCGTCAGGGTGTTGTTGGCCAGGTCCACCGACGGGCCGGTGTTGCGTCCGCCCGGCGGGCAGAACTTCTGCGCGGCCGGTATGTCGGCCTGGTCGAGCGTGGCCCCGTCGACGAAGCGGAACCGAGTGACGGCCTGGCCGAAAGAGGTGCTGACGCCGTCGTTGGGGGAGACCGGACCGACCTCGGTCCACAGGTAGGTGTCCGTCCCGACCGGCTCGGCCCCCATCGAGATCCCGTGCCCGAAGCCGGTGAGGTACATGCTGCCCGTCAGCCGGCCGGTGGTCCGGTCGATGCGGTTGAGGTACATGTTCCCGAGCGGCGTCTTGGCGGCACTCTCCATCTGGAGCACGAAGACGTGTCCGTTGGCCGCGTCGGTGGCAATCGCCTGCGGAGCGGGATTCTTCGTCAGCGCGACGGTCTGGATGAGCTTGCCCGTCACTCCGGACAGATTGACGCCGTTTACGTCGGTCATGGCCATGGGTTCCCCTTCTGCGGGGCGCTATCCCGCCCCACCGACCGCGATCGTACGCATGTGCCCCACCCGCAAACGCACCGGAGCGGCCACGCCGCCGTGGGTCACACGGCGGCGCGGCCGCTCCGAAGGGGCGGGTGGTCCGGCGGGTCACCCCCTCATCGGGACGAAGGCCTCAGCGGCGTCCGCCTTTGCCGCCTTTGCCTCCCTTTCCTCCCTTGTCGGGCTCCCCGCGCTGGTTGGTGAGCTTGAGGGTGAGGCCCTGGGCGGCGTTGGCCGCGGTCACCCGGTGGGGGCCGCTGACCGGGTTCCGGGGCAGCACATACCCTTCCGGCACGGCCGTCTCCTGGACGTAGTAGGTGCCGAGGGGCAGCTCCGTGAAGCGGCACCGGCCCGAGCTCGCGGTCGCGCAGCCGGGGCCGACCGGGGTGTCGGGGTGGGCGCCGGATGTCTGGAGCCCGGTGACCTGGTTGGTCTCGTGCCACAGCCGGAACACCGCCCCCGCCAGCGGTCTGCCGGTCGCGGCGTCGCTCTTCTCCACGGTGAGCAACCCCTTCGGTACGACGTGGCGGTGGTTGGCCGCGGTCACCGAGACACCCCGGGAGGCGTTCTCGGCGGTGAGGACCAGGGGCCCGAAGTGGGCGGGGGAGGGCAGGTCGTAGCCCTGCGGGGCGCTGGTCTCCAGCCAGTAGTACGTGCCCGGGGGCACCGTGCGCTCGCACGCCCCGGCGCCGTCGGTCGTGCACGCGCCGCCCCGGCGGGTGTCGGGGTGGTTGCCCGCGGTCTGGAGCCCGGCGGCGCCGTTGGTCTCCTCCCACAGCTCGAACACCGCCCCGGCCAGCGGCCGGCCCGTGGTGTGGTCCGTCTTGTGGACCCGCACCTCGCCCTCGACGGGCGCGGTGCCGCAGTCGGGCAGGTCGCCGTCGAAGGGGTAGTTGTGGAACTCCTGGCCACCGCCGCCCGAGGGCGCGCTGGTGTGGGTGAGGGAACCGGTGGTGAAGAAGCGCCCGTTGACGCCGGGCAGACTCACCGTCGCCAGGGACGCCTGGTTGCCGATGAGCACACTGCCCTGGAACTGCCCGGTGCCCTTGAAGGTGACGGAGGTCGCGTCGGGGACGTTCCACAGCAGCCGGGTGCGCAGCTGGTTGAACGGGCTGGAGTCGTCGATGGTGCCGCTGTAGGTGTTGATGGTCCGGTTCGTACCCACCACGTTGACCAGTACGGTCGCCCCGGCCGGAATGCGGGCGAAGCGGATGCCCTCCTGGCCGCCGCTCGCGCTCTGCATGTCGAAGTCGACGGTGAACACCTGGAGCGGGGAGGAGCCGTCACCGGTGAACAGGGTCTCCCCGCCCGCGTGGACGGCCGTCCCGGTGGGCGTACGGGTGGTACCGCCGGGGTGCGCGTAGCACTGGCTGGCGTCGGTGAGCAGGCCGCGCAGCGCGGTGTAAGGGGCGGCCGCATCCGCGTCGTGGACGGTGCGCCGGGCCAGGACGGTCCCGGTGACGGTGCCCGCGTGCCGGACGACGCCCTGCTCGGCGAGCAGCCGCTGCCCGGCCGCGACGGTGACGCCCGCGCCGGTGGTCAGCCAGTCCGCGCCGGCCGGCGGGGCGACCCGCGAGCCGACCCCGGCCTCGCCCACGTTGTAGACACCGCTGACACCCGCGGCCTTGTGCTGGTCGAAGGAGCCGAGCACGACGACCCGGCCCTCGGCCTCGGCGGCCTTCTCCCGTACCAGGAAGTCACCGCCGACGTAGACGTTGACGCCGTTGTCGCGCCACCGGACGGGGCCGTTGTGGACGGGCGGGTAGCCGTCCGTCGGGCAGAGGCCCGGTACGCACGGGCCGAGGCCGCCGGGCAGCGGCGCGGCCGACAGGGCGGACTCGGGGGCGGTGTGGCCGCCGGGCAGCGCCGCCGCCGTCAGGGGCAGGGCGCTCACGCAGAGCGCCGCCGCGGTCAGCAGGGGGCTGCGGGATCTCGCGCCGGGACGGGCCAGTGGGAGACGGAACACCGGAACAACCAGCTCCTCGGAAGTGGGACGGCCCCCTCGGCGGCCAGGCTCACACACCCCCGTCGTGGCGCGGGCGATCCGGCGGGTGTCGCGGGGGAAGACCACCGCAAAGGACCATCGCCACGGTGGGTTCGGCGCTGCGGCGCGGTCCTTCCACGGGCGGCGTGTGCCCGGCCCCCGATCGTCGCCGACCCCCGGTGTGCGGGCAAGGGCCGAGGGAGCGCCCGGTGTTCGCACGCCGGTCGCGGTGAATTCGCCCATGCGTCAACCGGATGCCCGCCCGACATATACGATCTTGGGCGTACGAGTGTTGCGAAGGCCGGGGCATTGACCAAGTCACCGGGGAAACAGGGGTACTTCTCATATGGCTGGAATCACGATCAGGCGCTCGGTGACCACGCTCGCGGCGGCCGTCGCGCTCACGGCCGGGAGCGCGGCGGGTGCCTCCGCCGTGCAGGGCCCGGCCGACCCGGACGTGGCGGCGGTGCGCGCCGCGCTCCAGCGCGTGGTGGACGCGGGGGCGCCCGGAGCGTTCGCGGTGATCCGCGACCACGGCGGCTCCGAGCGCGGCCGCACGGTGACCCTGGGCAAGGCGAACCTCGACGGCACGGCCATGAACGCGGGCTGGCGCTTCCGGGTGGGCAGCAACTCCAAGATGTTCACCTCGGTCCTGGTGATGCGCCTCGCCGAGCAGGGCCGCATCGACCTCGACAAGCCGCTGCGCGAGTACCTGCCCGCCGGGACGCTCCCCGAGAGCTGGTCCATCACCGCCCGCCAGGTCATGGAGCATCGCGCCGGGGTGTACGACCACACCAACGACCTCCTCGAACAGAGCGGGGAGGAGACCACGGCTGCCTTCGAGAAGCGCATCCGCAACAACGTCTACGAGCCGAAGGACCTCGTGGCGATGTCGGTGAAGCACGGTCTCCAGTACACCCCGGGGACGGCGTACTCGTACTCGAACACCGACTTCGTGCTGATGGGTCTTGCCGCCGAGCACCTCACCGGGCGCCCCTACGCCGAGCTGCTGCGCGAGCAGATCTTCGAACCGCTGAAGCTGCGTCAGACGACCTTCACCGTCCCGCGCAAGACCATCGCGGGCCCGCACGTCACCGGCTACCTGACCAACGACGACCGCACCAGGCCGCTGCTGGACTCGACCGAGCAGACCGCGTCCTGGGTCTGGAGCGCGGGAGGTGTGGTCTCCTCCGCCCGCGACATGGACCGCTTCATGACGGCCCTGCTCGCCGGGGACTCCGGCGGGCTGGTCTCCGACGAGTCGCTGCGCCAGATGACGAGCGTACTTCCCACCCCCACAGCGAAGATCAGCTACGGGCTCGGGATCCGGGAGATCGCGCTCTCCTGCGGCAAGGTGCTGGGCCACGGCGGAATCGTCCAGGGCTACCAGACGCAGACGTTCTCCACCCGGGACGGCAAGCGCACGGTCGTGCTCTTCGCCAACGCCTCCAACAACGGCACGGTCACCAGCGCTCTGACGAACACGCTGGAGCCCGCGTTCTGCGGCAAGGCCCCGGCCAAGGCCACCCCCGCGCCGCGCAGCTCGCTCACGGGCAACGGCAACGGCAGCGCGGACCGGGACGCCGACCGCTGGATCCCCACCGTCGAGGACACCCGTATCTGAGGTGACCCGTATCTGTGGTGACCCGCAGGTGAAGTGATCTGCGTGCGAGGTGACCCGTATCCGAGGCGACCCTCGCGAAGCGCCCGCACCGCTGGAGGTGGCGGGCGCCTCGCGCGTCCGGACGGAGGAGGCCCGCGCCCGGGTGCGCGGCGGGGTCAGCCCGCGCGCCAGTTCCGCAGCAGTGCGTCCAGCGCGTCCAGGATCCGCGTCCAGGTCTCCTGGGTGTCGGGGGCGCTGTGGCTGAAGCCGCCGCCGAGCTCCAGGGTGATGTAGCCGTGGAAGACGCTGCCGAGCAGCCGCACCGCGTGCGTCTGGTCCGGTTCGCTCAGGTCGTAGCCGCGCAGGATCGCCCGGGTCATCTGCGCGTGCCTGCCGCCGGCGCTGGCGGCCGCCGCCTCGGGGGTGAGCCGGAGCTGGGCCGCGGCGTAGCGGCCGGGGTGCTCGCGCGCGTAGTCGCGGTAGACGTTGGCCAGGGCGGACAGCGCGTCCTTGCCCGCCCGCCCGGCCAGTGCGGCGGCGCCCCGGTCGGCGAGCTCCTCCAGGGCCAGCAGCGCGATCCGGGTCCTGAGGTCCTGGGAGTTCTTGACGTGCGAGTACAGGCTCGCGACCTTGACGTCGAACCGCCGGGCCAGCGCCGAGACGGTCACCTGGTCGAAGCCGACCTCGTCGGCCAGCTCTGCCCCGGCCCGGGTCAGACGTTCCGTGCTCAGCCCCACGCGCCCCATGGTCGTCCTCTCCTCGGCCGGACTCCCGGCTGAACCAATTATGCGTTTGCCTAACACCTTTAGGCAAACTAGCCTCGCCTTTATGAAGCAGCTGACCGAACGAGAGATCCGCGCCGCCTTCGTGAACTGCACCAAGGGCGAGGCCAAGCGCCTGTCCGTGCCCCGCGACCTCGGCGACCACCCCTGGGACCAGCTGGACTACCTCGGCTGGCGAGATCCCCAGGCCCCCGGCCGTGCCTACCTCGTCACCGAGCTGGAGGGCGCCGCCAGGGCGCTGGTCCTGCGCCGCCCCGGCCACACCTCCGGGCAGGGGCGGCACAGCATGTGCTCGATATGCCTGACGGTCCACGACGGCAACGTCTCCCTGATGGTCGCCCCGAAGGCGGGCAGGGCCGGACAGGAGGGCAACTCGGTGGGGATCTACCTCTGCGACGACCTCGCCTGCTCGCTGTATGTACGGGGCAGGAAGGACGCGGGCTTCGGAGCGCGGCTCCACGAGACCATTCCGCTGGAGGAGAGGATCCAGCGGGTCGTGGTGAACCTCGCCGCCTTCCTCGCCAAGGTGACTGAGGCCTGACGGTCGGCGGGGGCTTTCCTCCTTCGGGCCGTCTGCGCGAGCGCGCGGAAACGGCGAGGACGAAGCGGAGCGGCTCCGTCGGCTTCCGGCCGCCCCCGGCGGGGCCGAAGGCCGCCCGGGTGCGCGTGTTGCGCCGGTGTGTGCCCCCGGGCGCCCCCCGGAATGACGCGATGCGTACGCCGGACGACCGGTTCGGTGGAGGAAGAAGGCGCGAACGACCGTCCCCCGACGGCATTTGTCGCCGGATTTCCGGAACGTTGAACGGGCGGAAGTGGCCACAGTGTGGGAAATCAGTCGGTGCGCCCCGGGCGCGGTGGCCGCTGCGGGGCGGGCCCGCTTAGGATCACCGACGCGGCCGTGCACCGACGCACAGCCCGCGTGTCGCCCGAGGGCGACAGAAGAACCGCGGGGGAAGACGTGGGGGAGTGGGAATGGTGACGCGGGAACGCGTGGGCGCCAGTTCTTTATCGCCTTCGCCCATCGGCGAAATTCGGCATCTGCACACCCTGGGGCCGACCGGCACCAATCTGGAAGCCGCGGCGCACGAGTGGTTCCGGCGCCAAGGACGTGAGGGCCTGGGGCCGGTGACGCTCCACGCGACCCTGGAATACGCGATGGAGACCGTGCCCAGAAACGGCGAGCACGCCCTCCTCGCCTGCGCCGTCTACCCCGAACTGCACACCCTCGTCTTCGGCAACCTCCAGGTTTGCCGCATGGTGGACTCCTTCGTGTGGCCCACCCACGAGATGGTGCTCGCCGTCGCCTCCGGCGCGCACGGCGAACCGCGCACCGTGGCCACCCACCCGGCCCCGGCCGGACTCGTGACGCCGGCGGACCGACGGCAGTTGGTGACCAGCAACGCCCAGGCGGCCATCGACTGCGCCGACGGCAAGACCGAGGGCTGCGTCACCACCGTCGTGGCCGCGAGGGCGCACGGTCTGCGCGTGCTGCGCAGCTTCGGCGAGGTGCCGATGGTCTACACCGTGCACCATGTGCGGGAGGCCGCCTCATGACCGGAACCCTCGGCTCCCACCGTCTGCGCGACGAACTGCTCGGCGAGGCGGAGCGGCTCGGCCAGGAGCTCCTGCCGCGGATCGACGCCTTCCGGGGCCGCCAGCGCGACGACGGCACGGTGGCGGAGCCCGGGGAGGAGGACCGCGTCAGCCTCCGGGCCATCAGGGACGTGGCCGTGCGCTGGTTCACCGGGCACGGCAGGACCGGCCAGGCCGACGCCCTGGCCGCCGACATCGACGGCTGGCTGACCGCCGGGCTCGACACCCCGCCGCACTTCGCCCGCTCCCGCGACGCCCTGACCGCACCGGCCGACGGCGACTGGGCGGCCTTCCTCGCCCCCGTGCAGACCACCAACAGCGTCCCGCCCGTCGGCAAGCGGCTGGAATTCTTCCTCGTCCGCCGCAAGGAGCCCGACGCCCTGCCCGAACTGGCCGTGCGCTATCCGCACCCCAAGAACAACTGCCAGGCCACCGTGCTCCTCGCGGGCAGCGAAGGATTCACCCGAGGCAATTGCCTCGTCTTCTTCCCGGAGAATGTCGCGGCCCACGACAAGGTGGCCGGACAGGCTTACGCCGTCTTCTTCTTCAGCAAATTCCGCAGGATCCACGAAACCTACGCGGTGCCGTCCGCGCGGGCCGTCCTCACCCCGGAATCCGTGCCGCGCGCCTCGATCGGCATGCCCCCCGAGGTGTGCTATCAGGCCCGCTCCCTGTGGGGGTATCTGCACGACTACTTCCACCACCAGGGGCCCTGGCCGCTGGACCAGCACGTCAAACTCAAGATGAACTGGTTCATCGGCGTACTGGAAGAGCTGAAGGTCGACGCCAGGACCGCCCTCGCCTGCCACGACGAGACCGTCCCGTACGCCCAGGAACAGATCGCCATGATCCTTCTGGAGCGGATGTTCCGCTACCCGCTGGATGCCCGCGCGGTCCGCAACTTCGACGCGGGCACGGGCGTCTTCCTCTACTCGTGGCTGCGCGAGCGCCGGGCCCTCGCCGACCACGGCAGCCGCCTGTCGCTCTCGTACGACGGCGTCATCGACGGACTGCGCGAACTGGCCGGGACGATAGAGGCCATGGAGGCCGCGGCCACCACGCCCGAGGAGTACCGCACGGCGGCGCGGGAGCTGGTGCGCGGGCATCTGCGCGAGGGCGCCGAGGGCGACCGCTACGCCTTCACGGCCGACCAGTCGCGCCTGGTGCGCGCCCAGGGCCGGCTCGCGTCCCTGCCGCCCCTGCGCTTCGCACCGGCCGAGCTGTGAAGAGCCGGGCCGGGAAGAGCCCGGCGGTGACCGGGGCCCGGCTGTGATCCGGACCGGACCGTACGAACCGGCCGTCGAGAGCCGTGACGACAACCGAGGAGACGAGCGACATGGACAGCGACGCCACGGGTGACGGGGGCCGCGCGGCCGGACGGGCGCTGGACCGCTCCGCCATGGAGGCCGCGGTACGGCTGTACTTCGAGGCCTGCAACAAGGTCGACCGCGACCTGTTCGCGCGGTGCCTCGCCGAGAACGTCGTGCACTATCTGGCCGTCGGCATGGCCGGGCCCATCGAGGGCATCGACCCGGTCGTGGAGCGCTGGGGCGCCGACGTGCGCGCCAACGGCTCCCACTGGGCCGTGGACGCCGTCTACGCGGACCCGCACAGCCGCACCGCGATCTGCGAGTGGACCGCCTTCAAACCGCGCCTGGGCAAAGTGCTGCGCGGCGCGGAGGTCTACCGCTTCGACGACGCGGGCCTGATCGACGAGGTCCGCATCTACTACGCCTCCCGGCGCGACGAGAGCGTCCCCGTCAACGAACTGGAGGGCTTCCCCTACGCGGACCGGGGGTTCGCCACATGAGCGGGACGGCCGGCACGAGCGGCGCCCGGCCGTCCACCGCGCCGCCGCTCGACGACCGGGACGGCGTCATCTGGCTCGACGGCCGGCTCGTGCCCTGGCGCGAGGCCCGCCTGCACGTCCTCAGCCACGGACTGCACTACGGCGGCAGCGTCTTCGAGGGCGAACGCCTCTACGCGGGCCAGGTGTTCAAGCTCCACGAGCACAGCCTCCGGCTCGTGGCCTCGGCCCGGGAGATGGGCTTCGCACTGCCCTGGACCGCGGGCGAACTGGACGCGGCCACCCGGCAGGTCGTCGCCCTCGCGGGCCTGACCGAGGGCTATGTCCGCCCGGTCGCCTGGCGCGGCAGCGACACCCTGCGCCTCGTCGCCCCGGACAGCACCGTCCATGTGGCGATCGCCGCCTGGCCCTGGCCCCGGATCTTCACGTCCGGCCCGCGCGGCATCCGGCTCGCCACCTCCCGCTGGCGCCGCCCGGCCCCCGACACCGCCCCGGTCCGCGCCAAGACGGCCGCCCTGTACGCCCTCGGCTCCCTCGCCGGACAGGAGGCGGAGGCGGCGGGCCGCGACGACGCGCTGCTCCTGGACCACCGGGGCCGGCTGGCCGAGGCCACCGGTGCCAACCTGTTCCTGGTGATCGACGGGGCCCTGCACACCCCGCCGCCGGAGTGCGTCCTGGACGGCATCACCCGGCGCACCGTCCTCGCGCTCGCCCGCGGGCTCGGCCTGGAGACCGTCGAGCGGCACATGGAACCGGCCGAACTCGCCCGAGCCGAAGAGGTGTTCCTGACCGGCACGGCGTACGAGGTCCAGCCGGTCACCGCCGTCGACGCGCTGGAGTACGCCGTCGGCTCCGTCACGACCGCGCTGGTGGAGGCGTACGCACGGGCCGTACGGGAGGGTGCGGGCCCGGCCCCGGTGAGCGGGGCGGCCCCGGCCGCGACGGGCGGGAGCGGATGACCGGCACCGAATCGGAACCCGCCCGCCCGGCCCCGTCCACCGGTCGGCGCCAGGCCTGGGCGGCGGGAGCCAGAGCCGCCGTGCCCTTCACCGTGGCGATCTTCGCGTTCGGCATCTCCTTCGGCGTCCTCGCCAAGGGGGCGGGCTTCGGCGCGCTCGGCGCGACCTCCATGTCCGGTCTGGTCTTCGTCGGCTCCTCGCAGTTCGCCGCCGTCTCGGTGATCGCCAACGGGGGCGGCTGGGCGGCCGCGGCCGTGGCGGGCACCCTGCTGAACCTGCGTTACCTCGTGATGGGCTTCGCCATCCTGCCCGCGCTGCGCGGCGGCCGGGCCCGCCGGGCGGTCGAGTCCCAGCTGGTCATCGAGGAGTCCTGGGCCATCGCGAGCGACGCGGACGGCCGTTTCGACCGGACCCGGCTGCTCTCCTCGGGCGTGGTTCTCTGGCTGGGCTGGGTCCTCGGCACGCTGCTGGGGGCGCTCGGCCCGTTCAAGGCGGTGGACGTCCTCAACTACGGCCTGGACGCCGTCTCGCCGGTCCTGTTCTTCCTGCTGCTCGCGCCGCACCTGGGGACCGTCCGCAAACGGACGGCCGCCGCCACCGCGGCCGTGTGCGCGGCGGCCCTCACCGCCGCCGGGCTCCCGGACGCGGCCATCGCCGTGGCCTGCCTGATCGCCGTGGTGTGGACGGCGATGCCGATGGAACGCCCGGTGAAGGGGGCCCGGTGAGCAACGACCCGTGGATCGTCGTCGGCGCCCTGGTGGTGACCACCTTCCTCATCAAGGGCGCCGGTTCGCTGGTGATGGGCGACCGCGAACTGCCCGCGTGGTTCCCCCGGTTCGTGGAGTACCTGACGCCCGCGCTGCTCGCCGTGCTCGTCGTCACCCAGCTCGTGGGTTCGGCGGGCGCGCACGGCATGAGCTTCGACGCCCGGCTCGCCGGGTTCGCCGGAGCCCTGGTGGCCTGGCGGCTCAAGGCGCCAGTGCCGCTCGTCGTGCTGGTGGCCGCCGTGGTCACCGCGCTGGTGCGCGCCTTCAGTTGAGGTCGTCGCCGGCGCCGCGCACGGCCGCGGCGGCCTCCAGGGCGCGGGCCAGACCGGGCCCGTGCCCGGCGGCCCGGTGCATCCGCACGGCCCGTTCGGCGGCCTGTGCGGCCTTGGTGCGGTGGCCCAGTGCCAGGTGCACCAGGGCGAGTTCGGTGCGCGCCTCGCCCTCCACGAGCCGGAACCCGGCCTGCGCGGCGGTGCTCAGGGCCCGCCGGGTGTACGCGAGGGCCTCGCGGTTCTCGCCCAGGTGCCGGTGGGCCGCCGCCAGGCCGACACATGCGGCGGCGTCCGCCCGCAGGCACCCCGTCGCCCGGGCCGCGTCCAGCGCGCGGCGGTGGTGGTCCAGGGCGCCGGGCGCGTCGTCCAGGTGCAGCAGGACCGTACCGATGGTGTTGAGGGCGTCCGGCTCGACCAGCCGGCGGTGGGTGCGGTGGGTGACGCTGAGCGCGTCCATCGCGTACTTCAGGGCGAGCCGGGGATCGCCGTTGTCGCGGCACACCGCCGCGAGCGTGGTGAGCGCGCCCTCTGCCGCGTATGTGGAGAGCAGTCTGCCGTGCGCCGCCAGCGCCCGGCTGAGCAGGCGCTGGGCCTCCTCCAGATCGCCCCGGGCGTGGTGGACGGCGCCCAGCCCCCACAGCGACAGCATCACCGTGTGCTCGTCCCCCGACGCCTCGGCGCGCTCACGGGCCTCGGTGAAGTACGGCTGCGCGGCCTCCAGCCGGCCGCGGTCCAGGCGGACGGAGCCGAGCAGGAACAGCGCCCATGCCTCCCCCGCGGGCTCGCCGCCGTCGCGGTAGAGGGCCAGGGTGTGCTCGGCGTGGCGCTGGGCCTGGTCGAGGTTGCCCAGCTCGCGGTGGGAGGCGGCGAGGCCGAGGACGGCACCGGCCCGCTCCACCGGCAGCCCGGCCCGCGCGAACAGGGCGTCGGCGCGGGCGCTGTGCCCCAGCGCCTCGTCGTGGCGGGCCAGCTCCCACAGGACGTAGCACAGGCTCCAGTGCATCACCGCGCGCGCGTGGTCGTCGTGCTCGGCGTCGGCGGCGCGCAGCCCCGTCTCCGCGGCACGCAGCCAGGCGGTGCGCTGGCCGTGCTCCATCAGATGGCCGTGGGTGGCCAGGGCGGACTTCCAGGCGAAGGCGCGCGGACCGTGGCCCAGGGCGTACCGGGCGCAGGCCAGCAGGGCGGCGCGCTCGTCCTCCAGCCAGGACAGCGCGGCCGACGGGCCGGTGAAGGTCAGCGGCGCGGTGGGGGAGCCGTCCGGCTCGGGCGGGGGCGCCGCGTACCAGGAGTAGAACGTGCCGTACAGCAGGTGCCCGGCCTGCTCGGCGGTCGCCAGGTACCAGGTGAGCAGCCGGTCGACGGCCGCCTCCCGTACGGCGGCGGCGTCCTCGGCACGGGCCCGCTCGCGCGCGAACAGGTGGACCAGGGCGTGCAGATGGAAGCGGCCCGGCCGGTGCGTCTGGAGCAGACTGCGGGAGACCAGCTGGTCCAGGAGCCGGGCCGTGGCGGTCAGCGGGGCCCCCGCCAGCGCGGCGGCGGCCGGGGCCGAGACCTCCGAGCCCGGGGTGAGGGAGAGCAGCCGCAGGAGCTGCCGCTCGGGGGCGGGCAGCGAGCGGTAGGACAGCGCGAGGGCGCTGCGGACGCCGGTGTGCTGCTCCTGGTCGAGGGTCAGGTCGTCCAGCCGGTGCTCGCCGCGCAGCGTGCGGACCACGTCCGCGAGCGGCAGGTGCTGGTCGCCGATGAGGTGGGCGGCGACGATCCGGACCGCGAGCGGCAGGCCGCCGCAGAGCCGGACGGCCTCGGCGGCGGCCTCGGGTTCGCCGCGTACCCGGTCCGCGCCGATCACGCGGCCGAGCAGCGCGAGGGCCTCCTCGTCGTTGAAGGCGGCCACGTTCACCCGGTGGGCGTCGTGGAAGGCGGTCAGGCCCCGCAGGTCGTTGCGGCTGGTGACGACGACGAAGCAGCTCGGCGAGCCGGGCAGCAGCGGGCGCACCTGTTCGAGACCGGCCGCGTCGTCCAGGAGGATCAGCATCCGCTTGCCCGCCAGGAGCGAGCGGTACAGGGCGGCCTTCTCGTCGGTGTTCTCCGGCAGGTGTCCGGCGCCGACCCCCAGCGCCCGCAGCAGCTGGCCCAGGGCGTCGTCGGCCGTGGCCGGCGGCTCGTCCGCGTGACCGCGCAGATTCGCGTACAGCTGTCCGTCGGGGAAGCGGTCGGCGGCCCGGTGCATCCAGTGCACGGCGAGGGCGGTCTTGCCGACACCCGCCATCCCGGACAGCGAGGAGATCACCAGGGTCTGTCCGGGGCCGGTGGCGTACTGGGAGAGCAGCGCGTCCAGTTCGCGCAGATATCCGGCGCGACCGGTGAAGCTGCCGACGTCCGGCGGCAGTTGGCGCGGGACCGGGAGCGCGGCGGACGGGGGCGCCACCGGGGGCGCGGGTTCGGCGGCGAGGCCGGGATCGCCCGTCAGGACGCGCTGGTGGAGCTCCTTGAGCGGACGGCCCGGCTCGATGCCCAGCTCGTCGTCGAGGAGCTGGTAGTAGTCGCGGTACGAGGCGAGCGCGTCGGCCTGGCGCCCCGAGCGGTACAGCGCCAGCATCAACTGGCAGCGCAGCCGCTCGCGGAGCGGGAACTGCGCGACCAGCGTGCTCAGTTCCGGCACCGACTCCTCGTAGCGTCCCAGTTCGACCAGCGCGTCCAGCCGGTCCTCGCGGGCCACCAGACGCAGCTCCTCCAGGCGGTCGGCCTCGGCCAGCGCGAAGCTGCGGTCGCTGACGCCTTCGAGCGCGGGCCCGGTCCACAGGGCGAGGGCCTGGTCGAGCAGGGCGACGGCCGCCTCGGCGTCGTCGTCGGCCGCCGCCTTGCGGGCCTGGTCGGTCAGGTGCACGAAGCGCAGGGCGTCGACCTGTTCGTCGGCCACCTGGAGGGTGTAGCTGGTGTTGCTGCGGGCGCCCGCGCTGAGCAGGATCTCGAAGCCGGAGGTGGCGCGCCGGCCCGGCTCCAGGATGCGCCGCAGATGCATGACGTGGGTGCGCAGCGCGCTGATCGCGCCGTCCGGTGCGTCGCCCTCCCACAGGAGCTCGGAGAGCCGGGAGGTGCTGACGGGGCGGCCCCGGGCGAGGGCGAGCGCCGCGAGGAGTGCGCGCTGCTGCGGCCC
This sequence comes from Streptomyces sp. NPDC026377, assembly GCF_055567715.1. Classification (NCBI taxonomy): domain Bacteria; kingdom Bacillati; phylum Actinomycetota; class Actinomycetes; order Kitasatosporales; family Streptomycetaceae; genus Streptomyces; species Streptomyces sp. NPDC026377. Next base: position 124,560 of record NZ_JBVHPV010000010.1, read on the forward strand.
GAGGCCGAAGTGGCGGCCCTGGACCTCCACACTCACCGGGCCCAGCAGGCGGATCCGGACCGACTCCTTCGGTGCCGGCTGAGCCCTGGGCCCCGAGGTGCGGCTCACACCATTTGCCTCTGCTTCCCTGTCCCGCTGCCGTTCCGCGTACCTCTTCCGCGTGTGAGCGGTCCCGTCCGGCGGGGGATGCTCAGCCGGGGCCGGTGACGAACCCCCGGATGACCGGGCCGGAGACGGTGAACTCCCACGCGGTGTCGATGTCCCCCCAGATGTCGTTGTGGAAACGCGCCGTCACCGACAGACCGTCGGGCGACTCCTGTACCACCTCCATCCGGGCGTGCGCGGAGAACAGCTCCCGTTCCACCCACGCCTGGGCGTCGCGTTCGGTTCCGACGTCGATCACCTCGGCGTCCTTGGCCAGTACGGCCCACAGCGCCTGCGGGTCCTGCGCGTTGACCGCGTCGACGAACGCGCGGACGACCGGATGGGAGGGCATGCCGGGGGAAGTCATCTCTGGTGCCTCTCTACAGGGGTGGGTACGGTCCGGTCCGGCGCCGGCTCAGTCCTCGGTCACGGCCCGGTGCAGCGCGTGGGTGTCCTCGAAGAGGTGGTAGCGGGCGATCTTCCCGTCCACGACCGTGACATGCGCGGCGAAGGGGGTCACGAGGGGCTTGCCGGTGGCTTTGACGGTGTCCCGGAGATGGCCGATGATCACCCCCTGTTCCCCCTCGACCACGATGTGCGTCACCGTGAACTCCTCGGGCTTCAGGTACTCGTGGAGGGTCGTGAAGAACTTCATGACCCCCTCCCGTCCGGTGCGGGGCCCCGACCACGGCACGGCCGGGGAGCCCGGAGCGTTGAATTCCACCGACTCGGCGAAGACCTGCACGGCGGCGTCCAGATCCCGCTCGGAAAGGCGGGCCAGATAGGCATCGATCGCGGCTCGGGTGGCCTGCGCGGCGCCCTCGGCGGACTGCGTGGACATCTCACCAACTCCTCGTCCGTACTCTTCCCTGGGCGTGAGGCTCCAGTGTGGTGCGCCGGTGGCGGCGAGCGTAAGTCGGCCGCCGCTTTCCGGCCATGTGCGGGCGGGCGTGGCCGGATCGGCGGGGCGATGACGGGAACACTCCGGGAGGGCCCGCAGGGAGGGCGACACGGTGGTGGGCGGCGAGGACCCGGTCCTCGCCGCCCACCGTTGTTCCGCCGGGGCTGCCGCCTCCTCGCCGGGGCTACAGCGCCGGGTAGGCGTTCTTCATGAGCTCCTGGAACTGGGCGGAGAACCAGCGCCCGGAGAGCGGGGCGTTGGGCAGCGCGCCCGAGAGGCTGTTGCCGTTGCGGGGGTTACCCGTGTACGTCGGGTCGCACATCCGGTCGAAGCCCTTGCCCTCGTCGTTGGGGATGGCGCTGCTGTTGCCGTCGGACTCACCCGGCGGCTTCATCCACACGTATGCGTCGATCCCGGCGGCCGGGGCGGCCTGCGGACGCTTGCCGAGACCGGCGCCCGCCTGGTTGCACCAGTTGCCGATGTGGATGCGCCGGTCGTAGCGACCGCCCTCCACATAGGTGTCGACACTGGTCTTCGCGCCGGGTCCGGCGGGCCTGGCGGTGCCGCCCCAGCCGTTGCGCGAGGTGTCGATCAGCATGCCGATCCCGGGGTCGAACCCGACCGAGACCAGCTTGGCGCGGAACGCCTGGGCGAAGGACAGCTCGTCGACGTACCGGTTCCAGTCCACCCACTTGGACTGGCGCACGGACACCCCGTTGACGGAGTCGTCGATGGTGAAGTTGTTCTCCTTCAGGGCGCTGTAGTTGGCCGTGTTGGTGATGAAGCCGTGCACGTCGGCGGGCGTGGCGCCCTCGGCCGTCGCGGCCTTCTTCAACATGTCGGCCGAAGGCCCGAAGTTGTCGTCCCAGCCCAGCCAGCCGTGGTGCCCGGCGTCCACGTAGTTGTACACGTTCGGCACGGCACCGAGCTTGTGCAGCGCGTAGCCGACGCCCCTGACGTAGTTGCCGTTGGCCAGCATGGTGTCGCACTGCGGGGTGGCCGTGGCGCGGCCGCCGGTGTTGGTGACGAGGTTGGGCAGCGAGTCGATCTCGACCGCGGTGACGATCCGCAGCCCGGCGTACTTGCTGTCCGCGAGGATCGCGGCGATCGGGTCGATGAACTGCGTCTTGTACTTGTCGATCTCGGTGGGCCCGAGCTCACCGTTGGAGGAGAGCGCGGAGCAGTCGCGGCCCGGCAGGTCGTAGACGACCAGCTGGACCACCATCTCGCCGCTGCCCTTCTGCTTCAGGGCCGCGTCCAGGTGGGCGCGCAGCCCCATCTTGCCGTCGGCGCCGTTGATGGCGGCGATGCGGTCGAGCCAGATCCCGGTGGGCTGGTTGGAGACTCGGGAGCCACCGGGCTCGGCGGCGGCGTTCGCGGACCACTCCGGGTTCACGTACACCTTGGCACCGGCGTAGGGGTTGTCCACGCGGCTGCCGGCCGGGGGAGTGGTGGGCGGGGTGGTCGGTGGGGTGGTCGGCGGGTCGGTGGGGGTGTCGCCGCCGTTGCAGGCCACACCGTTGAGGGTGAACGAGGTGGGGATGGCGTTGGTGCCGCTGTAGGTGGCGTTGAAGCCGAAGGAGGTCGAGCCGCCGGTCGCCAGCGTGCCGTTGTAGCTCTCGTTGGCGGCGGTGACCGCCGCGCCGGACTGGGTCACCCTGGCGTTCCAGCCCTGGGTGACCTGCTGGTTCCCGGCGTAGCTCCACTTCACGTTCCAGCTGTTCACGGCGGGGCCGTTGTTGGTGAGCGTGACGGACGCGGTGAAGCCGGTGGACCACTGGTTCTGGACCTGGTAGGCGACGGTGCAGCCGGTCGCCGCCGAGGCGGTGCCCGCGGCGCCGACGAGACCGGCGGTGCCGGTCGCGGCCGCGACGAGCACACCGGCGCCGAGCAGGGCCGTTCGCCTTCGGGAGGATCGGTCGGATCGGGGGGACTGGGTGGGTATGCGGCTCATGGTGGGGCGGTGTCCTTTCGGTGGGTGAAGCGCGGGGACGCCGAAGAGGCGCGTCTTTCAGCCGACGGCGCGCAGATGGTCGCGCAGACCGCTGCCGTACGCGGTGGGGGTGCCGTCGTAGTTGCTGATCAGGGAGGGGCCCGAGGAGCAGTCCCAGGTGTTCCAGGTCCAGCCGAGGTAGGAGATCCCCCGGTCGTCGAACCACTTCATGGCGCGGTCCACGAAGGAGTGCGCGCAGGTGTTCTCGCCCAGCTCGCCCGCGACGAGCGGGACCCTGGCGGCGACCGGCGCCAGGGTGGCGTCCCAGCACGACTCGCTCGCACAGCTGTTGAAGTTGTAGCCGTGGTAGGCGGCGGCGAGGTTGCCGGCCGGGTCGGCCGGGGCGTGGGAGAGCCACTGGGTGAGGTCGTTGGCGTAGGCGATGCCACCGGCCAGGACGAGGTTGCGGGCGCCCGCTCCACGTACCGCGTCCAGCAGGTCCTGCATCCCCGCCACCTCGTAGCCGATGCCGGGACAGCTTCCGCCGTCGCGCCAGCAGCTCCACGCCTGGTCGGTGGTGGAGGTGGCGCGGTCCGGGTACGGCTCGTTGAACAGGTCGAAGACGACGGCCGGGTCGCTCGTGAAGGTGGTGGCGACCGAAGACCAGAACGCGGGCGCGTACCGGGCGTCGGGCATCGGCTTCTGGCAGCTGGCGTGGAGGTCGGAGCAGCCGGCCGAGTTGCCGGTGTACTGCCCGTACGACCAGTGGAGTTCGACGATCGGTGTCATGCCGTGGGCCTCGACGCGGCGGACGAGGTCCTGGACCGCGCTGATGTAACGGGCGCCCGCGTATTCCGGCTTGATGTTGGACAGTCCCAGCCAGCACTCCTCGTTGAGGGGAATGCGCACGGTGTTGGCGTGCCAGGCGGCTATGGCGGCCACCGAGGCGTCGTCCACCGGGCCGTCGAAGATGCCGCGACCCTGGACGCACATGAACTCGCCGCCGGAGCGGTTGACTCCGAGGAGTCGGCGCGTGGCGCCGCCCGCGTCGGCCAGCTTGTTCCCCAAGGCGTGGAGCACGGGCGCGCCGGTGCCGGGGGTCGGGGAAGGGGAAGTGGGGGTGGGGGTCGGGGAAGGATCGCCCGCGCCCGTGGTGGCGCACGGCTCGCCGTTGAGGGTGAACGCGCGGGGCGGGGTGTTGGCGCCGGTCAGGGAGGCGAGGAAGCCGAGGGTGACGCTCGCGCCGTGGGCGAGCGAACCGTTCCAGCTCTCGTTCGCCGCGGTGACCGAACCGCCGGACTGGGACCACTTGGCGTTCCAGCCCTGGGTCACCTTCTGGTTGCCGGTGAACGCGAAGCCCAGGTTCCAGCCGGACAGCGCGGAGGCGTTGTTGGTGAGCGTGACGGAACCCTGGAAGCCGCCGGCCCACTCATTGGTGACGCTGTACGCCACCGAGCAGGACGGCTCCGCTCCGGATGCCGTGACGTGCGGGACGACGACGGCACTCGCGAGCACGAGCGCCGCCGCGGCGAGGGGTAGGGCCAAGCGCGGGGGGTGTCGCATGAGCGGATCCTTCACGGCCGGGACGCCGGCTGGTGCCCGGCGTCCGACGGATGGAAGCGCTCCCACTGGTGGGGCATCACGGTAGGGGCTCGGGTGGCGCATGGCAAGGGAGGAGGATCCGATACCTCGCGGCCGGTTCTCCGGGAGCCGGGCCGCGCGGGGATGGCTCCTTCGGAGGGGGCGACGGGTCCCAACTGCCCTAGAACAGCGAACGAGTTGGCCGCCGATGGCGTCTGATGACTTCGACTCCTCAAGCATCTTGACCCCGGGCCCGTCCAACTCCATGCTGGGAGCGCTCCCACTGGTTAAGACTTGTGTACAGCCCCCTGTACGGCTCGGTCCGCGCTCCCTACCGCGGGGTAGCGTGGAAAGATCCTTCGGTCGATACTTCGCCGGTCGGTCCGACGTGACACCGGAGAGGTGCCGATGCCCAGCAGGTCGAAGCGGAACACGTTGTTCCGAGCCGCGTTACGTGCCACCGCCCGCCGGTCCCTCGTACCGGCGGTTGTACTGGCCGCTGTCGCGGGGGTGTTGGCCCCCGCTCCCGCGGCCGCGGCGCCCGCCTGTGACGCGGGGCGCCCGGCGCCGCCCGTCGAGGTGGCGCGGCTGCCGGACTGGGCCGAGTCGATCGCCGTCGACCGACGCGGCCGGATGTTCGCCACGGCGTACTTCACCGGCCGTGTCTACCGCATCGACGCCCCGGGCAGCACGCCCGTGCCGCTCACCGGCTCCATCGGGGCCAACGGCGGACTCGTCGTCCGCGAGGACGGGCGGCTCCTCGTCGGCACCGGCAACGACGCCGTGCACTCGCTCACCGCGGACGTGCTGCCCCGGTCGCGGCTCCTGCTGGTCGACCCAGAATCCGGGCAGGTCGGCACGTACGCCTCCGGCCTCGGCGGTATCGACGGCGTCGCCCTGGCGCCCGACGGCACGGTGTACACCACGTCCCTGGGCGGCCGCGGCATCGGCCGCGTCACGCCGGACGGGAAGGTCGATCCGGCCTGGGCCCGGGTGGGGCAGCCCAATGGGATCGCCGTCTCGCCCGACGGGGAAGAGGTCTACGTCGTCCAGACCACCGTCGCCGCCGGGCTCTATCGCATCCCGGTCGCCGACCCGGCCCACCCACGGCGCTGGATCTCCACGGCCCCGTCCGACGCCCTCGCCCTCCCGGACGGGCTCACCCTCGACGGCCGGGGGCGCCCGCTGATCGCCACCCACGCGGCGGGCCAGATCTGGCGGGTCGAAGGGGACGCCCTGTGCGCGGTGGCGTCGGGTATGCACCTCTCCACCCAGATCGCCTACGGGCACGGCGAGCGCGGGTTCGCGACGGGCAGGCTCTACCGGGCGGGCGTCGACGGCCGGATCTACGAGATTCCCGCGGGCGCCGAGCCGCCCGCGACGGCGGCCGGGGCCGGCGCGGAGCGGTAGCCCGTCCCCGTTCCCGTCCCCGGGCGAGGTGTCGTCGGTTCCGCCGGGAGGCGTTGTCTCCCGGCCCCGGCCGATCGAACGAAGTGTGGTGGAGGTGTGTACGGGTGAGAAGCCGGGGCAGGCGGAAACGTATCGTGACCGTTTCAAGCGGAGGTTTCCTCATGTTGATGGCTCACCCGGCAGTGCTGCGCGACCTTCTCGCCGAGTACGACGCGCTGAGCGCGCTGAACGCGGCCGAGGGCACCCAGGCGACCCGCCGGCGGCTGGAGGACGTCTCCTACACCCTGTGCGTGTCCACGGGTACCCGGGACGTCGACGCGGCCGTGATCGCCGCACGCCACCGGCTGCCCGGTGCGCGGACCTTCGACGACTCGGTGCTGAGCGCTTGACCGCAGTCCGGAAGAGAATGACGTGGAGGGGATGAGCGAAGAGGGCGTGCCCGGCGGGTGGGCGGCGGAGGGCACGGCCGAGGAAGCGGCGCGGCTGCGCAAGGAGATCCGTGACCTGCGGGCCCAGGTCCGCGGCCGACCGCTGATCTCACACGCCCAGGGCATCCTCCAGGAGCGCTACCGGCTCCCGGACGCCGACAGCGCCTTCAGCCTGCTGCGCCGCTCCTCGCAGCGGTACAACGTGAAGCTGCGCGCCCTGGCCGGCGCGGTGGTGCGTACACCGAGACCCGACGGCCCCGCCGAGCTGTGGTTCCCGGGACGGGTGCGCGGGAAGCCGCCCCGGCTGGACACGGTCGGCCTCGACGACCCCGGGCACGTCAACCGGGGCGCGGTGCTCGGCGCGCTCCTGTCGCAGACCCTGGCCATCACGGGGACGGACATGGGCAACGTCCAGATCAGCGATCCGGTCGCCCGTGGTCTGCGGATGGAGCACCACACCGGTCACAGTGAGCAGTTCGTCGACTTCTTCGCCTTCGTGGGCGAGAGCGGCACGTCATGTGCGAAGGCGGCCAAGGACGTGGCGCTGACCACGGTGCACGACGTCGCCACCGACACGGTGTTCACCGAGGAGGCGCGGCACACCATCCTCGCGGCGGGCAGCCGCGCCTGCCACAGCGTTCCGCTGGTCAACGCGTCGGGTGCGTGCCTGGGAATGGTCTCGGCCCACCTCGAACACCCCACCAGGACCCTGCACCCGGTCCAGGCGCAGGCACTCACCGCCACCGGCCGGCAGGTCGGGCGCTGGCTCGCGTGGCACGAACACACCGTCGTTCTGGACGCCTTGGAGTACCTCCATGCCCTGGGCCGCTCGGGGGGCGCGGAAACGGACGGGTGAGGGGCCCTGTGCCACGGGGATGATCAATGGGCCGGGGACGGTCTCGGCTCCCGCGCGCGCGAAGTGTAGAGCGAGTTCGGGCCGGCCGTTGAGCGGATCGCCGAGAAACCCCAACCGTCCGGTGTGGCGGCGGTGAGGTCGATATGCTCACGTTTCGGAGTGGTCAGGAAGCGGCTGCCCCGCTCATCGCCGTACAGCCGATCAGTGGGAGCCATCTGTGCCCGTACGACTTCCCTCGTCCCGTATGCCCGAAAGCACCTCCCCGCCGGGTGAGGGACAGGCTCTTCTGCTGGTCGACGACCACGAGGACAATCTGTTCGCCCTGGAACACGCCCTGATGCCGCTGGGCCGACCCGTCCTGCGGGCCACCAGCGGCGAACAGGCCCTCAAGACGGTGCTGCGGGAGCCCGTCGCCGCGGTGGTGATGGACGTGGCGATGCCGCACATCGACGGGCTGCAGACGCTCTCCTACCTCCACCGTCTGGACCAGACCCGCGCTCTGCCCGTGCTGCTGGTCACCGGCACCAGCCGCGACAACCGGCTCGCCCGGCTCGCGTTCGACCTCGGCGCCGCGGGGATCCTGCTCAAGCCCCTCGACCCATGGGCCCTGTGCTGCCACGTCCGGACCCTCGCCGACCTCTACACAAGTGCCTGCTCACCGGCCGTACCGTAAGAGCCTGTCTAGGGAGAGGGGCTTCAGGGGCGCGCCGTCAGCCCAGGACGAACGGCAGCCGTCCGGCCAGCGCACCGAGTGCGGCCCGCTCCGCCTCGCCCGGCGCCCGGCGGCCGGTGCCGACCAGGAGAGCGTCGCGGTCGGTGAACGAGGCGGGGAAGGCGGCCCCGGCGATCGCCTCCAGCGCCGCGCGGGAGTGGGCCAGACCCCCCGCGGGCGGCCCGGCGGCGGCCGGGAGGTGCGCGACGAGGTCGAGGTGGTGCAGCGTGGACTCCATGACGTACGTGGAGAGGTAGTCGTCCACCGTGAGGACCTGCTCGCGGGTGCTCACGCGGCCCTCGGGGTCCGCGAGTGCGGCGGCGCGCCCGGCCGCCGAGCCCACGTCGTCGAGGTGGAACCTGAGCAGCCCCGGGTCCCCGTAGGCGGCGGCCAGCCGCACGGTCAGCGCGTCGAGCGGGTCGTCGCCGGTCGGCGGGTGGTCCCCGACGTGCCAGTACGTCACCGCGTCGGCGGTCGGTTCGGTGTCGGCAGGCGTGGCCAGGGTGATGAGGATGTCCTGCGCGTCGACGATCAGGTGGCAGACGAGGTCCCGTACGAGCCAGCCGGTGCAGCCGGAGGGGCGTTCGAAGTCCTGGTCGGGCAGTTCGGCGACCGCGGTGAGCAGGGCCGCCCATGAGTCCGGGAAGAGATCCACCAGGGCACGATAGTGTGGTGGCCGAAGGGCCAACAAGCCCATTCCGGCGCTGTGGTGACGGGCCTCGGACGTCGGCCACGCCGGGCCGCCCGCCCGGGGGATCCGCGCGGGGGCGGGGGCGGTCCCCGGGGGTCCGTCGGTCAGCCGCTTCTCCCGGTACGCGGGCGCGCGTCGGCGCAGAGCAGTTCGGCGCGGCGCTCCTCGTCCTGGGCGAGCAGCGCGAGCAGCGCGGAGACGGTCAGGCCCGCCTCCGCCTCGGCCGGATGGCGCAGGACCTTGCCCGGCTCGATCCGGTAGGTGTTGCCGCGTCCCTGGCGGGTGTGGGAGAGGAAACCGGCCTGTTCCAGATCGGCGATGATCTTCTGTACGGCGCGTTCGGTGAGTCTGCAGTGCGCGGCGATGTCACGGATCCGCGCGTTCTGGTTCTCGGCGATGACCGCCAGCACGCGCGCGTGGCTGGTGATGAACGTCCATCCTGTGTGCGGCTCCGGTACTTCACCCATGAGCGGATCGTACGCCCTGGGCTTCATGTATAGGAACATACGAATCCTGCTTCATGTATCCCTTGACGTGTGTCCTGTCCGGGCGCGACTCTGGGCCCGGAGGATGGACTCAGGACCCTGGACACATGGGAGATGGCCATGGCGCAGCCGTCACACTCGGCCGGTCCCCGTGGAGGTGCCGAGTCGGATCCAGGGGCGGAACTCGCACAATTGCGGCGAGCGATGGAGAGCCGGGGAACCATCGACCTGGCCCGCGGGGTCCTGATGGCCGCCTTCGCCATCACTGCGGAGAACGCCTGGACCGCGCTGGTCATGACGTCCCAGAACACCAACATCAAGCTGCGGCACGTGGCCCAGCAGGTGGTGGACTCCGCCGGGGGTGTCCCCCTGCCCCGGCAGGTCCAGAAGCGGCTGTCGGCGGCCATCACCGAGCTCGCCGCCGTGGACCGCGCGGCGGGGGCGGAGCGCGACGGCCCGAGGGCGGACACGGGCGGGTGCGACGGCGCTGCCCGGTGACCCGCGGGGGCATGCGAAAGGTGGTCCGGATTCCCGTGCATCGCGAGGCGATCGGGAATTCGAGGTTTTCACCGCCGCCAGTGAGGTAGTTCGGTAGGGCGTTGTCTTCGTACGGAGGACGTAGGCGCCGGACTGGTTGGGACCATCAGCCGCCGGCGCCGCCTAACTCGACAGTTTTTCGCCGCAGCGGGCGCAGTAGCGCGCGTCCGCTTCCGCCGCCATCCGTCCGCAGGCCGGGCAGACGCGGTCCAGCGAGCAGGGCGCCTCACCGCCTTCGTCCGGACGGGCGGTGCGGACGCCGATCTTCAGCCCGGGGCGCCGCCGGTGCACGGAGAGGTACGCGAGCCCGTCCGGCCCCGCGAGCAGGGCGCGCCGGGCCCTGCGGGGCAGCCAGACCACGGTGCCGGGCGCCAGGGTCTGCCGCTCCACCGTGTTGTCGAGGTGTCCGGCGCCCTCGACCACGACCAGCAGCACATCCAGTTCGGATTCCACGTGCTCGGCCACGGACGCCCCCGGCGACAGGCGCACCAGATTGGCGTCGAGCTGTCTGCCCCCCTCCGTCAGCCGCCACAACGCGCCGCCTTGCCCCTCCTCGGCGGCGGCGACGGTCTCGTACAGGGTGACCAGCACCCGGGAGGTCTCGGCTGGGGCGGGCAACGGTGTCTCCTGACGGCGCCGGCGGACGCTGACGGACGGACTGGACGAGGCACCGTACCGGATCCGGGCGGGCGGAGGGTGGAGTCGAGCCCGGCGCGGGCGGAAGGCCGACCCGGACGGCCGATGTTCCGGACCGGGGCGCGCAGCACATCATGGGTGGTCGGGGCGGACCGCCCGGCCTGAAACCGGGCCGGGGGTGTTTTCGGCGGCCGGGGCCGGGAATCCAGGAGAGGCCGTTCCCGTACGGCGGAGGTCGCGCGGGAGAGGACCGGTCCCGGGGCCGGGGAGCGCCACAGAGCCCGGGGGAAGAGACGACGAGAAAGGCCGTCATGCCGAGGACCACCGCAGGGCGTCCGGCCCCGGCCCCCTTGCCGCCGTTGCGTCGCGTGGAGTTGGGCGGCACCGGGCCCGAGGACGTGGTCTTCGACGCCTCCGGACGCCTTGTGGCCGGTGTCGCGGACGGGCGCGTCCTGCGGATCGGTCTTCCCGGGCCGGGCGGACCCGCGCGCTCCGCCGACGTCGTCGAGGTCGCGCGGACCGGCGGGCGTCCCCTGGGCCTCGAGGTCCTGCCCGACGGGCGGCTGCTGGTGTGCGACGCGGAGCGCGGACTGCTCCGCGCCGACCCGGACGGCGGGGCGGGCGTCGAGGTGCTGGCCGACTCGGTGGCGGGGGCGCCGCTGCGGTTCTGCAGCAACGCGGTGGCCGCCGCGGACGGCACGGTCTACTTCACCGTCTCCAGCCGCCGTCACGGCCTCGACGACTGGCTGTCCGACATCGTGGAGCACGAACCCACCGGCCTGCTGGCACGGCTCACGCCCGGGAGCGAGCCCGAAGTGCTGCTCGACGGGCTCCAGTTCGCGAACGGAGTGGCGCTCGCACCCGACGAGTCGTACGTGACGGTGGCCGAGACCGGCGCACGCCGACTGACCAGGCTGTGGCTGACCGGCCCCGCCTCGGGCCGCCACGACACCCTGGCCGGAAACCTGCCGGGCTACCCCGACAACCTGTCCCGCGGCCCGGGCGGCGGCTTCTGGGTCGCGCTCGCCGGGTCGCCCATGCCCCCACTGGACCTGCTGCACCGAGCCGCGCCCCGGGTGCGCCGTGCCGTGGCGGCGGCGGCCCGCCGGCTGCCGCCACCGCCCGCCCTCGGTGGCGCGCGCGTGGTCGAGGTGGACCCGTACGGCGTGGTGGTGCGCGAACTGCGGGGCCGCGGCTACCGGATGGTGACCGGCGTGGCCGAGCACGGGGGCCGACTCGCCCTCGGCAGCATCCATGAGAGCGCCGTGGTCTGGTGCGACCTGCGCACGGCGGAGGGGGAGCGCTGACGCCGACCGGTCACGGAGTGACCTCCGGTCCCGTGCCGAGGAAGTCCATGGCGGCAGCACCCGCGCCGGAGGGCTCTACGGGCCCGCCACCGCGGCTGCCAGGCGGTCGCGGAACCAACGGTGGCCCGGGTCCGCCGAGTTGCGGGGGTGCCAGGCCATCCCCAGCTCCAGGGGCGCCAGGTCGAGAGGCACCGAGAAGGTGCGCAGCCCCAGGGCGGCGATGGTGTCCGTGAGCCAGCCGTCCAGGGTGAGCGCGACGAGGTCGGTGGTCCGGGCCAGCAGCATCGCGCTCGTATGGCTGGGCACCACGACCGCCGTCCGGCGGCGCAGCCCGAGCTCCGCGAGCGCGCCGTCGATGGGCCCGAGGCGTTTGCCGAGCCGGGAGACGCCGATGTGGCCGGCCGCGGCGAAGCGGCGGGCGGTGATGCGCCCGTCGAAGAGTGGATGACCGCTGCGGGCGACGCCCACCAGCGGTGTCCGGGTGAGAGCCCGGGTGCGGATCTCGGGGTCGAGGTGTTCGAGGACGCCGAGCTCCACGTCCACCAGCCCCTGGCGCAGGGCCGGGCCGCCCTCCATGGCCTCCGGCAGGAAGACCACGTCCACCCCGGGCGCCTCCGCGTCGATCCGGTCGGTCAGGGTCCCGGCCAGCCCCGCCATGAGCAGGTCGGTGGCCTGGACGGTGAACGTGCGGTGGAGGTGCGCGGCGTCGAAACCGGCCCCGGGCCGCAGCACGTTCTCGCAGCCGCGCAGCAACGCGCCGACCTCGTCCCGCAGTTCCAGGGCGCGCGGTGTCGGGACCAGGCCCTGCCCGGCCCGGACCAGCAGGGGATCGCCGACGGCGCGCCGCAGCCGGGCCAGCGTACGGCTGACGGCCGCGGGTGACGTCCCGAGCCGCTCGGCGGCGCGGGTCACGCTGTTCTCCTGGAGCAGGACATCCAGTACACGCAGCAGATTGAGATCCAAAGCCGCTCCTGAGCTGCGTCTTTACGCCTGAGGCAATGACGTTGTGCTCATTCTTGCATGGTTCGCGGGGCCGACCCGGGGTGAGGGTGAAGGGGTCCGCGAGACACCTCGCGTGCTGTTCTCTCCACCCTCCAAGGGAGCCTTCCGTGCACCGGTCCCACCAGTCCCCCCGCGCCGGCCGAGACGGCGATCTGCTGGCAGTGGTCAGCCAGAGCGGGCCCACCGTCTCCTTCTTCGACGCCGCCTCCGACCGGCACGTGGCCACGATCGACGTCCTCGCCGAGCCCCACGAGTTGTGTTTCGATCCGACGCAGCGCCTCCTGTGGTGCGCCACGACGTACGACTCGGGCTACTACCACGCCAACGGCGGCCGACGCACCGAGCTGACCGTCATCGACCCCGACACCCGCCGTATCGTCGAGGTGATCGACCTCGCCCCCGAACACGGCCCGCACGGACTGGCGTTGGACACGGCACGCCACCGCCTCTACGTGAGTGTGGAGGGCTCGGCGGACCGGCCCGGCGGAGTCGTGGTGATCGACACGCTGACCCGCCGCCCGCTGGGCAGGATCGACACGGACGCGCCCGGCCCGCACTGGTTCGCCATCGACCCCACGGGCAGGACGGGCTACGCCACCAACAAAGAAGCGCCGTTCGTCTCCGTCGTCGACCTCGAACGGGGCGTCCTCACGGCGAAGGCCGAGGTGCCCGGCAGCGAAGGACTCGCCGTGTCCGGCGACGGCTCCCAGGTATACGTGGCGTCGCCGTACGCCGGTTCCTTCCTCTCGGACGCAGGTGACCGCCCGGCCACGGGAATCTCGGTCATCGACGCCCGGACGTCGTCCGTCGTCGGCACCCTGCCCACGGACGGTGTGGTGCTGCCGGTGCACCTCACCGCGACGGACCGGCTCCTGGTGGGCGAGCTGCGGACGGAACCCGACCCGGCGTCCCGGCTCGGCCGCCAGGCCCCCGGCCGGCTCACGGTGTTCTCCGCCGGTACGCGGGAGCGGCTGGGCGCGGTGGAGGTCGGGCTCTTCCCGCTGACCATCACCTCCTCGCCGGACGGCCGGCTCGCGTACGTGTCCTGCGTGGTTTCCTCAACCGTCCACGTCGTGGACCTCCATACGCTGGAGGAGGTGGGCCGGCTGGACATCGCCAAGACGGGCGAGCCCGGCGCGCACGGGCTGGCGTACGTCCCGCGCGCGGCCGGGGGCCCGGAAGGTGTCCGGATCGGGCCGGGGCTATGACCCGATCGGGATCCGGAGCACCTGTCCCGGCACGATCCTGTCGGGGTCGGTGATCTGGGCCGGGTTGGCCCGGACGATGCGCGGATAGAGCGCGGCGTTGCCGTAGTACGTCTTGGCCAGCGCCGACAGCGTCTCGCCCTTCGCCACGGTGTGCTCGCGGTAGCCGTAGTAACCGGGCACGATGTGCGGCCCGTAGATGACCGGAACGGTGACGGCGTTGAGCTGGCCGCCGTCCCTGGCCCGCGCCTCGAAGACCTGCACGAGCAGCCGGTCGGCCCGGAAGGCGGTGCGGCCCACGTCGACCGTGAAGTGGAACTGCCCGTGCTCGCCGGTGCCGCCGCCCGCCGCGAACGTGCCGGTCACCTGCTGGTGGCCGTCGCTGACGCGGTACTCCAGAGTGGCCTCGAAGCCGGTGGCGACACCGCCGACGTGGATCGGGTCGCCGACCAGGTCGAGGGGGCGCGGTTGGTCCACGCGGTTGGTCATGAAGCCTCCCGGGGGATGAGTTGTGGCACTGGCAGCTTGGGCGGCGGACCGACGGAAGACAACCGCAGGCTTCGGTCGTTTTCCGTCGGTGCCGTGCTGCCGTGCTGCCGTGCTGCCGTGCTGCCGTGTCACCGGCTCCCCGGGGATGCCCACCCCGACTGTCGGTCAGCGTGGGTGACGAGTCGTCAGGCAGTGCCGTCCCGCATTCCGCCGATCATCTCGGCCAGTACGCTCCTGCGGCCCTCGCCCGGGCGGGGCCGGAGCGGACGGGCCAGCCGGTGGCTGTCGTAGTGCCAGCGGTGGTCCAGGTCGCGGGGGACGTCTTCGCTCTCGCGGACCTCGGCGTCGGTGCCGAGCAGGTCCGTGAGGTCCCGGGCGAGGTCGTGCCAGGAGACGTGGCCGCTCACGGCGTTGGCGACGCCGTGGACGGGGCGGTCCAGGCACTCGGCCACCGCGCGGGCCAGGGCCGCCGCGTGCACCCAGGCGGCGCCGTACCAGGGGTGGCCACCGGCGCCGGGACGCGGCACCTCGACCGCCTCGCCCCGTACGGCGCCCTGATACAGCGTGCCGATGGCACCCCAGCGCAACTGCTCGCGCAGCCGCTCGTGCGCGCCCCAGACGATCGGGGACCGCACGGCGCTCGCCCCGCCGCGCCCGTCGGTGCCCGCGGCGCGCAGCACCAGGGCCTCGCAGTCGGCCTTGGCCCTGCCGTACGGACTGAGGGGCTCGCGGGGCGGGGACTCCTCCACGACCCGCTGGGCGTGCGGGTGTCCGTAGGCGTCGACGCTGCTGACGAAGACGAACGGCCCGCCGCGCCACGCCGCGACCATCGCCTCCATGGCCGCCAGGTCCACGTCGGGCCGGGTGAAGGTGGAGGCGGCGTGGACGACGGCGTCCGCGGCCGCGACGGCGTCGCGCAGTCCGGCCAGGTCGGTGAGGTCGCCCTCGACGACGTCGACGCCCTCGGCGGCGACCAGATGGGCGGACTCGGGCCGGGCCAGGGCCAGCACGGGGCGGCCCCGGGCGGCCAGCTCCCGCAGCACGAACGCGCCGACGCCCCCGGTCGCGCCGGTGACCAGCACCGTGCCGGGGCGGGCGGCCCGGGACCGGGAGGGCCTGGCCGTGGCCGTGGCCTTGGCAGCAGCCTGCTGGGCCGCGCGCTCGTCCAGGAGCGCGCTGAGTGCCCGGGGTGTGCGGGCCTGGAGCACGTCGAGGCCGGTGAGCGGCAGACCCAGCCCGGTACGCAGCCGCTCGGCGAGCTGCACGGCCACCAGGGAGTGGCCGCCCAGTTCGAAGAAGTCGCCGTCGGGCGGCGGGGTGCGCCCGAGCAGCGCGGCGAACGCCTCGGTGACGGCGGTGGCCCGCGCTCCGGCGAGGGCGGGCGGTGCGGGTGTACCCGGCAGAGCGCCGGGCGTCCGCGGCAGCGCGTCGAGGACCGTGACCGCGGCGGGCACGGACGTGGCCGGGAGCGAGCGGCGCAGCAGGCCGAGCAGGTCGTTGCCGGAGGGGCCGGTGCTGTCGGTGAGGACGGCGTAGGCGACCGGCCGCCCCTGCCCGGGCTGGACGACCAGGGCTTCGGCGACCCCCGGGTGGGCGCGCAGGATCTGGACGGCCGGGTGGGTGCCGCCCTCGGCGGGGGCGTGCGTGGAAGGATCGGACGCCGCCGCGTCCTGGCTGCCGCGGCGGTGCGGTGCGCCGAGCCCGGGCACCTGGCTCAGGGCGAGCTCCGGGTCGTCCGCCGCCGCGTCGAGCAGGGCGGCGTAGTCCCGTACGGTCGCCTCGGCGGCGGCCTCGTCCAGCGCGCCGGGGTCGAACTGCACCAGGGCGGCGGGCCGTTCGGTGCCGCCGAGTGCGAGGCCGTAGGACAGGGTGAACTTGGCCCCGCCGGTGGGCACGTCGACGTACTCGGCCGAGGTGGCGGGCAGCCGGAGGACGGTGGGCTCGCCCAGCACGTCGCAGGTGACGCGGACCAGCGCGGTGCCGTCGGCGCCGCGTGCCGTGGCGCCGAGGCGTTCCAGGGCGAGGTCGAACGGGATGTGCCGGTGGCGCTGGGCCTGAAGCAGCGCGTCGCGTACGCGGTGCAGCAGTGCGGCGAAGGACGGGTCCCCCGAGACGTCGACGCGGACGGGCAGGGTGTTGACGCACAGCCCGACCAGGCCGCGCATGGCGGCGCCGGTGCGGTGGGTGCCCGCCACGCCGATGACGAGGTCGTCGTCGCCGGTGAGGCGGTGGAGCGCGGCGAACGCGGCGGTGAGCGACACCGCGAAGAGCGTGGCCCGGTGTCCGGCGCCCAGGGTGCGCAGGGCGTCCGGCAGCGCGGGCGCGAGCGGCACGGTGTGGACCGCCGCCGGATGGGCCGTGGCGGACGACGCCGAGGGCGCGGGAGCCGGGAGGCGGGGCGGGGTGGCGTCGGCGAGCAGGGCGCTCCAGCGGTCCAGCTCCGCCCCGAGGCCCGGTATCCCCTCGTGCTCGCGGCGGGCGTGGTCGGCGTACTGCGGCGGCGCGTCCGGGAAGGGCGGGTCACCCCCTTCGGTGGCCGCCGTGCAGAGCGCGGCGAGCTCGTCGGCCACGGTGTCCAGGGAGCCGCCGTCGATGGCGATGTGATGGAACGTCAGCAGTACGGTGTGGTCCTGCTCCCCGTGGCGCAGGACGCGGGCCCGTACCGCCTCGCCCGCCGCGAGGTCGAACGGCCGGGCCGTCTCGGCCCGCAGCAGCGCCGGGGCCTCGGCCGCGTCCGCCTCGACGACGGGTACGGCGATGGCGGCCGGGGCCGGTAGCACCTCCTGGAAGGGCTCGCCCTCGTCCTCCCCGTAACAGGTGCGCAGGATCGTGTGCCGGGCCACCAGTGCGCGCAGGGCGGTGGCGAGCGCGGCCGGGTCGAACGGGCCGCGCACCCGGGTGGCGAAGGGGACGTGGTAGGAGTCGCCGGCGCCGCCGAGCCGTTTCATCAGCCACATGCGGCGCTGGGCACGGGACAGGGGCAGACGGCCCGGCCTCGGGGCGCTGTCCCCGGGGGCGGCCGGGGCCGTGGGGGAGCGCCGGGCGGCGCCCGCGCGGGCCCTGCGCAGCAGTTCGAGCTGGAGCCGTTGGTGCTCGGCTCGCGCCGTGGCGTCGGCGTCAGTGGACATCGCTGTGCTCCGGGGTGCGGGGGTGGAGGTCGCTGTGGGCGGACAGCAGCGCCCGCTCGATGAGGGCGGCCTGGGCGGCGACGGTCGGGGCGGCGAAGAAGTCGGCCAGGGAGAGCTCGACGCCCAGCTCCTCGCGCAGGTCGTCGGTGACGGCCAGGGCGAGCAGGGAGTGACCGCCCAGGGTGAGGAAGTCGGCCTCGCCCTGGGTGACTTCGCTGCCCAGGGACCGGCTCCACACCTCGGCGACGGCCTGCTCCAGCGGGCTCATCGCCGGAGCGGGCGCCTCGGCCCGCTCCTGGGCGGCCCGGGGGCGCTGGACCAGCGCGCGTCGGTCGACCTTGCCGGACGGGGTCAGCGGAAGCCGCTCCACCAGGGTGAGGGTGTCCGGCACCAGATGGGCGGGCAGGACGGCGGCGAGCCGTTCGCGCAGCGCGGAGGCGGTGGGTACCGGGCCGGGCGCGGCGACGACGAACGCGACCAGACGCGCCTCGGGCGTCCCCGCGCCGTCGACCGTGACGGCCGCGTCGTCCACCTGTGCCTCCCGGCGCAGAGCGTGTTCGACCTCGCCGGGTTCGATGCGGAAGCCGCGGACCTTGATCTGGTCGTCGTTGCGTCCGTGGAAGTCCAGGACGCCGTCGGGGCGGGCGGAGACCAGGTCGCCGGTGCGGTAGAGGCGCCCGGCGGCGGGGTGGTCGACGAAGCGCTCGGCGGTCAGCTCGGGCCGGCCCGCGTAGCCGTCGGCGAGCCGGGTGCCGCCGACCCACAGCTCGCCCCGGTCGCCGTCGGGGACGGGGTTCTTGTCGGCGTCCAGGACGTGGACGGTGGCCCCGGCGATGGGGCGGCCGATCGGCGGCGGCGCGTCGCAGTCGTGCACGGTGACGGTGTGGGCGGTGGCGAAGGTGGTGGTCTCGGTCGGCCCGTAGCCGTTGACGAGCTCCAGCCACGGGAAGGCGGTCAGCACGTCACGGGCGTGGCCCGCGGCCATCGCCTCGCCGCCCACGACGACCGAGCGGAGCTGGGCGAAGACCCGCGAGCGCCGGGCGGCGAGCTGGTGGAAGAGGGCCGTGGTGAAGAACGCCACCGTCACACCGTGGCGTTCGACGTGCCGGGCCAGGTCCTCCAGGGAGGGCCGGGGCACGGTGCACACGACGACCGCGGCGCCGTTGGCGAGCGCGACCCACACCTCGAACGTCGAGGCGTCGAAGGTCATCGGTGAGTGGAACAGCACACGGTCGCGGGCGGTGACCGTGACGTACTCGGGGGCGGTGACCAGCTCGGCGACGGCCCGGTGCGCGATGGTGACGCCCTTGGGGCGGCCGGTGGAGCCGGAGGTGAACATGATGAAGGCCGGGCCTTCGGGGGCGGCGCCGCCCATGGCCGGGCCCTCGCCCAGCGGGGTTTCGGGCAGGGCCAGGACGCGCCCGCCGAGTCCGGCCGCGTCCAGCAGCTTGGCGTCGCCGAGGGTGAGGGTGACGCCCGCGTCGGCGATCATCGCCTCGGTACGGGGCCGGGGCTGCGCGGGATCGAGCGGTACGCACACGGCGCCGGCTCCCCACAGGGCGAGCTGTGCGACGACCGTGCGGGCCGAGCGGGTGGTCAGCAGGGCCACCCGGTCGCCGGGCGCCACCGCGTGCTCGCGCAGATGCGCGGCGAGCGCGCGTCCCGCCTGGTCGAGCTGACGGTAGGTCAGGGTGGTGTCGCCGTCGACCACGGCCAGGGCGTCGGGGGTGCGGGCGGCGTGCCGGGCCACCAGGTCGGGCAGCGTGGTGGCCGGGCGCGCGGGGGTGGGTGTCATCTCAGGCTCCTGCCGGTCGCGGGGTCCAGCGCTGGTCGAGGAGGGCGGCGAAGGCGCCCAGGTCGGTGCTGCGCAGCAGTTCGTGGGCGCGCGGCCGGACGCCGCTCGCGCGCTCGACGGCCGCGAGCAGCCGCGCGGCGACGACGGAGGTGCCGCCGATGTCGGTGAAGTTGTCGCCGAGTACGGTCTCGGGCCGCCCCAGGAGGTCGCGTACGGTCGCCAGGACCAGCCGCTCGCCCGGGGTGGCACCGGCCAGGTCGTCCGCCCGGGTCGGGGGCGCTTCGGGGGAGGGGGTGTGGGCGGCCAGGGCGGGGCGGTCCACCTTGCCGTTGGCGTCGAGCGGATAGGCGTCGACGAACCGTACGGCGGCGGGCACGGCCTGCTCGGGGAGCCAGGCGCGGACCGCCTCCAGCAGGTCGGCGGCGGGCGGCGCGGTGTCGGCGGCCTTGAGGTGGGCGACCAGACGGGCGAGGCCGGAGCCGTCGCGCGCCACGGTGACCACGGCCGTGCGCACCCGGGCGTCCTGCTCGAAGGCGGCCTCCACCTCGGCGAGTTCGATCCGCACGCCGCTGATCTTGACCTGGCTGTCGAGGCGGCCGAGGAACTCCAGGGTGCCGTCCGCGGCCATCCGCACCCGGTCTCCGGTGCGGTACAGACGGCCCGTGGCCTTCAGCGCCGGGTGCTCGGGGGGCGCGGTGAAGCGCCGCGCGGTCAGCTCGGGGTCGAGGTAGCCGAGGGCCAGGCAGTGGCCGCCGAGGCGCAGTTCACCGTCCCGCCCCCGGGCCACGGGGTTGCCGTCGCCATCGGTGACGACGACGGTGACGCCCGGCAGCGGCGTACCGATCGGCGGCGGGGCCGTCTCGCCCGCGGGCGGATCGGTGGCGCGCATCGCGTAGGTGGTGGTGAGGACGGTCGCCTCGGCCGGGCCGTAGGCATTGTGGACCGTGGCGGTGACGTCCGGTCCGGGGCGGCGGCGCATGCGGTCGCCGCCGACGACGAGGTGACGCAGCTTCAGGTCCGAGGGCCAGGGCCGGTCCAGGAGCGGCTCGACGGTCGGGGTCGCCGCCACGCACACGGTCACCTCCGCCTCGCGCCACCAGTCGGTGAGCAGCGCCGCGTCCCAGCGGGTGTCGTCGGGGGCAGGAACGAGGGCGGCGCCCGAGGTCAGCCCCGCCCACAGCTCCAGCAGGTGCGGGTCGAAGGCGACGCCGATGAGCAGCGACTGCCGGTCGCCGGGGGCCAGCGCGGTGGCCGCCCGGTACCAGTCCAGGGCGACCGACAGCGAGGCCTCGCCCACGGCGACCGCCTTGGGGCGGCCGGTGGACCCGGAGGTGAGGACGGCGTACAGGGTGCCCTCGGGCGCGCGGCGCGCGCTCTCGGGGCGGGCGGCGAACGCGGCCACCGGGCCGCCCGGCGCGTTCACGCCGTCGGTGGGCAGGGGCAGCGCGATGTGCTCCCCGTCCCGGTGGGCCCGGGGCAGCACCCCCGGGTCGCCGACGAGGCAGGCGAGGTCGAGATCCTCGGTGACGGCCTGGGTGCGGCGCTCGCCGGGGCGCGGGCCCAGCGGCAGGTAGACGGCGCCGATCCGGGCGAGTGCGACGGCGGTCACCACCAGTGCGGTGGACCGGTCGAGGCAGACGCCGACCAGGTCACCGGGGCGTACGCGCTCGCGCAGGGCGGCGGCGACGCGCTCGGCCGCGGCGTCGAGCTCCTCGTACGTCCAGGTGCGCGCGCCGTCGACGACGGCCGGGGCCTGCGGGGCGCGCCGGACCCACTCCTCGAAGCGGGCGACGACGTTGGTCGGTTCGGCGGCGGGGCCGTGCGCGATGCTCGGTGCCGTGGCGGTGTCCGCGCTGACGGGGGTGGTCTCGGGGAGGGCGGGGGAGTGGATCATCAGGACTCCGTGGAGAGGGGGGCGGTGGCGGCGAGGGCGTCGGCCTGGTCGGCGAGGACGGGGTTGCGGAAGAGCACCTTCAGGGGCGGGCGGGTGCCCAGGTGGGGCTCCAGCCAGGCCGCGAGCTCGGCGGCCAGCAGCGAATGGCCGCCGATGCGGAAGAAGTGGGATCCGGCGTCGAAGCGGCTGTGGCCCAGCACTTCGCGCCAGCCGTCGGCCAGCAGGGCCGTCATCGGGTCGTCGGGCACGGCGGCGGACCCGGCGTCGGCGGCCTCGGTCCCGGCCTCGGTCGCGGGTGCCGCCGGGTCGAGGGCGACCGCGCGGCGGGTGAGGGCCGTACGGTCCGGCTTGCCGCCCGCCAGCGTCGGCATGGTCTCCAGACGGGCCCACCGGGCGGGCACGAGGGCTCCGGGCAGCCGCCGGCTCAACTCGGCGTGCAGCGCCTTCTCGTCCACCCCGACGGGGCCGGCGCCCTCCTCGAAGAAGCCGACGAGCCGGGGAGCGGCCGGGCTCTCCGCGTCCAGGACGACGGCGCACGACCGGCCGCCGAGCGCCGCGGAGGCCGCCGCCTCGATCTCCTCCAGCTCGATGCGGTACCCGCGCAGCTTGACCTGGTTGTCGCGACGGCCGAGGAAGTACAGCAGACCGTCCAGGCCGCGGTAGCCGAGGTCGCCGGTGAGGTAGACCCGCTCCCCGCCGAGCGCGTCCACGGTGACGAAGCGGGCGGCCGTCACCTCCGCGTTGCCGGGGTAGCCCTCGGCCAGGCCGGGCCCGGCGATGGCCAGTTCACCGACGGCGCCGTCGGGCAGCGGGCGGTGGTGGGCGTCCAGGACGTGAACGCGCTCGCCCGGCAGTTCGGTCCCCAGCGGGACCTCGGCGCCTTCGGCCAGGCCCTCGCGGGAGACCTCGTGGACGGTGGAGGTGATGGCGGCCTCCGTGACGCCGTACGCGTTGAGGACGGTGGCCCCGGTGTCGGCCAGGATGCCGCGCAGGGTCTCGGCGGGCAGGCGCTCGCCGCCCAGGACCAGGAGCCGGGGCGCCCAGCTCTCCTCGCGCAGTGCGGGGCGCAGCTCTTCGCGGGTGGCCAGGAAGTAGCTGGTGGGGAGGTTGGCTACGGTGACCCGGGCGGCGGCGAGGAGCCCGGCCAGCTCGGCTCCGGTGGGCACCTCGTGCTCGGGCACCACCAGGCACGCCCCCGCGTGCAGGGTGGGCAGCACCTCCTCCAGCGCCACGTCGAAGGACGGCTGCGCGAACATCAGGACCCGGTCGGCGCTGGTGAGGGCGAACCGGTCGGCGGTCGCGGTCAGATGGTGCTCCAGGGCCGTCCGGCCCACCGCGACCGGCTTGGGCGTCCCGGTGGAGCCGGAGGTGTGGATGACGTAGGTGGCGCCGGGCAGGACGTCGGCCGTGTGGGCGCGGGGCAGTACGGGGGCGTCGATCCGGGCGACGGGCAGGCCCTCCGGCAGGTCCGGGCCGCCCTCGGCGGTGAGCACGAGCGCCGGGGCCAGCCGCTGGAGCAGCAGGGCGGTGCGGGCGGGCGGGTCGGCGGGGGAGAGCGGGCAGTAGACGGCGCCGGTGCGCAGACAGGCCAGGAGCGCGGTGACGGATTCGGCGCCGCGGGGCAGGACGACCGCCACGGGCTGTCCCGGCGCGACCCCCGCGGCGCGCAGCCGCTCGGCGAGAGAGGCGACCCGCTCGTCCAGTTCGCCGTACGTCACCCGGCGCGCCCCGCACAGCAGGGCGGGCAGCGACGGGTGGTGGGCGGCCACCGGGTCCAGCAGATCGCGGCCGGGCGGCGGTACGGGCACGGCCTCGGCGGCCGCTTCCACGGGGGCGGGGGCCAGGTCGGCCAGCGGGGCGGCGGGAGCGTCGAGGTAGGCGCGCAGCAGGTCCAGGAAGCGGCCGGACAGCAGCCGGGCCACGTCCTCGCCGAACAGGTCGGCGTCGTAGTCCCAGACCAGGGTCATGCCGGGCGCGCCGTGGCGGGTGGTGACGCCGCGCCGGTCGTCCGGCAGCAGCACCACGTCCAGGTCGAAGCGGGTGGTCCCGGTGTTGAACCCCTCGAAGAGGGTGATGTCCAGGCCGGGCAGGTCGATCTCGGGCAGGGGTGCGTCGTGGGCGCTGAACATGACCGAGAAGAGCGGGTTGTCGGCGCCGGAGGTGTGCAGGCCCAGCGCCCGGGTCAGCTCCTGGACCGGCACGTCCTGGTGCGGCAGGGCGCGGATGAGGGTGTCGGTGACTTCGTCCATGGTGTCCTGGGCCGGAAGGGCGGCGTCCAGGGCGAGCGGCAGCGGGATGGTGTTGACGAACATGCCGACCGCGTCCTCGTACCCCAGCGGCCGGTTGCCGACGGCGGTGCCGATGACCATCCGGGAGCGGCCGCTGTGGCGCCGCAGCAGCTCGGCGAAGAGCCCCAGGAGCGTGGCGAAGGGGGTGAGGCCGCGCTCACGGGCATGGGCGCGCAGCCGCTCGGCGAGGTCGGCGCCGATCGTCTGGCGCAGCTGGCCGCCGTGGTGTCTGCGGCGGGCGCCCGGCCGGGTGAGGCCGGGCAGCGGCAGGTCGTGGGGCTGGTCGCGCAGGACGGACCGCCAGAACTCCAGGGACTCGGGGGCGAAGGCCGCCCCGGACCGGGCCTGTACGTGATCGGCGTAGGAGGGGGCGGGCGGGAGCGTGAGGGTTTCCCCCGTGACGCGGGCGCGGTAGGTGCGGAAGACGTCGTCGAGCAGGATCGCGAACGAGTGGCCGTCGTGGATCAGATGGTGCTCGACGTGGACGAGCCGGTGGTGCCGCTCGCCGAGGCGGACGAGCGTCCAGCGGATCAGGGGCGCCTCGAAGGTGTCGAGCGGGGTCTCGGCCTCGCGGCGCAACAGGTTCTGGAAGGCAGTCTCGGGGTCGTCCTCGCCGCTGAGGTCGGCGGTGTGCAGCCTCGGCCCGCACCGCGGCGCGACCCGCTGTCCGGGCACCGACCCCGGCCGGTCCACGAGTTCGAGCCGCAGGCCCGCGTGGCGCGCCAGGGTGGCGGCCAGTCCCTCGCGCAGGGCCTCGGCGTCGAGGGGGCCCCACAGGTCGAGCGCGGCGGTGAAGTTGTAGGCACGGCTGCCGGGCTGCATCTGCTCGTGCAGCCAGACGATCTCCTGCGAGGCGGAGAGGGGAAGCATGATCGGTCCCTGAGGGTCGTCGGGGCGGATTCCTGGCCCGGTCGCGGTGGCGCCGGGCGTGGTCGTACGGGCGGCTCGGCCGGTTGTGCGGAGCCGCGGGGAGGCGCGTGCGGGGTTCGGGGCGCGAGGGGTGCTGCGGGGCACCGGTTGCGGTGGTCCCGGTTGCCGGGACTGTGCCGCGAGGACGCGGCCGCCGCCGTGGTGTGCCGGGGTCAGCCCGCCGGGTGCGCCACCGGTCGCAGCGCCCCCGTCAGAGCGTCGAAGGCCCGGTGGGCGGCTGCGTCGTCGACGACCGCGCGGTCCCACACCATCCGCAGCCCGATTCCGGCGCCCTGGGTGACGGAGACGGCGAACGGGCCGCGCACCGGTCTGCCGTCGACGTGGACCTCGCGGCCCTCGACACCGGCGAGGCGCAGGGGCGGGCGGCGGCTGTCGTCGTCCACGGTCAGCAGTCCGTCCAGCGCGCCGTTCCAGCCCGTACCGGCGGCCCGCGCGGCGGCCACGACCGCGTCGAAGGGCATGTCCGCCCGGTCCAGGTCGTCCCACCAGGCGTCGGCCGTCGCCTCCGGCGTGGAGCCGTGCCCGGTGGTGGCGGGGAAGACGACGGTGTTGAGGAAGCAGCCGACGACCGGCTGAGCGCCGGCGGGGCGCCCGCCCCACGGGTAGCCGAGCGGAACGGCGTGGTCGGGGCCGTACAGCGCGTCCGCCGCCGCACGGCACGCGTCGAGCAGCCCGGGGAAGGGGACGCCGCCGTCGTGCGCGGGCAGCCGGGCCTCGGCCGAGCCGCTGGGCAGCGCGCCGGCGGGCACGCGTTCCGGGCGGGGCAGCGGGGCGTGCGCCCGCACGGCCCGCAGCCGGTCCGCCCAGTACGCGGCGGCGCCGGGGGTGTCCGCGCGCTCCTCGGCGGCCAGCTGGAGCAGGACCGCCTCGCGGTAGGCGGCGAGTTCGGCCGCCGTCTCCTCGGGGGTGACACGGGGCCCGGCCGGGCCCTCGGTGTACGCGGCGCCGAGGTCGTCGGCGATGCGGGCCAGTGACCGGCCGTCACAGACGGCGTGGTCGAGGGCGATGGCGAGGAGGTCCTCGGCGCGGTCCGCCTCGTCGCGGACGAGGAACAGCCGCAGGGGCGGGCCCTGGGGGTCCCAGGAGGCGAGGGCGCGGCGCAGGGTGTCGGCGGGGCGCTCGCCCGGCGCGGGCGCCGGGCGCACGACGGGGATGTCCGGTTCCCCGGGGTGCAGGACCGGGGTGCCGCGCACGACGGCGGGCCGTGAGCGCAGGGCGGTGTGCCGTGCCGCGAGCCCGCGTGCGGCGGCCCGCAACCGCCCGGGGTCGACCGTGCCGTAGGGGAAGGCGAAGAACATCGGCACCACGTCGGGGCGTCCGGCCGGATCCAGCGAACGCACCAGCGCGAAGCGGCGCTGCGCCCCGGTGACGGGCAGCAGGGTGCCGGACCCGGCGTCGGCGGTGATCCGCCGGTAGCGGGCCAGGTACTGGCTCGTGATGCTGGGCACGGAGTCCTCGTTCTGTCGTGGTGGGCCGGGGTGATGTGGGTGCGGCGGCGGGGAGCGGCGGCCGCGCCCGGGGGTCAGCGGGAGGGGGTGGCCACGGGCTCCTCGTCGCCGTGGGAGGCCGGGCCGTTTCCGGGCGCTCCGGGGACGGCCGCCTCCAGGTCCCCCGGTTCGGGCAGGTCCCGCATCCGGCGCAGCGGGGAGAGCAGCAGCGGCAGCGGTACGGCGAGGAAGCCGGCGGCACAGCAGGCCAGCGCGGCGCGCGGGCCGAACGCCTCGGCGAGGGTGCCGCCCAGGAGCGCGCCGAGCGGCAGGGTGCCCCACATCAGGAAGCGCAGGGTGGCGTTCATCCGGCCGAGCAGATGCGGCGGGCACAGGCCCTGGCGGAAGCTGACCTGGGCGATGTTGTAGACGACGGCGCCGAAGGAGATGCCCGCCGACCCCGCGGCGAACAGGGCCGCCCCCGGCGCGCCGTGCCCGGACAGGGGCCACAGCAGGGCGAACGGCCCGCTCAGCAGGACCGACCAGAGGATGAGCCGGGCCTGTCCCCACCGGGCGGCGAGGCGGCCGGAGCACAGGGCGCCGAGCAGCCCGCCGACGGCGGAGGCGGACAGCACCAGTCCCAGGGCGCCCGGCTCCAGCCCGACGACGCGGACGAGGTGCACGGTCTGGGTCGCCATGAGGACGGCCATGCACAGGTTGCCGAGGGCCGTGGTGAGGGCGATGACGCGCAGCAGCGGATGGCCGGTGACGAAGCGGATGCCTTCGGCGATGTCCTTGCGCAGGGAGGCGTCGGCGGCGACCTGCGGCGGTTCCTCGGGCTGCCGGATGCGCAGCAGGAACGCGACCGAGAGCAGATAGCCCAGGGCGTCGGCGAGGACGGCGAGATGCGCCCCGACGAGCTGGACCAGCCCGCCTCCGGCCCCCGGACCGCCCACCTGCGCGGTCGAACGCACCGTCTCCAGGGCGCCGTTGCCCGCCATGAGCTCCTCGCGCGGCAGGATCTGCGGCAGGAAGCTCTGGTGGGCGACGTCGAAGAACACCGTCGCCACACCGGTGATCAGCGCGACGGCGTAGAGCTGGGACATGGTGAGTGCGTCGGCGAGCGCGGCGGCGGGGATGCTGCCCATCGCCACGGCCCGTGCCAGGTCCGCGCGGATCATCAGGGGACGCTTGCGCATCCGGTCGGTGAGCGCGCCGGCCGGCAGTCCGACGAGGAGGAAAGCGGCGGTCTCGGCGGCGGTGAGCAGGCCCACCTGGAACGCCGAGGCGTCGAGTTCGAGGACGGCCACGAGGGGGAGGGCCACCAGGGTTACCTGGGCGCCGAGTTGTCCGGCGGCCGCTCCCGCGAGCAGCATCCGGAAATCGCGTCGGCGCATCGGGCTGCCCGTGGAGGCTCCGGATGTGGGGGACATGTGAACGACCTTCACCGAGCCGCCGATCGGGAGTCAAAGGATCACGGCCAGTTTCGGTCGAGTCCTGTCGTCCGTTGTCAGAAACGCGTAAGAATTTTCGGCGAACTCGCGGTAAGTCCGCATGAACGCCTGCCACTCGGTGTGCACGGGACAACAGTCGTACGCCGGTGCGTACCGGAAGGGGGGCGGGAGGGCGACGGGTACGCTGCACACGGAGTGATGGCCGCGATCCTGGCCGAAAACCGCCACCGACGACGACCTTGTTGCGGAATCGTCTATTCCGTCAGTTATGGAGCGTATGCGGTGGTGCGCCCCGGCCCGCCGTGCGACTTCCGGCGCCGCGCGCGGCCCGCGAGGGGGCCGGCACGGGCAGCGGCGCGTCAACCGCGCATGACGGGACCCGCCCCGCCCGGGCACGCCACGGCCCCCGCCCCGTGCGGCGCCGCGCCCCGCCTCGTAAAGTCTGGTGACATGACATCCATTGCCGTCTCTCCCGCCGACGCCCTCGACTCCCTGCTCGCCGGAAACCGGCGCTTCGTGGCCGGGGCCCCGCACCATCCCAACCAGGACGCCGCGCGGCGCGCCGAGCTGGCGCCGGCGCAGAAGCCCTTCGCGGTGCTGCTGGGATGCTCCGACTCCCGGCTGGCCGCCGAGATCATCTTCGACCAGGGCCTCGGTGACCTGTTCGTGGTCCGTACCGCCGGCCATGTCCTGGGGTCGGAGGTCCTGGGCAGCATCGAATACGGGACCAGCGTGCTGGACTGCCGCCTCGTCGTGGTCCTCGGGCACGACTCGTGCGGCGCCGTCGCGGCCGCCCGCCAGGCGGTGGACGGCGGTCTGCCCGCCGGCGGGTACGTCCGGGACGTCGTCGAACGCGTCACCCCGAGCGTGCTGGCGGCCCGGGCCGCCGGGCTCACCTCCGACAGCGACCACATCGACGCGCACATACAGCACACCGTCGACCTGCTCCTGGACCGCTCCCGTGTGCTGGCCGAGCAGGTCGCCTCCGGCCACACCGGCGTCGTGGGCCTCGCCTACCAGCTCGCCGAGGGCAGCGCCCGTCTCGTCACCGCCCACGGCGTCCCCGCCCCGGCGTCCCCCGCTCTCCCGGCCTGAGAACCGTCCGCCCGAACCGGCCGTCACCCGGGGGGCAGTGCCCATTGCCCCCCGAACCGCCCTGTCGATAGCCTGTGTTCGTCATTCCGTTCGTTGACCGGAGTTTCGAACATAGAGGGTGGGGTGGCGGCCATGGGGCGACTCGTGCCGGCGGTGGCCAGGGCGCTGGACGTACTGGAACTCTTCCTGGAGAGCGAAGCGCCGCTCTCCGCGCCCGACGTCATGCGCAGACTCGGTCTGCCGAGGACGACGGTCCACGAACTGGTCACCACGCTGGCCGCCCGCTCCTACCTGGCCGCGGCGCCCGGGCAGCCGGGACGCTACCGGCTGGGAGTGCGCACCTATCAGCTCGGCAGCCGGTACGCCGAACAGCTCGACCTCGCCGCGGAAGGGCAGCAGGTGGCCCGCGAGGTCGCTCTGACCTGCGACGAGACCGTCCATGTGGCCATCCTGGAGGACATGGACGTCATCTACATCGCCAAGGTGGACTCCACCCACGCGGTCCGGATGGTCTCGGCGGCCGGGCGCCGGCTGCCCGCCCATTGCACCTCCGTGGGCAAGATGCTCCTCGCCTCGCTCCCCGAGGCCGAGCTCGACGCCCGGATCGCGGACGGCGAGCTCGTCGCCATGACCCCCGACAGCATCACCGACCCCGCCGCCCTGCGCACCGCGCTCGCCGGCATCCGGGCCCGGGGGACCGCCTTCGAGCACCGGGAGTCCAACCCGGACGTCAGCTGTGTGGCCGCCCCGGTCCACGACAGCGCGGGCCGGGTCGTCGCCGCGCTGTCCATCTCCGTACCGATGATCAGGTGGACCGAGGCCCGCGAGACGGAGCTCGCCGAGCTGGCGCTGAAGGGCGCCGGCGACCTGTCCGTGCGGCTCGGCCACCGGGGCGCGCGTTGAACCCCGACGTGGCGGTACGGGAGGAGGCGGAGCTCGGTGAGGGCCCCACCTGGGACCCGGCGGGAGGCCGGCTGGTCTGGGTGGACATCCTGGCGTCGCGGATCCACACGTACGAGCCGGGCAGCGGCCGGCGCACGGTCCTGGCGACCGGGCAGCACGTCGGCGCGGCCAAGCCGCGCGCGGACGGCGGCCTCGTCGTCAACCTCCGCGACGGCGTGGGGCTCTACGGCCCCGACGGCGCCTTCTCCTGGCTGCTGCGCGACCCCGTGCCCGGGCGGCGCGGCAACGACGCGGCGGTCGCGCCGGACGGCGCCCTGTGGGCGGGCACGATGCGCTACGACGAGGCGAGCGGGGGCGGCTCCCTCTTCCGGGTCACCGGCGACGGCGCCGCCACGGCGGTGCCCGGCCCGGTGTCGGTCAGCAACGGCACCGGCTGGAGCCCGGACGGGCGGCTCATGTACTACGTCGACAGCCCCACCCGGCGGATCGACGTCTTCGACTTCGACGGCCATCTCGCCCACGACAGAAGACCGTTCGCGGTGATCGGCGACGAGGACGGCTTCCCCGACGGGCTAACCGTCGACGCCGACGGCGGCGTGTGGGTGGCGCTGTGGGACGGGGGCGCGCTGCGCCGCTACGGCCCGGACGGCACGCTCGACCTGGTGGTCGAGCTGCCGGTGCGCCGCCCCACCGCCTGCGCCTTCGGCGGCCCGGATCTCACCGACCTCTACGTCACCAGCGCCCGTACCGGTCTGCCCCGGCCGCACCCGCTCTGCGGGGCGCTGCTGGTGCTGCCCGGTATCGGGCGCGGGATGCCGGGTACCGCCTTCGCCGGCTGACGCAGGGGCGAAGGCGGTACCCGGGAGGGCTCAGCGCGTCGAGAAGGCGTGCACCGTCGACGACCGGTAGGTCGTGCCCGGACGCAGCACCGTGGACGGGAAGGCGGGGTGGTTGGGCGAGTCCGGGAAGTGCTGGGACTCAAGGCAGAGGGCGTCGCCCTGGCGGTAGACGCGGCCCGAGGTGCCCACCAGCGTGCCGTCCAGGAAGTTGCCGCTGTAGAACTGCATGCCCGGCTCGGTGGTGAACATCCTCATCACCCGGCCGGAGTGCGGCTCGGCGAGCGTGAGCGCGTACTCGGGCTCCGCCGTGCTGCCCTTGTCCAGCACCCAGTTGTGGTCGAACCCCTGGCCGTACAGGAGCTGTTGGTGGCCCTGGCGGATGTCGCGGCCGATCGGCTTCGTACGCCGGAAGTCGAACGGGGTCCG
This sequence comes from Streptomyces sp. NPDC026377, assembly GCF_055567715.1. Lineage (NCBI taxonomy): Bacteria > Bacillati > Actinomycetota > Actinomycetes > Kitasatosporales > Streptomycetaceae > Streptomyces > Streptomyces sp. NPDC026377. The sequence continues at coordinate 155,056 of NZ_JBVHPV010000010.1, forward strand.
TGAGACGCGGGCCAGCTCGCCGGTGGGGATGAGGCCCGAGTCGACCGGGGTGTAGCGCTCGGCGGCCAGTTCGAGGGTGTGGTCGTAGACCGGGCCGCTGCCCTCGCCGGCCAGGTTGAAGTAGGTGTGGCTGGTGAGGTTGACGACGGTCGCCCGGTCGGTGGTGGCCTCGTAGTCGATGTGCCACTCGCCCCGGGCCGTGAGGGTGTAGGTGACCTTGACCTTCAGGGTGCCGGGGTAGCCCATCTCGCCGTCCGGCGAGATCCGGGAGAGCACCAGGCCGCTGCGGGAGCCGCGGGCGAAGGGCTCCACGTGCCACAGCTGCTTGTCGAAGCCCTTGGTGCCGCCGTGCAGGCTGTTCGCGCCGTCATTGAGGGGCAGTTGGTAGGGGTGCCCGTCCAGGGTGAACCGGCCCGCCGCGATGCGGTTGCCGTAGCGGCCGATGAGACCGCCGAAGTACGGGGACTTGGCGACGTAGTCGGCGAGGTTGTCGAAGCCGAGGGCGATGTTGGCCGCGCGCCCGTGCCGGTCGGGCACGTCGAGACGGTGCACGATCCCGCCGTAGGAGAGGACCTGAAGGCGGATCCCGCCGTTGCTGACGGTCCACCGGTGTACGGGGGTGCCGTCGTCCAGGGTGCCGAAGAGCGCCTTGGTGGGCATGCGGCCCGGGGCGGCGTGGGCCGTGCCCAGGCTGGTCGCCGCCACACCGGCCGCCAGGCCAGCGGCCATCACGGTACGTCTGCTGGTGTTCATCCGCGTGCTCCTTCGAAGGGTCGAGGGGATCTCATGAGCCGACCTTGCGTTTGTTCCAGACGTCGAAGCCCACCGCGGCCAGCAGGACGAAACCCTTGATGACCTGCTGGTAGTCGGTGCCGACGCCGACCAGCGACATACCGTTGTTGAGCACGCCGAGCACCAGACCGCCGATGATCGCGCCCAACACCGTGCCGACGCCGCCGCTCATCGAGGCACCGCCGATGAAGGCCGCCGCGATGGCCTCCAGCTCGAAGTTGACGCCCGCGTTGGGTGTGCCCGCGTTCAGCCGCGCCGCGAAGACGACACCGGCGAGCGCCGCCAGGACGCCCATGTTCACGAAGACAAGGAAGGTGACGCGCTTGTCCTTGACACCGGAGAGCTTCGCCGCGGCCTGGTTGCCGCCGAGCGCGTACACATGCCGCCCCACGACCGCGTTGCGCATCACGAAGCCCAGCCCGATGAGCAGGGCGGCGAGCAGGAGCAGCACCACCGGCACGCCCCGGTAGCTGGCCAGGGTCAGGGTGAAGGCGAGGACGGCGGCGGCCATCGCCACGCACTTGGTGAGGAACAGCCCCCGGGGGAGCACATCGAGTTCGTAGGCCTGCTCGCGCCGCCGGGAGCGCACCTCCTGGATGAGGACCACGGCGGTCAGGGTGAGTCCCAGCAGGACCGTGAGGTTGTGGTAGTTGGTGTCGGGCCCGACCTCCGGAAGGTATCCGGTGGAGATCTTCTGGAAGCCCTCGGGGAACGGGCCGAGCGAGCGGGAGCCGAGCAGGATCTGGGTGCCGCCCCGGAAGAGCAGCATCCCGGCGAGCGTGACGATGAAGGAGGGGATGCCCACGTAGGCGATCCAGAACCCCTGCCAGGCGCCCGCCACACCGCCGATCGCGAGCGCCACGGCCAGCGCGACCACCCAGGGCACATGGTGCTCGACCATCATCACCGCGCACGCCGCGGAGACGAAGGCCGCCAGTGAGCCCACGGACAGGTCGATGTGGCCGGCGATGATGACGATCACCATGCCGATGGCCAGGACCAGGATGTAGCTGTTCTGGAGCACCAGGTTGGTGACGTTGTTCGGTTTGAGCAGGACGCCGTCGGTCCATATCTGGAAGAGCACGACGATCAGTCCGAGCGCGACCAGCATCCCGTACTGGCGCATGTTGCGGCGGGCCGCGTCGAGGAGCAGCGCCCCGGTGGGGGAGCGCGGCGGTTCGGGGGTCCTCGGGGGGCTGGGGGCGGCGTCGGTGGTGACCGGACCCATATCGGCTACCTCTTGTTCGTGGTGTCGTTCGTGGTCATGAGGCGCATGAGCCCTTCCTGGGTCGCGTCCGCGCGGGCGGTCTCGCCGGTGAGCCGGCCGGCCGCCATGGTGTAGATGCGGTCGCACATGCCGAGGAGTTCGGGCAGTTCGGAGGAGATGAAGACGACGGCCTTGCCCCGGGCGGCGAGTTGGTCGACGACCGTGTAGATCTCGTACTTGGCGCCCACGTCGATGCCGCGGGTGGGCTCGTCGAGGATCAGCACCTCGGGACCCGCGAAGATCCACTTGCTGAGGACGACCTTCTGCTGGTTGCCGCCGGACAGCCGCCCGACCGGCTCGAAGACGGTCGGCGCCTTGATGCCCATGGAGGTGCGGTACGACTCGGCGACCCGCCGCTCCTCGTGCTCGTCGACGATCCCGCGCCGGGACACCTTGTCCAGGGCGCCCAGCGTGATGTTGCGGCTGATGGTGTCGATGAGGTTGAGGCCGTAGTGCTTGCGGTCCTCGGTGACGTACGCGATGCCGTGGCCGACCGCCTCGGGGACGGTCTTCGTCCGGATGGGGCGGCCGTCCTTCCACACCGTGCCGCTGATGTTCCGGCCGTAGGAGCGGCCGAAGACGCTCATGGCCAGCTCGGTGCGGCCCGCGCCCATCAGCCCCGCGATCCCCACGATCTCGCCCCGCCGCACATGCAGACTGACGTCGTCGACGACCTTGCGCTGCTGGTCGATGGGGTGGTGCACGGTCCAGTCCCGCACTTCGAGGGCCGCATGGGCGCCCGGGTCGCCCTCGTAGGGGGTGCGCGGCGGGAAGCGGTGGTCGAGGTCGCGGCCGACCATGGAGCGGATGATGCGCTCCTCGGTGGTGTCCGCGGCCTTCACGTCGAGGGTCTCGATGGTCCTGCCGTCCCGCAGGACGGTGACCGAGTCGGCGACCGCCGCGATCTCGTTGAGCTTGTGCGAGATGATGATCGAGGCGATGCCCTGCGCCTTCAGCTCCAGGATCAGATCGAGGAGATGGGCGCTGTCGTCGTCGTTGAGGGCGGCGGTCGGCTCGTCCAGGATCAGCAGTCGGACCTCCTTGGAGAGGGCCTTGGCGATCTCCACCAGCTGCTGCTTGCCGACGCCGATGTCCGCCACCCGGGTCTGCGGATGCTCGCGCAGACCCACCCGCTTCATCAGCCGCGCCGCGTGCTTGAGCGTCTCGCCCCAGCTCACGATGCCGCGCGTGGCGTGCTCGTTGCCGAGGAAGATGTTCTCGGCGATGGAGAGGTAGGGGACGAGGGCGAGCTCCTGGTGGATGATGACGATCCCGCGTGCCTCGCTGGCCCGCATGTCCTTGAACGCGCAGAGCTCGCCCTGGAAGAGGATGTCGCCCTCGTAGCTGCCGTGCGGGTGGACGCCGCTGAGGACCTTCATCAGGGTGGACTTGCCCGCGCCGTTCTCGCCGCAGATGGCGTGCACCTCACCGGGTGCCACGGTGAGCGAGACGTCGGAGAGCGCCCGGACCCCCGGGAACGTCTTGACGATGGAGCGCATTTCCAGGATGGGCGCCCCCCTGTCCGGGCCGCTCACTTCAGGTCACTCGCCTTGATGTAGCCCGAGTCGACCAGCACCGACTGGTAGTTGGACTTGTCGACGCTGACCGGGTTGAGGAGGAAGGCCGGTACGACCTTCTTCTCGTTGTTGTACGTCTTGGTGTCGTTGACCTGCGGCGTCTTGCCGGTGAGCACCGCGTCGGCCATCTGCACGGCCTGCTTGGCCAGGGCGCGGGTGTCCTTGTAGACGGTCTGCGACTGGTCCCCGGCGATGATGGACTTCACGGACGCGACCTCGGCGTCCTGCCCGGTGACGACCGGGTAGGGCTTGGCGGCGGTGCCGTAGCCGCCGGAGCGCAGGGCGGACAGGATGCCGATGGAGATCCCGTCGTACGGAGAGAGGACGGCGTCCACGCGCTCGGTGGAGTACGCCTTGGTCAGCAGGTCGTCCATGCGCTTCTGCGCGGTGGCGCCGTCCCAGCGGAGCGTGGTCACCTGGTTGAGCCGGGTCTGGCCGCTGCGCACGACCAGCTGCTTCTTGTCGATGTAGGGCTGGAGGGTCTTGAGGGCGCCCTGGAAGAAGTAGCGGGTGTTGTTGTCGTCGGGCGAGCCGGCGAACAGCTCGATGTTGAAGGGGCCCTTGCCCTGCTGGGGGCCCTTCAGGCCCAGCTTGTCGACGATGTAGCCGGCCTGGAGCACGCCGACCTTCTCGTTGTCGAAGGAGGCGTAGTAGTCGACGTTGGGGGAGCCGAGGATGAGGCGGTCGTAGGAGATCACCTTGATGTGCTGGTCGGCGGCCTGCTTGAGGACGTCACTGAGGGCGCGTCCGTCGATCGCGGCGATCACCAGGGCGTCCACCCCCTTGGTGATCATGTTCTCGAGCTGGGCGACCTGCTGGTCGACGCTGTCCTCGCCGTACTGGAGGTCGGTCTTGTAGCCCAGTGCCCGGAACTGCTGGGCCATGTTGTTCCCGTCGGCGATCCAGCGCTCGGAGGACTTGGTCGGCATGGCGATGCCGATGGTGGCCCCCTTGCCGCCCTTGGGCGTGGCCTTGCCGCCGCCCTCGCTGTCCTGTCCGCAGGCGGTGAGGGCGAGCGCGAGCGCTCCCGCGACGAGGGCGAGTGCGGCTGGTCGGGTGCGGCGCATGGTCATCAGTCCTTCGGGTTCACGGGGAAGCGGTTCAGGGCGCCGGGACGGCGGGAGCCGAGCGGGGACATACCGCCGTCGGAGCCGAGGCGGGCGAGCAGGTCCAGGACCAGCCGGCCCCGGCGGACCCGCTCGCGGGCGGTGTGCAGGGCGGTGTCGCGCAGATGGGCGCCGTAGGGGTAGATGCCGGGCGCCCTGGAGAGGCCGAACTTGAGGTAGAGCGGGGCGGCGCGGCGGATCAGCTCGGCCGCCTCGTACATCCGCACATAGCCGCCGAGGTCGTCCGGCGCCTCGATGTAGAGGTCGAGCGGCACCCTGGAGACCCGCCTGACCTCGGTGAAGTGAGCGGCCGTCAGATCGGAGGGGACGTTGACGGAGTCGGCGCCCAACTGCTCGTAGACGGCGACGGACGCCGGGTTGACCGGGCCGATCAGCGCGGACACCTTGAGGGTGGTCTCGGCGGGCAGCAGCCCGCCCTCGCGCATCCGGTGCAGGCTCCACAGCACGCCCTCGTCCGCCACCAGCAGACAGCGCACCCCCAGCTCGGCCGCCCGCAGGGCGTCTTCGACGCACCCGGCGAGCGCGTCGTGGCCCCGGGCGCGCAGCCCCGCCCCGCCGGAGTCGGTGCGGACGGAGGCCCCCGCGTCCCAGGTGCCGCGAGGCCCGGTGAACAGGCAGAGCTCGATGTCGCGCTCGGCGCAGCCCTCCACCATCTCGGTGATCTCGGCGTCGGAGAGCATCCACACACCGCTGCCCTGGCTGACGCGGTGCACGGGCACGTCGAGGCGGGAGGCCTCCTTGAGGACGGCGGAGAGCGCCTCCGGGCCCTCTACGGAGGGGATCTCGGTGCGCCAGGTGCCCCCGTCGGGGAACGTGTGCGGGGAGGAGTCGGCGGGGTTGCCGCCGGGCGCGCCCAGGCCCAGGGCGGCCAGGGCCGGTTCGCCGGGTCGGCGGGGGCCCTCGGGGCCCGGGCGGGGGGCGGTGTCGGGTGCGTCGGTCACAGGCGGATTCCTTGTACGGGAGAGACGTTGCGTGTACGGGAAGGTCGTGCGCGTACGGGAGGTTCGCGCTTGTTCGGCATGTCGAACAAGGTTCGGATCACAGGGGAGGGGCAGGGCGCCGCGGCGCCCGGGCGCGAAGACGCGCCTCAGGGGCGCAGCAGTACCTTTCCGGTCTTCGGGTCACCGCCTCCCACCAGCGCGAGGGCGTCGGTGTACCGCTCCAGCGGGAGTTCGTGGGTGATCAGCTCCGACGGGTCGATCAGCCCCGTGCTGTAGGCCCGTACGGCGAACGACCAGGCGGCCGAGGGAGCACCGAAGACGCTCCGCACGGTGAGCTGGCTCACCGACAGGTGCACCGGGTCGATGCCCACCGCGCCTTCGGCGAACATCCCGGTGAGCACCACCCGGCCCCCGCGCCGCGCGAGGAGGCAGGCGTCGGCGGCGGTGGTGCGGGCGCCGGCCGTCTCCACGACCAGGTCGTAGTAGCCGTGCGCCTCGCCGGGGTGGACGGGCGTGCGGGCCTCGGTCGCCCCCATGCGGCAGGCGAGCTCGGCGCGCTCCAGCCGGGGGTCGATCACGGTCAGCTCGCCGGGGGAGGCGGCGGCGAGGAGCTGCACCGCGAGCAGCCCGAGCGTCCCCGCCCCGACCACCGCGATCCGCTCGCCCGCCTCGGGCGCGCCGGCCCGGACGGCGGCGGCGACCACGGCGGCGGGCTCCAGCAGGGCCGCGCCGCGCAGATCGGCGTCGTCCGGCAGCAGGTGCAGCAGCCGGGCCGGCACCACCACGTGGTCGGCGAAGGCGCCGGGGTGGGTGAAGCCGGTCTCCGCGTACGCGGCGGCGCACAGGGACGTCTCCGCGTTCCGGCACCGCTCGCAGGTCCCGCAGAAACGGAACCCCTCGGCGACCGTCTTGCGGCCCACCACGGCGGGGTCGACCCCTGCCCCGGCCGCCACCACGGTCCCGGACCACTCGTGGCCCGGGGTGACGGGGTAGCGCACATAGTCGGGGGCGCGCCTGCCTTCGTACACCTCACGGTCGCTCATGCAGACCCCGGCGGCGGCGACTTCGACGAGCACCTCGCCGGGGCCGGCCTGGGGGCGCGGCACGGTGATCAGACGGTGGGCGCCGGGCGCGTCGACGACGATGGCGCGACTGGTCGCCCCGGCCCCGCCGTCCTGCGCGGCGCCGCCCACGGGACCCGGCTGCTCGCGGCCGTTCATCCCGCCGCTCCGGAGGGCTTGGGGGCGCGCTTCTCCCAGCCCTCCGCCCAGAGGTCGAACCGGGCCTGCTGCTGGGGGAACTCGGCCGCCGCGTCCACATCGAGCTCGACGCCGAGCCCCGGGGCGTGCGACAGCTCGAAGTAGCCGTCGACGACCTGCGGGGCGCCCTTGACGACCTTCTTGATCTCGGCGTCCGCGAAGTCGTTGAAGTGTTCCAGGATCTTGAAGTTCGGGGTGCAGCCCGCCACCTGGAGGCTGGCGGCGGTGAGGACCGGACCGCCGACGTTGTGGGGCGCGACGAGCATGTAGTGCGTCTCGGCCGTGGCCGCGAGCTTGCGGGTCTCCAGGATGCCGCCGATGTGGCCCACGTCCGGCTGGATGATGTCGACGGCCTGCGACTCGAAGAGCTCCCGGAACTCGATGCGGTCGTGGATGCGTTCCCCGGTGGCGACCGGGATGTCCACCTTGGCGGCGACCTTCTCCAGGGCCTTGAGGTTCTCCGGCGGCACCGGCTCCTCCAGCCAGGCGGGCTCGAACGGGGCGAGGTCGCGGGCCAGACGTACCGCCGTGGCGGGCGAGAACCGTCCGTGCATCTCCAGCATCAGCTCGGTCTCGGGGCCGATCGCGTCCCGTACGGCCTCGATCAGCGACACCGCGTACCGCGTCTGGCGGTGGTCGAGCTCGAAGTGGCCGGTGCCGAAGGGGTCGATCTTCAGCGCCCGGTAGCCGCGCTCGACGACCGCTTGGGCCGCCTTGTGGTAGGCCTCGGGGGTGCGTTCGGTGGTGTACCAGCCGTTGGCGTACGCCTTGACGCGGTCCGTCACCTTCCCGCCGAGCAGCTGCCAGACGGGGACGCCCAGCGCCTTGCCCTTGATGTCCCAGCAGGCCATCTCGACGACCGCGATACCGGACATCACGATCTCGCCGGCGCGTCCGTAGTCGCCGTACTTCATCCGGCGCACCAGGTCCTCGATCGCGAACGGGTCGGAGCCCGCGATGTGGTTGGCCTCGGCCTCCCGCAGATAGCCGAGGAGCGCGTCGGTGTGACCGAGCATCCGGGTCTCGCCGACTCCGGTGAGGCCCTCGTCGGTGTGGACCTGGACGTAGGTGAGGTTGCGCCAGGGAGTCCCGACGACGTGTGTGCTGATTCCCGTGATTCGCAAGGCAGTTGCTCCCGAGGCTGCGTCCGTACCGTTCGATATTTCGTCACGCGTTCGAAATGTTGGCGTGACGGTAATGACGTGCGGTGGCGGGTGTCAATGGGTCGCGCGGGAACCGTTCCCGAGTCCTGCCGGGTGGCGCGCTCCGTGGGCGTCGCGCCGCCTTCGGGGTGTTGACGCCGGGGCGGCCCAGGGGGAATGCTCCCGGCGACACAGTGGCGACGAAATGCAGAACACTGTCCGAAATCTCGAACCATCATGGAGAGATGAGGAGTTCAGCATGACCTCAGACACCCCCACCGCCCCGGCCGGGCGACCGGAGACCGGCCCCAGTCGCAGAACCCTCGTCACCGCCCTCGGCGCCCTCCCGCTGGCCGGGGCGATCGGCCCTGCGCTCGCGGCCTCCCCGGCCCGGGCGGCCGACGCGCTCCCCGCGCCGGTCGCCCACTGGGCCTTCGACGAGGCGACCGGCACCACCGCGGCCGACAGTGCCGGCGGCCGCACCCTCACCCTCGACGGGGCCGCGCGCTTCGGCCCGGCGAAGTCCGGGGCCTCCGGCCTCGACCTCTCGGCGGGCGGCAACGCCACCGCCCGGACCGCCGTCGTGGACACCACCAAGAGCTTCAGCGTGTCCGCCTGGGTCCGCCTCACCGCCACCACCGGATACCAGACCTTCGTCTCCGTCGACGGCTCCCAGGTCAGCGGCTTCTTCCTGCAACTGCGCGACGACACCGGCGCGTTCGCCCTCACCCGGCTGCCCTCCGACGCCACCTCGGGCAACGGTGCCGCCGCCGTGGCCGGCGCCTCCTTCGCTCCCGCCACCGGCGTCTGGTACCACCTCCTCGGGGTCGACGACCGGGCGGCGGGGGTCGTCCGGCTGTACGTCAACGGGGTCCTGGAGGGCGAGGTCCCCTTCTCCGGCGCCTGGCGCGCCACCGGTGCCACCGCCGTCGGGCGCGGTCTCTTCGGCGGCGCCCAGGTCGACCAGGCGCACGCCCTCATCGACGACGTCCAGGTCTTCGACACCGCGCTGACCGCCGAACAGGCGGCGGCCCTGGCGGGCGTGCCGGTGGACTCCACCCGGCCGCTGCTGAGCGTCGATGCCTCCCGGCCGGGCCCCGTCGTCAGCCCGGACCTCGGCGGGATCTTCTTCGAGGACATCAACCACAGCGGCGAGGGCGGCCTCTACGCCGAGCTCGTCAACAACCGCAGCTTCATGGCCGCGTCCACACCGCTGCACTGGTCCACCGTGGGCGCCGCCACCTTCGCCGTGGACCCCGCCCAGCCGCTCAACCAGGCCCTCACCCAGTCGCTGCGCGTCACCACGAGCGCGGCCGGGGACGGCGTCGCCAACGAGGGCTTCTGGGGCATCCCGGTCCGCCCCGCCACCACCTACCGCGCCTCCCTCCACGTCAAGTCCCCCTCTCTCAAGGGCAGGTTGACGGTCTCGATCGTCGGCGCGGACGGCACGGTCCACGCCACCGCGACCACGGGGGCGCTGACCGGCTCCTGGCGCAAGCACGAGCTCACCCTGCGCACCGGACGCGCCGCCCCCACCACCCTCGACGCCCGCCTCGTCGTCACCGCCCCGGCCGCCGGCACGCTCTGGCTGAGCCAGGTCTCCCTCTTCCCGCCGACGTACAAGGGCCGCGACAACGGTCTGCGGGTGGACCTGATGGAGAAGCTCGCCGCCCTGCGGCCCGCGTTCCTGCGCTTCCCCGGCGGCAACTACCTCGAAGGCAACGTCATCGCCGACCGCTTCGACTGGAAGAAGACCATCGGCCCGGTCGAGCAGCGGCCCGGGCACCGCAACTCCGCCTGGGGCTACTGGTCCACCGACGGCCTGGGCCTGCCCGAGTACCTCCAGATGACCGAGGACCTGGGCTGCGCGCCCCTGCTGTGCGTCTACGCCGGATACTCCCTCCAGGGTGCCCATGTCACCGGGGACGCCCTGAAACCCTTCGTGCAGGACGCCCTCGACCAGATCGAGTACATCACCGGGCCCGCCACCTCCACCTGGGGCGCCCGGCGAGCCGCCGACGGGCACCCGGCGCCCTTCCCCCTGACCCATGTGGAGATCGGCAACGAGGACTGGTTCGACAGGTCGGGCTCGTACGAGGAGCGCTACGCGGCCTTCCACGACGCCATCAGGGCCCGGTACCCGAAGCTCAAGCTGATCGCCACGACGCCGGTCGCCTCCCGCCCGTACGACCTCATCGACGAGCACTACTACCTGTCGCCGTCCGCCTTCCAGGCGGGCTCACACAAGTACGACGGCCGGGACCGGCGCAGCCCCAAGGTGTTCGTCGGGGAGTGGGCCGCGCAGGAGGGCCGCCCCACCCCCAACCTCGACGCGGCACTCGGCGACGCGTCCTGGGTGGCCGGGCTCATCCGCAACTCCGACCAGGTCCTCATGGAGTCGTACGCGCCCCTGTTCAGCCATGTCAACGACAACACCTGGGCCACCAACCTCATCGCGTACTCCGGTCTGACCAGCTACAACTCACCCAGCTACTACGCCCAGCAGATGCTGCGCACCCGCCGGGGCACCGTGGTGCTGCCCACCGAGGTGCGCGCGCTGCCCGGCCTCAACGTCGTCACCACCCACGACCCCGCCACCCGCCGGGTCTATCTGGCCGTGGTCAACACGGGCGGCACGGCCCGCAGGACGGCCGTCTCCCTCAAGGGGATCGCCCGCACGGCGTCGGCCGGTACGGTCACGGTCCTGACCGCGGCGGACCGGAAGGCCACCAACACCCTCGCCGACCCGGAGGCGGTGGTCCCGCGCAGCCGGTCCGTCCGCGGTATCTCCCCGGCCTTCACGGCGACCTTCGCCCCGTACTCGGTCACGGTCCTCGAATTGCGGACCGCCTGAGCGGACGCCGCGCGGCCGCCACCGGCCGCCAGGCGCCCGGCCCCGGCCGCATCGCCCGAAGGACACGCAGACCGCGACCGGTCCTTCGGGCGGTGCCGCCCGGTGTGCGAGCCCCCACGGTGACGGCAAGGCGAAACACCCTGGTTGTCGTGCCTTCGCCGCCTTCGTGGGGGGCGCAATGCGGCGATTCGTGCACATCGGACGCCCGGGGACCCCGGTGGCCGCGGTCACCCACCGCTGCCGCATGATGACGCGCATGTCCCACACTTCCAGGCGCAGCCTGCTCGGTATCTTCGCGGCCTCGGCCGCCACCGTTCCGCTCGGCGCTCTCGCCGCCGCCCCGGCGCGCGCCGCCGTCTCCACCGCTTCCACCGGCTCCGCCGCCCCCCTCGCGGCGCCCGCCGGGCTCGCCTCGCCTCGTTCCTCGGTCACGCTGCCGCCGCTGAACGCGTCCTACTTCAGCCAGCTGACCCTGGCCGCCCCCCTCACCACCTCGGTGCTCGCGGGCACCCCGGCGCGCACCGAGGTCACCTCCGGCGGCAAGCGGGTGGCCCTGCTGACGCACGGAGCCCGTACCGTCGTCCTGCCGGGCCCGTCGCGGACGTTCACGGAGAACAAGAAGTCCTTCGTGGACGACTTCGCGCGCACCCTGCCGGACCCCTCCCTGCCCGAGGCCGACCGCGTGTACTGGGGCACCTCCCCGGGCGGCGGCAGTTGGTCGACGCTGGGACCGGCCGTCACCGACTACTCGGTCGTGCCGGGCGCCGGTGTCATCAGCCTCACCACCGACTACGCCAGCCGTCATGTCACCCTGCGCGACGGGGAGATCACCGACTTCGACGCGCGGTCCGTGGCGCACTTCGACAAGGTGCCCACCGGCCAGGCGTGCTCCTACGCCCTGTCCTTCGGCTACCAGGACACCAGCAACAACTACCGGGCCCGGCTGTCCTTCCTGACGACCGGCGCGGTCGAGCTGCGCGTGGAGAAGGAGGTCGCCGACAAGGTCGACCTGCTCGCGGGGTCCAGCGCCGTCACCCTCGCCACGGGCGTGACCGCGGGCACCGACTGGACGATACGGGTGCGCCGCGAGGGCACCCGCGTCCAGGTCAAGGCCTGGCGCACCGCCTCCACGGAGCCCACCGCCTGGAACGTCGACCTCAGCGACGACACCTTCGGCCGCAAGGGACGGGTCGGCCTGCGCGCGCTGGCCAACGACGGCTGCACCAACCTGCCGGTCAAGCTCTCCGTGAAGCGCTTCCAGGTCGACCAGTCGACCTGGGCCACGCCGCCGAGCGTCACGCACGGCGACTGGGTGCGGGTGCTGCCCGAGCCCTTCGACGGGACCTGGACGCCGGAGCTGGAGAAGACGATCCGCGCCTGGGCGGGCTCCACCGCTCCGGACGTCCTGGCGTACGCGGCGATGTTCCTCGCCGACGGTCCCGCCGTCACCAGCGGATCCGGGCCCGCCAAGGACAAGCCGGTCCTGGGCGAGGCGGGGTACGGCTATCTGGACCCGCAGGGCTTCCGCTACGAGGGCGCCGACTTCCACGAGTACATGAACACCGGCTGGACCTTCCCCGACGGCACCTACACCGGCCCCTCCAGCAAGCAGGTCGGCAATCTGGACTGCTCCGGCTTCACGCGCATGGTGTACGGCTACCACATGGGCGTACCGATGGCGGCGGGGCAGGACACCTCCCGCACCCGGCTGCCGCGCAAGTCGCGGGACATGGTGGACTACGCGCCCGGTGCGCGCATCGACCGGACCGACGGGACCAACCCGCCCGCGGCGGCGCTGCTCCAGCCCGGTGACCTGCTGCTGTTCAACGCCGACTCCGGTGACGACAACCCCACCGTCACCATCGACCACGTCGGCATCTACCTGGGCCTGGACGCCGCCGGACAGCGCCGCTTCGTCTCCAGCCGCAAGACGAACAACGGCCCCACCATGGCGGACCTGGGCGGCGCCTCACTGCTGGACGGCACGGGCACGTACGCCACGAAGCTGCACACCGTCCACCGCCTCTGACGGGAGGGCAGCGTGGGACGCCCGGGGCCGTGCGGGGAGCGCGGCCCGGGCGTCCGGGGGCGGTCAGTAGGGAAGCGGGCGTCCGCTGGGGGTGCGCAGATCCAGGGGCGGCCTGGGCGCGGGCGGCCGCGGCCGCCTGATCACTGTCTGTCGCATCACCGTCACCACCTGAACCGGGCCGGACCACCGGCCCCTCGGGTTCACCCCTGTCCGGGAAGGTGAATACCCCGATATCCGGGCCGCAGTCATCCGCGCCCGGTACGACTCGGCCGGAATGACTGGCCCGTCGCCGGGACACCCGGCGGGCGAGCGGGGAGCGAACCGGCAGAGCGGCCGGTGAAGGGCGGTGGACGACCGTGGCGGAGCGGGGTTCGGACGGACAGTCGGTGGACGGCGGCGGCCGTGCCGAACCTGCGGCACGGCGGTCGCGCGCGCCCCCGCCCGGCGCGGCCACGTGCCGGGGCTAGGCGGGCTGGTTGGTGACGTAGAAACCGGGGTCGTGGATGGGGGTGATCTCGGCGTCCTCGCCCTGGGCGGCCAGCCATTCGGCGCGCAGGCGCGCGGCCTCGTCGTCGGCCTGGGAGGCGGGGACGAGACGGCCGTCGGGGGTCAGACGCATCGGCGTGTCGCCCGCGGGGCGCCAGTCGAAGCGAGCGGCGATCTTGAAAAGGTCCTCCTGGGTGAGCGGACCGCCGTTGTCCTTCTCCGCCTGGAGCGCGGTGGGGTGGTAGTCCTCGTAACCGCCGGGCATGTGCAGGGTCAGGAAGTGGCAGCCCTCACCGGGCGGCGTGGCCCAGGTGTGGCGCGTGCCGCTGGTGATGTGCGCGAGGGCGCGCGAACGCAGCTCCACGACCTCGTCGTCGACCTGGACCAGGAGGGTGCCGGAAACGACGTAGTAGGTCTCCGTCGACTCGGCGTGGGTGTGCAGCGGAGGGCCCGACCAGGCCGGGCCCTGGCGGGTTTCCACCCAGGAGGCCGCTTGGCCGGTCATCTTGCTGGAGAGGACGATCTCGAACCCGCGGCGGCCTTCGGGGCGTTGGCCGGGGAGGACGATGTGCGTCATAGGAGGGCTTCTCTTTCCGCTTGATAATGGCTTGAGTTCTGATCTACCGCACAGCGGGCCTGTTCGTCTGCGGGCAGCCGTCCGCAGTCGAACGCGCCCGCCCCTGCCCGCCCCGCGCTGTTCCGCCGGTGCCTGGGACGCCCGTCACCTCCTGGGATTCGCCGGAGCGGACCCGGGAGAGGGTTCCCCGAAGCGGCCCGGTGCGGGGCGCGCCTGTGGTGAGGTGGGCTTCCTGACCGTTGCCCGCGCCCCGGGAGCCCGCCGTGTCCCGTTCCCCGCAGGAAATCCTCGGGGTCCTTCGTCCGCGCCGGCACGCCGACGCGGAACGCCGACGCCCTTGCCGAACTGTTTACCGGGGACGGCGTAGTTGGCGCCGGGACAGGTGAGTCGAAGGACGCGGCCCCCAGGGGCGGGGCGCTGCCGCCCGGTGTCTCGGCCCGCGTGGGATACTCGCGCTCATGACGGCCGCCGCCCCCGACACCGCACCCCTGTGGACACGCGCGGACGCCTTCCTGCGCGCCCGGGGGGCCGCGCGGCTGCCCCATCCGGGCGGGACGCTTCTGGAGCACCTCGGCCGGGTGCGCGGCCTGTTGACCGCGTGGGGAGCCGATCTGCGGACCCAGGCGGCCGGGCTGTGCCACGCGGCGTACGGAACGGACGGCTACGACGAGGCCCTGCTGCCGGTGACCGAACGGCACGTGCTGGCGCAGCTGATCGGCGCGCGGGCCGAAGCGCTCGTCCACCTGTACGGCAGCTGCGACCGCGGCGCGCTCTACCCGCGACTGGGCCGCACCGGCCCGGTGGTCTTCCGGGACCGCTTCACCGGCGCCGAGCACACGCCGGACGAGGCCGACCTGCGCGCGTTCCTGGCCATCACCGCCGCCAACGAACTCGATGTACTGGCCCACAACGCCGAACTGGCCGCCCGGCACGGTGCGGCGCTCCACGCGCTGTTCACGCGCTGCGCCGCGCTCCTCCCGCGCGCCGCCCAGGAAGCCTGCGCGCGACAACTGGGTCCGTACGCCGCGTAAGCCCCCGCCACCGTGCCGACCACCGCCACCCGCTCTCAGGTGTCCCGCCGTACCGGCCGCCTCCACAGCAGCACCGCCGTGGTGGCCGCCAGCAGCGCGACACACCCGCTGAAGACCAGCCCCGCCGGACGCAGGCCCAGGGTGACCGCCATGGCCCCCACCCCGACCACGGGGATCGAGATCGCCACGTACAGCACGACGAAGAGCGCGGAGGTGATCTCCGCCCGGCGTTCGGGCGGGCTGTGCTCGCCCACCTCGGTGACCCCGGCCCGGAACGACAGGCCCTGGCCCGCGCCCGCGGTGAGCGCCCCCGCCACCAGCAGGGGCAGCGAGGCCGCGAGCAGCGCCCAGGAGATCAGCGCCATGCCGGCCACCAGGACCACACAGCCCCACGGCAGCGCCCGGCGCACCCCCACCCGCCCCATCAGCAGCTGACCGGCCGTCGAGGCGGCGAAGACCGTGAAGACCACCGCGCCGGACACGGCCGGTCGGCTCACCCCGACCACCTCGCTCAGGAAGCTCGGTGCCACCGACGTGAACAGCCCCATGGTGGCGAACCCCGCGAAGCCCGCCAGGGCCGCGGGGACGAAGGCTGGGCGCACCGTCGGGGGCACGCGCAGCCGCCTCGGGCGGCGTGACCCGCCCCGCCGGTTCCGTACGGTCTCCGGGATCAGCAGGACGCCGACGACGCCCGCCGCGACGAGGCCGAGGTCCACGAGGAAGACCTGGCGCAGCGGGTCGGAGGCGAACTGGGCGATGAGCCCCGCAAGGAGAGGGCCGCTGCCCAGGCCGCCCATGTTGGCCGCGGTGGCGAGCAGCGTGGCCGACGTCGCCCACCGCGCGGGGGCGAGCTCCACCACGGCGGCGGTCGCGGTGCCCGTGAACAGGCCCGCCGACAGGCCCGACAGCACCCGTCCCGCGAACAGCTCCGGCAGCCCCTGCTCGAAGAGGAAGCACACCGCGCTGAGCGCCGAGGCCACCAGCCCCGCCAGCAGGACCGGCCGCCGGCCCACGGAGTCCGACAACTGCCCCAGCAGGAGCAGGGCCGCGATGACACCGACGGCGTACACCGCGAAGATCACCGTCACCATGAACGAGGAGAAGCCCAACTCCCGCTGGTATGCGCGGTACAGGGGAGTGGGCAGGGTCGTGCCGCACATCGCTACGGCGAAGGCGTAGGCGGCCACGGCGAAGGGCCAGGCGCGCCCGGTACCGCTGTGGCCGGTACCGGCGTCGTCCGCCTCGCGCGCGAATACGTGGTTGCTCACCCGCGACTGCCTATCAGGAAGATCGCGGCGAGGGCCGCGCGCCCCGCGCACCGGCGGTCATGACGCACCGGCTGGGCGAAGGCGCCGGCCGGCGGCCCGGCCCCCACGCCTAACCGGTCACCGCCGCGGCCCCCTACCGGCCGCTCTCGCCGGTCCCGGACGCGATCGGCCTCCGGAGCGGCTTCGAGAGGGCCCACCAGTGTGCTCTGCGGGCCACGCTCGTGCCCCTGGGCTCACGGGGCCCGCCGCGGTGACGGCTGGGGGCGGATCCGGCGTTCACGGTTCCCGCCCGCGCATACGTGGTCGGGGCCGACCGGCCCGCGCGTGCGGCACCGGCCCGCCCGTCCACGTGCGCGCGGCGGCCCGCGGCCGTGTACCACTGCCGGGCCAGGACGACGGCCAGCGCGATCTCCACCAGGTCACCGCCGTAGTACATCGCCTCCGCCGCGCGGGCCGCGTCGGGGCCGGGGAAGGCGGTGCCGGGCGGGGAGGCGCCGTAGAGGGTCTTGGCCAGGACGGCGTGGGCGGTGGCCGCGGCGACCAGGGTGGCGGCGCGCAGGGGCAGGCCGTGGCGGTGACGTACGGGGTCGAGCCGGCAGACGGCGAAGGTGAACAGCAGCCCGGTGGCCAGGACATGGACCAGGACGGCGGCGTGCAGCCACGGGTGGCCGTGGAGCCGGGCGAAGAGACCGGTGCGGTAGAGCAGCCACAGACCGCCCATGTCGAGCACCGCGGCCACCGGCGGCAGGAACAGCAGACCGAGCGGGCGGGAGCGGACCACGGCCCGCAGGCACCGCCGCAAGGAGCCCGCGGGCAGGGCACGCAGGACGAGGGTCACCGGGCGTCCCAGCACCAGCAGCAGCGGTGCCACCATGCCGATGACCAGGTGCTGGACCATGTGTGCCGTGAACTCCCCGCCCGGCAGGGGGGCCAGGGCGGCCAGGACGAGGCTCGCCTGGCCCGCGGTGAAGGAGGCGTTCCGTGCCCACGGCCACGCGTCACCGCGGCGCCTCAGCCGCCGCGTGGCCAGCAGGTATCCGGCTGCCCCGACGAGGGCGAGCACCGCGGCCGCCGCCGCCGGGGCACCCGCGGCCTGTCCCGTGTGCGTCGGCGTCACCCGCGCGGCTCCCGGGCCCGCGCCGCTTCGTCGTCGGGCGCCTCACCCGTGCCGGAGCGCCTCACCAGCACCGCGCCCACGACCAGCAGGACCACCGCAAGCACGTTCCACGTCCAGTCGTAGGGGACCAGGTCGACGTGGTAGCGGATCTGGTGCAGCTCGAGGAGCTTGTGCTGGACCGTCCCGTCGTAGAGCTGGAAGAACCCCGCGCCCAGCAGGATGCCGCCGGTCAGGCCCCGGCCGCTCAGCGCGGCGCGCCGACGCAGGTCCGCCACCAGCATCAGGCCGAGGACGACGGCCAGCCAGCCGAAGGCGTGGAAGAGGCCGTCGGAGACCAGTCCCACGCCCGGGGTGGACTTGTCGTAGAAGTGGTGCCAGTGCAGGAGCTGGTGGAAGACCGTCTCGTCGACGAACGCGGCGATCCCGACCCCGATGAGCACCCCCGACCACACCGAGCGCTTCGGGCGGACCGTCCCGTAGTCCGGGGGCGGCAGGCGACGAGGAGTTGAAGGGGTGGCCACAGGAGGCCTCCTGACGGGAAGTGGGACCGTACTCGCTCCCCTGCGGCTACCCTCCCCCGCCCGCGCCCACCGCCCACCGTCGCATTGCGGCGCACTTCCGCCCCTGTGGCCGCCCGCTCCGGGTCAGTCCCGCTTCGTCTGGTCCATGCCGACGACCTTGAAGTACGCGCGGTCGGTCGCCGCGTCCTCCAGGCAGCCGCGCAGCCGCATACGGTCGTGATCGGCGAGAGCGGGGTGGACGACACCGGCGTAGAGGCCGTCGCCGAGACTGCCCAGGGTGGTGTCGTAGAGGGGGACGGCGGTGGAGTGGCGGCAGCGGGTCCAGATCTCGTGGGCCAGCAGGCTCCGGTACTCCTGGCCGGAAACACCCCGGGTGGCGAGGCGTACCACCACGGAGGTCGCCACGGTGTCCGGGGCGCGCTCCTCGGGGCGGGTCTCAGTCAGCTCGCCGAGGCCGAGAACGAGTGCGGCCAGTGCGGTGCTTCCGGCGACGAAGCCGGTGACCCGGTGCCGGGTGCGCCGCCGGTCCGCTCGCGTCGGGGGCAGGGCGTCGAGGTCGGTGCCGAGGGGCGGGGCGGCCAGGATCGCGAGACGGCCCGCCACCCGTCGCTCGGCGGCGGGACGGACGGTGCTCCGGGCGATCTTCTGGACGAGCCGCGCGAGCCCCGAGAGCACGGCGCCCGCCGCCATCAGGACGGGAACGAAGACATGGGTGCGCTCCACACGGACGTCGTCCAGCCACCGGAAGCGCGTGGTGGGATCCGGGGCGTGGGGCTGTTCGAGCCGGGCCAGGACGTCGGCGTGACGGCGGTCGCCCTCGCCGATGCGCTCCTCGATACGGCTGAGGCGGCCCAGGACGATCAGGCCGAGCAGCAGCACCTCGGCGACGAGCAGCAGGACACCGCACATGATCGCGCGCTGCCACTGCCAGCGGTAGAGGTAGATGACGACATAGGTGCCCGCGCCGAGCCCGGCCGCGCCCGCGAAGAGGTGCGCCAGTCGCTTCACCGGTCGGCCGCCTCTGGGGTGCGGGTTTCGTCCAGCCGTATCTCGCCGCTCGTACCGTCGACGGTCAGGCGGGTTCCCGGGGTGAAGCGCCGCACGGCGTCGGCGGCGCCCACCACGGCGGGCACCTTGTACTCGCGTGCCAGGACGGCCAGATGGGACAGCGGGCTGCCGGTCTGGGCGACCAGCGCGGTCAGGTGCGGCAGCAGGGGAGCGAGGGCCGGGTCGAGGGTGCGGACGACCAGGACGGCGTCCTCGGGGCGTTCACCCCGGCCGTCCCAGGCGGTCCCGGTGGCACGGCCGCCGCAGACGCCCCGCGCCGGGGCGTCAGCGGCGCGCGGGCGCTCGGCGACCACCACCGCATCCTCGGCCAGACGGAAGGCGTCGGGCAGGGGCGGGGTGTCGGGGCGGGGGAGCCGCTGGGCCATGTCCTGCGGCAGGCCGTCGCCGTCGAGGGTGCTCAGCAGCTCGTGCCAGCGCAGCAGCGCGACGGCGCGGTGGGACAGGGTGATCCGGCGTGCGGCGTCGTGGACGAGATGCGTCTGGAGCTGATGGATCCAGCGGATGCGCAGCCGCAGGGCCTCGCGGGCGGGCAGGGCGTCGAGCCCCGGACCCTTCTCCGCGGCCGCGGGTCTCTCCCCGTTCTCCCGCCCGGTCGGCGGCAGCCGCAGCGGACCGGTCAGCCGCGGCGGGGTGAGCGCCAGGACGACGGGTGCGCCCGCGACGATCTCGGCGTCCGTGAGCCCCCGGGAGCGGTGCTGGGCCAGGGCGGTGAGTGCCGCGCTCGCGGCCGTACGGGTGCTGTCCTCGCGCAACAACGCGCCCGCCAGCGCCTCCTGGGCGTGCAGGGCTGCCAGGGCGGCGCGGGTCCAGCGCAGCAGGGCCGCCAGGTCGGCGCGGGAGAGCTCGGCCGGTGGCGGGGTCTCGGCCAGCCGGCGGTCGATGTCCGCCGTGAGGTCGAGGGCCAGGCCGGGCAGGGCGCGGGTCAGCCGCCCGGTGCGCCACGCCGCCGCCAGCCGACGGGCCCCCGGCAGCGGGTTGAGCCGGGCGAGCAGCCGGTGGCGCGGCGGGACGACGCCCAGCAGGCGCAGGTCGGCCGCGGCGCGACCGGCGACCGTGGTCACCACGGGGTGCGTGCGCAGCAGACGGCGCGGCGCGCTGCCGCCGATGTCCAGCGCCGCCGCGATCCCCCGGGCCATCGGTGCCACCCACAGGTCCTCCTCCAGGGGTTGCAGGGTGGCGGGGAGGGTCTCGGCGACGGGGCCGGGGCCGAGCAGCCGGGCGCCGCGTGCGGGCCGCGCGGTCATGGCCGTGATGGGACGGGCCTGGAACAGCCACAGCCGCCCGGTGCCGTCGAAGCCGAACTCCATGTCCTGCGGCCCGCCGAAGACCCGTTCCACCCGTCGGGCCAGCCGGGCGAGGCGGTACAGCTCGCCACGGGTCAGCAGCCGCTCCCCGGCGGTGTGCGGGGGTGCGGGGCGCAGCAGGCGGCCGGAGCGCGACAAGTGGTAGCTCGTGCCGTCCTGTTCGCCGCTGACCAGGGTGTCGGGTCCGCCGCGCACGGCGCTGACCAGCATCCGGTCCAGTCGCCCCTCGACGGGATCGGCGCCGAAGAGCACACCGCCCACGCGCGCGTCGAGCAGCGGCTGGACGAGGACGGCCATGGGGCCCCGGGTGCCGTCGGGCCGGTCCGCGGAGCCGAGGACCGTACGGACCGCCGCGCGGAAGGCGGGCCAGTCCCGGACGTCCAGCACGGACGCGAACTGCCCCGCCAGGGACGACTCCTCGGTGTCCTCCTGCGGGGACGAGGAGCGGACGACGAGCGGGACCGCGCCGTCCTGGGAGAGCTCGCGCCAGGCGTGCCGCAGGGCCTCGGCGTCGTCACCGGCGCCGTGCGGGACGACGAAGCCGGGCAGCACCGGCAGCCCGGCGACGGCGGCGCGCGCCAGGTTCGCGGCCTTGGAGCCCGCCGACAGCGGCAGCCGGGCGGCGGGGTGGTCGAGGGCGACGGCGGCACCGGCGGGGACGGCGGATTCCTCGCGCCGCGCCTTGCCGTGCTCCCCGCCGCGTTCGCGGCCACCGCGTTCGGCGAGGGCGGTCATCGCCCACCGCCCGTGGCCACCGCTGACGGGCGCTCACGCGCCGCGGCTGGGGGTCCGGGTGGGAACGTCGGCCTGATCCACGGCAGTGCGAGCATGTCTCTCCCCCTCCGACCCGGGGCGGGGATCGGGCCGATCCTTCGCGGCGGGTGCTGTGCGGCCTACGTGGGAAGCGGGAGGCCAGGGCCCTCGCCCGTCACTGCGGGGCCGTGGGTCGACGGCGTCCCGGGAGAGTGACGGGAGTCCCCGTGCGACGACCCGCTCCTTGGTTGTTCATGTCAGCTTCCGCTCGAGTCTGCCTTGCCTTGCGCAGGAGGTGGCGGCCGAGCAGTGCGGAACAAGCCACGGGCGCAACGACGTCCGCGCCGAGGCCGCGGATGGGCGGCTCGGCGCGGTGCGGGTGGCGGCGCAGGTCGTGCGGGCGGGTGGGGCCTACTCCTCGAAGTAGGCGTTCAGCACTTCTTCGAGCTGCTCGGACCACTGGTCGAGGTGGGCCCGGTCCTCGGCCTGGACGTCGTTGCGGAACCAGCGCGGGCGGGGCAGATGCACGGTGATCGTGAACCGGCGGGTCCAGCGCGAGGTCGCGTACTCGACGGCGCTCAGCTCGTCCCATCCGAACTCGGCCTCCTCGCCGTCCAGGCGGAGCCGGATCCCCGAGCGGTCGGCGCTGATGCCGCCCCTGCGGTCGGAGACGGAGAAGACGGGCCCGTCGTCGGCCCCGTCGGGCGCGGCGCGTTCGGGAGCGGGATCGTCGGTGGCGGCGTCCGGCGCCGGCGCGGGGACGGCTCCTTCGGCGGCGTGCTCCCCGGAGGCGCCCTCCCCGGCGTTGTCCGTCACCGCGTCCGTCACCGTGCCGTCGGTCACCGCGTCCTCGGGCTCCGGCTCCGGCTCGGTGCCGCCCTGCCGGTCCGTCGAAGCCCCGGGCGCCGGAGCGGGCGCGGGCATGAGCCCGGGGACGTGCGCCGGGTTCAGCGCGGCGGCGTTGAGGGCGGGGCTGAGGGCGGTGTGCTGGTCATCTGTTCGCTGGTCCACGGCGCGAAGTATGGCGAACACAGCTGTGTGAGAGCCATAAGGGGGTCGTCATCCATCCGGTCCGCGCTATCCGATCATGTCCGGGACTCGCCGTTCCCGAGTGCTCCGGCAGGCGGTCGGGTGACCCGCCGCCGGTCCGCCCGGGCTGCACGAGGGCCCGGGTCCGGCCGAGTTCGGGACGTTCCTGGTGCTGTTCTCGGGCGCGGCGGCGGTCGGCGCGTGCGGTCGGCGCCCCGCCTGGTGGGCGTGGGGGAACCTGAGAGCCTGTCTTTTTGAACCCCCGCCCGCGCCCCGACTCCCCCCTGCTCGCCAAGCCGTCGAGGTGGCGCACCCGGAGCGGGGCGGTGCCGGGGTGACGGGGCGACAGCGGTCCTCGCCGCAGCACCGATGAGTTTCCGCGGCCCCGGCCGTCTTCATGGAGCAGGCCGCAACGGCGGCCCTTCTGGGAGGACATCATGAGGAAGATCACGGCTGGCCTCTTCATCTCGCTCGACGGGGTCGTCGAGGCGCCCGACCAGTGGCACTTCCCGTACTTCGACGACGAGATGGGGGCGGCCGTCGGCGCGATGCTGGGCACGGCCGACACCGTCCTGTTCGGCCGCAGGACCTACGAGAGCTTCGCCGGGGCCTGGCCCGAGCGGGAGGCGGCCGGGGGTGAGGACGCGGGCTTCGCGAAGACGCTCGGCGACGCCCGCAAGATCGTCGTCTCGCGCCGGAAGCTGGACTTCACGTGGCGCAACTCCGAGCAGCTCCAGGGCGACCTCGTCGAGGCCGTCACCGCCCTGAAGAACGGTCCCGGCGGTGACATCGCCCTCAGCGGGTCGATCTCGGTCGTCCGCCGGCTCCTGGCGTCCGGCCTCCTGGACGAGCTGCACCTGCTGGTGCACCCCCTGGCCGTACGCAAGGGCATGCGCCTGTTCGACGAGGGGGAGCCCACGATCCCGCTGAGGCTTCTCTCCTCCGAGGCGTTCCGGTCGGGGGTGCTGCACCTGGTGTACGCACCGGCCGGGTCCACGGACGAGGGCACGTACGACGAGGCCAGGACGCATCTGCCGCAGAGCGACCAGGAGTGACCCCGGCACCCGGACCCCGCCCGTGCCCCGGCGGCCGGGATGTCAGTTGTTGACGTAGGCGAGGCTCGTCGCGTCGTAGCGGGTGCCGGCGACCTGCTCCGGCGGGGCGGCGGCCTCGATGGCCGCGAGGTCCTGCGGGGACAGCTCGACGGCCAGGGCCGCGAGGTTCTCCTCCAGGTACTTCTGGCGCCGGGTGCCGGGGATCGGCACCACGTCCTGGCCCCGGTGCTGGACCCAGGCGAGGGCGAGCTGCCCGGCGGTGACGCCCCTCGCCTCCGCCAGCTCGTTCAGCTTCGCCACGATGGCCAGGTTGCGCTCCAGGTTGCCGTCGGCGAAGCGCGGCTGGGTGCGCCGTACGTCGGTGGCGTCCAGTCCGTCCACCGAGCTGTACTGGCCGGTGAGGAAGCCGCGCCCGAGCGGTGAGAACGGGACGATGCCGATGCCCAGCTCCCGGCAGACCGGGGCGATCTCCGCCTCCAGGTCGCGGGTCCACAGCGACCACTCGCTCTGGAGGGCCGCGATGGGGTGCTCCGCGTGCGCCCGGCGGATGGTGTCGGCGCCCGCCTCGGAGAGCCCGAGGTGGCGCACCTTGCCTTCGCGTACCAGCTCGGCCATGGCGCCGACGGTCTCCTCGATCGGTACGGCGGGATCGACCCGGTGCTGGTAGTAGAGGTCGATGTGGTCGACCCCGAGCCGGCGCAGCGAGGCCTCGCAGGCCTGCCGTACGTAGGCGGCGTCACCTCGGATGCGGACGGGCTCGCCCAGACCGTTGGCGAAACCGAACTTCGTGGCCAGCACCACCTCGTCCCGCGGCCGCCCGGCGACCGCCCGTCCGATCAGCTCCTCGTTGTGCCCGGAGCCGTAGAAGTCGGAGGTGTCCAGCAGGGTGACCCCGAGGTCGAGGGCGCGGTGCAGGGTGGCGATGGACTGGGCGTCGTCCGTGGCCCCGTAGCCGTGGCTCATGCCCATGCATCCCAGGCCCTGTGCGGCGACCTCCAGGCTGCCCAGGTGTCGGGTGGGGAGAGCGGGGACGGTGGTCATGGTGGTGCCTCCTGAACTCGGAAACGATCTGTTCAGGACGCTAGGTGCTGGAGTGCGCTCGAAGTCAACCGCCGGTGCGGCCGGCCCCTTTCGGTGCCCCGGTCCGTGCAGCGAGTTCGCACACCGTCCGACGATCCGACCTAGGTCTCCCCTCGTGTCGCGCGGGCGCGGGCGTCGTTGTCCGGGTGGGCGAGGCGATCCGGCCTCGCCGTCCGTAGTTCCACCGTGTTCACCAGGGGATACCTCATGCGCCTCATCCGTCCGTTCACCGTCTGCCTCGTCGGTCTCGGCATGGCCCTCACCCTCTCCGCGGGGACGGCCGTCGCCTCCAAGGGCCCGTTCACCTTCCAGAGCGGCGGCCAGGTGTTCTACGTGCAGGACGTGCCGGACGGCAAGTGCTTCACGATGTCCCGGGGTTCCTTCGCACCCCACAACGGGACGCGGTCGCCCGCCACGGTGTTCGCCGGCAAGGACTGCAAGGGCAAGGCGACCCCCATCGCTCCCGGCCGGCAGGCGCCGAAGGGGCTGCGCTTCTCCAGCGTCCGGTTCGGCCGGTAGCCGCGCGGCGGGAGCGTCGAGGTGGGAGCGGCGGGGAGAAGGGTCAGCGGCACAGCGCCGTCTCGTGCCGCATGTGCGACAGCTTCGCGGGGTTGCGTACCGAGTAGAGCCCGCTGATGAGGCCGTCGTCGATGCGTACGGCCACGACCGTGTCGATCTCGCCGCCCACCCGCAGGACGAGCGCCGGGTAGCCGTTGACGTGTACCGGGCGCAGTGACGGCGCGGAGAACCTGCCGATCCTGGCCAGCAGACCGGCCACGTCGCGGGCCCCGGTGACGGGGTGGAGGATCGCCTGCCTGACTCCGCCGCCGTCACCCATGAAGACGACGTCCGGCGCGAGGATGTCGAGCAGGCCCCGCAGATCGCCCGTGGCGGCGGCCCGCTGGAAGGCGTGGAGCGCCTCGCGGGTCTCGGCCGGGGAGACCGTCCCCCGGGGCCGGCGCGCCGCGACGTGGACGCGGGCCCGGCGGGTGATCTGGCGGACCGCGGCAGGGCTCTTGCCGACGGCCTCGGCGATCTCCTCGTACGGGAGGTCGAACACCTCGCGCAGCACGAACACCGCCCGCGCGGTCGGTGCCAGGGTCTCCAGCACCAGCATCATCGCCATCGAGACACTGTCGGCCAGCTCGACGTCCTCGGCCACGTCGGGCGCGGTGAGCAGCGGCTCGGGCAGCCAGGTGCCCACGTACGACTCCCTGCGGCGGCCGAGGGTGCGCAGCCGGATCAGCGCCTGGCGCGTGGTGATCCGTACCAGGTACGCACGGGGGTCGCGCACCGCGGCGATCTCGACGCCCGCCCACCGCAGCCAGGTCTCCTGGAGGACGTCCTCCGCGTCGGCGGCCGAGCCGAGCATCTCGTAGGCGACGGTGAACAGCAGGTTGCGGTGGGCGACGAACGCCTCGGTGGCGCGGTCCGCCCATATGTCCCGCGCGGGCGCGCCCGCCGTGTCCCCGCTCCGCTCGTGCTCGCTCTCCACCGGCCGCTCCCGCCTGTTCGTCTTAGCTGCTGCCATGCGCACAGGACACCGGCCGCCGCGGTTGTGTGACAGCCCGCGGCGGTGGCCCTCGTCACAGCGCGGCCGCGTCACAGGGAGCGGGCCGCCGGCATCTCCTGGTCGTCAGTACGACACCACACGTGAGGACGACATCATGGAACCCCGTTTCCTCCTGTTCGAGAACGAGTTCGGCGCCAGGTTCGCCAAGCGGTTCGCCAACACCGGCACGCTGCTCCAGAAGTCGTCGCTGTCCGCGGCCACGCAGGAGCTGGTGGCGCTGCGCACCAGTCAGATCAACGGCTGCGGCTGGTGCGTCGACGTGCACACCAAGGAGGCGACGGCGGCCGGTGAGAGCGCGGACCGGCTCCACCTGGTCGCGGCCTGGCGCGAGACCACGGTGTTCACCGAGGCGGAGCGGGCCGCGCTGGCCTTCGCCGAGGAGGGCACCCGGCTCGCGGACGCCCACCAGGGGGTGTCGGACGAGACCTGGGCGCGGGTGCGCGAGCAGTACGACGACGACCAGATCGCCGCGCTGGTGGCGTTGACCGCCCTGATCAACGCCGCCAACCGGCTCGCCGTGACGGTCCGCCAGAAGGGCGGCTCGTACGAGGTCGGCATGCTCGCGGCCGCGTTCAGCTGACCGGTATCCGCGGGCGGCCCGGCCCGGGGTCATTCGCTCCGGGCCGGGCCCACGGGTGGTGGGGGCGGCGGGTCAGGCTCCGCAGCAGGTCCGGGTCGGCCAGCGTGGTGTGCAGGGCGTCGCCGGTGAGGTCCGGGCCGGGGCAGGGGGCGACGGCGACCACGTACAGGCCCGCCGCCCGGGCGGAGCGCACCCCGACCGCCGAGTCCTCCACCGCCACCGCGCCGCGAGGCCGGACGCGGAGCCGTTCGCAAGCGGTGCGGTAGAGGTCGGGGGCCGGTTTGGGGCGCTCGACGTCGTCGCTGCCCAGGACGAGCTCGAACGCGTCCGCCAGGCCGATGTGGCGGAGGTGCCGCAGGACGGCGTGACGCGGCGAGTTGGAGACCACCGCCAGGGGGCGGTCCGCGGCCAGCTGTGTCACGAATGCGACTGCGCCCGGCATGGCGGTGACCCCCTCGGCGAGCCCCGCCTCCACGAGCTCGTGGACCTGGCGGGCCAGCGCCCGGTGCGCGGCCGGCCGCCCGAGCAGCCGGGCCAGCGCCCGGCCCAGCTCCGGCAGGTGCAGGCCGACCAGGGCGAGCCGGTCCGCAGCGTCCGGCGACACACCGTGCAGGGCGCAGACGGCCGCGCAGGCCCGGTCCCAGTGCGCCTGGGTGTCGACGAGGGTACCGTCGCAGTCCAGGACCACGGCCTCGGTGGGCGGCAGACGGGTGGCACGGGTCCGCTCCATCGTCAGGCACCCGCTCCCATCGAGCCGGTACGCCGGCCCCGCCGGGCCATCAGACGGAACATCCAGGTCGCCGCGGTGAGCCAGGCGGCGCCGAGCAGCACCGCCCAGCAGGCCGGGACCAGGGCGTCTGCGGCCCCCGCACCGGCGACGACGGAACGGATCGCCTTGAGCGTCTGGGTGAGGGGGATCGCCTGCGCCACCGCCCGCACCCAGTCGGGCCAGTAGGAAGTCGGCACCTGGACTCCGCAGACCGCCATCATCAGCAGATAGGTGGCGTTGGAGATGATGTTGCGGGCGCCGTCGGCGTTGAAGGCCACCGCCGCGACGAACAGGCCGAAGCAGTAGGTGCTCGCCGCGGTGAGGACGACCAGGGCCGTCACGGGCGCGATCTGCCCCGCCTGCCAGCGCACCCCGAACGCCGGTCCCAGGGCGAAGAGCGCGGCCAGTGAGGTGGCCGTACCGCTGACCGGCCACTGCAGACTGCGGCCGATGAACACCCACGAGAGCGGGGCCGGGGCCGCGCTGAGCAGGCTGAGCGTGCCGACCCGGCGCTCCCAGGTGGTGGAGACGATCACCATCATCGACTCGATGACGCAGGTCATGACGGCGTTGCCGACGAGGAGGTAGCGGGTCTGCTCGGCGGAGCCGATGACGTGTCCGAAGACGGCGAAGAAGGTGACCTGGGCCAGCATCCGGCCCAGCCAGCCGAACGTCCAGGTCTTCCAGGTGTACATGGCGCGCATGTCGGCCAGCGCGTTGGCGGCGCTGTAGCGGATGATGCGCGCGGGCTCGGTGATCGATGTCGTCGGGCTCATGAGTGGGACAGCGTTCCCAGTCGGCGGACCCGGCGCAGTACGCGGTGCAGCAGCGCCGTTCCGATCAGATAGCTCGCGGAGCCCAGCGCCAGGACCGCGGCCAGCCGGGCGGCCACGTCGTGCGGTGCCGG
Organism: Streptomyces sp. NPDC026377; assembly: GCF_055567715.1. Taxonomy (NCBI): domain Bacteria; kingdom Bacillati; phylum Actinomycetota; class Actinomycetes; order Kitasatosporales; family Streptomycetaceae; genus Streptomyces; species Streptomyces sp. NPDC026377. The sequence continues at coordinate 183,162 of NZ_JBVHPV010000010.1, forward strand.
GGTGGCCAGACTGTCGCGCAGCAGGTCCCCGCTCCAGGACAGGAAGATCGCGTGGGAGGCCGGACGGAGCCAGAACGGCAGCATCGCCACGGGGATGAGGACTCCGCTGAGCAGGTAGAACGGATAGGTGAGGGTGTTCTGGACCGTCCGGGCCGAGGGCATCAGGATGAACAGCGGGGAGAAGATCGTCGCCGTCGCGGCCATCGCCAGCGCCGTGACGACCAGGCACACGGCGAACACCAGTGGGTGGCGCACCGCCAGCCACCGGTCGAAGACCAGCCCGGCGACCAGCCACGCCTCCGCGAACGAGAGCAGACCGAGGGTGGTCACCGCGCAGATCCGCCCGATCACCAGGGTGGACAGCCGTGCCGGTACGGCGATCAGCGCCTCCAGGGTGCCGGACCTGCGCTCGTCGCCGATCAGCTCACCGGCGATGAACAGGGCCAGCGTCCACAGGGACATGAGGGTGGGTGACACGATGGCGAACGGGGCGAGGTCGGGCCGTCCCGCGTGCTCCGAGATGGCCATGAACACCAGCGTGAACAGCGGTGCGGTGACACAGATCTGGAGAGTGTCCGGGGCGCCCAGGGCGACGCGGAGCTGGAACCGGAAACCGGTGAAGAAGATCCGCATCAGCCGACCGCCATCCCTCGGTCGCCGATGAGGTGGAGGTAGGCGTCCTCCAGGTTGGGCCGCTGGGTGGAGAGTTCGGACACCCCGGCCTCCACCAGGAGCCGCAGCACGGTACGGGTGACCGAGGAGCCGGCCGTCTCCACCCGCAGCCGGCCGGACGGTTCGGCCTCGACCGCGAGGACGCCCTCCAGCGCGGTGAGCGCCTGCCGTGTCGCGGCGGGGACACCGCCCGCGACCACCCGCTCGTACCGGGGCACCACACGGCCGATCTCGGCCGGGGTCTCGGTGAGCAGCACGCGCCCCCGGTCGATCATCGTCACCAGGTCGCAGACCGCCTCGGCCTCGGCCATGTCGTGGGTGGTCATCAGCACGGTCCTGCGCTCCGCGCGCATCTCCCCGACCAAGCCGCGGAAGTCGCGCGCGGCCACCGGGTCCATGCCCACCGTGGGCTCGTCCAGGAGCAGCACCTTCGGATCGCCCACCAGCCCGCGGGCCAGGTGCAGCCGCTGCTTCATACCGCGCGAGAAGGTGTCGACGCGGTCGCCCGCCCGGTCGGCGAGGCCGAGGCGTTCCAGCAGCGCGTCGACCCGCAGGCGCAGCGCCAGGCCGTGCAGCCCGTACATGGCGGCCCAGAAACGCAGGTTCTGCCGGGCACTGAGCCGTCCGTACAGACCGCGGTCGCCGCCGAAGACGATCCCGATGTCGCGGCGGACGGCCGCCGCGTCCGTGCCGACGTCGTGCCCCAGCACGGAGGCGGTGCCGGAGGTCGCCTCCAGGACGGTGGAAAGGATCTTGCACAGGGTGGTCTTGCCCGCGCCGTTGGGGCCGACCAGGCCGTGCACCTCACCGGCCTCGACGGTGAGGTCCACACCGGTGAGGGCGTGGGCGCGTTTCGCGCCGGCCCGGCCCTCGCCGTAGTCGCGGCACAGCGCGCGTGTCTCGATCGCACTCATCGGGGTCCTTCGGGCAGGTGGGGGAGGGCGGCGAGGGCCGCCTCGTAGCGGTCCGGCGCGACCAGCTCGGACTCGACCAGCAGATAGTCGCCGACCGGGGTCAGCATCAGGGTGTCGCCGCCCGCGTGGTGCTCCACCGCGCGGCGCCAGTCGGGCCGGTGGGCCCGGCGCAGCCCCATGCCGTAGCGGACCCGTGGGGGCGGCGCGGCGGTCGCCGCGGAACGCCGCTCGCGCTCCTGCCCGGCGGCCGGCTCCAGCCGTCGGCGCAGCTCCTCGAAGGGGCCCAGCGGTGCGCACCGCCCGGCGTGGGCGAGGAGTTCCGTCACCTCCGGGGCCAGCCGGAACTCGCGGACCGTCGTCTCGGCCGCCGCGACCGACTCCGGGCCGACCTGGGACAGCACGATCACGTCGATCGCGTCGACGGCGTGGAAGGCGCGCTGGAACCGTTCCTCCGCTATCGCCAGGAGACTGGTGAGCACCTCGTCGGACGGCGGCCGGGAGCGCACGGGCAGCGCCGCGCCGTCCCCGAAGTAGGCGGCGGTGCCCACGTCGACCTTGGCGTCGCGGTCGAGCAGCGGATCCAGCGGCGCCCAGGACAGGGTGGCCATCATGTGCCGCCGCTCGCCGTCGACCACGGAGTAGTCGAGGTTCTCGACGGGTCGGTGGTCGAGCACCACCCGGACCACGGCCCAGAGTTCCCGTTCGTCCGCGACGACCAGATCGAGGTCGCCGGTGGGCCGCAGGACGCCCTCGGGGTAGTGCTGGGAGATCGCGGGGCCCTTGAGCACGTGGACCGGGTGGGCGGCACCGATCGCGGTGTGCAGCCGCCGGTAGTCGTCCGCGCGGGCGCGGGCGCGGCGCAGCTCGTCGGCGGAACCGGTGCCGAGGCGGTGCCCGGCCCGCTCGGCGACGGAGAAGACCAGTTGGACGAGGGCCTCCCGGGTGGCCCGGGCGCGGCGGACCAAAACACGCAGGTCCTCGTCGGGGGAGAGGTCGAACAAGCGGTAGAGCAGCGGCAGATCGACCGGGTCGACGCGGACGGTGGTGCTCATACGGGGGTCTCCTCGTCGGGGCGGGGGCGGCGCCAGAAGCGGTGGTCGAGGCGCCAGCCGCGCTCCTGGAGGGCGGCCACGACCCGGGCCCCGCCGTCGGGGCCGGTGCTGTCGTGCACGACGTTGCCGAACAGCGGACGGCCCCGTTCGGCGGCGAGCGCGGCACAAGCGGCGACCAGCGCCGCGGTGCCGGGCCGTACGGCGTCGGCGTCGTCGACCAGCAGGTCGAAGAGGTCGGCGAACTCGACGCCGGTGACCTCGTCCCGGGCGGCGGTGAGCACGGACGCGTGCCCGATGGGGCGGCCGTCGCGGGTCAGCAGGAAGGAGACCCGGTCGGGGGCGTCCAGTACCTCCCGGGCGGCGGTGTCGACCAGTTCGGCGCGCCGGGTGTCCCCGGACGCGGGGCCGTAGCCGTCGGCGATGGCGCGGACCAGCCAGTGGGCGATCAGTCGGTCGTGCTCCGGCCCGGCCGGTGCGACGGCGAGCCCGGCGGGGGGCTGCTGGGCGGCCTGCGGTACGGCGCCGGTGTGGCGCACGTAACTGACCGACGGACGCCAGGGAGCGGGCAGCGGGGTGTCACCGGGCGTCCGCAGCAACAGGGCTTCGGCGTCCGGGTGGGCTTCGGCGAGCCGCCGCTCCAGCTCGGCGAGGGCGGCGGGAGCGGCGAGCAGCTCCGGTGCCGCGTACTCCACCAGACAGCGCCGCTCCTGGGTGATGGGGTCGGTCTGCGCCCCCGCCACATAGGTGTGGGGGCCGATCTCGGCCCGCATGTCCTGCTCGTGGGCCCAGGCCAGATAGGCGGGGGCGGCAAGGGCGGGGGTGCTCATGACGCCTCCGGTCGTACGACGACGGTCAGCCCGTCCAGGACCTCGGCCGCGGCGGCGCGGACCTGCTCGGCGTCCACGCGGTCCAGGCCGGCCAGCTCCGTGGTCAGTGACCACGCGGTGGTGCCGGCACGGCTGCGCTGGGCGACCATGCGCAGCTGGTCCAGCGGCGACTCGCTGTCCAGGATCAGCCGCATCCGGGCCTGTCGGCGGGCCGCCGCCAGATCCTCCGGATCGGGGCCGGCGGACGCCAGTTCGGCGAGGAGCGCGCGCACGATGCCCACGACTGTCTCGCCGTTGCCGGGCTCGACACCGACCAGCACCCGCCACGCTCCGGCCTCCTGGTAGCCGCGGTCCCAGCACGCGAACGAGTACGCCAGACCGGCCTCGTTGCGCAGTCTGCGGTAGAGCGGGGACGAGGGGCTGTCGCCCAAGAGCTGGGCCAGGACCGCGAAGCGGCGGCGCCCGGGGTCGTCGGCCGCGGGGGAGCGGGCGCCGACGCAGACCCAGCCGTACTCCTCGGGCCAGACGACGGCGGAATCCGGGGCGATCGGGGGCAGGGGCCGGGCGGGAGCGGGGAGGGCGGCGGGTGCGACGGTCCGTCCCAACCCGTCCAGCCGCGGCAGCCGGGGTCCGATCACCACCAGCGTCATGGCACTGGTGAGGAACCTGGCGCGGTGTCCTTCCATGACGTCGGCCAGGCTGATGCGGCGGATCTGCTCGACGTCGCCGCCGACCGGGCGCCCCAGTGGGTGGCCGGGGAAGAGCTGGGCGAGGAAGGCGTCCTGGACGACGTCGCCCGGGTCGGCCCGGGCCGCGGCGAGTTCCTGAAGGACCGCGTCACGCTCGGTGTGCAACACCGCCTCGGTCAACGCCGGCCGCAGGACGGCCTGGTGCAGCAGCCGGACCACCGCGTCGGCGTCGTCGGCGTGCACCTGGGCGTAGAAGAGCATGATGTCGAGGCCGGTCTCGGCGTTGGCGTTGCCTCCGAGGCGCTCCACCTGCTCGCAGAACGAGGGCCGCCCGTCGAGTGGGGCCGACATCAGTGTGTGCTCCAGCAGATGGGCGAGACCGCCGTGTTCGGCCGGGTCGTCGCGGGAGCCGTAGCGGACGGCGAGGCAGACGCTCGTCGTGCGCAGCCGCTCGTCCAGCAGCGCGATCGTCGGCAGTGCGGAGGGTACGACGGCGGTGGGCGAGGGCGGCATCTCGGCCTTTCCATGGGTTTCTGGACGGGTTACAGCGGGTTTCCGGGACGTTTGCGCGAGGAGAGACAAAGCAGGGCGGAGCGCGTGCTCCGCCCTGCTTTTATGAGCGGAAATTACCGCTGCTTCGTCGACGTCTTGTCCAGACGCGGACGGAGCGAGACCTTGTGAGCGCGCATTTTCGTTTCCTCCCTCCTCGTTCTCGTTCGGTCGGGGGTGCCCCAGAAACATAGAGCGATGAAAAACGCCGGGTCAACCCCGGATCGAAGAGAATCGCTCGTTTTCCTCGTGTATAGATAATTCGTTGATGAGGTGTATATGCGGGGCTGTCGGAGCGTAGATCAGCGGTATATGGCGGCTTGCCAGTCTGGGCTGCTCACCAGCAGACGAGAGGGGTTCGACCAGCCATGACCGACCAGCTGCCGATGGCAGGCAAAGGCGCCCTGATAACCGGTGCGGGTTCCGGGATCGGCCGATCGATAGCCTGGGGGCTGGCCCGGTCCGGTGCCCGTGTGGTCCTCAACGACCGGGACTGGAGCAGTACGGACGGACTTCGCCGTGAAAAGGAGACCCGGGAATACCTGGACGCTCTCGGCGCCGACTACCGCCTCATCGAGGCGGATGTTTCGTCGGAAGGCGCGGTTAAGGACATGTTCCAGCTCGCACTGAGCGAAACGGGCTCTCTCGACTTTCTGGTCAATAATGCCGGCGAACAGCTCCCCTCGGCGGCCCATCTCCATTCTCTGGCGGATTTCTCCCGGGTCCTCGACACCAACCTGGTCGGCGCGTTCCTGTGCGCCAGGACGGCTCTGGAGCACTTCGTCGGCGCGGGCGTCCGCGGCGCGGTCCTGAACATCACGAGCGTCCACGAGACGGTGCCCAAGCCCGGGTTCGCCAGCTACGCGGCGAGCAAGGCGGCGCTGCGGATGCTCACCGCCACCCTGGCCCTGGAGTACGCGGCGCACGGCATCCGGGTCAACGCCATCGCCCCGGGTGCCATCGATACGGACATGAACCGGGACTGGGTGTCCGACCGGGACAGAAGGGCCCGCGCCGAGGCCCGCATCCCGCTGGGCCGGATCGGGCAGCCCGAGGAGGTGGCCACTCTCGCCCTGTTCCTGCTGTCGGACGCCGCGCGCTACATCACCGGGCAGTCCGTGCTCATCGACGGGGGCCTGAGCCTGCACACCGACTTCCAGCGGGACTGGGCCTCGTGAACGGCCACCGGCCCGCCGCGGGGCCCCGCAGCCCGGCCCGGCCCCGGGTCATCGCGCTCGACGGCGCCGACAACGCGGGCAAGACCACCCAGCTCCGGCTGCTGCGCGGCGCGACCGGCGAGGAGGTGTGCGTCGGCGCGGGTGTCCACCACTACCTTCCGCAGTGGCCGAAGCTCTCCGGCGACGAGCTGGCCCACTGGTGGTTCACCGAGTCGCGGAGCGAGGAGCTGGTCCGCCTGCTCCTCAAGGGCTACGGCCGACGGCTGGACGCGCTCACCGGCCGGCACCCCTGGGTGATCCTGGACCGGGGCCTGGCCACCGTGGAGGCGAGCTGCGTCGCCTCGGTGATGCTCAAGGACGGCCGGTCGGCGCGGGACGCGGAGGCCCTGGTCGCGGGCGTCCGGGCGGAGGTGCTGGGCGACTGGGACCCCGAGACGTACAGCGTGCTGCTGTCCCTGGGTTCACCGGCCGAGGGCGCCGCGCTCAGCATCGGACGGGAGAGGGCCGCGGACGAGCGGTACACGCACTACCAGCATCTGCTGCACGCCGCGCTCGAAACCCGCCGCTCCCGCCACGACGCGGTCATCGAGGCGGACCGCACGGGAATCATCGACGTGCAGAACCAGCTCCGCGCCCATCTCGCCGACGTCGGCCTGCACACCCGGCCGTTGCTGGAGGACGTCCGGCGGGTCATCGGTCTCGGCGGCCTGTCGGAGAGCGGCAAGAGCAGCGCGGGCGAGTACCTCCGCCGCCGGTTCGGGACCACCCGGCTGAAGCTGGGGTACCTCGTCGACCTGGCCGCCGCCCGGCACGGTCTCGCGATGCCGTACGAGGAGGAGCCCAGACGGCTGGCCGAGCTGGTGGTCGACGAACTGGACCGGTATGCCCGCGCGCACTACTACCTGCGCGACTACACCATCGAGAGCCTGCACAGGCCCGGGCTGACCCGGGAGCTGAAGCGGCTGCTCGGTGAGCGGCTCAGCGTGGTCTACCTGGACGCCGCGGCGCCCGTCCGGGCCCGGCGCTCGCTCGTCGGCCCCGACGCCCTGGCCCGCAACGACGAGGTGAAGCTGTCCCGGGGAGCCGACGCGATCGCGGGGGAGTGCGACCTGCTGATCGACAACACCGGCCCGCGCCCCGGCCTGGAACTCGCCCTCGACCGGCTGATGACCGGTGCCGCCGCGCCCGCCCCGGCTCCGCGGATGGCCGGCCCCCTGGAGCTGCCCGCCCCGGAGGCGCTGCGCCGGGCCGCGGCCACCACACTGACGGGGCTGCGGTCCGCGCTCGGCGAACGGCTGCTGCTGTTCGTCGTGGCGGGCAGCGTCGGATTCGGCACCGCCGACCCCGAACTGAGCGACCTGGACGTCCTGGTGGGCGTCGAAGCCGGTTCCACCGCCGCTCTCGCCGGGGAACTGGCGCGGCTGCGCTCCGCGGTGGACGTCAAACTCGGCGTCACCGTCCTGACCCGGCATGAACTGCTGCTCCAGCGCTGCGATTCGCGCACCTTCAGCACCCTGTACTCGCTCGGCCAGGGCCGGATCGCCTGCCAGTACGTCAGCGACGACCTCGAACTGCCGGAGTTCGGCGGACCCGAGCGCCACCAGCAGACCATCCAGTACCTGGCGCGGACGCTGCACGAGCTCCGGCGCCCCCTGCTGGGCGTCGAGACGAGCCCGTACGCCCTGTACAAGACGGTCCTGAACGCAGCCAAGATGCTGCTGCGGCTCGCCGGGGCCGAGGAGACCGACCCCAGCGCCATCTCCGCCCTCTTCGACCGGATGTTCCCGGCCCCGGACCGGGCCAGGATCCCGAGCCGGCCGGAGTACCGGGAGATGGGACGCGAGGAAGTCGCGGCGGTCGCCGTGTCCGTCCTGGAGTGGTTCGAGCGGTACCTGGCCACCGCGCCGGCAGTCACCCCCGCATCCGCATCCGCGTGACCCGATCCCCGGAAACACCGCACGACCCGTAGGAGTACCGCACTGTGAAGATCGACGACGACGTTCCCGGCCCCGCCGAAGTGATCCGGCCCTACCCCCGTCTGGCGCCCGTGCGCAACATCGGTGCGGCCGCCGCCGAGGCCGTGGTTCCGGGCCGGCTCATTGCGCTGGAAGGGCCCGACGGGGCGGGCAAGACCACCCAGATCGAGCTGTTGAGGGCGGCCCTGACCGAGGACGGCTGGTCCGTGCGGGTCTGCGCGTTCATCAGGAACCCGCTCATCTGGCACGCCAAGGCGCGCGGCAAGTACGACAACTGGGACCCGTACACCATGGCCCTGCTGTACGCCGCCTCGCTCACCGACCTCGTCAACCGGGAGGTGCTGCCGCACCTCGCCTCGGGCGGCGTGGTCATCATGGACCGCTACCTCTACTCGGTCATGGGCCGCTCGGAGGCCCGCGGCTGCGACCGGCAGTGGCTCAGCGCTCTGCTGGCCCCGGCCACCCTGCCGCACCGCACCCTGCATCTGCGCACCCCCGTCGCGGAGTGCTTCGACCGCAAGGCCGCCCTGGCTCCGACCTTCTCGTACTGGGAGTGCGGAGTGGACCTGCACGGCGACGACGCCCTGCGCTTCGCCGGGCCCAAGGAGGCCTACCGCGACAGCTTCCTGCTCTACCAGCAGCGCGTCCAGGACATCGTCGTGGACCTGCTGAAGGACGCCGACGCGCTGGGTCTGCCGGGAGCCGAGCGGGAGACGACCGCGGCCCGGGCGGCTGCCTGGGTGCGCGCGGGCCTGGCCGGGTCCCCGTGACCGCGCCCGCCACCGCCCGCTGTCTGCGGGAGGTGCTCGCCGAGCGGGCCGGGGCGCGGGACTGGGCGGCCGTCGAGGCGCTGAGCGGAATCGAGGTACTTCCCCCGCCGCCGGGACTCCCCGGCCCCCGCACCCCGGCCTGGCGGCACGCACTGGCGTCCTGGGGCTATCTGGTCACCGGCGTGAGCGAGCTGAAGAACTCGACCTGCGGGTTCGCCCAGCGGGACGGCCGGCCCCACTTCTTCAAGTACGTACGAGCCCGGAACGCCGTCGCCGAACTGGCCGGTTACCTGGAGTTCGGCGCCGCGGGCAACCGGGTGCCCGCCCTGCTGTCCCTGCTGCGCACCGGCGCGGGAACGGTCATGGTGTACGAGTACCTGCCCTCGATGGGGCTGGGGCGCGGCACTTTGTTCGACATGTTGTGCCGCGCCGAGCGGGGCGGGACACTGCTGCCCGAGCACGAGGTCGGCCCGCTGCTCGACCGTATCCGCGCGAACTGCGCCCGGCGCACGGTGCGTTCGTCCTCGCCCATCGACGCCTTCTTCGCCCACCGCGTCACCGAACGGCTGATCCCCTGGTACGTCGAGCGCCGACGACCCTGGCTGGACCAGCCGGTGGTGGTCGACCCGGTGCCGCGGCCGGTGACGGTGCGGGAGTGCCTGGAGGGCACCGCGGCTTACTTCGACGGCCTCGGCGGGCGCGCCTGCGTGCTGTCCCAGGGCGATTTCAGCGAGACCAACGTGGGCAGGGGCGCGGTCTTCGTGGACCTGAGCAACGCCGGGCACAACGATGTGCGCGGCGAGCTCGCGACCGCCTTCTGGTCGCTCTTCCTCGGCGGGGGGCACCTGTTCCCCAAGTACCACCCGGCCGCCTACCGCTGGCGGGAGGCACCCTTCGAAGGCGCGGCCCCGCGGTGCGCCACCCACCTGGACCCGCGCACCGGGACGCTCCACATCGACCTCGACCACCGGCTCTCGCCCGCCCGGGCGGACCTGCTCCACCGGCTGCTGGAGGTGTTCGCCGAGGCGTTCGGCCCCGGGCTGTTCGACCGCCGGCTAGCCCCCTACCTGGTGATGAGAGCGGTCGGCGTCCTCGACCTCGACACCCTCGAACCCACCGACCGGGCTGTCTGCACCGCCCTGGTCCTGCGCTTCTGGCACGGGCGCGACGACCTCGCTACCGTCCTGCGCACACTGATCGATCATGGGAGAAACCGATGAAGTCCCGGGCCGTGGCCATCGTCCGGCAGGACGACTCCGTCCTGCTGATCCACCGACGCAAGGAGGGGGTGGAGTACCACACCCTGCCGGGCGGAGGCGTCGAGGAAGGGGAGACGCCGCAGGAGGCGTGCGTGCGTGAACTGGCCGAGGAGACCGGGCTTTCGGCGGCCGTGGAGTCACCTCTGCTCACCTACGACAACGCGGGCCGCACCGAGCACTACTTCGTGATGGGCCCCGCCACCGGAACCCCGCGCCTGGGCGGCCCGGAGAGCGAACGGGACCGCGAGGACAACCAGTACCGGCTCGTGTGGGTGCCGCTGGCCGAGGTGGCGGCCGTCGGTGTGAAGCCGGCCGCCATCGTGCCCCACCTGGCCGAACTCCCCGGCAACGTAGAATGACCCTCCGTTCACCGGTTCGCGCCAGACCACTGGAGACCAGCGGCCGGTGAGAGTTGTGCGTGTGCACCGCCCGGGGGAACTGTGGAATTCTTCGTGCTCGGATCCGTGGGCATCGGGACCGAAGGGACCGTCGTGCCCGGCGGCCCGCCCCAGCAACAGGCCACCCTTGCGGCCCTGGCGCTCCGGTCCGGCCACGTCGTTCCGCTGCACGAACTGATGAGCGCCGTGTGGGGCGAGACGGCCCCCGGCTCCGCCGTGATGATCCTGCGGACGTACGTATGGCGGCTGCGCAAGATCCTGGAGAGCGGCGGCTGCGATCCGCAGGCGCTGGCCTCCGTCAACGACGGCTACCGCCTCGCCGTGCCGCCCGCCTCGGTCGACGCCTTCCGCGCCGAGCGGCTGGCTGCCGACGCGGCACGTGCGGGCGAGGCCGGACGCCACGACGAGGCGGCCGCCCTGCTCTCCGAGGCCGTGGCGCTGTGGCGCGGCGAACCGCTGGCGGGCGTGCCCGGGCCGTACGCCGAGCAGCAGCGCTCCCGGCTGTCCGAGCTGCGCCGACAGCTCCTGGAGGAACGTTTCTCCTTGGAGCTCCTGCGCGGGCGGCATACCCAGGTAATCCCGGAGCTCACCGCGTTCATCGGCGAACAGCCACTGCGCGAGCGGCCGTACGGCTTCCTGATGCGCGCGCTGTATGCCGCCGGGCGCCAGGGCGACGCGCTGGCGGTGTTCGGGTCGGCGCGCGAGGTGCTCGCCGGGGAGCTGGGCCTGGACCCCGGGCCCGAGCTGCGCGCACTGCACCAGCGGATGCTGGCCGGGGACACCGAACTGGCCGCCCCCGCCCCCGTCGCGGCGCCACCCGCCCGTGAGGAGCACCTGGACGCCGTGGCCCCGGCGCCCCTGCCGCGCCCGGCGCAACTCCCGGCCGACATCGCCGACTTCAGCGGCCGGGCCGACACGCTCGTGGCGCTGGGGGAAGCCCTCACCGACCGGGACCGCACCGCACTGGCCGTCGCCACGGTCAGCGGTATGGGCGGCATCGGCAAGAGTGCCCTGGCGCTGCGGGTGGCCCATCGCGTCAAGGAGGACTTCCCCGACGGCCAGCTCTACGCGGATCTGCGCGGCACGGGCGCGGACGCGGCCGACCCCGGCACGGTCCTCGCCAGCTTCCTGGCCGCGCTCGGCGTGCCACGCCAGGAGGTACCGGGCTCGGTGGAGGACCGCGCCCGCCTCTTCCGTACGGTCCTCGACGGACGCCGGGTCCTGCTGCTGCTCGACGACGCCCGCGACACCGCGCAGGTCAAGCCGCTGCTGCCCGGTGCGGTCCACTGCGCGGTCGTGGTGACCAGCCGCGCCCACCTCTCCGGCGTACCCTCCGGCACCCATGTGCAGCTCACCGAGTTCAGCCCGGGCGAGGCCCTGTCCCTGCTGCGGCACATTGTCGGCGCGCACCGCGTCGACCAGGAGGAGGCCGCGGCGGTCGCGCTGGTCGGGGCCTGTGCCCATCTGCCGCTGGCGGTACGGATCGTGGCCGCGCGGCTGGCGGCCCGGCCGGGCTGGACGGTGGCGTATCTGCTGGCCCGGCTGGCGGACGAACGGCGGCGGCTGAGTGAACTGCGCGCCGACGACCTGGCCGTCTCCGCCGTCTTCGAGCTCGGCTACCACCAGCTGACCGGACCGCAGGCGAAGGTGTTCCGCTCGCTCGCCCCGGTCGCCTGGCCGGGCATCGGTCTGTCCGCCGCGGCGGCGGCACTGGGGCTGGGGGAGGCGGAGACCGAAACCCTGCTGGAAGCGCTGGTGGACGCCGCTCTGCTGGAGTCACCGGAGGCCGGGCGCTACCGCTACCACGATCTCGGCCGGGACTTCGCGCTGCATCTGCCCCGGCCGGAGACCGAACGGGCCGCTGGGGCGGACGCCTTGGTGGAGCGCCGGCTGCTGGGCCATCTGCTGCGGATGGCTGCCGAGGCCTTCCAGCGGATGGTGCCCGGGGACCCGGTGCACGGCACGATCTCCGTCGCGGGCGGGGAGCCGGGGGAGCGGCGGCTGGCGACCCTGGGCCAGGCGCGAGCCTGGGTCGTGACCGAGTTCGACTGCGCCCTGCACGCCGTCCAGCTGCTGGTCGCCCGGGGTGACGGCGCGGACCCGGACCTGCTGACGGTGGCGGCCGACCTGCTGGTGGCCCTCAGCTCCTTCGGCCAGGACCTCCCGTACGGGCAGATGGCCCTCACCGCACGCTCGCTGGCCGAGGTCGCGGCGCTGCGCGGCAACCACCACGCGGCCGGGCGCGCCCACTTCATCTGCGGCAACGCCGCGCTCCAGGCGACCCAGCTGGCGCGGGCCCGCTCCGAGTCCCAGCTCGCCGCCGAGGCGTGCCGCCGGGCCGGGGACCGCGCCATCCTCCAGCAGGTGTACAACGACCTCGGCGTCATCGCCCAGTTCGAGCAGCGCTACGACGACGCGGCCGACCACTTCGACCAGGCGCTCGCCCTCGCACGGGAGCTGGGCAACCGCTCGGGCGGGCTGACGACCACCCTCAACGCCGCGCTGGCCAGGATCCGCGGCGGCAGGGCCGAGGAGGCGCTGCCCGCCTGCGACGAGGCGCTGAGCGAGCTGCGCGCGATGGCCGACCCCCACGGGATCGCCCACGCGCTGTGCGTACGCGGCCAGGCGTTGCACGAACTGGGCCGGTTGCCGCAGGCGCTGGCCGACTACGCGCAGTGCCTGGAGGTCTGTGAGGCGGAGAGGATCCCGGGCCGACGGGCTCAGGCCCTGTACCGGTACGCCGACACCCTGCGCGTGCTGGGCCGTGTGAAGTCGGCCAGGGAGGCGGCCGCCCGTGCGGTGGCCTACTTCCGGACCGTGCCCGACCGGGACCGCGACCGGGGCTACGCGCTGCTGATCCACGCCCGTGTCTGCGCCGACGCCGGGCAGCACGAACAGGCGCTGGCGCACGCCCGGGAGGCGCTGGAGGCCTTCACCCGGGCCGGTCTGCCCGAGGCGGCGCAGGCGCGGCTGCTGGTGGACGCCACCGGAGCCGTACCGGTGTAGTCCGGGCCCCGGCACCCCGCGCGGCCGGAGCGCTACCCGCGCCGACCGCTCTCACGCCTTGGTGTTGAACTCCTCGTGGTCGTTCTTGTGCCCCGGGTCGCCGGCCAGCGAGGTCCGTCCCGTGTCCGCCGAGTGCGTCGCCGACAGGGCCGGCGCCGAGACGGCGAGGAGCGCGGCGAGCAGGGCGGGGACGAGGACGACCAGTCGGCGGGCGGCGGACTTCGGGTTGTGCTGCACGGGGGTTCCCTGTCTGTCGAAGAGGCCTACGGCTGCGGCCTGGCCTGCGAGTTGTTCCGCGCCGAGTCTGGCGGCGGCGCATCTATGTTTCATATACGGGCGGTCGCGCGCCTGCCGCCGAGGGGCGCGGCCGCCGTACGCCGTCGCAGGGGGTCCGCGCGGTGTGGCCCGAGGCCTACTGGCCGGGCGCCACGCGGCCCGGGTCGCCTGCCCCCTGCTGGTCCTCGTCTGCGACCAGGACCAGGCGGCCCTTCCCGGTCCCGCCGTGGACGCGGCCGCGGGCCGGGGAGCTCGTCCGTATGCCGGGCGGCCACGACGAACCCTTCCTCGACGGCCACGAACGCGCCGTCGAGGCCGAGCCCGCCTTCCTGGGCCGGCATCTGCCCACCGACCCGGCGGCGCCTCGCCGCTCCCGGCGCCGAGGGCCCCTCGGCCTGAGAGTCGCGGACCGGGGGCCGGCCCGCCCTGATCCGCTGTGATGCGCCGCCGATCTGCGTCGATTCGCCCCGGGGCCCACCCTGAGCCGCTCGACGGGCCCGCACCCCTCCAGCGCGGTGCGGGCCCGTCGTCGCGAGGTCGTACGAGGGGCCTTCGGGGGTGATCCGGGTCTCACTCGGGCGGTGCGGCTTGGCTATGCAACGAGTTGCATAGAAGGATCGAGGTATGGCGCTCGAACACGCGATCCTCGTCTCCCTGCTGGAGAAGCCGGGCTCAGGCTATGAGCTGGCCCGGCGGTTCGAACGGTCCATCGGCTACTTCTGGACCGCGACCCACCAGCAGATCTACCGCGTGCTCAAGCGCATGGAGAGCGACGGCCTGCTCGCCGTCCGTGAGGTGGCCCAGGAGAGCCGGCCGGACAAGAAGGAGTACTCCGTCGCGGCCCCCGGCCGCGCCGCGCTCTCCCGGTGGCTGCACGAGCCGATCGAACCCGAGAGCCTGCGGCACGACCTCGCCGTGAAGATCCGCGGCGCGGCCTTCGACGACCCGGCCGCGGTGATCCAGGAGGTCGAGCGCCACCGCCAGGTGCACAGCGACCGGCTCGCCCACTACCTCGCCGGAGAGCTGCGCGACTTCACCGGGCCCGCCGCGCCCGCGCCTCTCGGCACCGGGCAGGAGCTCCAGCACGTCGTGCTGCGGGGCGGTATCGCGTACGAGCGGATGACCATCGCCTGGCTCGACGACGTCCTCGCCACCGTCCGCCGGCTCTCCACCGCTGCCCCGACCACCGATGACCACTGAACCCCCGACCGCGACCCTTCCCGAAAGGCGGACCTCCATGGCCGACGCCCTGCTGTTCAACCCGCGCACCTACGACCCGGCGCACTTCGACCCCGAGACCCGCCGCCTGCTGCGCGCCACCGTCGACTGGTTCGAGGCACGCGGCAAGCGCCGGCTCATCGAGGACTACCGCTCCCGCGCCTGGCTCGCCGACTTCCTGGCGTTCTCCGCCAAGGAGGGCCTGTTCGCCACCTTCCTCACCCCGGCCTCCGAAGGCTCGAAGGAGGACCAGCGCTGGGACACGGCCCGGATCGCGGCCCTCAACGAGATCTTCGGCTTCTACGGCCTCGACTACTGGTACGCCTGGCAGGTCACCATCCTGGGGCTCGGGCCGGTCTGGCAGAGCGGCAACGCCGACGCGCGCGCCCGCGCCGCCGACCTGCTCTCCCAGGGCGAGGTGTTCGCCTTCGGCCTCTCCGAGAAGACGCACGGCGCCGACATCTACTCCACCGACATGCTCCTGGAGCCCGACGGCGACGGCGGCTTCCGCGCCACCGGCTCCAAGTACTACATCGGCAACGGCAACGCCGCGGGCCTCGTCTCCGTCTTCGGCCGGCGCACCGACGTCGAGGGCCCGGACGGCTATGTCTTCTTCGCCGCCGACAGCCGCCACCCGGCGTACCACCTGGTGAAGAACGTGGTGGACTCCTCGAAGTACGTCAGCGAGTTCCGCCTGGAGGACTACCCGGTCACCCCGCAGGACATCCTGCACACCGGCCGGGCCGCCTTCGACGCCGCGCTCAACACCGTCAACGTCGGCAAGTTCAACCTGTGCACCGCCTCGATCGGCATCTGCGAGCACGCGATGTACGAGGCCGTCACCCACGCGAGCAACCGCATCCTCTACGGCCGCCCCGTCACCGCCTTCCCGCACGTGCGCCGCGAGCTGACGGACGCGTACGTCCGGCTCGTCGGGATGAAGCTGTTCAGCGACCGCGCCGTCGACTACTTCCGCACCGCCGGGCCGGACGACCGCCGCTACCTCCTCTTCAACCCGATGACGAAGATGAAGGTCACCACGGAGGGCGAGAAGGTCATCGACCTGATGTGGGACGTCATCGCCGCCAAGGGCTTCGAGAAGGACAACTACTTCGCCCAGGCGGCCATCGAGATCCGCGGACTGCCCAAGCTGGAGGGCACGGTCCACGTCAACCTCGCGCTGATCCTCAAGTTCATGCGCAACCACCTCCTGGAGCCGGTGGACTACCCGGCCGTGCCCAGTCGGCTGGACGCGGCCGACGACGACTTCCTCTTCCGGCAGGGCCCGGCCCGCGGCCTGGGTTCCGTACGCTTCCACGACTGGCGTGCCGCCTACGACGCCTACGCCGAGCTGCCCAACGTCGCCCGCTTCCGCCAGCAGGCCGACGCGCTGTGCGCGTTCGTCACCACGGCCGCCCCCGACGAGGAGCAGAGCCGCGACCTCGACCTCCTGCTCGCGGTCGGCCAGCTCTTCGCGCTGGTCGTCCACGGCCAGCTGATCCTGGAGCAGGCCCGGCTGACGGACCTGGACCAGGACGTGCTGGACGAGCTGTTCGCGGTGCTCGTACGTGACTTCTCCGCGCACGCCGTCGAGCTGCACGGCAAGGACTCGGCGACCGAGGCCCAGCAGTCCTGGGCGCTCGGCGCCGTCCGCCGCCCGGTCGTCGACGAGGCCCGCTCGGCGCGCGTCTGGGACCGGGTGGAGGCGCTGTCGGGGGCGTACGAGATGGCGCAGTGACCCGCGGGCCCGGCCGGCGGACGCACTGAACCAACGATCACCCGTCTCGGCCCACCGGCGCATCGGCCGCCGGTGGGCCGAGCGTGTTTTCGGCGGGGGCGAGGCCGACCGGTGATCTCGACGGCGCCGGGGCGGCAGGCCATCATGGCGAAACCATCGAAAGGATTTCTCATGCCGGACCTGCCCGCACCCCATGGACCTGCCGCCGAATCCGCCAACGGCCGCGCCCACGCCGGCCGTTCGGAGACACTCACCGGCACCGTCGACGTGGAGTTCCCCGAGTTCCTGACACCGCCGCCCGAGCCCATGGGGTTACTGACCTCCTGGCTGGACAGCAGCGTCGCGCACGGCGTACGGGAGCCGCGCGCCCTGGCCCTGGCCACCGCCGACGCCCGGGGGCGGTCCTCCTCGCGCATCGTGGCGCTCGCTTCCGTGACCAGGGACGGTCTCGTCTTCCTCAGCCACAGCAGCAGCCAGAAGGGACGCGAACTGGCCGAGAACCCCTGGGCGTCCGGCGTTCTCTACTGGCGCGAGACCAGCCAGCAGATCACCGTGGCGGGGCTGGTGGAGAAGCTGCCCGACGCCGAGGCCGAGCGCAGGTGGTCCGCGCGGCCCGTCTTCACCCACGCCATGTCCACCGCCTCCCGGCAGAGCCGGACGATGCACGGCCTCGCCGAGGTGGACGAGCTGCGGGCCACGGCAAGGGAGTTGGCGCGGCCCCAGCGCCCGTTGCCGCGCCCCGCCACCTTCACCGCCTACCGGCTCGTCCCCGAGATCGTGGAGTTCTGGGCCGACGGCACGGACCGTCTGCACGAACGGCTGCGCTACGACCGTAGCGACGGCGGCTGGGACATCAGCAGGCTCCAGCCCTGACACTCCCTTCGCGCGACCGGCCGGGGGCCGCCGACGAGCGACCCCCGGCCCGGCCCGGCGTACCCGGCTCTCAGCCCGCCAGGACCGCCTCGACGACCGAGGCGTGCGGTGAGGGTTCCAGGACGCGCGCGACCTCGAAGCCGGCCGTGGCGAGCAGCGCCTCGTACTCGGCGCGGGTGCGGCCCTTTCCGTTCAGGACCGTCATCATCAGCACGTCGATGGTCTTGCCGGGGTGCGGCTCGTTGCCCGCCGGGATCATCGCGTTGACGACCAGCAGCCGGGCGTGCGCGGGCATGGCCTGGCGGCAGGTCCGCAGGATGCGTACGCACTCCTCGTCCGGCCAGCTGGCCAGTACGTGCTTGAGGAGGTAGACGTCGGCGCCGGACGGCACGG
This sequence comes from Streptomyces sp. NPDC026377, assembly GCF_055567715.1. Taxonomy (NCBI): domain Bacteria; kingdom Bacillati; phylum Actinomycetota; class Actinomycetes; order Kitasatosporales; family Streptomycetaceae; genus Streptomyces; species Streptomyces sp. NPDC026377. The sequence continues at coordinate 200,950 of NZ_JBVHPV010000010.1, forward strand.
AGGCGAAGAAGTCCCCGGCCCGCGCGCTCCAGCGGCCGGCCAGCTCCGGGGTGTCGAGCACATGCCCGGCCACCACACTCTCCAGGTCGACCAGGGTGCCGCTCAGGTGCGGGTTGCGCCGCAGGACGGCGCGCAGCAGACCGCCGCGCCCACCGCCGACATCGACCACGGTCGTGGCGCCGGAGAAGTCCACCGCGTCGACGACGTCGTTGCTGAGGGTCTCGGAGAACGCCGCCATGCTGGAGTTGAAGGCCCTGCCCAGGTCCGGGTCGGCGGCCACGTGGTCGTAGAAGGGGACGCCGTACACGTTCTCGAAGGCGGTGCTGCCGGTGCGGACCGCCTCGTGGAGCCGGGCCGCCGACTGCCAGAACACGGGCTCGCCGCGCACCATGATGTAGTCGCGCAGCGAGCGCTCGACGCCCGTGCGCAGCGGCTGCGCGAGCGGGGTGAGGTGGAAGCGGCCCTCGTCGTCCTCACGGAAGACCCCCTTGGTGGCGAGGAAGCGCAGCAGCCGGTAGAGGTGGGGGCCGTCGACGCCCGCCGCCCTGGCGAGTTCGTCGGCGCCGCGCGGACCCTTGGCCAGGTGGTCGGCGATGCCGAAGCGCGCGGCGGTGTGCAGGGCCGCCGAGTAGAGGTAACCCAGGGACAGTTCGAGTAACTCGCCGGTCACGTCTTCCGGCGCGGCGGGTGGGGCGCAGGGCTGGGGCCCGGCGCCGTGCGGGGTGCCGGACGTCTGCGGAGCTCCGGTGCCTGCGGGGCGAGCGTCTGCCATCGGTGGGTCCCCTCTCTCCACCCCCGTCACCGACACAGGTGCGGAGGCCATATGCGTACGAGCGCGTGAACGGCGTTTCAGCCTACGTCCGGTGCTTCCCGTCTTGCTCGAGAGAGACGGGAGTCCTGGAAGTCGCCACCGGGGGCGAGGGGCGCGCGCGAGGACGGGGCCTGTCGCGGGTCGCGGGCACCGGCTAGGGCAGGCGCGAGCCCAGCCGCTTCCTGAGCCGCTCTGCCCTGCGCCGCCTGGAAGGCGCGCACGGTCGGCAGCCCGGGCGGTGCGCCGCGCAGTGACTGGCGTACGAACGGCGGCGCGGGGCCGGGGCGGGTCAGTCGTGGGTCAGTCGCTCGTGAGGATGACGAGCTGCCGGGTCGCGCGGGTCATCGCCACATAGCGGTCGACGCCTCCTTCGACGCCGTCACCGAACGTCCCGGGGTCGACGAGGACGACCAGGTCGAACTCGAGTCCCTTCGACAGGGCCGGGGTCAGCGACCGTACGCGCGGCGCCTCGCGGAACCGGGGAGCACCGATGACACAGGCCACTCCCTCGTCGTGGGCCGCGAGCCAGCCGTCGAGGACCGCGTCCAGCTCCCTCACCGACCCGTGGTGCACGGGAATACCGCTGCTGCGGATCGACGTCGGCACGTTGGCGTCGGGCAGTACGGCCCGGATGACCGGCTCGGCTCGGGCCATGACCTCGACGGGCGTACGGTAGTTGACGCTCAGGGAGGCCACCTCGATCCGGTCGAGCCCGACCCGCTCAAGCCGCTCCCGCCACGACTCGGTGAACCCGTGCCGGGCCTGGGCGCGGTCGCCCACGATGGTGAAGCTCCGGGACGGGCAGCGGTGCAGCAGCATCTGCCACTCGGCGTCGGTGAGTTCCTGGGCCTCGTCCACGACGATGTGCGCGAACGGTCCGGCGAGCGGATCGGTTTCGGCGGTGGGCAGGACGCTCTCGTCGATGAGGGTGTCCTGGATGTCGCGCCCGTGCAGCATCCCCAGCGCGCCTTCGCTCTCGTCGATCTCGACGTTCTGCAGCATGCTCGCCATGGCGTCGGCCCGGCGTGCGCGTTCGGTGGCGGTGGCGGCCTCGCGCCGGCTCCTGCGCGCGGACGCCTGCGCGTCGCCGAGCCGCTGCCGCGCGGCGTCCAGCAGCGGCAGGTCGGACACCGTCCAGGCCCGCGCGTCCTCGCGCTGGAGCCTGCGTACGTCGTCGGCGCTCAGCCATGGGGCACACCTGCGCAGATACGCGGGCACCGACCACAGGTCCCCGACGAGGTCGGTGGCCTCCAGCATCGGCCAGGCGCGGTTCAGCGCGCCGTTGAGCTCCCGGTTCTGGAGCAGTGCCCTGCGCAGCAGCCGGGGCGAGACCTCGTCGTCCGCCTCTTCGTCCTCGTCCCCGTACTCGTCCGTGTGCTTGTCCATCAGGATCGTCAGCAGTTCCTCGCGGATCTGGTCGCGCGCCTCGTTGTGCGGGGTTCCGGGCTCCACGGCCGCGAACGCCGCGGCCCAGTCGTCCGCGCTCAGCCGGACATCGGACCAGTGGGTGGAGACCGTCATCCCCTCGGTGGGCGGCTCCTCGTACAGGGCGACGGCCGGCTCGATCGCCTTGACCATCTGCGCGGACGACTTCAGCCGGGCCACTTCGGCGTCGGTCTCGGTGGCGGCGGAGGCGCCCTCGGCGACCAGGTCCCGCACGACACAGGTACGGACCCCCTCCTCGCCGAGGCTGGGCAGGACGTCGGCGACGTACTCCAGATAGGGCCGGTGCGGGCCGACGAACAGCACCCCGCCGCGACGGTGACCGAGGCGGGGGTCGGCGTAGAGCAGATGGGCGGCGCGGTGCAGGGCGACGACGGTCTTGCCCGTACCCGGACCGCCGTCGACGACCAGGGCGCCCCGCGAGCCCGCGCGGATGATCGCGTCCTGGTCGGACTGGATGGTGGAGAGCACGTCCCGCATCCGCGCCGACCGGTTGCCGCCCAGGCTGGCGATGAACGCCGACTGGTCGTCGAGCGCGGCGCGCCCCTGAAGCCCCTCGGAGGTGAACACCTCGTCCCAGTAGTCGCTGATCCGGCCCCCGGTCCACCGGTACCTGCGGCGGCTCGTCAGGCCCATCGGGGTGGCGTGGGTCGCCGCGAAGAACGGTTCGGCGGCCGGGGAGCGCCAGTCGACGAGCAGCCGGCGGCCCGTGCTGTCGGTGAGCCCGAGGCGGCCGACGTACACGGGCTCGGCATCGTCCTCACGTACGAAGTGTCCGAGGCAGAGGTCCAGGCCGAAGCGGCGCAGCGTGCGCAGTCGGCCGGTCAGCCGGTGGATCTCCGTGTCCCGGTCCATGGCCTCCCGGCCCTTGCCGCCGGGCGCCCTGCGGGCGTCCTCCAGACGGTCGGACAGCTCCGCGACCGACCGATCGAGGCTCTCCGCGATCGCGGCGAAGTGCCGCTCGTCGCCGCCGACGAGCGCGGGATCGGCCTTGCGGGACAGCCGCTCGGGAAGGTCGAACGCGCTGGTGGTCAGGTTGGTCATGTCAGCAGCTCCGTTCCGGGGACGCGACCGAGGAGAACGACGGCGCGCACACCCGCCGCACGCCGGTGCCGGGCGCCCACGACGGCCGCACGGGTCCTGCCGTCGGGTCCACGTCACCGTTCGCCCCCGGAGCGTTCACCTGCTGAGCCGACGAGCACGGCCTGTACACCGACAACAACGCACACACGTCGCACATCCCCCTTTTGCCTGACGTTCTGAGCTCGGTGCGCGATTGTGCCCCACCTCGGGGGCCTTGCGGCAAGGCCCCCACTGCGCTATAAGTTGAGAGTGGCAAGGAGTGGGAACACCTCCTTGCCTTTCGTGTTTCCGGGCCTTTCGCGTTTCCGGGCTCCGAGGTGCGCCGCACCCCGGTTCGGCGGAGTCTGGACACCATGCAGCGCAAGGGCGAGCGGGGTGGCGCGGACCAGGATCCCGAGGCGGCCCTCGACCGGCTCTACTGCACGCCGCCCCCGGAATTCGTGGCCCGGCGCGAGGAGCTGGCCGCCGCGGCCAGGGCGGCGGGCCGTGCCGAGGACGTCCGCCGCATCCGCGCCGCCCGCCGCCCCACGCTCGCGGCCTGGGCCGCGAACCTGCTGCTGCGCTCCCGGCCCGGGGAGAGCGAGCGGTTCCTGGAGCTCGGCCGGGCGCTGCGCGAGGCCTACCGGACCCTGGACGCCCACGGCATCAAAGAGCTCGACGAGCAGCGCCGCGGTGTGGTGTCCGCGCTGTCCGCACAGGCCGCGGCGCTGGCCCAGCAGGCGGGCCACCGGCTGTCGGACGCGGCACGGCAGGACGTCGACAGCACGCTGCGCGCGGTCCTCGCCGACCAGGACGCGGCGGACCGGTGGGCCACGGGCCGCCTGGAGTCGGCGCTCACACCGCCGTCGGCGTTCCCGCAGACGACGGTCGCGCCACCCAAGGCGGCCACACGCAGGGCGGCCACCCCCAGGGCGGCGCCGCTCCCGCCGAAGATTCCATTGAAGACACCGAAGACACCGCCGAAGGACGAACTCGCCGACCGGCGCCGCAAGCGGGAACAGGAAGCCGAGCAGCGCGCCCGGGCCGAACTCGCCCAGGCGGAGCTCGCCCGGGCGGAGCTCGCCCGGGCCAAGAAGGCGGCGGAGGCGGCCCAGCGGCGTCTGCGCGACCGGCGCGCCGCCCACGCGCTGACGGACGAGCAGCGACGGCAGGCACGCACCCACCACGACGAGGCCCACCGACAGGTGTCTGCCCTGGAACGACAGCTCCAGCGGGCCCGGGAGGAGCTTCGCAAGGCCGAAGACGAACACCGGACAACAGAGGAACACCACCGGACGGCCGCCGACGCCCTGACGGAGGCCGAACGGGAGGCCCGTGAAGCCGCCCGCGCGGTGGACGACCTGCGCTGAACGCGAGGACGGCACCAACTGCCCGTACCCGTACGGGCATCGGCGCCCCACGCTCGTCCGGACGACCGTGCCGGCCGGACCGAGGAGCCGGGCCAGCCCGGGCGGGACCGAAGGGCCGCCCACCGGCACCGCGCCGGGCCGTTACGGTGGACGTGTGAGCGTGAGCGGTGAGACCTGGGACCCGACAGGAGCCGGGGTTCTGCGACTGCCCTCCGGGCGGCTGGTACGGGGCCGTGGGCTGCGCCGCCCGCTCCCGGACGGTCCCGCGCCCACGTACGCCGTGTATCTGCTGGGCGCGCGGCCCCCGGAAGTCCCCTGGCGGGCCGAGTGGCTGCGCTGGCCGGACTTCCGCCTTCCCGCCGACCGCGCGCGAGCGGTCGACGTGCTGCGCGAGGCCTGGGAGCGCGCGGTACACGAACGCGTCGAGGTGGCCTGTGGCGGCGGGCGGGGCCGCACCGGCACGGCGCTGGCATGCCTGGCGGTTCTCGACGGGGTGCCCGCCGAGGACGCCGTGGCCTATGTACGGCGCGCCTACGACCGCCGCGCCGTCGAAACGCCCTGGCAGAGCCGGTACGTACGCCGCTTCGGCCGTTGACCGGCAGCCACGGCGGCCGCTCAGAGCGGGGCCAGGAGCATCAGGACTTCGTCGCGGTCGTCCCCGGGGGCGAGGCGGAGGGCGTCCGGCCAGCGGCCTATCTCCTTCCAGCCGAGCCGGCCGTAGAAGTCCTCCAGCCCGACGCCGCCGCGCGCGGCCAGGTGGAGCGCTTCCAGCCCCATCTCGTCGCGGGCGATCTCACGCAGACGGTTCATGAGGGCCGCCCCGATGCCCCGGCCCCGCAGGCCGGTCCGTGTCTGGACGTGGTGCACCGTGCCCCAGTGGGCGGTGAGTTGGTAGAGCGTACGGCGGACGTTCAGCCATCCGGCGAGCTGTCCGTCGACCGACGCGACCAGGAGGCGGCTCGTCCGCGGGTCGAGGCCCGCGACGAGGGAGTCGACGGCGGGACCGGCCTGGGTCGCGTCGATGGGCGGGAAGGGGAACCCCGCCGCCCCGCCGGCGTTGGTGACCTCGATCCAGCAGTCGACGAGGGCGCGCCGCAGCTCGGGGGTGACGGCGTCGGGCGAGGTGACCTGCTGGAAGTCGGGAGATGCGCTGTTCATACGGGGATTCTGGCACCCGGCACTGACAGTGCCCGAGGGGCCGTCTAGGCGGGATGACCGGCCGTGATGTCGAGCGTCTGGTGCAGCGACAGGGGCGTGCCGCCGTTCACATGCGCGGTGAGCGGGGCCAGCAGGAAGCCGACGTGGTCGCCTCCGTCGAACCGTTCCAGGATCTCCCCGGTGAACCAGGCCGCCGCGTCCGCCAACAGGGGCGTGCCGTGCGGGCCTTCGGTCCAGGCGAGGCCGTCGAACTTGTTCACCTCGGCCCCGCACCGGGCGCCGAACCGCACGGCCAGATCGTGGTTCTGCGGCAGGAGGTGCACCGCCAGGACCGTTGCCTCCCTGGCCACCAGATAGGTGTGGTTGGCGGTGGAGAGCCACACCATGAACCGCTCGGGCTCCAGGGAGCACTGGCCGGCGAAACCCACCAGACACCCGGCCCGCCGCCCGCCCGCCGCCGCGGTCACCACGTAGACGGGAGAGTCAACCAACGCGGTGAAGTCGTCGAAACCCACCTGAAGCCTCCTCGATTCCGGGTCGTCGAACGAGAATACGCACGAGATCGCCCACCCGACGTCGTCCCGACATGCGTCGCGGCGGCGCGCCCTGGCCCGGGCGGCCCGCCCCGGCACGCACAATGGCCGTACACCGAACGCGGAGGTTGGCATGCCGGGATTCCTCGACCGGGCCAAGGAACAGGCCCAGTCCGCCCTCACCCAGGGAAAGCAGAAGGTCGACGAGGTCCAACAGCAACGAGCCGGGAACGACCTGCTGAAGAAGCTCGGCGCGGCGTACTATGCCGAAAAGCGCGGCTCGGGCACCCCGGAGGCGACCCAGCAGGCGCTGAGCGCGCTGGAAGCCCACATCGCGACGCACGGGGACGCGTTCCTGCGCGCGTAGCCGGCCGAGGCCGCCCCGGGACGCCGTCGTCGCACGGCGGCGTTCCGGGGTTCCTTCGGCCTGTTGCGGCGGTGCGATGCCATGTCTGTGCCCGGCGGCGGAAAACGCGTGGACCCCGGGCGCGGCGGCGCGGGAGACTCGTGTGCTCACCTGCCGGTCCGCGAAGACAGGGGTGGGGATGGGATCGACCGCATCGCGCGAGGGCTTACCGAGCAGGGGCTCGGTGCGCCTCGCCCTTCGCTACTACGGACGCGAACTGAAACGGCTGCGGCGGCTGAGCGTGCCCGCGATGCTGCTGCCGGCGCTCGGGAACATCGGTATCCAGTACGGGGCGCCACTCGTCGTCGCCAAGCTCGTCGGCCGCATAGCCGGGGAGGACGACACCCTCGGCATCGGGCCGATGCTGCCCTACGTCCTCGGCTTCGCCGGAGTGCTGCTGGTAGCGGAGGTGTTGTGGCGCATCGGGGTGCACTGCCTCAACCGGCTCGACGCGCGCGGCATCGAGCACCTGTACGTGACAGCCATGGACGAGCTGTTCGCCAAGGACGCCGCCTTCTTCCACGACAACTTCGCCGGATCGCTCACCAAGCGCGTCCTGAGCTTCGCCACCCGCTTCGAGGACTGCGTCGACACACTGACGTTCAACGTGGTCGGCAGCTTCGTGCCGCTGGCCTTCGCCTCGGTGGTGCTCTGGCGCTACGACCCGCTGCTCGTCCTCGGGCTCCTGGTGCTGATCGTGCTGACGGCGCTGTGCGCGGCGCCCCTGATCCGGCGCCGCCAGGCGCTGGTCGCCGAGCGCGAGCGGGCGATCGCCCGGGTCTCGGGGCATGTCGCCGACAGCCTGATGAACATGGACACCGTCAGGTCGTTCGCCGCCGAGGAGCGCGAGGCGGCCGAACACCGCTCCCGGGTCGCGGAGTCGCGGCGGCTCACCCTGCGGTCGTGGGACTACGGCAACCTGCGCATCGACACGCTGGTCGCCCCCCTGTCCGTACTGACCAATGTGCTGGGCCTGGTGCTGGCCGTCGGGCTCGGTGGCGGGGAGCACGGGGTCGAGGCGGTCGTCGTCGCCTTCACGTACTACGCCAACGCCACCCGGATCATGTTCGAGTTCAACCAGATCTACCGCCGTCTGGAGAGCTCGATGACGGAGGCGTCGCAGTTCACCGAGCTGCTCCTGGAGCCGCCGACCGTGCTGGACCCGGCCTCGCCGCAGCCGCTGCCCGCCCGGGCGGGAGAGGTGCGCTTCGAAGGGGTGACCTTCGCCCACGCGGGCGCCAAGCCGCTCTTCGAGGGCCTGGACCTGGAGGTCCCGACCGGGACGAAGATCGGTCTCGTCGGCCGGTCCGGCGGGGGCAAGACCACGCTGACGCGGCTCCTGCTGCGGATGACGGACGTCGACGGCGGCCGGATCCTGGTCGGGGGCCGGGACATCAGCACCCTGCGCCAGCGCGAACTGCGCGGCCTGATGGCGTACGTCCCGCAGGACCCGGCGATGTTCCACCGCACCCTGCGGGAGAACATCGCCTTCGCCCGGCCGGGCGCGACCGACGAGGAGATCCGTCGTGCGGCCGAGGCGGCGCACGTCACGGAGTTCGCCGAGGCGCTTCCCGACGGCTTCGACACCCTGGTGGGCGAGCGCGGGGTGAAGCTGTCGGGCGGCCAGCGCCAGCGGGTCGCCCTGGCCAGGGCTGTCCTGCGCGACGCGCCGATCCTGCTGCTCGACGAGGCGACCAGCGCGCTGGACTCCGAGAGCGAGATCCTCGTCCAGGACGCGCTGTGGCGGCTGATGGACGGGCGTACGGCGCTGGTGGTGGCGCACCGGCTGAGCACGGTCGCCACCATGGACCGGCTGGTCGTCCTCGACCGAGGGCGGATCGTCGAGCAGGGCACGCACCGTCAACTGCTCGCCGCCGGCGGTGCCTACGCCAGGCTGTGGCAGCACCAGTCGGGCGGCTTCCTGGACGGCGCTCCCGCGCGGGCGGACCGGCGCTGAAGCGGGGGCGTGCCGGGCCCGGCGCCCGGACCCGGCACGCCCCCGCCCGCGCGGGTGGGGCCTCACACCTCCAGCATGTCCTCCACCCGGCGCAGCTGGTGCCGGGCCATCGCCAGGTTGGCCCGGCTCTTGTCGAGGGCCAGGTAGAGGAAGAGACCGGCGTGCCCACGGCCCCGCAGCAGCCGGATGAGGTGGTACTGGCCGCCGAGGGTGATGAGGATGTCCTCGATCTCGTCCTTGAGGCCCAGCAGTTCCATGGTCCGCACCTTCGCGCGGACCACGTCGGTGTTTCCGGCGGCGGCCACCGACAGGTCCAGCTCCTTGCCGCCGCCCAGGGTGCCGAGGGCCATGCCGCTGCTGTAGTCGACGAGTGCCACGCCGATCGTGCCCTCGATGGAGGTCATCGCTTCCTTGAGCGCGGTTTCGGTGTTGCCCATGGGGTTCGCACTTCCCTTCCTGTGGGTGTTCGCTGTCGTGTTCCGGGGCCGGGCGGCCCGGGAGCCGGTGCTGGTCATGAGGTCTCCAGCCGTTCGAGTGCGCCGTCGACCAGTTCGCCGATGCGGGCTCCGGCCCGGCGGGCTTCCAGGTGCAGACGGCCGACGTTGGTGCGCGGCTGTGCGAGCAGGGTGAGCACGGCGGCGGAGCCCGCCGCGTAGGTGGCCGCGTAACCGTCCTCGCCCTGGACGAGGAGCTCGCGGAAGGCGCCGCGGCCGGTGGTGTGGGTGAGCCGCTGGGCGACGCCGAGGGCGGCGGCGGTCAGCGCGGCGACCGACTCGGCGTCCTCGACGGCGTCCTGGGCGAGGACGAGGCCGTCGACGCTGGCGGTCAGGGCGCCGGTGACCTGCGGCAGGCGCGCCCGCAGTCGGCGCAGTTCGGCGAGGATCTCCGCCTCGGCCGTCATCAGCTGTCTCCTTTCGGCGCGTTGGCGCAGGGCGCGGATCACGGCATGGCCTCCAGGGCGTCCCGCAGTCTGCGCAGCAGGGCTTCGTCCGAGGGGCGGGCCGCCTCCGCGGACGCGCGGGCGATCCAGTGGGGCACGGTCTCCGGGGGCGCGGGCGCCAGCGGCGTCTCGACCGCGCCGAGTGCGGCGAGCCTGCGTACGTCCACGAGGGTGTGGAAGGCGGGGCGGCCCAGCAGACGGGCGATGGAGCCCGGGGTGCGCGCCCCGTCCGCAGCCGCGAGGAGGGCGCGCTGGCGGACGGTGACCGGAAGACCCGGGCGGTCCGGTACGGGGACGACGGGCGCGGTGTCCACCTCGGGATGCGGCCAGATCCGGTCGAGCAGTTCTCTGCGGCGGGTGGCCTCCCGGGCCAGGGCCTGGGCGGGGACGGGCCGCACGGGGCCGATCCAGTGCAGGGCGCCGTATCTGAACCGGGTGGGGCCCTTGCCGGGGGCGAGGGCGAAGAACGCGGCGTCGTGGAGCGCGCCGAGGTGGCACAACTCCAGTTCGCCTCCGCTGACCTGGCCGCTGTCGACGAGGAAGCGTCCGACCGTACCGCGTGCGCCCGCCTGGTCCACGGCCCGCCGCCAGGCCTCCGGACGCATCAGACCGCTCGCGGTGAGCAGCACGTCGAGGCCGGGCGCGGCGGGGCTCTCGGCATGGACCACCTCCCCGTCCACGAGGTAGAGCGTGCCGGTGTCGCGCAGCAGTGCGCCGGTGGCCCGCTCGGCCACCAGTCGTACCAGCATGGGCGAGACGGGCACGCGGTCGCAGATGTCCTCGGAAGGTGTCATCCGAGGACCAGCCGGTGGGCGAGGTCGCGCAGGCGCAGCCGGGCCATGGCGAGGTTGCCCTGCTCGCGATCGAGCCAGAGGTAGAGGAAGAGGCTGCTGTCGAAGGTCGTCTCGACGAACCGCAGGAGGTGGTAGCCGGTGTGGGAGGTGACCAGGACGTCCTCGACCGGCAGGGGCCCGTCGGGCTCCGCCTCGTCCGCCACGAACGCGGGATGCTCCGCCGCGGTCCGGGCGAACTCGGCGGCCTCGGCGGCCGTCGTCTCGTGGTCACCACAGGGCGAGTCACCGATGGTTCCCAGGGCGAGCCCGCTGGTCCAGTCGACCACGGCGGCTCCCCGCACCCCGGGTAACCCCATGGTTTCCAGCAGGCACTCGTCGATTCCCAGCACGTGCGACTTCCTCCCCTGGCGCCGCCGTGGACGGACACCGCGCATGGTTTCCGGCGCGGCTTGAGGTGACGAGAGGTTACGCAGCGTGTCACCCACTGGGGGAAGTTCCGGCATTTTCCAGCGGAACATGCGCACGGTTGGCTAAGGTGCCCCGCCGCTCGCGCGGCCGTGTGGGGCGGGGAAGGCCGTCGGCGGAACACGCCGTTGCCACCTCGGTATATCCGCCGTGCCCTTCTGCTTTGCCTCCCGTATACCGGCGAGGGATCTTTACCGGGGCCGCGCCGAGAATTAACTGAAATGATGAGCGGATTTCCCTGCTCGTCGGTCTTCGTGATCCCGCAGGGAATCCTTCTCCGCCATGTCCGGATGGCCGATAACTCACCCGTGGAACTGATCCAATTGGCGCGCTCCGGGCGTCGGCTGACAGAGTGCGCGGCAGAACGACATTCCCGCAAGTCCACGAGAGAGAAGGAGGAGGGTAAGCCATGAAGGCAGCCCGCCTATTGGCTTCTATCGGCATTTCCACCCTGGCCGTGGCCGGTCTCACTTTCACCGCCGCGGCCCCGGCGAACGCGGCATCGCACGTGACGTGCCAGATCGGAAAAGGTGATTCCTTCACCACCGTCGGTATCCAGTGTGACCGGCAGGTTCCCTCCGACAGGCCCACCACGGTCACCCTGCGGGATCAGTCCGACCGCCAGACCTGGTGGTGCCTCAATGATCCCCCGGTGTACTTCTTCGTCAGCCCGGCCAGCACCTTCGCCCAGCAGCTGAAGGCGGAAGAGGGAAACACCTACGTCGGAACGCACTGCACGCGACTGCGCTAGACCTCGCCGACCCCAGCCCCCGGTCGTCGTCCGCGCGCCACTGACCGGTGCGGGCGGACCAGGTGAGTATCGCGGCGCCGCCCGGGCCGGAGCCGGGCCCTGGCGGAACCCGCCCCTCTTGCGCGGACCACGTCCGTCAGGCGCGTACGCATGGCAGGGTCGCCACTCCAGGCACCGGACAAGGAGACGAACCGTGCCCGACGCGCCGGACCGGCTGACCCGCCCCACCTCGCCCTTCCGGTGGACCAACGGCTGACCCCGGCCGGGCGGGTCAGGCGTCCACGGGCCGCCAGGCCGGGCCGGTCCCGTCCTGCTGGACGCGGCCGAACACCACGTCCGCGAAGTGGACGCCGAAGCCGATCGTGTCGGGTTCGGCCAGCTCGGCGACGAGCCGGCGACGGTGACCGGCGGTCAGGGCGGGGTCGTGGTCGAAGCCCGAGGACCACTCGGGGTGGTCGATCTGGATCGGCGAATGCACCGCGTCGCCGAACGCGATCAGCCTCCGTCCGCCCCCGGTGATGACGTACTCGGCGTGCCCCACGGTGTGACCGGGGGTGATCCGCACCCGTACACCGGGGAAGATCTCCTGTCCGTCCGTCACGGTGCGCACGCGTGGGGCGAGGGCCGCGACCTCCGCTCCCAGGCCCTGCTCCTCCAGGACCTCGCGCCCGGCCCACTCCGCCTCCGAGATGAGGTGGTCGGCGTGGGCGAAGAGGGGCTCCTGCTCGCCGGGGGCGGGGTGGCAGGCCCAGCCGAGGTGGTCGGCGTGCAGATGCGTGAAGGCCACCGCTTCGATGTCCGCCGGGGTGCGGCCGAGGGCGGCCAGGCTGTCCCGGAGCGCGCCTCCCCGGAGGGCCGCGAGCGGACCCTCGGGGGCTTCCAGCGTGCGCGGACCGAAGCCCGTGTCGATCAGCAGCGCGCGGTCACCGTGCTCCACCAGCAGGGCGCCGACGCTTCCCACCAGGTGGCCGGTGGCGTCCAGGTACTCCGGGTGCGCGGCCCACACCTCGTCGGTGGAGTCCTTCAGCAGAGCCAGTGGCCGCAGCCGCACATCGCCGTCCGGTACGTACGACACTGTCGTGCCGCCCAGGCGCAGCGAGCGGATCGCCGAGGGCCTTTGCAGTCGTATGCCCTGCTCAGCCGTCAAGTCGGCCATGGGTTCTCTCCCCTGAATCGTCGTCGTGCCGCCGCGTCTGCCGCGGCGACGCCCACCATAAGCATCAAGTTCGAATCATTCAAGCTGTAATTATGTTGCCTTGATGGACTTGATAGGATGGGGGCATGACGACGCCCCCCGAGCAGCAGGCCATCGCGGAGCGACAGCTGTGCGGGCTGGTGAACGGGCTGGCCCAGCGGATCGCCGAGCATGTACGGGAGCGTGCCGCCGCGCTGGGGCTCACCGCCTCCCAGGCGACCGCGCTGCGCGAGATGAGCGGGCCGATGACCATGCGCGAGCTCGCCGAGCGCATGAGCTGCGAGCCCTCCAACACCACGTTCGTCGTCGACAAGCTGGAGAAGCAGACCCTCATCGAGCGCCGCCCGCACCCCACCGACCGCCGCGCCAAACACCTCGTCCTCACCGCCGAGGGCACCGCGCTGCGCGGGCGCCTCCTCGACCTCCTGGCCGTGGACTCGCCGCTGTCCGGCCTCACCGCGCAGGAGCAGGGCGTGCTGCGCCGGCTGCTGGAACAAGCCATCACCGCCCGCTGACGGTGTGGGGTCGCGCCGCCGGCCCTCCTGGGGCCGCGCGGCGAATCGCCTGTTCACGCGGCGCGGTCACCGGGATCGCATGGACAACGCCCCGCGGCTGTCACCGGTGCCGGACACCGGTGACAGCCGCGGGGCGCGTGTGACCTCCCGTGGGCCCGGTGCCACGCGGGCGCCGGGGCGGGTCGGGCTACTTGCTGATGGCGAAGCGCATCAGGGCGTGCTCGTCGCCCTGCTTTATCTTCCCCGTCACGTTGATGACTTCGAGCTTCCAACTGGCGCCGACCCGTACGGCCTTGGCGACGGCGCAGCCGTTGTCCTGGGTGAGCAGGCTCGGCCAGATGTCGGCGACCTGCTGGGCGCTGCCGCCGGTCGCGTCGTAGACCTTGAAGCTGATGTTGCGGGCCTTCTGGAAGGAGCTGCCCTTCTTGAACGCGGCGGCGACGAACACGATCGAGGTGATCTGGTCGGGGACGCGGGCGAACTCGACCGTGACGGTCTCGTCGTCCCCGTCCCCGCGCCCGCTCTGGTTGTCGCCGCTGTGCACCAGGGAGCCGTTGCCCATGGGGTCGAGCGAGTCGAGGCCCGCGAGGCGCACCGGGTCCGCGCCCTGCATGGCGACGGCGATCAGGTCGAGGTCCGTGCCGGTCTTGCGGCGGAGCAGGCCGACCACCCCGCCGCTGCTGCCTGCTGTGGGGTCCCAGGAGACCCCGATGGACAGGTGGGTCACCCCGTCCAGGTCCGCCGGGCCGGAGTCCTTCGTAAGCGTGATCATGCGTGGCTCATCCTCTTCGGTAACGGACTACAACACGCAAAGTGTGCCTAACGCCCTGATGGGGGCGAGGGGGTGGGTCCCGGTGAACGCGATCGGCCCCCGCCGGGCGGCCCTTGGCGGGCGGTCCGCCGCCGGACGTGTCCGTGCCGGTCGCGGGGAAGACCTCGCGACCGGCGTCAGGGTGCGGTGGCGCGGCGGACAACGGCCGCCGGTGTCACTCGGCCGCGGCGATCCAGCCCCGCAACTGCTCGGCGGTGGTGGAGGGATCCGCGACGAGTACGGCGAGTTCGTCGTCGGGGGAGCCGAGGGTGGTGATGGCCGGGCACCGGTGGCAGGCGTCCACTCCCGCCTGGTTCCACCACTTGCAGTGCGGCCGCAGATGGCAGCGCGGCACGGCCGCGGTGGCGTCGGACGAGGGCAGGGTCCGGACGCGCTCGATCAGGCCGCAGGCGTCACCGACCCGGTTGGCGCAGCCGGACACGCAGTGCGAGGCGAACCGGAGCACCCGGTGGGGCGCGATGCCCTCGGGGACGGTGGGCAGGACCTGTGCGGCCGGCACCGGCTCCGACAGGTAGACGACTTGGCCGTTCTCCCCGGAACGGACCCCCAGAACGACGGATTCCGGCCGGTGGGCCGCCCCGCTGGGACACCAAGTGAGCTGCTCTTCCCCCGGCTTGTCCACGGTGCGCTCCCGCCCCGCTCAGGCGCCGGAGGTGTCGGCGTCGGCGGGGGTGGTGTAGACGACACCCAGGATGGGCCCGCCGGTGTTGCCGCCGCTCGCCTGCTCGGCGGCGACCGCCTTGTCCAGGTGTGCCGCGAGGTGCTGCGCGTCGATGCGCTGGGCCGCGTTGGCGGTACCGGCGGCGGCGAGGAGTCCGGTGAGGAGCGCCGCGGTGGCCGCGGCTGCCCGTATGTTCTGGTTCATGTCGTCCCTCCCTGAACGGTTCGTCACGACTGACAGAGGCGACCGTATGCACCAACTCCCGTTCGGGGAAGCCGTTTTGGGGCGTAACTTTTCCGCCGCCGCGGGGAGGCGGCGCGGCGGCCGAGGAGCCGGCGGGGATGCCCGCGGGCGGTCACCCCTCGCGGCGTGCCGCGCGCCACTCCCGTACGGCCTCCTCCACATCGACCGGCTTCCGGCCCAGCGGAGGTCCCGGCGGCGGCTGCCTGAGCATGGCCGTGATCTTGTCGTTGACCGGCTCCAGGAGCGCCCGTACGGCCCGCTCGGACGGTGCCTTCGCCACCGCGGCCAGCACGTCCTCGACCTCCTTGCGGAGCGCCAGCGCCGGCGGCAGCATCGCCGTGACGCCCTCACGGGCCATCTTCTGGCGGATCCACCACATCTCGTCGTAGGGCTGCGAGGCGTCGGGCAGGGGTTTGCCGAAGCCGGGCAGTTCGGCGAACTCGCCGCGCTCCTGTGCCTCGCGGATCTGCCGGTCCACCCACGACTCGACGCTCATTCCCGCGGGTTTGCGCTCGGTCATCGGATCACTCTCCTGTGTCGCGGGGAGCGGCGCCGCGGCCGCCGCGCGATTGGGGCGGCCTGCCGGTGCGCCCCCGCCGGGAACGGAACGGTCGTCGACACCCTCAACCCTAGCCGGGAGGCGGAGCGCACCCCCAGGGCAGTCCCGCGTCACGGCCCGGCCCGGCCGGAGGTGTGCCCGTCGTAGGACGTGAGCAGTTCTCTCCGGCGGTACGGCACCGCCGAGGACGGTCGGCCGCGAGCGGGATGCGGGAGAATCACGGCATGGTGATCACCGCGCGCGCCCTCAACCGTGCCACCCTCGCCCGGCAGTTGCTGCTCGGGCGTGAGCCGCTCGGAGCCGTGGAGGCACTGGGCCGCGTGGTGGCCCTCCAGGCGCAGCAGCCCGCCTCGCCGTACATCGCGCTGTGGAACCGGCTGCGGGACTTCGACCCGGCTCAGCTCGACGAGGCGCTGGCGAACCGCCGTATCGTCAAAGCGACACTCCTGCGGCTCACCCTGCACGCGGTCCTCGCCGAGGACTACCAGGGCTTTCGCGAGGCGATGGAGCCGACGCTGCGCTCCTCGCGGCTCGGCGACGCGCGCTTTCGCGCGAGTGGGCTGACCCCCGAGGACGCCGACGCCCTGGTCGCTGACCTGCTCACGTATACCCAGCAGCCGCGCACGAGCGCCGAGCTGGGGGACTGGTTCGAGGAGCGGCTGGGCCGGCCGCTGGAGACCGGGGCCCAGCGGATGCTTCGGCAGTACGCGCCGCTGTGGCACGCGCCCACGGGCGGGCCCTGGGCGTTCACCCAGCGGCTCTCGTACGTCACGGCGGCGCGGCGGCCCGCCCTGGCGGAGCCCGGGGCTGCCGACGACGGGCTGCGGACGCTGATCCCGCGCTACCTGTCGGGCTTCGGCCCGGCGTCGATGGCCGACATGGCGCAGTTCGCGCTGGTCCACCGGCCCCGGGTCAGGGCCGCGCTCCAAGCCCTCGGGGACGAACTGGAGCAGCTGGAAGGCCCCGACGGCACCGTCCTGTACGACCTCCCGGGCGCGCCCAGGCCCGACGAGGACACCCCCGCCCCATCCAGACTGATGGCGATGTGGGACAGCGTCCTGCTGGCCCACGCCGACCGCAGTCGCGTCATCCCGCCCGCCTACCGCAAGCACGTGACCCGGGTGAACGGCGACGTGCTGCCCACCCTGCTGGTGGACGGCCGGGTCGCCGGCGTGTGGCGCGCCACCGAGGGCGGCATCGAAGCCGCTGCCTTCCACCCGCTGCCCCCGCACGTCTGGCAGGAGCTGGCGGCCGAGGCCCGGTCACTGCTCGCCCTCCTCGCCGCCCGCGACCCGCGTGCCTACGCCCGTTACGACCACTGGTGGGCCAAGGGGATGCCCGCGGCCGAGACCCGGCTGCTCCCGGGGGACTGAAACGGCGACCATGGTCCGGCGGGCACGGGCGTGTCGCCCCCTCTCCCGTTCGCGCGAGGGACGTGCGACCCGTCGCGGCCCGCGAAGCTCCCCTCGGCCCACCGAGGGGCCGGGTGGCTTACGAGGGGGCGCACCCCTCCACGGTTCCGGGCCGGTCGCGCTCCAGCGCGTCGGCCAGCTCCGTCCTGCGCCGTATCCGCAACTTCCGGTAGGCGCTGGTCAGATGGGTCTCCACGGTACGGCGGGCGAGATGCAGCAGATCGGCGATCTCGGGGTTGGTGAGGCCCTCGGCGGCGAGTTCGGCGATACGGCGTTCACTGCCGGTCAGCGCCCCGGGGCCGGTGTGCACCACCACGGGGCCGCGCGCCCCGCTCTCGCGCAGCGCCTGACCGGCCTGGGTGACCATGCCCACGGCGCCCCGGCCCTCGGCGAGCTCGGCCGCCTCGCGCAGGCAGTCGCGGGCGTGGCCGCGTTCGCCCGCCGCGTGGAGCTGGCGGCCCTGTGCCAGCAGGGCGCGTACCAGCTCCATGCCCGCGTCGGCGGTCGCCTCCCGCAAGGTCGCCACCGCCTCCTCGGCCAGCTCCAGACCGCGCCGGCCCCCGGTCGCGGCCCCCAGCACACGCAGGGCGCGGCCCACCGTGCGCGGGGTGTTCCACACCCGGGCGAGCCGCAGCTCCTCCGCCGCCAGGGCCAGCGCGTCCCGGCCGCCGCCCAGCGCCAGCCGGCACTGCGCGGCAGCCGTGCGCCAGGGGGTGACGACCGGGCTGAGCACATCCCGCGCGGACTGGCGGCGCCCGCATTCGAGGAAGTCGTGCAGGGCGCCCGCCGGGTCGCCGGTGGTGGCGCGCAGCGCGCCCCGCGCGTAGAGGAAGCGGTTCGCCTCGAAGTTCCTGGCCGGTCCGCGCAGATCGAACGCGGTGGCGAACCGCTGGGCCTCCTCGAAACGGCCGGTGTGGACGAGCGCCAGCAGGGCGTTGGCGTCCCGGTTGGACGGGGTGGGGCGCGGCTCCTTGGGGCGCTGCACCACACTCGCGTCGTAGTGGGCGGCGAGCAGATGGTCCGCGTCGCCCCGGGCCGCGGCGATGTCGGCGCGGGTGTTGAGGAGCATGTGCCGCATCGGATGCAGCAGCAGGGGCTGCTGGGCGGCCAGGCCGTGGTCGACGAGCCGGTCCGCCTCGTCGAGTTCGTCCGCCCACTGGGCCACCGCGGCGGCCGTCCCCAGCAGAAAGGGTTCGGCGAGCGGGTCGGTGGGCCGGGCGAGCAGGTCCCGTATCCGGGTCATCGCCTCCTGGGCGGAGATCGCCGCGGCCGTCGCGGCGTACCGCACGAGCAGGGCCTGTCCGGCGGTGCCGACCAGCTCCGGGGAGTACTGCGCGGCCTCGCACAGCCGCCGGTAGATCCGCTGCCGCGCCTCGGTGTCCCCGTCGCCCAGCAGAGCGGTCGCGGTGCGTAGGGTACGGGCGAGATCGGGGTGGGCGGAGAGCTGTCCCTCGGTGCGGAGCAGCACCTCCAGGGCGGTACGGATCTCACCGCGGCTCACCAGGGCGGTGCCGAGGGCGACGGCGGTACGCACCCGGTCGCGCGGCTCGGCCGCCAGATGGTGCGCCTCGGCCAGGCGGGCGATGGCCGCCGGGGCCTCCGCCGAGGCGTGGTGCAGGGAGCCCAGTTCGGTGAGCAGGCGCTGGCGAAGGGCGTCGGGCAGCGGTTCGTCCAGCGCGCGGCGCAGATAGGCGAGGGCGTCGGCGGGGCGGGCGTCGTGCACGGCGACGGTCACCGCGTCCCGCAGGACGCGCACCGCCCACGGCAGACCGTCCGCCGGCACCCGCAGCAGGTGCCGGGCGACGGCCTCGGCCCGTGCGCCCCCGCGGACCATCGCCCGCGCCGCGGCCCGGTGGGCCGCCTGCCGGCGCGCCTGGGGCCAGCCGGTGAGTACCGCGTCGCGCAGCAGCGGATGGGCGTAGCGGGGACGGCCACTCGCGTCGGGGCGCAGCAGGCCGAGCCGGGTCGTCGCGGCGAGCCAGCCCGCGATCCTGGCGGGGTCCGCGCCGGTGGCCTCGGCCAGGAGCCGCACCGGGTCGCCCTGCCCGTCCAGGTCGTCGTCCGCGCCGGGTTCGTCCGGTGGCCACGCCTCCTCCAGCGCCGCCAGGCAGCGGGCCACCTCGGCCGTGGCGGGACCGGCGCTCTGCAGCCACCAGGAGACGGCCGCCGGATAGGACCCGGGATACAGGGCGGCGCAGGTCTCGGGCAGCGGCGGGGGGCCGTCGGCCGCGGAAGGATCCGCGCCCACGTCGTCGAGGAGGGCGTGCAGCAGCAGCGGACTGCCCGCCGCGGCGCGCACGCAGACCGCCCTCCACCCCGAGCCGGCCGAGGGGAAGGCCTCCCGGACCAGATCGGCCGCCGCCGCGTCGCCCAGCGGGGCGAGGGTGTGGGCGTGCACGAGCGAGGGGGACAGCGTGCGGGCGAGACTGGCGGGCCCGGGCTCGATGTCGTACTGGCTGCGTTCGGTGGCCACCACCAGGACCCCCGGCCGGTCGGCGCGCCTGGCCAGTTCGCGCAGCCAGCGGCAGGAGGCGTCGTCGGCCAGGTGGACGTCGTCCACGGCCAGCAGCAGCGGCCCCTCGTCCGCGTACGAGCGGAGCGTCCGCCAGAGGCGGGCCGCCCGGGTGCGCTCGTCCTCGCCGGGGAGCGGGTCGGGGAACTCCGGTGCGGGCGCCAGCAGTTGGCGCACCGTGGCGAAGGGCACCGCCGTGTTCTCGGACGAGCACCGCACGCGTAGCACCCGCAGTCCGGCCGCCGCGGCGTGCTCACCGGCGGCCTCCAGCACGGCGGTACGGCCGGTGCCCGTGGCGCCGCGCAGCACCACGAGTGAGCCGTCGCCGGACCGGGCGCGCTCGACCGCCGACGCGATCAGCCCCTCGGCGCGGTCGCGTTCGCGGAGCGGTCCGCTCATCGGGGCCTCCTGACGTCGGTGCTTCCCCCACCGGTTAGACGGGCGAAAGCCGACGAAGGTGGGGGTGAGATCGCTCACTCGGGGGCAAGGACGTGCCCCGGAGGCCTGTCCGCAGGGGGGCGTAAGGCCCTCTCGTGGTGGTCTCGTGGTGTGCCTCGTGGTGCTCCACGATTGCGTGCGCGGCCGCCCCCGAAGAAGGGTGAAGCAGTTGTCCGGTGCCGGACGTCCTCGTACGGCACGCCTGTGAACAGGGGGAGACGGTTGCTGAACTCACTGGGGACCGCCACGATGTCCGATGCCGTACAGACGCGCGCCGTTCGACGGCGGGTTCCGGTGGCCGTCACCGCACCGGACCCGATCAGCCGTGAGGGAGCCGTCAGCCAACTGCGCCGGCACCCGGAGATCGAGCTGCGCGAGGAGACCGGCCCCGGCACGGTCTCCCTCTTCGTCGAGAACACGCTCGACGAGGCCGCGCTGAGCCGGTTGCGCCGGATCGTACGGAGCGAGGGGGCGCGGGCCGTGGTCGTCGTCGACACGGTCCGCGAGACGGAGCTGCTGGACATCGTCGGATGCGGCATCGGCGCCATCGTCTGGCGGCACGAGGCCACCGCCCACCGGCTCGTACAGGCGGTCCTGGCCGCCTCGCGCGGCGACGGCGACCTGCCCGCGGACCTGCTGGGACGGCTCATCAGCCAGGTGGGCACGCTGCACCGGGGCGCCGAGGGCCGCCCGGACGCCCCCTCGATCGGTCTCGTGCCGCGCGAGGTGGACGTGCTGCGGCTGATCGCCGACGGCCTCGACACGGGGGAGATCGCGGGCAAGCTGTCGTACTCCGAACGCACCGTCAAGAACGTCATCCACGCCCTCACCACCCGCCTGCATCTGCGCAACCGCGCGCACGCCGTGGCCTATGCCCTGCGCGAGGGCTACATCTGACCGAACGGGCACACCCCGGCTGCCCTCGACGGCCTGACGGGCACCGAGGGCCCGACCGGCGCCGGCGCGGTCGGCTGCCGGTGCGCGACGAGCGCGACATCGTGGTGCGCCGCCGCGGGCCACCGCGGTGGTTCCGGCTCTCCTGCCTGCTGACGGCGTGGACCAAGACCCCCAGGACGAACACCGGCTGCTGTCGGCCGTCCTGGGTACGTGGGTGGCGGCGGCGGTCGCGGTGACCGCCCTCGTCCTCGCGGTCCTGTACGTCCCGGACGCCGTCGACGCCACGCGCGACCACTTCGCCAAGCGCGCCCCCGTGGCACCCGACGGCTTCCGCGCCTCGCGCTCCTACGCCGGGCACCAGCCGCAGCTCGCCTTCGACAGGCGGAGCAACACCTGGTGGGCTCCGGGTGTCCCGCAGTCCGGGCAGGGCCAGTGGGCCGAGGTGAGCTTCGCGGAGCCCACCCGGCTGCTGGACGTGGCCATCACGCCGGGCGTCTCGGCGCGCCGACAAGCTGGGCGACTCCGCGCCGCCGCACCGCCTCAAGGCCACGGTGACCACGAAGGACGGCAGGACGACGACGCGCGACATCACCCTCGACCAGGGCGCGGGCGGCCGGCGCCGCCACTTCCGTGTCGGTGACGCGGTCCGGGTCCGCCTCACCGTCGAGGCGGCGTACGCCGTCTCCGGCGACAAGCAGGTCGCCCTCGCGGAGGTCGAGTTCTTCGGCCGGTCCAGCTCGCACGGCCTCTGGGGCGGGCCACCGGGTGACACGAGGAGCCGGGCGGGGGCGTGGTCCCGGAGGCTACACCGGCCTCTGGAACCAGGCGACGTCCCAGTACCGGCCGAACTTGCGCCCGACTTCCCGGTACACCCCGACGGGCTGGAAGCCGAAGCGCAGATGGAGCCGGCGCGACGCGTCGTTGGGCAGGGCTGTCCCGGCGAGCACCTGGCGTACGTCCTCGCCCTCCAGCACCCCGAAGAGCGCGGCGTACAGCAGACTGCCGACACCGCGTCCCACGTGCTCGGGCGCCAGATAGACGCTGGTCTCGACCGAGGTCGAGTACGCCGGTTTGGGACGGAACGGGCTGCTGGTCGCGTAGCCGAGGACCTTGCCGCCCTCCTCGGCGACCAGGAGCCGGTGCGGGCCGTCGGTGGGGTGGGAGGCCAGCCACGGGCGTCGCTGCTCCACGGTGAACGGCTCGACGTCGAAGGTGATCGGGGTCTCGACGACGTAGTGGTTGTAGATACGGGTCAGTTCCTCCAGGTCGTCCTCGACGCCTGCCCGGACCCGCGCCGGGGCGGAGAACGCCCCGTTCACCCTGCTGCTCATCCGTCGACCATAGTCAGCGCGCGTTTCGCCCGTGTTTCGCTCGGCCAAGGGCACGTATTCCGCTCCGGGTCGGATGGAGGGGCGCCCCCCGTCAGCGCACCGGCCCGAGGAAGCCGTCGACCGTGCGGCGGACCCGGGAGACGGCATCGGCCTCGCCCAGCCGCAGCGCGAGGTTCGCGGCGTGGAGGACGGCGTTGAGCTGAAATGCCGTCAGATCGCAGTCCCGTTCGGCGATTTCGCCGTTCCTCACGGCGTGGCGCAGCTCGTCCGCGAGGAGGGTCTGCCAGGTGCGCCGGTGGAGCGCCAGCAGGTTGCGGACGCTCCCGGGCCGGTCGTCGAACTCCGGCAGGTTGGCGGCCCAGAAGCAGCCGCCCGCGAAGAGGGGCTCCTCGGCGTAGGTGATCCAGTGCTCCGTGAGCGCGCGCAGCCGGGCGGCCCCCGGCGGGGCGCTCCGGGCGGGATCGACGACTGCTTCGGTGAACGCCTGGCGGGCCGACTCCGCGACCGCGAGTTGCAGGTTCTCCTTGGTCTTGAAGAGGGTCTGCACCCCGCTCTTGCTCAGCCCCAGGTCGGTCGCGAGCCGGCCGATGCTGAGCCCTTCGAGTCCCTCCTGGGAGGCCACGTCGACGCCATGCCGCGCGATCCTGCGCCGTGTCCGGGCGCCGCGCAGAAGCCGCTGATCCACCACAGCCCCTTGGAGGTCCACCCCCGCCTCCTCTCCCGCGCCGGGAGAAGGTGCGGGCCGGTCGAAAGGCCGACGCCCACCCGTGTGCTCGCTCATCCGGCCATCCTCTCATCCCTTGCCATAAGCGTACGACCGGTCGTACGTTTTGTTTGCCCGTCCGCGTGTCGGCCGCGTGGACCGGCTCGTCCGAGTCGGCGTTCTCAAGGAGGCACCCGTGCAGGACCACCGCTCGTTCCCGTCGGCGCACGCGCCGGCCGTTGTGGAGAGCAGCCGCGGAGTGACCGTGGATCCGCGCCTCAGGGACGTGGGGAACATCCGCACGGCGCACCTGTTCGACATGGTCGTCGACCTCGAACCGCGTCTGCCCATCGGCGACGGCCCGTTCGGCCGCCGGGTCTTCTTCGGCTCCGCGGGCGGCACCTTCGTGGGCCCCCGGCTGCACGGGGAGGTCCTGCCCGGGGGAGGGGACTGGGCGCTCTTCGGCCCCGACACGACGATGCGCCTGGACGTGCGCCTGACGCTGCGCACCCACGACGGCGCGCTTGTGCATCTGACGTACGGGGGCCGTTGGGCCACTCCCCCCGATCTGCGCGACGCCATGGCCGATCCCGCCGAGCGGCACCGCGTCCACCCCGCCCGCTACTACTTCCGCACCACCCCTCTCTTCGAGACGGGCTCCGAGGCCTACGCCTGGCTCAACGACACGGTCTGCGTCGGAACGGGCTACCTGGTCGAGGGGGGCGTCGCCTACAAGGTCTTCCAGGTTCTGTGACGGAACGCCGGGATCACGTGCGCCGGCGCGTCAGCGGGTGCGAACGAGCCCGTCCACCAGAGCACGCGGTTCGCCCGTGCCCGTGCACGTGTCCTCAGCCGTCGGTCTCACCCCCGTGGTGGCTCGGGCTTCGTCGACGGGGCCCACCACTCGATGAGGAGCATGGTGGCGTCGTCGCGCAGGTCGTTCTGCCCGCTGTCCAGGATGGAGTGGATGAGGCGCCGCAGTGTCTCCGCGGCCAGTTCGCCCGCCGCGGTGGCGAGGATGATGGAGTCGGTGAAGCGGTCCATGCCGAACTCCCCGCCCCCGGCGGTACGCCCCTCCGTGACGCCGTCGGTGTAGAACAGCACGCGGTCGCCGGGCTCAAGCGTGACCTCGTGGACGGCCCTGGGCGCGGTGCTGAACCTGGCGGGCAGGCCCATGGGCGGCTGGGGAGTGCGTTCGAGGGCGCCGTCGACGACCCGCCCGTCCCGGATGAGCAGAGGCGGCGGGTGCCCGCAGTTGCACCAGCTGAACACGCCCGTGGCGAGGTCCAGCTGGGTGAGGATGCCGGTGCAGTACTTGTCGGGCAGCCACTGGCCGAGCGCCTGGTCGATGGTCTCGACGAGGTCGAGCAGCCCCGCCCCGGCCCGCCGCGCGTTGCGGCAGCCGGCCAGCGCGACCGAGGTCGTCAGCCCGGAGGCGAGGTCGTGCCCCATGGCGTCGAGGATCGCGGCGTGGAGAGTGGACTGGGTGAGCGAGTGGTCGAAGGCGTCACCCCCGATCTGGTACGCCGGTTCCAGTACGGCGGTGGAGACCACGTGGCTGTTGCCGATGGTGCGCGGGGCGAGGAAGGCGCGGAGCATCTCGGCGGGCAGCTGCATGCGCTCGGCCCGCGCCTTGCGCGCGAAGCTGTCGCTGTAGGCGCGCTTGGAGGTGATGGCCATCGCCACGACCTGGGTCAGCATCCGGCAGCGCCGCAGCCGTACGGCGTCCACGGAACGCGTCCGTACACCCAGTACCCCCAGCCGCTCGGCGCCGTCCACGACGGGCAGCCACAGGCAGAGGACACCGGTCTCCACGCTCTCCATCCGGAGGGAGACCGTCCGGTAGCACCCGCCGGCGATGGACGTGTCGATGTCCAGCGTCGGGACCCCTTCGGTGAGCGGCACGAGACTGCGCTGCTGAAGGTCGGTCAAGTAGATGACGACCTCTCCCAGGCCGTACGCCTCGGCGAACCGGTTCACCAGCGCCGGCAGGTCCATCGGCGGCGCGGCGTGCACCTGGGCGAGCAGCTCCTCCAGCAGGCGCTCGCCGCAGTCGGGGTTCTCGGCGCCATCCCTGCCCATGACCGACCACCTCCTCCTTCCGGCAGTCTCACACCCCCTCCCGCATCCCGCCCCGCACGATCCTTCCCGTGCGGCCACCCGGCGGAAGCGGAGCACCCGCTCCCCGGCGGGGCCGGGCTTCACCCGGCCCCGCGCCGCGTTGGCCCCCTGACCCGCCCGTGCCGTCAGCCGGTTTCACCGCGCGATGGGGTGATGACGGCGAACGTGCCGCCCTGCGGGTCCCGCACCACCGCCATCCGGCCCGTACTCATGTCGAAGGGGGGTTTGCGCACCGCGCCGCCGGCGCGGACGACGGCCTCGACGACGCGGTCGGTGCCGTCGACGGCGAAGTACGTCAGCCAGTGCGAGGGCGTGCCCTCGGGGAGCTTGTCGAGCCCCTGCATTCCGGCGACGGTCCGCCCGTCGACCTGGAGGGCGAAGTAGCCCGGCTCACCCTCCATCGGGGTCCTGGTGATGCCCAGGACACGGGAGTAGAAGCGCGCCGCGGCCTCGGGGTCGGCGGTGTTCAGTTCGTTCCAGATGAACGCGCCGGGCTCGTTGACGATCCGCGCCCCGAAGAAGTCCCGGGCCTGCCACAGACCGAAGGCCGCGCCCGTGGGGTCGGTGGCCGTCGACACACGGCCGAGCGTACGCACATCCGTGCCGGGGCCGACCACGGCGCCGCCGCTCTCGGCGATCGTCTTCTCGCTCGCGTCGGCATCGGGCACGGCGAAGTAGGTGGTCCACACGCTGCGGGGCGCGGGCCCGCCGTCGGGGGGCGTCGCGGCCGCTATACCGGCGACGGGTTTCCCCTTCAGGGTGCAGATGGCGTATCCGCCGCTCTCCGGTGTCCCGGCCTCGCGCTCCCAGCCGAAGACGTCACCGTAGAAGTCGAGTGCCGCCTGCTGGTCGGGCACCACGAGGTCGACCCAGCAAGGGGTCCCGGGCAGATAGGGGCTGTCGGCAAGGGACATGAGCGGTCTCCCAGGAGTGAAGGGGGCGGTCCGAGGAGCGGCATCCCCGCTCCGGGCACCCAGTGACCTCTCCAACCCCGGCGCACCCAAAACCCGGGCCACGGCTCCCGCACCACGCCTGGCGACGACCGCCCGCCCGGCCAAGCCCCGGGGCGGGACGTGGGGATGCGGTGGCCTGGCGGGCGCGGCGGCGGATCACGGCCCGGACGGTGGCGCCCGGCCCGGAGGGGCCCGAGGAGGAGGCGGTTGCATGTGATCCACTCGGCGGGGTGGGATGGGGGCCATGACGATGCCTCGGACTCTCTATCTGTTCTGCTCGGCGGCGCCTCCGGTCTTCGACGTGGCCGGGGTCGTCGAGGCCGCCCAGGCCGACGGCTGGGACGTTTGCCTCGGGCTCACGCCGACCGCCGCCCGCTGGCTGGAGGGCAGCCTCGACGGGCTGGCGGTGCTGACCGGGCATCCGGTGCGCTTCGACTACGGAAGGCCCGGCGAGCCGGAGGTGTGGCCGCAGGCCGACGCCATCCTGTTCGCGCCCGCCACCTTCCATTCGGTGAACGCGTGGGCCCTCGGGCTGACGAACAGTTTTGTCATCGGGGTCGCGGCGGAGGCGATCGGGAGGGGGATTCCGACCGTGGCGATGCCGTGCGTCAATGCCGCGTATGAGCGGCACCCCGCGTTCGAGCGCTCGGTGGAGACCCTGCGCGGTGCGGGCGTGAGCGTGCTCCACGGCGAGGAAGTGTTCATTCCGAATCAGCCGGGGGAGGAGCGGCCGGAGGGATACCCGTGGCATGTCGCTCTTACCGCTGCCGCGCGCGTGCTCACGCCGTAAGGCGAAAGGAACGCCTTCCCTCCCGTCTTCGTTCGTCCGGGCCCCGGCAGGCTGTCCCGCGCCTCACCCAGGACCCGGCAAACCACCCGCTCAGCTCCGATAGCATGATCGAACGCCGGTCGCCCTCAGCGCCCGTCCTTCACCGGAGAAACGCACTGGCCGGCACGAAGGGCGACCTATTGACGGAAAATCTCACACATCGGCCAAATAATTGAACTCGATAATACCGCGGGTGCTTTCGCGAATAAACTCCAGAACGGATTCCGCCGCGTCGCGTCGGCCGCAGTCGAAGCTGTGGGCCGCCGTCGGCGTGGTGACCCTCGGGTTTTTCGTGGCGCTGGAGATCACCGCGCATCATTACGGCATGTCCGGGCCGGTCACCGGTCAGGTGCCGGAGCTGATTTTCGCCCCCAAGTCGGGGCCGCTCCTGTACGCCGGCATGGCCCTGATGATGGTGGTGCTCACCTGGCGGCAGCGGTTCATCGCCGCCGGTGTCGCGGTCGGTATCGACGCCGTATTCATGTCGGTGCGCTGGATCGTCGACGCCAAGATGGCCTTCGGAAATGGTCCACTGTGGGTGATGGCGGCCTGTGCCGTCCTCGCCGTCACGCGCCGCACCGGACAGGAACGCGTCCTTCTGCTGAAGGGTGTCGGGCTGGGGATGCTCCTCGTGGTCGGTCACAAGACCGGCGACACCTGGCTGCTCATCACCTCGAAGACCCGCCCGAACGTACTCGACCAGTACGTGGTGACCGCCGACCACGCGCTGGGCAACCCCTCCTGGGTGGCGGGCCAGATCGTCGAGGCCGGCGGCCCGGTGGGGTCGCACATCCTCCACTTCGTCTACGGGCAGCTGCCGCTCGCGGCGGCCCTCTTCGCGCTGTACCAATTGCGCAACGTGGCCGCGGAGCGCCGCTTCCCCGGCCATCACCTGGTGCGCACCTTCCTGGTCATCGGCCTGGTCGGACCGGCCGTCTACATGCTCTTCCCCGTGGTCGGACCCGTCTTCACCTACGGCGACGGGGCCTTCGGCACCGGCGGCGGAACCTGGGCGCTGGCCCAGATGTGGCCGGACACGGTGCCCTCCATCAGCGCCCCGCACCCGTTCCCGTACGACGAGATCACGCCGCGCAACTGCATGCCCAGCCTGCACACCGCGTGGGCCACCACGATCTTCATCCATTCCCGCAACGCCCCGCGGATCGGGCGCGTCGCCGGTACGTTCTGGCTGGTCGCCACGCTCGGCGCGACGCTGGGATTCGGTTATCACTACGGGGCGGACCTTCTCGCCGGTGCCGTGTTCGCCGTCACGATAGAAGCGGCGACGCGCTCGTTCGACCGGGGCTGGGAGCGGTCGGGAATCCAGTTCGTCCTTTACGGGTCGGCGGTCTTCACCGCGCTTCTGCTTTCCTACCGCTATCTGTCCCTGGAAATGGCGGACCATCCGCTGGTGTTCGCGCCCCTTCTCCTTCTGGCCACGGGCTCGGTCGTCCACGGATACGTACGGACCACCAAGGGGTGGAATGCGGAGACCGCGCGTGCCGGGAAGACGGAACAGGAAACGCAGCCCGAGATGGCATGAGCCCTTGAGGGGCGACGGGGGCCCTCCTCACCTGGTCGGCATGTCCTCCCGCTGGGCCTTGCGGCGAAGGGCGTCGTCGTCCGTGTCCGCGTCGTACGTGAGGAGCTTCGGCAGGACCGCCGCCAGCAGCGCCACGGACGCCAGACAGGCCAGGCCGCCGGACCAGAAGGCGGACCGGGTGCCCGTCCACCCGGCCATCCCGCCCGCTCGGACCTGCCCCAGCTGCGGGCCGACACTGTAGGAGAGCACCTCGATGCCCGCCAGCCGTCCCCGCAGGTGCTCGGGGATGGTCTGGTTCCAGATGGTGGAGCGCCCCAGGCCGCTCAGCATGTCACCGGCGCCCGCCGCCCCCAGGCAGAGCAGTACCGGCCAGATGTCGGAGCACCAGCCGGCCGCCGCGATCGCCAGCCCCCATCCGGCCGCCCCGAAGACCACCAGCAGCCCGTGCCGGCGCACCCGCGACGTCCACCCGCTGGTCAGGCTGACCAGCACCGACCCGGCCGATCCGGCGGCGTACATCAGCCCGAGGGCCCACGGCGCGTCCAGCTCGTCCGCCAGGAACGGGAAGATCGTGTTCGGGAACGCGAAGAGCATCGCCGCCAGGTCGACGGCGTACGTCCCCAGCAGCACCGGCCGCGACCAGGCGTAGCGCGCGCCCTCGGCGATGCCGCGCAGGGACGGCTTGTCGGCGTCGTGCGCGGGCGGGGCAGGCGAGAGGCGCAGGCACAGCAGGGCCGAGCCGAGGAAGCCCGCCGCCGTCAGGGCGTACGCCGTGCCGTGACCCGCGTACGCCACCACGAGGCCCGCGGCGGCCGGACCCGCGATCATGCCCGTCTGCCAGCGCACCGCGTTCAGCGCGGCGGCGGCGGTCTGCTGCTCGTGCGGCACGATCCGGGCCAGCAGCGAGTCCAGCGCGGGCCGCTGGAGCCCGGCCAGCGCCGAGACGCACGCCGCGACCACGTACAGCGGCCACAGCCGGGGGGTGCCCAGGACCGCGTTGCCCAGCAGCAGCACCGCCAGCACGGCCAGCCCCGCCTCGGTCGCCAGGATCACCTTGCGGCGGTCCACGGCGTCGGCGAGCGCCCCGCCGTACAGCCCGAACACCACCAGCGGCACCAGCTCGACCAGGCCCATCGCCCCCACCGCGAGCGGCGAGTCGGTGAGCTCCTTGATCTGGAGCGGCAGCGCGACCATCGCCATCGAGCCGGCGAGGATCGCGACGATGCCCTGCACCCAGAGCAGCCGGAAGTCGGCGGAGGACCGCCACGGGGAGAGGTCCGGCAGCATGCGGGCCAGACGGGAGCGGAGGGTGGGGGACGCCGTGGTGGTCACGAGTGACGATGGTGCGGGGCGGCGCCGATCCCGGGCAATCGATTTTCCGGCGGGGTCCGGCGGGTTCCCGGGGAGCCGCGGTTGCTCCCTCTGGGTCAAGCGGCTGTATCCCTGGGAGTGAATCGCTCCGAAATGAACGATTACCCGATCAGCTGGACCGGCTCGGCGTGATGGGCTTCGGCGGTCACCACGTTCCACCGAAATCTGGGAGAGACATGCGTATTCGCACTGCCTTCGTTGCCATGGCCGCTGTCGCCGGTGTGTTCGCCGGTACTGGTGCGGCGGTGGCCGACGCCGGTGCCAACGGTGTGGCCGTCGGGTCCCCGGGGTTCCTCTCGGGCAACGTGATCCAGGTGCCCATCCACGTGCCGGTCAACATCTGCGGCAACAGCGTGGACGTCGCCGGCCTGCTGAACCCGGCCACCGGCAACACCTGCGTCAACCGCTGAGTCCCCCTCGGGCGCCGGGGCCGACCCGGCGCCCAGGTGTGCTGCCCGGCCGGTACGGCACGTACAGCCGCTCCGGCCGGGCGGCCCGCAGGGTCCCGGCGCCCCGACGAGGCCCTGGCGGGGCGGGGGACCACCAATGATCACGCCTTGACGCCTTGATCACCCGCGCGGACAATCTCCCCCGGTGCAACGGGATCTCATGGGGGAGACATGGGCGGACTACGGACCATCCTGCTCGCGGTCGTCGGCGCGGTGGGCCTGACGGTGGGGACGGTGCCGACCGGAGCGGCGGCGGACCCGGGTGGGACGGCAGGGGTCGCCGACACGGCGACGTACAGGGTCTGGCACTGGAACGTGGCGGGTGAGGAGTCGAACTTCGGCTCCACCACCAACGGCCTCGTCGACGCGGTCATCGGCTCGGTCAAGTACCGCGACCCCGACTTCATCTCCCTCAACGAGATCTGCCCGGCGCAGTACCGCGCTGTCCTCAAGGGCCTTCAGGACGCCGCCTGGCCGCAGAGCCCGACCAACTTCGCACGGTTCGAGCCCATGCCGGACGTGGACGGAACCGGCTGCCGCACCGCCACGGGGGCGACGGAGCCGTACGGCGTCGCCGTGTTCAGCAGGTTCGCCCCGAGCGGCACCGACCGCGTCACGCTGCCCGCCGACGGCGACAAGGCGCGCAAGCTGCTGTGCGTGCCCGTGGCCTCCCAGCCCGGCGGACTGCGGTTCTGCTCCACGCACATCACCTTCAAGGCGGAGACGAAGGCGGCCCAACTGGAGGCGGTGCGGGGCAAGATGAACGAGTTCGGCGGCACCGTGATCACGGCGGGCGACTTCAACACCCAGCCCCACGACCCGCTGCTCAACGCCTGGTACGCGCCGAGCGTCGCCACACCGGACAACGGCGGCAACACGGGCACCTTCCGTGAGCTCGACGACCTCGACACGCTCTGCCCGGGCTGGGGCGAGCAGAGCACCGAGGGCGCGCTCCTCGGCAAGTGCGGGCAGAAGGCGAAGGTGGACCACGTCTTCGCTCCCGAGAGCCGTCTGGTCTCCTACGACGAGGACACCCACCCCATCGCCACCGACCGCTGCACCAACCGCAACGGCGTGTACATCCCGTGCTCCAACCACCGGATCGTGGACGCCACCGTGACGGTCTCGACGGGGCAGTGAGCCGGAGGGGCCGAAGGCCGGGCGGTACATTCCCGGGTCGCGGTCACAGGCACGCGAGCAGACCGTCGAGGGGCGCGGGCACCTGGCGGGGTGTGAGGGCCTCGACCAGGAGGTGGCCGTAGCGGATCTTGCGGCCCTTCCTCGTGCCGAGGAACCGCCGCATCCGCTGGTGCGGTGACCGGTCCTGCTGGGCGGGCTGCCGGGTGAAGGTCCGCCAGGCCGGAAAATCGCCCTCGGCCCGGACGATCTCCTCCACCCGGGGCACGCCCAGCGCGCGGACGAGTTCGTCCTCCAGGTCCGTCCTGCAGACGAAGAAGCCCTCGCGGGGAGCGTGCGCCCGGTCCAGGGCGCGGTCGTAATAGCGCAGTTCGCGTTCGTCGCAGAGCCCGGTCAGGCGCAGTCCGAGCCCGGGTGGTCCGAGGAGACCGGCGAAGCGTCCCACGCGCATCGCGCCCCCCATGGCTATGACGCACACGCCCTCGGCGGACAGATCACGGCCACGGCGCTCGGCCAGGGTCTCGACGGCCGCCCGATCGCTCGGCCCTTCGAGCAGTACCGCGGTCCGTACGCCCACCTGCGCGGCCAGCTCTTTCGCCGCCTCACCGGGACCGCCCGCCGCCCAGTCGGTGACCGCGTCCCGGAACACTCGCATCTGCGCCATGGAGGCGATTGTGCCCGCGCCCGGGCGGACCCGACACGGGTCTTTCTCCGGGCCCCGGCAGGCCGACCGCTCGGGACCGCGCGCCCGCGTGGACCACGAGGCGCCTACAGCACCAGCGACAGCTCCCACAGCGTCTCCCGGGCGCAGTGGGCCGGGTAGTCGTACGGGAGGTGGCGGGCGTAGCGCTCCTGGGCGAGGACGATCTGCCGCACCATGGTGTGGGTCAGCCGCAGGTTCTCCGCGCCGGCGAGCCCGGGCGCGTATCCCGCGACGAACACGTCGAAGGGAAGCCCCTCGCCGCGCTGGGCCAGCGCGGTCCCCAGGGTGCGCAGCGGGCCGGTCATGTGCCGGCGCGCGGCGCTGTGGAAGTGCGTGCCCTGCCGGTAGGACGCGTCCAGCAGCATGCACACCGCCCAGTAGTGGAGGTTGGCGAGGTGCCGCAGTGCCGGGACCGTCTCGTCGGGGACGGGGCTGCCGGAGGGGGGCAGTCCGCTGGAGTGGCGCAGTGGGAGGACCGGGTGGTCCGGGCCGGCCGGATTCCAGACGTCGGCGCAGTCCCGCAGGGCGGGATGGGTGCCCTCGAACAGGGACCGGAAGAGCGTGAAGTGTTCGCTCTCGCCTTCCTCGCGCAGCAGCTCCAGCCGGGCGAACCAGGACGCGTAGTCGAGCCGGTCCGGCTCCCGCTCGCGCAGCAGCTCCAGTACGCGGGTGACCTTCCGGTAGAGGCTGCCGACCTGGTTGGGGCGCGGGGCGGTGGGCGCCGCCGCGCCGAGCACCTCGTACAGGCGGTCCACGAAGGCGCGGTCCTCGGGGGTGTGCTGTCCGGCGGGGTCGACGGCGCTGGGCGACGCCTCGACGTACACGTACTTGGCCACGCTGTGCAGGCTCAGCGGTTCCAGTACGAAGTCGAAGGGATAGAT
The DNA here is from genome assembly GCF_055567715.1 of Streptomyces sp. NPDC026377. NCBI lineage: Bacteria > Bacillati > Actinomycetota > Actinomycetes > Kitasatosporales > Streptomycetaceae > Streptomyces > Streptomyces sp. NPDC026377. The sequence goes on from NZ_JBVHPV010000010.1 coordinate 233,925, forward strand.
GTCCTGTTCGTAGGGGAACTGCTGGCGGCCGAGGTGGGGGGCCGCGCCGAGCGCGACGAGCAGGGAGTTGACGATGTCGAGGTGGGTCATCTCCTCGATGGCCACGCCCATCAGATGCAGCGGCCGTCCGCCGTAGCGGTGGCTGGGCCAGCCGGCGAGGTCGGCGAAGCGCGGCAGTCTGACCGAGAAGGCGGCGTACAGGTACTGCACGAGGAGCGAGTGTTCGATCTCCGCGCCGTCGCGAAGGAGACGGATCAGTTCGAGGGTGGGGTCGTCGAAGACCGGGGTGTAGCCGAGCCGTTCGGTGTCCGCCGAGGTCAGGGCACGGGTGCGGCTCGGACGCGCGGTGGCCCCGCGGGCGGCGGACACGGCGGCGGGAGCAGGCGGTGGCTCCGCGAGGTGGTGGGCGGCCTGTGCGGCGTCGAGCACGCCCGCCCGGTACCGCTCGTAGTTGGTGCAGCGGCACACATGTGAGCCGAGGACGGTGTCGACCGTCTCCTCCAGTCCCTGCCCGGCGTCACCCGCACCGCCGCCCCGCGCCGCGTGGTCGACGACGACGCTTCCGGCGACGGTGAAACCGGCCGTGCAGTAACCGCACTGGAACGCCTGACGGTCCAAGAACGCCTGCTGTACGGGATGCAGCGCCTCCCCGGCCGCCAGGCCCTCCACGGTGGTCACCTCCCACCCCCGTACGTGCCGCATGCTGGTCATACAGGCCTGACGGGTGACCAGCGGGGCCTGGGCGCGGGTGCGGACCGCCACCGTGCAGGCCCGGCATTCCCCGATGGAACAGCCGATCTTGGTGCCGGTCAGCCCCAGCTCCTCGTGCAGGAAGTGGACGAGGGACATGTCGCCCGGCACCGAACGCCCGTGGTGGCGAACGCCGTTGACGGTCAGATCGAGCTCGGTCTCCGGCTCCTGCATCAGGACCGCCCGTCGTCGGGAAGGGCCAGGTCGGCCAGGCGGATCGGGGTGCGCACGGGCCAGCAGCGGTCGTCGCCCTGGCCCAGCGCGTGCGCGACGGCGTTGGCGACGGCCGGGGCGACGCTCGTCATGGTCGCCTCGCCGACGCCCTTGTGCCGCAAGTGGGGGCCGTCCGCGCCGAGTACGCCCGTCGCGGGCAGCGGCATCAGCACCGTCGCGCGCCGGATCCCGGTGATGTCGGCGTACCGGGCGAGGCGGTAGCGGTCGAAGTTGACGTAGGGACCGGCCCCGGTCTCGGGGGGCAGCTCCTCGTGCAGCGTGTGGGAGATGCCCATGGCTAGCCCGCCTTCGACCTGGCCCTCCAGCGAGGCCGGCAGCAGCGGATCGCCCGCGTCCAGGAACGTCACCGCGTCCACCACCCGGATCGTCCCGTGGCGCGGCACGACCTCCACCCCGATCAGATGGCCCGCCGCCGCGTACAGCGACCGTGGCACGAAGTCCCCGCCCGGCCCCCGCGCGGGCGGAGCCCTCAGCGGGCCGACGGGCGCGAGCGGCACGGGGTCGTCATCCGGCGAGCGGACGAGCGCCAGCGCGTCGACCGAGGCCTCGTGGGAGACCCCGTCCGCCTGGAACGTCGCCCGCGACCAGCCGTTGCAGAAGAAACCGTGCGCCATGACGCACGTCTGCGCCCCGGTACGCTCCAGCTCACGCGCCAGCGCCGCGAGCGGCACCACCGGCCGGCCCGGCAGCCGTACCGCGCCGTCCCGCCAGGCCGCCAGCAGCTCGTCGTCGCTCAGAGCGGGCTCGTCGAGCAACGTGCGTGCCACGGGGAGCAGACGCAGGCGCAGAAGGGCCCGGCAGGCCTCCCGGACGACGTGCACATGGAAGAACGCCGTCTTGGAGGCGCTGCTCGCGCCGTGGGACAGCGAGATCTTCACCTGGTCGTGCGACCCGGCCTCCTTGAGCCGCTGGGCGAAGCGTTCGAAGGGGCCCACCTCACCGAGGCGGGCCACGGCCGGTACGCCCAGTACCTCGTGGACGGCCTGCTCCAGCGCGGCACGGGAGCCCTGCCCCATCTCCACGCTCTGCCCCCACACCACCGCCCGACCGTCCGGACCCGCCTGAACGGCCGTGTAGACGCTGTCCTGGGTGGTCCCGTACGCCTCCATGCAGCAGGCGAAGCCCACCCCGTACAGGACGCCGTCCCCGCGCCCGGCGCCCCGGTCGCGTGCCTCCTCGCGCCCCTGCCACAGCGGGTGTTCCCGGGCCGCCGCGCACACGTCGGCGGCGGCGACGTGGAAGCGCAGCGGGGTGCCCGCGAGGTCGGTGTCGGGGGCGCCGGCCGGACCCGCCGTGCCGGAGCGCACCACGTTGGCCAGGCGGAAGTCGATGGGGTCCATGCCCAGGCCCCGCACCGCGAACCGGTCGATCGCGGTCTCCAGGTTGAACGCCACCTGCGGGATGCCGAAACCGCGCATGGAACCGACGATCGGGATCGCCCGCTCCAGCACGATGGCGTGCACGGAGGCCCGCGGCACCCGGTAGGGGCCGGTGGCGTGCAGGGCCGCCAGCCCCAGCACGGGCCCGTTGAGGTTCGCCTCGACACCGCCGTGCAGCACCACGAACGACCGCATGGCCCGGATCCGCCCGTCCGGTTCGGCGCTGATCCAGCTGCGGACGGCCGAGGCATGGCGTTTCATACCGCCCTGGAACTGCTCGCGCCGGTCGTAGGCCAAGCGGACGGGGCCCGGCGCGAACACGGCCGCGAGTGCCAGGTAGTACGGGAACGGCGACTTGTCCCGGCCGCCGAACCCGCCTCCGCAGTCCTTCGACCACAGCCGCACGGAACGCACCGCCGGGTGGTTACGGCCGAGCAGCGTCTGGATGTCGGGCACGTCGCCGTGCGGCGACTGCGTGCCCAGCACCAGGTGCAGAGTGCCGGAGGAGCGGTCCAGCCAGGCCAGCCCGGCCTCCGGCTCCAGGAACGCCGGGTCGATCTGCTGGGTGAACGTCGTGGTGACGGCCCGCGGCGCCCCGGGCGAGGCCATGTCGTCCTCCACCGCCTGGAACAGCTGTTCCGCGGCGGTGTCGGGCTGCCCGTTCCTGACGAACGTCCGTTGCGCCGCGTCGTAGGCGACACGGCCCCTGCTCCAGTGGGAGTAGCCGTCCGGGACGGTGGCGTCGAGCAGGTAGTGGGCCTGGCGCTGCGCGCCGGTGAACTCCCGCCGCGTCCACGCCTCCAAGTCCTCGGCGATCCGCTGCTCCTCGGCGGGCGCCGGCACGCCGTCCTCGGGGGCGGCGCCGTACGTCACCGGAGCCGCGCCCTCACGCAGCTCCTGGGCCGCGCGGCGGAACCGTACGAAGTCGCCGTAGACCACGACGGCCACCGGCTGCCCGAGGTAGTCCGCCCTCTCACCCGCCGGCAGCAGGGCCTGGACGTTGTCGGCGGAGACCCGGTTGCTGTACGGGGGCTGGGGGAGGTCGGCGGCGGTGACGACCACATCGGGCCGCAGCTCCACGGGCACCCGTCCGAAGTCCACCCCGGTGAAGGGCCGGTCGACGTGCCGGCTGCGCAGCAGCAGGGCGTGCAGGCAGTCCGCGGGCCACCCCAGGGCGGCCAGGTCCACCGGGCGGAAGTCGCTGGCGAAGACCTTCTGCCCGGTCACCCTGCGCCTGCGGCCTTCGGCCGCGTCGCCCTCACTTCCCATGGCTCCGACCTCAACACCCGCCGGGGCCGTCGGCAACCCACGATGGGCTGGACGGGGCCCGGCGCCCCCCCCGCGCGGCACCGGCGTTTGTTAGGCTCCCCTTGCCTCCCGCGGGGGAAGTCCGGTGAGAGTCCGGCGCTGACCCGCAACGGTGTGCGCGGCGCCCTTGGTCCGTCGCGTGAGCCCGATCGCCCGTGGAGGGCCAGCGACCCGTTGACTGCTCGCCGTGGACTGCGAGCGGGGGGACCCGCGCGGTCGGCACGGCCGTACGGGCCGTCTCCTGCGCGATGTCCAGCAGGCGGCCCCTACGAAGGACGGCCCCTCCCGTGCACCGACGCACATCCCCCAGCCGGATACCCGTGCTGCCGCTCGGCCTGTCCCTGGCGCTGTTACTCCTGCTGTCCCTCGTGGGCGGCGTAGGTCTCGGAGCCGCCGGGGTCGGCTGGCCGAACGTGCCGCGCTTTGTGTGGGCCGGACTCACCGGCGCGACCGTGCGGGCGGGGGACGCCGCCCCGTACACCATCGTCTGGGAGATCCGGCTGCCCCGGGTCCTGCTCGGCGCCGTGGTCGGAGCCGGACTCGCGTCCGTCGGCGTCGCCGTGCAGGCGATGGTCCGCAACGCGCTGGCCGACCCGTTCGTCCTCGGCATCTCCTCGGGCGCGGCGGTGGGCGCCAACGCCGTCATCCTGCTGGGAGCGTTCGCCGGGCTCGGGGTGTGGGCCCTGTCGGTGTCCGCGTTCACCTCGGCACTCGCCGCCATGGCGCTGGTGTACGCCGTGGCCCGCTCGCCGCAGGGGCTGACCCCGCTGCGGCTGATCCTGACGGGCACGGCACTGGCGTACGGCTTCCAGGCCCTCACCACCGTGATGGTGTTCGGCGCGGTCCGCGGCGAGGCGGCGAGGTCGGCGATGATGTGGCTGCTGGGCAGCCTGGGTGGCGCCACCTGGGCGCAGGTCCCGCTCGCCGCGGTGACGGTGGCCGCCGGGTGGAGCTGGCTGCGGTGGCGCGCCGAGGCGCTCAACGCGCTCGCCATGGGCGACGAGACCGCGGCCGCCCTGGGCGTACGACCGGCGAGGCTGCGCCGGGAGTTGTTCGTGGTCACGGCGGCCGTCACCGGCACCGTCGTCGCGGTCAGCGGGGCCATCGGATTCGTCGGACTGATGGTGCCGCACGTCGCGCGGATGCTCGTCGGCGCCGACCACCGCCGGGTGCTGGCCGTGGCCCCGCTCGCCGGGGCGGTGCTCCTGGTGTGGGCGGACGTGCTGTCCCGGCTGCTGCTCGCCCCGGCCGAACTGCCGGTGGGCGTGATCACCGCGGTGGTCGGGGTGCCCGCGTTCCTGCTGCTGATGCGGCGCGGCGGCTACGCGTTCGGAGGCCGGTGACCATGCGGCTCGACATCGACGAGGTGACGGTCGAGGCCGCCGGGACCCGGCTGGTGCGGGACATCCGGCTCACCGTGGACAGCGGGGCGTTCGTGGGACTGGTCGGCCCCAACGGCAGTGGGAAGTCGACCCTGTTGCGCTGTGTCTACCGAGGTCTGCGCCCGGCCCGGGGTGCGGTACGGCTGGACGGTGACGACCTGCACGCCATGGACCCGCGGGCCGTGGCCCGGGTCCTGGCCGCGCTGCCGCAGGAGTCGGCCGCCCAGTTCGACTTCACCGTCACCGAAGTGGTCGCCATGGGACGGCTGCCCCATCGCGACCGTACGGGCGCGTCCGACCGGGAGATCTGTGCGGACGCGATGGCACGCACGGGCGTCACCCACCTCGCCGACCGCGGCTTCCTGGCCCTCTCCGGCGGGGAGAGGCAACGCGTCCTCATCGCCCGGGCACTGGCCCAGCAGCCCCGGGTCCTGGTCCTCGACGAACCCACCAACCACCTGGACATCGCCCACCAGCTGGACGTCCTGTCCCGGGTCCGCGACAGCGGTCTGACCGTGCTCGCCGCCCTGCACGACCTCAACCTCGCCGCTGCCCACTGCGATGTCCTGTACGTCATCGACGGCGGCCGGATCGTCGCCGACGGACCACCGCACGACGTGCTGCGGCCCGAGCTGCTCGCGACGGTGTTCAAGGTGCGCGCCCACCGCGTACGCCACCCCGAAACCGGCGCCGTCCAGCTCCTGTTCGACCTGCCCACCCCCACCACCCCATGAGGACACCCATGCGTAAGCTGCTCGCCGCCGTTGCCTGTCTCGCCGCGACCGCCACCGGCTGCGGCGCCGAGGTCGAGTCCTCCGGGGACACCAGCGCCTCGGCGGTCACCCTGACCAACTGCGGCCACCGGGTGACGTACGACAAGGTCCCCGAACGCGTCGTCACCAATGACGTCGGCATCACCGAGCTGATGTTCGCCCTCGGACTCGAGGACCGCATGGCCGGTTTCGCCATGCCCGACGACAAGGGGGACGTCGGCGGACTGCCTTGGAAGGGCGGATACGACAAGGTGAAGTGGCTGTCCAAGGACCAGCTCACCAGAGAGAACGTGCTCGACGCCCGCGCCGACCTCGTCTTCGCCGGCTGGAACTACGGCTTCCGTGAGGACGGCGGTTTCACGCCCGAGGCCCTGAAGAAGCTCGGCATCCCGTCGTACGTCCTCACCGAGTCCTGCCACAACGGCCGTACGGCGTCCTCGCGCGGCATCATGCCGCCGCTGGACGCCCTCTACACCGACCTCACCAACCTGGGCAGACTGTTCGGTGTCGAGAAGCGGGCCGCCGCGCTGATCCGCGACTTCAAGCAGCAGATCGCGGACGTACGGGCGAAGGCACCCAAGGGCGCCGACCGGCCGTCGGTCTTCCTCTACGACAGCGGCCGCGACACACCGTTCACGTCCGGCCGCTATGCCGCGCCGGAGCAGATCATCACCGAGGCGGGCGGGGTGAACGTGATGCACGACGTGGCGGACTCCTGGACCACCGTGGGGTGGGAGAGCGTCGTCGAGCGGAACCCGGACACCATCGTCATCTGCGACTACGGCGACGTGAGCGCCGAGGAGAAGAAGAGGTTCCTCCTGTCCTACGCCCCCCTGCGCAACGTCTCCGCCGTCAAACACCGGCGCATCTTCGTCCTCGACTACGCGGACCTGGTCGAGAGCCCCCGCAACCCGTCGGCGATCGCGAGGCTGGGGGCGTATCTGCGGACGGGGGCGGGGGAACGGTAAAGGGCACGGCGCCGGCCGTGCGAGGGCGTGACGGCCGGTTCCGGGAGCTTCACCCGCCCATGGGGCCGGCTCACGCCCTACGGCCGGACGGCCACGCAGATGTTGTACCGCCATGTCTCCTGGTGCCGGTACATCTCCACCCCGCTCATCGCGTTGACCAGGCTGTCGCCGCGCCCCACACCGCGCGCCACCGCGTACGGCAGCCGGCCCAGCACCGAGAAGCACCGCAGCATGGGCAGCATCTTCTCCGTCGCGTCGTAGGACGACTCGACCGTGAACCCGGTTTCCCGGAGGAGCCGCTCCAGGTGTCCATGGGGCATCGTGAGCATGCCCGGCATCCCGGAGAGCTCGCAGACCCGCACCAGCGCGGACCGCGCGCGCTGTACCAGACGGTCCTGCGGAGTGCTGGAGTACTCGCACATCACCAGCCTCCCGCCCGGGCGCAGCACCCGGAAGAACTCGGCGAGCCCCTGCCCGGGGTCGGGGGAGTGGACGAAGGACTCCATGGTGTAGACACCGTCGAAGGAGGCGTCCGGGAACGGCAACGCGTGGTAGTTGGCCACGAGGAAACGGGTACGCCCGTCCGGTACACCGATACGGGCCGACCGCTGCCGGGCGATCGCGACGTCCGGCTCGATCCCGTCGATCCCCGTCACACACGCCCCGCCCGCCCGGGCGACCGTGCGCGCCGTGTCCCCGACCCCGCACCCGGCGTCGAGCACCGAGGCCCCCACGGGCAGGTCCAGCCTGCGGGCCACGACGACTTCCATGCGTCTCATGGCCGCGGTGAAGCCCCAGGGGGAGTGGCCCGGCTCGTACCACCCGAAGTGGCGCGTGCGGCCGAGCAGCGCCGCGTAGCCGAAGCGTGAGCCGAACGCCCGGTAGTACGGGAGGACGTGCCGCCGGTAGTGGACGTCGGTCCCGGTCACTTGGGTCATCGCTCGGCTCCTAGTCAGTAGCCCCGTCCCGCCCGAGGTCTCCAGGGAGAGCAACGACCATGCGCCTCGTGGGTCACCGGGCGCCACCCCACGGGGCGTGCGCTGCTCCGAGGCACACACGGTCGAGGGCGCGACCCATCGGCAGAGCTGCGGCCCCGGCCCGTCGCGCCCATCATGGGTGGTGGCATGCGATCGGGCGTGCGGGACGACAGCACGGGCGACAGGGGGCCGAAGGCAACGGGGAGGGCGGCCGGAAGGGCACCATGGCATCCATCGAATCCGTCCACGCACGGCAGGTCCTGGACTGCGGGCACCGGCCCATCGTCGAGGTCGAGGTCCGGACCTCCACCGGCCACGTGGGGCGCGGAGCGAGCCCCACCGGTCAGTCGGTCGGGATGTACGAGGCGGTCGTCCTCAGGGACGAGGACCCCGGTTCGTACGACGGGCTCAGCGTGCACCGGGCCGCGGACAACGTTCACCACGTCATCGCCCCGGCCCTGGCCGGCAGAGACGTGGCCGACCAGGCGGCTCTGGACGGTCTGATGATCGAACTCGACGGAACCGCCCGCAAGGCCCGGCTCGGCGGCAACGCCGTCTACTCGGTCTCGGTCGCCTGCCTGCGCGCCGCGGCCGCCGTCGCAGGTCAACCCGTCTACCGGATGATCGCCCGGACCGACCTGAGCACCCTGCCCGTGCCGAGTTTCAACGTCGTCAACGGCGGCCGGTACGGCGACGTCGTCCAGGCGTTCAACGAGTTCATCATCGTGCCGTACGGGGCGGCGGACATCGCCGAAGCCGTCGAGACCGGTATCCGCGTCTTCGACCGGCTGGGCACGGTCATCGAGAAGTACACCGGCGCACCCCCCGGCGTCGCTCCCTCGTACGGCTACCGCGCGCCCAGCGGCGACCCCCGTGCCGTCCTCGAACTCATCCAGGAGGCCGTCGACGTCTCCGGATGCGCCGACAAGGTGGCCTACGCCCTCGACTGCGCTTCGAGCGAGATGTACGACGCCGTGGCCCATACCTATGAACTCAAGGGTGACCGGGTCACCTCGGCCGACCTCGTCGACTACACCCGCGCGTTGACCAAGGACTTCGACATCCTCTTCGTCGAGGATCTCCTGGACGAGAACGACTGGGACGGCTTCGCCCACGCCGTCTCCCGGCTCAGCCGCACCCTCGTGCTCGGGGACGACCTCATCGCCACCAACCGCGATCGCCTGGACCGGGCGCTCGCGGCCCGGGCGGTCGACGGCTTCATCCTCAAACCCAACCAGGTCGGCACCATCACCGAAGCCCTCGCCACTTACGACACCGCCGTCCGCAACGGCCTGGTGGCCGTCCCCTCCGGCCGTTCCGGCGGCGTGATCGACGACATCGTCATGGACCTCTCCATCGGACTGCAGGCACCCTTCCAGAAGAACGGCGCACCGCGTACGGGCGAACGCATCGAGAAACTGAACTTCCTGCTGCGGGCCGCCGACACCATCCCCGACTGCCGCCTCGCGGACATCCAGCACCTCGTCCGCTTCTAGGGGCGCCCGGTGCCGCCAGGGCGAAGGCCGGGCGGGGCGACGGCGGTGGGCGAGCTCCTCGGTGGCGAAGGCCTCACCCGGACTGTCACCGCACGGCACGGGCCGGCGTACCGGCAGGCGCGGCCGGAACGTCCTTGACGAAGACGATCCCGTCGCTGTCCGCCAAGTGAGCGGGATCGAGGGGGGAGTAGCCGAACCAGGGGGATACGCGGGGGGCCGGTCCCGGGTGGCCCAGGGTGGTGGCCAACTGCCGGGCGCCGATGAGACGGTGGCCCTCCGGGAGCGCGTAGAGAAGGCCCTCGACGGTGTCCGGCGGCGGGGCGTCCACCCCCTGGTGCCGGAGCGTACCGAGAGCCATGGCGAGGAAGGCGTACTCCTCGCCCAGGCGTGCGCTCACGAGGGCACCGGCACTCCACCACTCCACCGGACCCTGCCACATCCGCATCGTGCTCCTGTGCCGTTGCAGATGGGCGTTGTGGGCGTGGACCAGGGTCCGGCCCGTTTCGGCGAGGGCGAGCAGGTTGTCGGCCATCATCTGGTCCCGCAGGGCCACCAGGCGGGTCATACGGGCGGGCGAGGTGTCGGCCATCCAGTGGTGGTAGCGGAGCAGACCGGTGGCGGTACGCGCGTACAGACGCGCCCGCTCATGGTCTGCGCGTGAGGGCGCCGCGACCAGGTGCGGTGCCTGGGCGTCGAGCAGCGACGCCAGCTCGTCCGCAAGCAGCCGCAGTCGACGGGCCTGGGCGGACTGCCCCACGGACTCGGCCGGGTCCGTCATCGCGGCGGGCCGAGTCCACTGGTCGTCGGCTCCGAGCAGCCGGTCGAGAGCGTCGGCGGTGCAGGGGAGCAGGTCCGCGTCCACCTCGGCCGCGAGGTAGCCGTGGAGCGCGGTCAGGGCCTGCCGGGGGCTCGCCGCGGCGGTCATCTCCAGCGGACCGTCGAAACCGGCGAAGCGGACCCGCTCGGCCTCGGGGCGGCCCTCGTTGCAGGTACGCATCCAGCGCACGAGCTCGCGGTTGGCCGCGGACTTGTTGAACCACTCGTGGCTGAAACCGTGTTCCATGACGTCGTCCAGGGTGCCCGTGCCCGAGGTGACGTACTCGTCCACGACCAGGCCCCGCATGCAGTCGCTCTCGATCGCGATCACCCGGTAGCCCTCCTCTTCGACGAGCTGCCGGAAGAGGTCGTTGCGCAGGCGGAGGAGGGTCTGCTCACCGTGGGCGGGTTCGCCGAGGGCGAGCAGCCGCGGCCGGTCCGCAAGCAGCCCCATGACGGTGGCGGCTTCGACGGGCCGGGCGGTGTGGTTGATGTCGTCCTTGATGTCACTGGCCATGACTTCAACGCTATCGTTGAATCAAGGGTGTAAACTTTCGCGCGATATGGTCGCTTCCATGGGGCGAAACCTTCAAAGCGGTGTACGGCTGAGGCCGGTGGATCTCGCTCGCGGACACGGTCTGTCCACGCAGGCGGTCAGGAACTATGAAGAGGCGGGCATCCTCCCGGCCGCCGACCGCACGCCCCACGGCTACCGCACCTACACCCCGCGCCACGCCCAGGCCCTCGGCGCGTTCCTCGCCCTGGTGCCCGGCCACGGCCACCGGACGGCGACGGCGATCATGCGGGCGGCGAACCAGGGCGCGGTCGACGAGGCGCTGCGACTCATCGACGAGAGCCACGCCCAGCTCCTCGACGACCGCCGGACCCTCCAGGCCGTGGAGAGGGCCCTCCGTGACCTGGATCCCCTGGACCCACCCATCCCCGAACCGGCCGCGCCGCGCGGGCCCGAGGGCGGGTTCATCGGTCCCCTCGCCGGGAAGCTCGGCCTGCGGCCCGCGACACTGCGCGCCTGGGAACGCGCCGGACTCGTACGCCCCCGCCGCGACCCGCGGACCGGCTACCGCGTCTACGACGAGGCCGACGTGAGGGACGCGCGGCTGACCCACCAACTCAGGCGCGGCGGCTACCTCCTGGAGCAGATCGCCCCCTTGATCACCCAGGTGCGGTCGGCAGGCGGACTGGAGCCGTTGGACACCGCACTGACCGACTGGCGCGACCGCCTGTCGGCCCGGGGCCGAGCACTGCTGGCCGGAGCGGCGGAACTGGAGGGCTATCTGCGGGCGTACGGGTGAGATTCGGGGGGCGTGGGAAAACCCCGTGTGAGAGCCACAGTGCTTCGCCGCCGTCGAACTGCCCCGGCCTCAGCCCTCCCGGAACACGGTCAGCGCCGGGCCAGCGCGGCATTCGCCTTCGTCAGCAACGGGATGAGGACGTAGGCGGCGACGGGCACGACTATCACCGTGAGTATCAACGTCCGCAGCAGGAGCGGAAGATGGGCCGTGGTCGGACCGATCAGGCCGAGGACGAGGGTGATGGTCGGGTAGACGGCCAGCCAGGTGATCACGGCGCGGCGGTGGATGGACGGAGCGGCGGCGGGCTGGCGCGCGGACATGAATCCTCCTGGTCGGGGGCCGGAGAACTGCTCTCCAGCCATCAGGTGGGAGTCTGGTGTGCGCCCGGCTTCCCTGTCCAACCATGCGCGGGGCAGCCCCTGTTACCCGTCCCGACGCGCGCGGGTGCCGATGGCCGAAGCCGCATCGGCCATTCCGGGCGACGGCCCGGCCATGTTCCGGCGTGCTGATGGTCCCCGTACCCGCCCATGAGCACCGTTGGTGTAGGAGCAGGAGTCTCTCGGGAGGGCAGCTCATGGCGTACACCTACTTCGACACCGCAGGTCTGCCGCAGGAGGAGCAGTTCACCTGGTGGCGCGAGGCCGTCGGCCGGGGCGTGGCGCCGGTGCGCATCACCAGCGACGCCATCGGCTTCGACGGGAGTATCGGCGCCCTGACCTTGGGAAATCTGCACCTCACGACGATGTCCTTCCCCGAGCTGTGCTCGGAGCGGACATCCGCACTCGTGCGCCGGAGCGATCCGGAGAGCTACGAACTCGCCCTCGTCCTCGGCGGATCCATGGCCGTCTCCCAGGGCCGCGGCGAAGCCCGGCTCGGGGCGGGCGACTTCGCGATCTGGTCGTCCTCGTCCCCGTACCGGGGTGTGGCCGGCTGCGAGCCGGGCGACGGCGGCTCGCGGGCGATCGTGCTGAACCTGCCACGGGCGCTCGTCCCCGTCCCGGAGGCCGGGCTCCGCGCCGTACTCGCACGCACGCTGTCCGCCAGGAGCGGTATGGGCCGCATCCTCGCCCAGTACCTGCTCTCCGTGGCGCGCGAGGCGCGGGAGCTGAGTGAGCGGGACAGCGCCCGACTCGGGGTGACCAGTCTGGACCTGGCCGCCGGGTTTCTCGCCGAACAGGCCGACGCGGCGGCGCGCCTGCCCGGGGAGACCCGTCGCCGGCTCCTCCTGGCCCGGATCGACCTCTTCCTCCAGGACAACCTGGCCGATCCCCGGCTCGACCCGGCGGCCGTCGCCGCCCACCACCACATCTCCATAAGGCAGTTGCACCAGATCTTCCGCGACCACGACGAGACGGTGGCCGCCTCGATCCGCCGTCGCCGGTTGGAGGGGTGTCGCGCCGACCTGGCCGACCCGGTTCTTCGTCACGTGTCCGTACGCGACATCGCCCTGCGCCGGGGGATGGAGAGCCCCGAAGGTTTCAGCCGGGCGTTCCGTGCCGCTTACGGTGTGCCCCCGGGCGAGTACCGGCGCACCGCCGTCGGGAACGGGCCACTCTGAGCGCGCCACGGCAGGTGCGGCCGCCGGGGCGTCCGCGTCGGGGGCGGCCCAGGGGTCGCGATTCGTGCAACTGCCGGGTCGCCCACTAAGGTTCCTGGTCACGACCGCACCCCGTTCGATCCACGGGCCGGTCAGGGCTCTGCCGCGGTCGGTGGCATCTCCACGGCCGCCGTGCCGGTCTCTGCCCGCTCGGGCCCTGGAAAACGGGGGCGATCACGGCGGGGCCAGCCGGGCCCCGGCCGACTGGTCAGGAGGAACGAGTGGCACAGATCATCGCCGAGGTCTCACGGACGTTCAACGAGTTCCTGCTCTTGCCGAACCGGCCGCGGACCGACACGTCGGCCGCGACCGTGGACCTGCGCGCGCCGCTGGTGCGGCACATCGCAGGCGAGGCGTCCGCGATCGAGCTGCACACCCCGTTCACCTCCGCGATCATGCAGGCCGTCAGCACCCCCGAACTCGCCATCGCTCTGGCGCGCAACGGCGGTCTCAGCTTTCTGCACCACAACCAGCCGATCCAGGACCAGGTCGCGGCCGTCCGCCAGGTGAAGAACTTCAAGGCCGGTTTCGTCACCAGCGACACCAACGTCCGGCCCGACGACAGCCTCGGACACCTGGTCGACGTCATGCGCCGCACCGGCCACAGCACCGCCGCGGTCACCCACGACGGGACCGCCACCGGCCGTCTGCTCGGCCTGGTCACCTCCCGGGACTTCCACCCGCAGCGCCACGCCCTGGACGGACCGGTCAGCGGCCGGATGACCGCCGTCGCCGACCTCGCCCACGCCGGGCCCGACCTCACGCTCTCCGAGGCCAACGCGCGGCTGTGGGACGAACGGCTGGACTGCCTGCCGGTGCTGGACGACGAGGGCCGCCTTCAGTACCTGGTCTTCCGGTCCGACTACACGGACAACAAGCGCTTCCCCCACCAGCTCGTGGACGCGGCCAAGCGACTGCGCGTGGGCGCGGGCATCAACACGCACGACTACCAGGAGCGCGTCCCGGCCCTGCTGGAGGCGGGCGCGGACGCGCTGTGCTTCGACTCCTCCGACGGCTACAGCGACTGGCAGGCGCGGGCGCTGAGCTGGGTGAAGAAGCACTACCCGGAGATCCCGGTCGGCGGCGGCAACGTGGTCGACGGCGAGGCCTTCACCTTCCTCGCCGAGGCGGGCGCGGACTTCGTCAAGGTCGGGGTGGGCGGCGGCTCCATCTGCATCACCCGCGACCAGAAGGGCATCGGGCGCGGCCAGGCCAGTGCCGTCCTGGACGTCGCGGCGGCCCGGGACGCGTTCCGCGAACGCACCGGCGAGCACGTGCCGATCTGCTCCGACGGCGGGCTGGTGCACGACTACCACGTGGCCCTGGCACTGGCGATGGGAGCCGACTTCGTCATGATGGGACGCTACTTCGCACGCTTCGACCAGGCGGCCGGCGCGAAGCTGCCGACCCGCGACGGCTTCGTGAAGGAGTACTGGGGCGAGGGCTCGAACCGGGCCCGCAACTGGCAGCGCTACGGCCAGGGAGGGCAGGGGCTGGTCTTCGAGGAGGGCGTGGACGGATACGTGCCGTACGCGGGCGACCTCGACGAAGGGCTCGCCCTGACCGTCGCCAAGCTCAGGACCACGATGGTCTCGTGCGGCTCCCGGACCCTGCCGGAGTTCCAGTCCACGGCCCGGCTGACGCTCGTGTCGGACCAGAGCTTCCAGGAGAGCCACGCCAACGTCGCCCTGCGGGACACCCCGGTGGCGGTCTCCTGACGCACGCCGACGGGCGGCGTGGAACGGCCAGGTCGTGGGCCGTGGCCCCAGGACGACCTGGCCGTTCGGTCCGGTGGGCAGGACGACGTGGCTGTTCCGCCGTGACCGCGCGGTGGGTTTTGACGCCGGCGGACCTTCTCGCTCGGTCAGAACCAGTGCAGGCAGTGCGGGGCGCGTTCGGCGCGGAAGAGGGTGTCCGCGAGCATGGCGGCGCCCGGGCGGTGGGTGCGGATGTGCCCGGCCCGTACGAGCGTGCTCGGGGCGGTGCCGCCGAGGTAGACCGAGCCCAGGTCGCTCACGTCCAGGGACAGGTCGGGTGCCCGGTCCGTCGCGACGCACTCGGCCCTGCCGTCCCGGACGGTCAGCAGATAGCGGCCGTGCTCGTCGAGGAAGGGGTCGCCGACGTCGAGGACGAGCTCCCCGTCCGTGAAGTAGCCGCGCGCGCTCAGCGCACGCGGGATGTCCAGCAGCCGCACCCACAGCCAGTCGGTGTCGTTGCTCACCTGCCCGGCGCGGAAGTCCTCCAACTGCCAGCGCAGTGGGTGCCCGGGCGGGAAGTGCTTGAACACGACCTCACCGACCAGGTCGTGTCCGAGGAGGAAACGGGCCAGGGCCGTGAAGGCGGCGTCGTCGGTGGCGATGGTCTCGTCGACCGTCAGGGTGCCGGGTTCGGTGAGGGTGTAGCTGGCGTATCCGTCCGGTACGCCGTCGGCGTCCCGGTGGACGGCGACGTACCGCCGCGCCGGAGAGACCGGCGGCTGGCCCGCGCCCAGGTCCCACCAGCGGTGCGGCCGTGACAGCGCGCCCGGCTGCGCTCGCCGGTACCGGTCGTAGACCTCTTCCAGGATCCCGCCGCAGTCGGCGCGCCGCAGCAGCTCGACCGAGCCGGTTTCGGAGCCGGTGTGGGGGGCGTCGGCGGTGGCGTCCGCCCGGGGGAGGGCGAGGGCGGCCTTGTGGCGCGGCACGGTCAGCCGTCGCGTGTAGGTCGCGGGACCGTAGCCGAACCGGCGGTAGATCAGGGCCTCGGAGGCCAGCAGCACGGAGAGGCACTCCCCCCGGGCCCGCAGATCCATGAGCTGATGCCGCATCATGGCGCTGAGGACGCCTTGGCGCCGGTGCGAGGGCAGGACGCCGACCGCGGTCACCCCCGCGGCGGGGACGAGGATCTCGCCGGGGAGGGTGAGCTCGAAGGTGTACGCACCGGCGGTCCCGACCCGCTGCCCGTCCGCCGTCACGGCGAACAGACCCCGGTCCATTTCCAGCGCCGCCCACCACACACCGCCGCCGCCTTCGGCCGGGGCCTCCGGGAAACGCCCGAACGGGGCATGGAGGGTATCGACGAAGACGTCGAAGTCCTGGTCGGTGGTGGAGCGTATCTCCATCGCTGCCGCGCCTTTCCGGGATGCCGACACCACGTCCTGGAGTGTCCCGTCCCAGTGCAGTGCCGACTCACGGCGTGGTCAAGCGAATTACGGACGGACCGACGGGTGGGGCGTGGTGGGACCGGTGCGGGGCCTCCCCGCCCTCACACCCAACCGCCGCGTGGGAACACCGACTCGATCGGGTCGTGGAGGGTGACCTGGAGGGCGCGTGCGGCGTTGTGGTGGGTGTCCCGGCCGTCCGGCCCGGGCTCGGCTCGTTCTCTTGTACAAGGAGTTTCTCTGTGTCTTCGATGCTGAAGCTGTCCGCCACCGCTCTCGCCGCCGGTGCGGTGGTTGCCGGCGGTGCCTCGGTGGCCTCCGCGGACGCGGGTGCCCACGGTGCCGCGACGCACTCGCCCGGTGTGCTGTCCGGGAACCTGGTGCAGATCCCCGTGCACGTGCCCGTCAACCTGTGCGGCAACTCCATCAACGTGATCGGGCTGCTCAACCCGGCGTTCGGAAACACCTGCGTCAACGACTGACCTTGCCCGTCAGGCCGTTTCCGGACCCGGCCCCCCACGTCGGGTCCGCCGCTGCGGGCTTCCTCCTCCGCACCGGCGGGCCCGGCGACCGGCCGTCCCCCGACGCGCGTGTGCCGGCCCGCTCGGATGTGCTGAGCGGGCCGGCGTCGTGCGCTCCGCAGCCCCACACCGCCGAGCACACACAGGACAAGCCGGCCGGGGCCGCCGCCGCGGCGTCCCGGAGGCTCCACCGACCGGGTAACCCGTATCGGGTGGTGTAACCCCGCCACGCCGTGGTTCTTGAGGCCGGTGGGGTCATGGGCGTGTTCCCGCAGGTGGGGCACCTCCGGTGAGGATTCGGTCTCCCGCCCGGGCGCGGCCGTCGTGTTTCGTCGCCGCCCCCCGTGACCCTCTCCTGGACCCCTTCTCCGGATGTTTTCTTCGGCGACTGCGTCATTCACCCACTGAACTGCGATGTTCGGGGTACTCGCGGGCCATGGGAAGGGCCGGACCGCCCGGCCCGCAGGAACGAGAGCGACGGGAGGTGACCGCCATGACGGGCACGCATCCGCAGGAATCCGGGTTCGACCACAGCCCGCGCCACTCCGGACAGGAGCCGGTGAGCGAGCTGGTGCACCGGGCTTCGCAGCAGTTGACGGAGCTGGTGCGCGGGGAAATGCGCCTGGCGCAGGCGGAGATGAAGGAGAAGGGCAAGCGCTACGGCAAGGGTGGCGGGCTCTTCGGCGGTGCCGGAGTGGTCGGCTTCCTGATGCTCCAGGCGCTGGTGGCCACCGCCATCGCGGGGCTGGCCGTGCCCCTGCCCGTGTGGGCCGCGGCGCTGATCGTGACCGCCGTGCTGGGAGTGATCGCCGCCGTGCTCGCCCTCAGCGGGAAGAAGCAGGTCAGCCAGGCCGCACCGCCCGTTCCTGAACAGGCGATCGAGAATGTGAAGGCCGACGTGGCCGAGATCAAGGAGAGCGCACAGCGATGACCCAGCGACCCCAGGACGAGCCCGCGGACGCAGGTCCCGACGAACTGCGCGAGCACGTCGAACAGACCCGTGCCGACCTCGGCGAGACGGTCGAGGCGCTCGCTGCCAAGGCGGACGTCAAGGCCCGTGCCCAGGAGAAGGCCGGCGCCGTCAAGGACCAGGCCGCGGTGAAGGCCGACGAGCTGAAGACCAAGGCCGTGGACATGGTCCATCAGGCGCAGGACAAGGTGCCCGACCCGGTCAAGGACAAGGCATCCCAGGCGGCCGAGGCGGCCCGCGCGACAGCCACCAGGGCCGGCCGGCTCTGGCAGGACACGGCCCCCGAACCCGTCCAGCACAAGGCGGCCCAGGGTGCGCGACTGGCCCGGGAGAACCGCACCCTGCTGCTGGCGGCCGCCGGAGCGGGCCTGTTCGTGTGGCTGGCCTGCCGCCGGAAGGGGTGACCCCGATGAAGGCATCGAAGATCGTCTACAAGCCGGTCGGCCTTGCGCTCGGCGCCGTCAGCGGTCTGCTGGCCAGCGCCCTGTTCAAGCAGGCGTGGAAGGTCCTCGGCCACGACGAGGACGCTCCCGACGCCACCGACGAAGAGCGCACGTGGAGCGAAGTGGTGCTGGCCGCCGCGTTGCAGGGTGCGATCTTCGCCACGGTCAAGGCCGCCGTCGACCGCGGCGGAGCCACCGCGACCCGCCGTCTCACCGGCACCTGGCCCGGCTGAGCGAGCAACCCAGGGGGTGCCGGTCGTACGCGAACCGGCACCCCCTTCGCCATGCCCGCAGCCGTACCGTGCGGGAACCCGCGGCCTGTGGGTCCGGCACCCGGGCCCGGTGAAGGTGAGGGGTGAGCCTCACCCGGGTGGCCTACACCCATACCTCGGCCCGTGAACACGCCGCACGCCACGACAGCCCCGCCCACTCCCACCCGGCCCACCGCCCACATGCGGTATCCGGTGACGCTCAACAAACTGGAGAGGGGAGCAGGCGCCGTCTGCTCCGCACCAGAGGAGTGTCACCGTGGCCGACCGAGCTTCTTCCGCCCGACCCCCCGGCGAGATCCGGGTGGCGTCCGTGCCCGCGGGCCATGTGTACGTACGGCACTGCTCCGCGCCGGACGACGACGGCGTCAGGCGGCTGGCGGACCCCCGGCCCAACGGCGCGCCCAGCACGTCGCAGCGCTGGTGGCCGCCGGTCATGCTCGACCCGGACTGGGTGAACTCCCACCACAAGGACTTCGACGTCTTCCATCTGCACTTCGGGTTCGACGCGCAGAGCCCCGCCCAGCTGTCCGCCCTCGTGGACGCTCTGCGGCGGCACGGCAAACCCCTGGTGTACACGGTGCACGACCTGCGCAACCCGCATCAGCCCGATCCCGCGATCCATGACGCCGCCCTGAACGTGATCGTCCCGGCCGCCGACCGGCTCATCACGCTCACCCCGGGCGCGGCCCAGGCCATCAGTGACCGCTGGGACCGGACCGCCACCGTCCTGCCGCACCCCCATGTGGTGGAACTGCCGAGGCTGAACCGCCCCAGACCGCCCCGGGACCGGTTCCGGGTGGGGGTGCACGCCAAGAGCCTGCGGCCGAACATGTCCGTCCTGCCCGTCGTCCGCGTACTCGCCGACACCGTGGCCGAGCTCGCGGACGCTGAGCTCCAGGTGAACATCCACCGCGAGGTCGAGGATCCCGCGGCCCGGGCCCACGCGCCGCAACTGATGCGAGAGCTGAGGGAGTTGGAGCGCCGGGGCCGTCTCGCGCTCGCCGTCCACGACTACTTCGACGACGACCGGCTCTGGGAATACCTCGCGTCGCTCGACCTGTCCGTGCTGCCCTACCGCTTCGGCACGCACTCGGGGTGGCTGGAGGCGTGCCACGACCTGGGCACCGCGGTCGCCGCCCCGGACTGCGGGTTCTACGCACAGCAGCGCCCCTGTCTGACGTACGGGCACACCCAGGAGGGCGGCCTGGACGAGGAATCGCTGCGCAAGGCGGTGCTGCGGGCGTACGAGGCGAGGCCCGCCCCCCGGGCCACCGAGCACCACCGCACACGGGAGCGCGCCGAACTGTCCGCCGCCCACCGGGCTCTCTACACCCGTCTGCTGCGATGAGCACGTTGCGGGTGGCCCTCATCGCGTCGGCGCGTTTTCCGATCAGGGAGCCGTTCGCCGGGGGCCTCGAAGCGCACACCTGGGGCCTGGCGCACGCCCTGACCCGGCGCGGGCACCGGGTGGAACTGTTCGCCGCGCCCGGCTCCGACCCGGCGCTCGGAGCGCGCGAACTGCCCGTGCGGCGGGTGGTGCTGAGTTCCGCGGCACGCTCGGACACCAGTATGCCGAGCACCAGCTGGATGGAGGAGCACCACGCCTATCTGGGGCTGATGCTCGATCTGGCGCGGGACGGCGAGCACCGGTTCGACGTGGTGCACAACAACAGCCTGCACTACCTTCCGGTCGCGATGGCGTCGGCCCTGCGGGTGCCGGTGATCACCACCCTGCACACCCCGCCCACCCCCTGGCTGGAGTCGGCCATCCAGACGCATGACGCGTGCCCGGTCGTCTTCACCGCGGTCAGCCGGTCCACGGCCAGCGCCTGGCGGCCGATGGTGCCCGAGGCCCTGGTCGTACGCAACGGCATCGACACGAACTTCTGGACGCCCGGCCCTGGCGGCACCCAACTGGCCTGGTCCGGGCGCATGGTGGCGGAGAAGGGCCCCCATCTGGCCATCCGGGCCGCCCGCGCGGCCGGGGTGCCCCTGAGACTGGCGGGTCCCGTCTCGGACGAGCGGTACTTCGAGGAGGAGGTGGCGCCCCTGCTCGGCGAGGGCGCCGAGTACGTCGGCCACCTCGACCGCAAGGAGCTCGTCGAACTGCTGGGCTCCTCGGCCGCCGCCCTGGTGACACCCGGCTGGGACGAGCCGTACGGTCTGGTGGTCGCCGAGGCGCTGGCCTGCTCCACGCCCGTCTGCGGTTTCGACCGAGGAGCCCTGGCGGAGATCCTCACGCCGGAGTGCGGTCTGCTGGCACCGCCGGGAGACGTCGAGGCGCTGGCGGAGCTCATCCCGCGGGCGATGCGGCTCGACCGCCGTGCCGCCCGTGCCAGGGCCGAGCGGTTCTGCTCCCTGGAGCACACCGCCGACGCCTACACCACCCTGTACCAGCAGGTGACGCGGTGATCGGCTACTACGTCCACCACCAGGGCCGCGGCCACCTCCATCGCGCACAGTGCATCGCGGCCCGGGTGGCGGAGCCGGTCACCGTCCTGTCCTCGCTGCCCCGGCCCGCCGAGTGGCGCGGGCCGTGGGTCCCCCTGCCACCGGACACCGCCGAGGACCCGGCCGACCCCACCGCCCGAGGCCGTCTGCACTGGGTACCGCTGCACCACCGCGGGCATCGCGCACGCATGGGGCTCATCGCCGAGTGGATCGCGGCGCAGCACCCCGCGCTGTTCGTCAGCGATGTGTCGGTGGAGGCCGCCACCCTGGCACGGCTCATGGGAGTCCCCGTCGTCGTCGCGGCCATGCGCGGCGACCGCCACGACGAGGCCCACCGCCTGGGCTACGACCTCGCGGACGCCCTCCTCGCCCCGTGGCCCCGCACCCTGCCCGAACCGGGCTGGCCCGCGCACTGGTACGCCAAGACCGTCCACACCGGAAGCATCTCCCGCTATGACCGCAGACCCCGGCCCTCAGCGGGAGGCGACCGGGCACGGGCCCGCGGCGAAGTCGTCGTGATGCTCGGCGCGGGCGGCGCGGACGTCACCGCCGCGGAGCTGCGTGCGGCGGCCCGGGCGACCCCCGGCTGGTCCTGGACCGTCCTCGGCGGCACCGGAGCGGCCTGGACCGAGGACCCCTGGCCGGTGCTGTGCCGCGCGAGCGTCGTCGTCACCCACGCCGGGCAGAACGCCGTCGCGGAATGCGCCGCGGCGCGCGTCCCCACCGTCGTCATCCCGCAGGACCGCCCGCACGGGGAGCAGCACGCCACGGCCCGGGCGCTGCGGGCGGCGGGTCTGGCGAGCGTGCGGGAGACCTGGCCCATTCCCGCGGAGTGGCCCGCCCTGCTCACGGAGGCGGCCGCCCGGCCCGACCGCTGGGCCCACTGGTGTCCCGGCGACGGCGCCGAGCGGGCCGCACGCCTGCTCACCGAGCTGGCCGCGCGCTCGGAGAGGCAGGTCACGTGCGTACGGCGGTGATCACCCTCGCCGCAGGCCGCCACACCCATCTGCTCCTCCAGCAGGACGGCCTCGCCCACGGCACCCGCGCCCCGGACCAGTACGTGATCGTCTCCATGGCCGATCCACGGATCGCGCCCCTCACCACGGGTCGCGAGCCCTCGGCGGACGTGCTCACCCTGCCCCTCGCCGACGGCCGCCTGCCGCTGGCCGCCGCGCGCAACGCCGGGGCGGCGCACGCCCTGGAAGGCGGCGCGGACCTGCTGGTCTTCCTCGACGTGGACTGCGTGCCCGGCCCCACCCTCCTGGACGGCTACGCCCGCGCCGCCGAGGACGGCGCACTGCTGTGCGGCACGGTCGCCTACCTGCCGCCCCCGCCGCCCGAGGGCTACGACCCGGCCGCACTGGCCGGCCTGGCCCCGCCCCACCCGGCGCGTCCGGCGCCCGCCGAGGGGGAGGTCCTGCGCGGGGGAGACCCACGGCTGTTCTGGTCGCTGTCGTTCGCCCTCACCGCCCGTACCTGGAACCGCGTCGGGGGCTTCTGCGAGTCCTACAGCGGTTACGGAGGCGAGGACACCGACTTCGCCGCCACGGCGGCCGGGTGCGGGGTGGACCTGTGGTGGGTGGGCGGCGCTCCCGCGTACCACCAGCACCACCCCACGCACGATCCACCGGTCCAGCACCTCGACGACATCCTCCGGAACGGGGCGCTGTACAAACGGCGTTGGGGGACCTGGCCCATGCTGGGATGGCTGCGCGCCTTCGAGGCGCTCGGACTGGCCGTGTACGACCCCGGCGCCGACGCGTGGCACAAACGGTGAGGGAGCGGCGGCCGGTTCGGAGGCGGTGCGCGGCGCCAAAGGCCCGGCAGGCCGGAGGTGCGGGCCCCGCGGAAAACGGCGGCGGCGCGCACGGCCGGGCCGCCCGGCCGCACAGCCCGGCCCGCCCGAGAACCGGGCAGATGCCATCGACCCCCCGGTGATGTGGGTGACAACCGCCGGTAGCCCGTTTGAGGACCGCCGTCCACCGGTCATGGCTGAGGTGTCCCGACGACCGTCCCTGGGAGAGAGCATGACGACAGAGCACCCCACCCCCGACCCCGACGCCGAGGGCCTGCCGGGCAGGCCGGGGGCCGTGTCGCCGCCCGTGGCCGAGCCGACCCGGCCCGCCGAGCCGCTGCCCCCGAAGGCCGACCAGCAGGGGCCGGAGACCGTGAGCCCGACCGGTCAGGCCACGGGCGCCGACCAGGCGCGCACGGCGCAGAGCGGCGCGTACCTCACGACGGCCCAGGGAACCCGTCTGTACGACAGCGACCACTCCCTGAAGGCAGGGGCGCGCGGTCCCGTCCTGCTCCAGGACCACCATCTGCGGGAGAAGATCACCCACTTCGACCACGAACGCATCCCGGAGCGCGTGGTGCACGCGCGCGGGGCCGCCGCGCACGGGATCTTCCAGGGCTACGGCACCGCCGGCGAGGTGTGCCGGGCGGCCTTCCTGGCCAAGGACGTGGAGACGCCGGTGTTCGTGCGCTTCTCCACCGTCCTGGGATCCCGGGGCTCGGCCGACACGGTGCGGGACACCCGGGGGTTCGCCACCAAGTTCTACACCGACGAGGGCACCTTCGACCTCGTCGGCAACAACATCCCGGTGTTCTTCATCCAGGACGCGATCAAGTTCCCGGACATCGTCCACGCCGCCAAACCCCACCCCGACCGGGAGATCCCGCAGGCCCAGAGCGCCCACGACACGTTCTGGGACTTCGTGTCCCTGCACACCGAGGCCACCCACCACACGCTGTGGAACATGTCCGACCGCGGTATCCCGCGCTCGTACCGGATGATGGAAGGCTTCGGGGTCCACACGTACCGCCTGGTCGACACCGGCGGCCACAGCGTGCTGGTGAAGTTCCACTGGAAGCCGAAGCTGGGCGTGCACTCCCTGGTCTGGGAGGAGGCGCAGCTCATCAACGGGATCGACCCGGACTTCCACCGCCGCGACCTCTTCGACGCGATCGAGGCCGGTGCCTTCCCGCAGTGGGAGCTCGGCATCCAGGTCTTCCCCGACACCCCCGACCAGACGTTCGAGGGGATCGACCTGCTGGACCCCACCAAGATCGTTCCGGAGGAGATGGCCCCCGTCCAGCCCATCGGGCTGATGACGCTGAACGCCAACACGAAGAACTTCTTCGCCGAGACCGAGCAGGTCGCCTTCCACCCCGGCCATCTGGTGCCGGGCATCGACGTCACCGACGACCCGCTGCTCGCCGGCCGGCTCTTCTCCTACCTCGACACCCAGATCAGCCGGCTCGGCGGTCCGAACTTCGCCCAGATTCCGATCAACCGGCCGCACGTCCCCGTCAACGACATGCTCCGGGACGGCATGCACCAGAGCGCCGTGCACACCGGTGTCGCACCGTACCGGCCCAACAGCCTGGACGGCGGCTGCCCCTTCCTCGCGGGCGCCGACGCGGGCGCCTACGTCGAGACCCCGGTACGTGTCCCCGAGGCGAGCAAGGTCCGCGAGGCACCCGCGTCCTTCGCGGACCACTTCACCCAGCCGCGGCTCTTCTGGCTCAGCATGAGCGCCCCGGAGCGCGAGCACATCATCGCCGCCTACACCTTTGAACTGAACAAGTGCTTCGAACAGGCCGTCAAGGAACGCAACTTGCAGGTGCTGGCCAACATCGACACGCAGTTGTGCGAGAAGGTCGCCGAAGGACTCGGTCTGCCGGCGCCCGAGGCCACCGTGCCCCTCGCGCAGGCCACCGCGAGCCCGGCCCTGTCCCAGCTGGGCAACACCTGGCCGACCGACGGTCGGGTGGTCGGCGTCGTCGCCGACGCGGGCTCGGACCTGGAGAGCGTGCGCGGGGTGCGGCAGGCCGTTCTGGACGCCGGCATGGTTCCCCTGGTCATCGCACCGGCCGGTGGCGTCCTGGGCGGCGGGGGCGAGCCGGTTGCCGTCCAGCGGACCTTCGCCACCGCCCGGTCCGTCGAATACGACGCGCTCCTGTTCGCGGGAACGCCCCGGCCGGGCGCCGACGCCTACGGCGCACGGGACGCCAAGGCCGGCACCCCCGCGCCGCAGGGGCCCGACCCGCGTGTGCTGCTGCTGCTCACCGAGGCGTACCGGCACGGCAAGGCGGTCGGCGGCTGGAACGATGCCCGGGGCCTGTTCGAGGCCGCCGGCATCGGCGCGGACGAAGCCGGGGTCGTGGTCAGCGACAGCGGCCCGGCCGCCGTGCGGAAGGTCGTCGAGGCGCTGGCCGAGCACCGCGCCTGGGACAGGTTCCCGGCCGCCGTCTGAACCCGTCGCGGTGTGTGCCCGCGCAGCCGGACCACCGGCGCGGGTACACGCCGCGCCCGCCCGCCGCCCGCACCACCGTGCGTACCCCGCCCGCGCGTACCCCGCCCCCCTGCGTACGAGTCCTCCCGACGCCCAGGTGGTACGCACAGGCATACATGCGCTCATCGGGGTACCTGATGCGTATTCCAGCCATGACCACCCAGGGCGGACCCGGCGAGCCCGAGGGCCGTGCACGACCCCGACCACGCGCCACGCGTCGGTACGACCCCGAGGCGCTCGTTCGCGAGCCGCCCCCTCGAGAAAGGCGCCCCATGACCGACCCGACCCGACGGCAGGACCCGACCGACAAGCACCCCCGGCCCGACCTGCCCCAGCAGGACCAGCAGCACCCCGGCTGGACCGGTCCGATGGACCCGCCGCCGGACCACGGCGAGCAGTCGTACCGGGGCAGTGGCCTGCTGACCGACCGCAAGGCGGTCCTGACCGGCGGCGACTCCGGCATCGGGCGGGCCGTCGCCCTCGCCTACGCCCGTGAGGGCGCCGACGTGCTCTTCACCCACCTCCCCGAAGAGGAGGAGGACGCCCGCGAGACCGTACGGCTGGTGGAGGAAGCGGGACGCCGTGCCGTGGCCGTGGCCTGCGACATCCGCGAGGAGCGGCAGTGCCGGGACCTGATCGACCGGGCCGTCGCCGAGTTCGGGCGCATCGACGTGCTGGTCAACAACGCGGCCTACCAGATGGCGCAGTCCGAGGGCATCGAAGCCATCACCACCGAGCAGTTCGACCGCGTCCTGCGCACCAACCTGTACGGCATGTTCTGGCTGACCAAGATGGCCGTGCCGCACATCCCGGCGGGCGGATCCGTCATCAACACCACCTCGGTCCAGGCCTACCAGCCCAGCCCCCACCTGCTCGACTACGCCATGACCAAGGGCGCGATCGTCACCTTCACCAAGGGCCTGGCGCAGATGCTGGCCGAGCGCGGAATCCGGGTCAACGCCGTGGCGCCCGGGCCGGTGTGGACCCCGCTCATCCCGGCGACGCTGCCCGACACCGCCGAGTTCGGCAAGCAGGCGCCGCTGGGGCGGCCCGCGCAGCCCGCGGAGATGGCACCGGCGTACGTGTTCCTCGCCTCCGAGCACGCCAGCTTCATCACGGCCGAGATCCTGAACGCCACCGGCGGCTCACCGCTTCCCTAGCGGCGGTCGCGCGGACCGGGCGGGACAGGGCGGCCGGGAGGGGCGAAAGTCCCCTCCCGTCGCCGTCGGCCGCCGAGAGCGCCCGAGCGGCGGAGTGCGAACACGAGCACGGGATGGAACGTTGAAAGATCTGCGCCAGGCCTCCGTCCAGTGGGGGCAATGGGCAACCTGGGAGTGCGCGTCCGTGGTCCGGTCGGCGCGGCGGGCGCTGGGCGGACCGGGACCCGAACGGGACACCGCGGTCCAGGCGCTGAAGGCGGCCGCGGCGGCGTTGATCGCCTGGGCGCTGGCGGGATGGTGGTGGAAGGCGCCGATGGCGCTGCTGGCGCCCTGGACGGCGCTCCTGCTGGTGCAGAGCACCGTCTACCGCTCGCTCAAGACCGCGCTGCAGCAGTTCGTCGTCGTGGTGGTGGGCACGCTGCTGGCGGCCGGGGCCGGTCTGCTGATGGGCAACACCATGCTGGCCATGCTCGTCGTGCTGCCGGTGACCATGCTCTTCGGCTCGTACGCCCGGTTCGGCACCCAGGGCCTCAACGCGCCGACCGCCGCGCTGTTCGTCCTGGTCTACGGGACGTACTCGGGCTTCGAGATCCTCCACCGCTTCCTGGAGACACTCCTCGGGGCGGTCATCGGGCTCACGGTCAACGCGCTCGTGCTGCCACCGGTGCACTCCCGCAGCGTGCGCCACCTGCGCGCCCGTCTGCCCGAGGAGAGTGCGAGGCTGCTGGCCACGGTCGCGGACGGGCTCGGCGACGGTGACTTCTCCCGCGAGGACGCCCAGGGCTGGCACGACCGGGCGAGGCGGCTCACCGACCATGTCACCGACCTGCGCACGGCCCGCCGCTGGTCGGAGGAGAGCTACCGCTTCAACCCGGGCCACAAGCTGCGCCGCTCGGCGCCGGTCCCGCCGGCCGCCGACTGGGACTTCGTCTGGGACCGCATCACCAGTCACGTCGAGGCGATCACCCGGACCCTGGCCGAGGCGACCGGCGGCAAGTCCGACCGCCCTGTCCTGCCGGACCCGGCACCCGGCGTCGTGGCCCGGCTGCTGCGTTCGGCCGGGGACGTGTGCGCGCTCGACGACACGGCTGAGCGCGGCCCGGCCCGCGGGGCGGGGGAGAGCGACGACGAGCCCGATGACCGCGACCGCGACCGGCGCGGGGCGCTGCGCGGCGCGTACGCGGCGCAGAACGAGCTGACCTCACTGTTCCGCGAGCGCGGTGACGCACGCCAGGACGTCCTCGCGGCCGTCACCGCGGACACGATCCGGCTGCTGGCGGATCTGTCGACGATCGCGGGAGAGGACGGGGACGAACGGACCGGGCGGGCGGAGACCGACGCGGGCGAGGCGTAGGCCGGGACCGTGCGGAGCGCGGGGGAGGCGGGCCCCAGCGGGGTCGGTCCCGCTGGGGTCTCCTGCCTCTCCTACACCTCTCGCACGCCTGGTCAGGCGTGCGGCGGCGCGGCGGGCAGCTGCGAGCCGGTACCGATCGGCACGGTCAGGCCGGGCAGCGCGGTCACCGGGGCCGCCGGTGCGGCGGGCTGCTGAACCCCTGCGGGGTTCGCGGGAGCCGCCGGCTTGGCCGGCATCTCCGGGGAACCGGCCTGCTTGGGCTTCTCCTGCGTGCCCGGGGCCGCCGGGGTGTTCGGCGCGTGCGGCAGCTGGTTCGCGAGGTCGTGCGCGGCGGGCTTGGCGGGGAGGTTCTCCAGGGGCGCGGCGGGCTTGGCCGGGAGGTTCTCCAGGGGAGCCGCCGGCTTGGCCGGGACGTTCTCCGCGGGAGCCGCCGGCTTCGCGGGGTCCAGGGGAGCGCTCGGCTTGGCAGGCTGCTGCATGCCCGTCGGGGGAGTCACGGGCGCGGCCGGCGGCAGCGGCGTCACCGGGGGTGTGGGGTTGGGATCCTCGGCGGTCGCGGTGGCGTGGGTGAGGGGCGCGTGCGTGGTGGCGGCGGCGGTCGGCGCCGCCGCGATCACCCCGGCTGCGGCGAGAAGGGCGAGCGGCCACAGCGGACGACGGTGACGGGGGAGCAGATGCACGGTGGAACACCTTTCGTTTACCGTTAATGCCCCAGTAAGGGCCTTTCGTTTCCACTCAACACCTCTGCGGCGTTCTTCGCTTCTCTGGTGTGTCATACGTGCCATGCCCCAAGGAGTCGCGTTCCGGCGGCAGTAGCCCGACCGGGGTCATCCCGCGTCGCGCAGCCGCAGCAGATACGTCGCGGTCAGCGCGACGGCACGGTCCTCGTCGTGAGACAGGTCCGCGAGGGCGCGTGACGCCGTCGCTCCGGGGATGCCCGCCAGCGCCTGGGTCAGTCGCCCGCGGGCCGGCTGACGGGTGACGTCGCGGGCCAGGCGGTCGACGAGCAGGGTCGCGATCCGGTCCGCCCTCGCGGTGTCGCTCGCCAGTACGCTCAGGGCGTCGGCGGCGTCGGTGTCGTTCCTGCCCTCCACGATCATGTCGAGGAGCACCGGAACCGCGTCGGCCACGCCGATCGCCCCGAGCGCCAGTGCCGCGCACCCGCGGACCGCGGGATCGGAGTGCGCCAGGGCGTCCCGCAGATGACCGGTGGCCACGTCCCCCGGCAGCTCGGCGAGACAGCGGACCGCGCGTTCGCGCACGGCCGCCACCGGTGAGGCGAGACCCTTCCCCAGCAGTGCCGACCCGCTGTCGCCCGAGCGGGCCAGCGCCCAGCGCAGGGCCCCGGCGACATTCGGGTCCGTCTCGCGCAGTACCGCCTCGACCAGGGCCCCGACCGGCACCGCCACGTCGTCGGCCGAGGAGAGGGCCGAGGAGAGGGCCGCGCGCTGGCGTGCGTCGGCGCTCTTCGATCCCAGGGCCTGGAGAAGGGCGACGACCTGGAGGACGTCCTCCCAGCCGTCGGGATCCGCGGCCTCGATCCGGGACAGGCGCGTGAGCAGTTCGGTCTCCGCCGCGATACGGGCACGTGTCTGTTGGATGAGGTCGCCGACGAGCGCGGAGGGCGTGGAGCCGGGATCGTCGAGCGCGCGCCCGATCTCGCGCAGCGACAGCCCCAGCGACCGCAGACTCTCGATCTGGAAGACCCGCCGGATGTCCGCGCCGGAGTACTCCCGGTATCCGGAGCCCGTACGCCCCGAAGGCCGCACCAGACCGAGCGACTCGTAGTGCCTGAGCATGCGGGCACTGACCCCGGACCGTCGCGCCACCTCACCGATCAACACGTCTCATCGTCCCTCCTGGCGGCCGCCGCCGAGAGCCACCGCGCGTTTCGCCTCCTCGATGGCGAATCCGAATCCGGCGTCCGGGTCGTGCAACAGCCGCTCGGTGGCGAGCGCGTGCGCGCGTACCCGTGGGTCGGGGCTCGCTGCCCGCGCGCGCAGAGCCGGCACGATCGCCTCACCCAGCGCGACCAGGGCCCGGCTGAGACTCAGCTGCGTCTCCCGCTCACCGCGCCCGAGCTGTGTCGCCAACACCTCG
The DNA here is from genome assembly GCF_055567715.1 of Streptomyces sp. NPDC026377. Classification (NCBI taxonomy): domain Bacteria; kingdom Bacillati; phylum Actinomycetota; class Actinomycetes; order Kitasatosporales; family Streptomycetaceae; genus Streptomyces; species Streptomyces sp. NPDC026377. Next base: position 263,626 of record NZ_JBVHPV010000010.1, read on the forward strand.
GCCAGCGCGGGCTCCTCGCCCTCCGGTACGAGAACGACCGCCGCCCGCCAGGCGGCCCGCGCCACCTCCTCGTCCGCGTCGCTCAGCAGGGCCCGGGTGAGCGAGGGCCACGCCCTCCGGTCTCCGATCTTGGACAGCGTGTGCAGCGCCTGGCCGCGCGCCTGCGCCCGCTCCGAGCGGAGTGCGCGGAGCAGCGCGGGGAGCGTCAGGGACACCGGGTGGCGGGTGAGCGCCCACGTCAGCGTCTCGCGGACGAAGATCTCCGGCTCGACGGCGCAGCGCTCGACGAGCCCGTCCACGAGGCGCGGGTCGGGCGCCGTCCCCACCGCCAGAGCGGCCCGCAGCCGTACGGAGGAGCGGGCGTCCGCCAACTCCTGAAGTGCTCGGGTCACATCGGGGTCCTGGTGCGTGATCGTCATGGGACCACCTCCTCGGCAAGCAGTGAAGGGCTTGTCACTGTGTCAAGGTCAAACCGAGGCGGTGGGGCGCGCGGCGGTCACGGCCGGTCGGACGCGTCCTCGCCGGGCGCGCACACCGCGTCGCCGTTCCCTCGTGACCCGTCAGAGAACGAAGGGTCACGAGGGGGGCGGCGTTCAGGCGGACGGCTCCTCAAGGACCTCGATGCCGATGAGGCACGTGTCGTCGTCGGTGTCCGACTTGCTGTAGGTCAGCAGACGGTCCAGGCGCTGGCTGAGGCCGTCGACCGGGGTCTGGGCGTTGGTCAGCAGCTGGGTGAGGGACTCCTGCATCGCGGTGTCCCGTCGCTCGACGAGGCCGTCGGTGTACATCAGCAGGGTGTCGCCCGGCTCCAGTTGCACCTCGTCCTCTTCGTAGTCGGCCTCCGGCAGCGCCCCCAGCAGGAGGCCTCCGGTGAGCGGCAGGGCGGTCGCCCGGTCCGTGCGGACCAGTACCGGGGGGAGGTGACCGGCCCTGGCCCAGCGCAGCGTACGGGTGGAGGGGTCGTACAGGGCGCAGACGGCGGTGGCGGTGACCTGGTCGGTCAGATGGTGGGCGACGTTGTTGAGCCAGGACAGGAGCTGCCCCGGTCCGGCCCCCGTCATGGCCAGCCCGCGCAGGGCGTTGCGCAGGACCACCATGCCGGTGGCCGCGTCGATGCCGTGGCCGGCGACGTCGCCCACGCACAGCAGGATGTGCCCGGAGGGCAGAACGACGGCGTCGTACCAGTCGCCGCCGACCAGGGCCTCGGACTCGGCGGGCCGGTAGCGCACGGCGACCTGAAGACCCGACACCTGCAGCGGGCCGTGGGCCGGGGGCATGATGGCGTGCTGGAGCTGCAGCGCCAGCCGGTTGCGCTCGGCGGACTCCTGCGCGGTCTGGGCGAGTTGGTCACGGGTGGCCGCCAGGGCGACCTCGGTCCAGTGCTGGGCGGAGATGTCCTGGTAGGCGCCCCGGACACGGAGAAGGTGCCCTTCGCTGTCCAGTACGGGTTCGGCGACGATGCGGATGTGCCGGGTGACGCCGTCGGCGCGCTGGAGCCGGAAGGCGACGGTGGAGGAGCGCCGGTGGTACAGGACGGTGCGCAGGAACCGGCCGATGGCGATGGCGTCGTCGCTGTGGGCGTGCGCGGCGAGGTCCCTGAGGGGGACGGGGCCCTGGGTGAGGGGCCGTCCGTGCAGGGCGTAGAGCTGGCTGTTCCAGGTGATCTCCCCGGTGGCCAGGTCCTCCTCGAAGCCGCCGATGCGGCCGAGCCGCTGGGCGTGCTGGAGCAGGCTGGCCAGCCGGGCGGTGTCGTCCTCGATCCGCCAGATCACCAGCAGGCTGCTGCCGTGGCGGGTGACGCTGATGTCGGCGACGACCTGCAGGGGCACCTCGTCGACGAGCGTGGTGAGCGCTATGCGCTGGACGCGCAGGGGCTCGCCGGTGGCGTAGACCCGCTCCATGTGGTTGTAGAGGTCGCTGCCACCGATGGCCATGGGGTAGGTCTCCAGCAGCAGTCCGCCGTGGAGGGCGCTGCGCGGGCGGCCGGCCGGGTCCTTGAAGTGGACGTTGGCGTGGTGGATGCGGAAGTCGGCCAGGGTGCCGTCGGTGTTGAGATGCGGGGTGAGGACGAGGGCCGCGTCGTGCAGTCCGTCGGACAGATCGACCAGTTCGGCCGCGGCCGGGTCGTGTCCGGCGGAGCGGAACACCGAGGGCGAGGGGGTGGGCAGGCTTTCCAGGGTGTGGGCGCACAGCTCGGCCAGCGCCTCCAGTTGCCGCTCGACCGCCTGGGGGAGCGGGGGCAGCGGCCGGGGCCAGCAGATCTCCAGCACGCCGTGGATGCGGCCGCCGGTGCCGGCGCAGATGGCGACCCGGCCGCCCTCGGGGCAGCCGGGCTGACCGATCGACGGCATGGACGCGACGGATTCGAGGTGCACGGTGGTGCGGCTCGACAGGGCCTGGCGGGCCACGGTCGCCACGCCGGGCGGTACGTAGCGCCAGCGCTCGGCTTCCTCCCTGCTGAACCCGGCGTGCCCGCTGAGGACCAGGGAGCCGTCGCGGCCCGCGGTCCACACGGCCACGGCGACGGCCTCCAGGGGGGCCAGCGCGTGTTGCAGCAGCGATTCCGCGACCGCCTGGGTGTCGTTGGCGGCCAGGGCCGCGCTCTCCGCGGTCCGCAGCCGTACGGCCACCGAGGTGGCGCTCTCCCCGCCGGTCTCCGAGGCCGTGCGCCGTACGAAGTCGGCGGCGATCGCCGCGACCTGGTCGCGGGCGGCCTCGTTGATGATGTCGGCGGCCAGTTCCAGTTCGGACATGCCCGCCTGTTCGGCCAGCTCGGCGAGTTGCCGCGCGGCCTGCGCGGGCCCGCAGTGCAGGCGCTCGATCATGACGCCCTTGGCGAGTTCGACCAGGGCGCGGCCCTCGACGGCGGCCCGGGCGGCCTGGACCTCGGCGCGCAGCCGTTCCACGGTGGCGGCCAGCCGGCCCACGGCCTCGCCACCGTCCTGGCCCCCGGCCGCGGCCGACGACTGCGCGCCGTCCGCGGTCGCCGCGCCCTTCTGCGCCGGCACCGCCACATGGGCGGCCGCGGCAGCCGGCCGCGGCGCGTCGGAGCCGGGGGGCACGTCTCCACCGCCGGTGGGTTCGGCGTGGCCCCCGGTCTGCTCGCTGACACTCATGGCGCGAGGGACTCCTTGGTGTCAACGACGGGCGGACAAAGAACGCCGGGAAGGGCCCGGCGGGCCGGTGCGGGCGTCACTTCGCACCGAGCCAGTGCCGGATGCACGCCAGAAGGTCGTTGGCGTCCACGGGCTTGGTGATGTAGTCGCTGGCGCCGGAGGCGAGACTCTTGTCGCGGTCCCCGGGCATCGCCTTGGCGGTGACGGTGATGATCGGCAGGTCCACGTACTCGGGCATCTGCCGGATCTCGGTGGTCGCGGCGTAGCCGTCCATCTCGGGCATCATCACGTCCATCAGGATCAGGTCGATCTCGGCATGGGCGCACAGCGTGTCGATTCCCTTGCGCCCGTCCTCCGCGTGCAGGACGCGGATGCCGTGCAGCTCCAGGATGCCGCTGATGGCGAAGAGGTTGCGGGCGTCGTCGTCGACGACGAGCACCGTACGGCCCTTGAGGGTCTCGTCGACGCCGTCGACCTCCTGATGGCGCGGCTTGTCGCCTCTGACGAGCGCGATGACGTCGCCGGGCTGCTCCGCGGACAGATGCAGCACGATGCGCTCGCGCAGTTCGTCCAGGCTGGAGAGGATTTCCAGCGGACGCTCGGCCGCCCGCGCCTGGAGCGCGTGCTCCTGCTCCGCGTTCAGCCGCTGGCTGTTGTGGGCCAGTACGGGCACCTGACGCAGGGCGGCGTCGCCGTCCATGGCATCGAGGAAGGTCCACGCCTCGCTGTTCGCCATGTCGACGTCGAGGACGACGCAGTGGAAGGGGTCGGCGGCGAGCGCCGCGGCCGCCTCCTGGGCGCCGACCACGGTGATCACCTCGTGGCTGTGCTCCCCCGGCAGCTCGGGGCTGTTCTCCAGGTTGGCGACCGCGCTCTCGGCGACCAGCGAGAGAAGGCCGCGCTGACGGTCCTCGATCACCAGCAGCCGCCGGGGGCGGCGGGCGGAAACATCCGCCGCGACGGGGAGGAGCTGCCGCTGCTCGGACGACGGCAGGCTCTTCACCGCCTCCTCGGCGGCGTTCAGCGCGTCGCTGCCGGTCACCTGGGCGATCAGATCGGTGGATGAGGCCGGCAGGTACAGCGTGAAGGTGCTGCCCACCTCCGGCGTGCTCTGCGCGGTGATGGCGCCGCCGAGCAGATGGGCCATCTCCCGGCTGATGGACAGCCCCAGGCCCGTGCCGCCGTGCTTGCGGCTGGTCGTGCCGTCGGCCTGCTGGAACGCGCCGAAGATCGCCTCCAGGTGCTGGGCCGCGATGCCGATGCCGGTGTCCTTCACCCGGAAGGCCACCACCGGTCCGCCCTGGTGCACCGACGCGGGGACCTCCGTGTCCTGGGCCAGCTCGATGGCCAGCTCGACACTGCCGTACTCGGTGAACTTGACCGCGTTGGAGATGAGGTTGCGCAGCACCTGCCGCAGCCGCGAGTCGTCCGTGAACAGCTCGGCCGGCACCCCCGGAGCGGTGATGATGGTGAACCCGAGGCTCTTCTGCGTGGTCATCGGCCGGAACGTGGCCTCGATGTCGTTCAGCAGGGGACGCATCGGGACCCGCTCGGGGTTGATGTCCATCTTGCCCGCCTCGACCTTCGACAGGTCGAGGATGTCGTTGATCAGCTGGAGCAGGTCGGATCCCGCCGAGTGGATGATGCCCGCGTACTCGACCTGCTTGGGGGTGAGGTTGCGGGTGTGGTTCTGTGCGAGCAACTGGGCCAGGATCAGCAGGCTGTTGAGCGGGGTGCGCAGCTCGTGGCTCATGTTGGCCAGGAACTCCGACTTGTACTTCGACGCGAGGGAGAGCTGCTGGGCGCGGTCCTCCAGCTCCTGGCGCGCCTGCTCGATCTCCAGGTTCTTCGCCTCGATGTCACGGTTCTGGGAGGCGAGGAGCTGAGCCTTGTCCTCCAGTTCCGCGTTGGAGCGCTGGAGCTCCTCCTGCTGGACCTGGAGTTCCTCGGAGCGGGCCTGCAGCTCCCCGGCCAGGCGCTGGGACTCCTCCAGCAGTTCGTCGGTGCGCGCGTTGGCGAGGATGGTGTTGACGTTCGCGCCGAGCGTCTCCATGAGCCGGTCGAGGAAGTCGCGGTGAATGTCCGTGAAGGGGGTGAAGGCGGCCAGCTCGATCACACCGAGCACCTGCTCCTCCACCACGATGGGCAGGATGATCAGTCCGCCGGGAGACGCCGTGCCCAGACCGCTGGAGATCCCGATGTACTCGGCGGGGACGCCCTCGGCGGCGATGACGCGGCGGCTGCGCGCCGCCTGTCCCACCAGCGACTCGCCGGGCTTGAACCGGTCGTGGCCGGTGAGGCCGACGGGACGGCCGTAGGAGCCGACGAGCGTCAGATGGGTGCCCTCCGGTGTCTCCTCGGCGAGGTAGAAGGCGCCGTACTGCGCCGACACCAGCGGGGTGAGCTCGTCCATGACCAGCTCGGCCACCACGGCGAGGTCCCGGTGGCCCTGCATCAGGCCGGAGATGTGGGCCAGGCTCGACTTGAGCCAGTCCTGCTCCTCGTTGGTCCGGGTCGTCTCCCGCAGGGAGCCGACCATCGCGTTGATGTTGTCCTTGAGCTCGGCGACCTCGCCGGAGGCCTCCACCGTGATCGAGCGGGTCAGGTCGCCCTCGGCGACGGCGCTGGCGACCTCGGCGATCGCGCGGACCTGCCGGGTGAGGTTCCCGGCCAGTTCGTTGACGTTCTCGGTGAGCCGCTTCCAGGTGCCGGAGAGGCCCTCGACCTCGGCCTGTCCGCCGAGCCGTCCCTCGCTGCCCACTTCGCGGGCCACGCGGGTGACCTCGGCGGCGAACGAGGAGAGCTGGTCGACCATCGTGTTGATGGTGGTCTTGAGCTCCAGGATCTCGCCGCGGGCGTCGACGTCGATCTTCTTCGTCAGATCGCCGTTGGCGACGGCGGTCGTCACCTGCGCGATGTTGCGGACCTGTCCGGTGAGGTTGTTCGCCATCGAGTTGACGTTGTCGGTCAGGTCCTTCCAGGTGCCGGCGACGTTCGGCACTCGCGCCTGGCCGCCGAGCCGTCCCTCGGTGCCGACCTCGCGGGCCACCCGGGTGACCTCGTCGGCGAACGCGGAGAGGGTGTCGACCATCGTGTTGATCACGCCGGCCAGCGCGGCGACCTCGCCCTTGGCCTCGACGGTGATCTTCTGCGAGAGGTCGCCGCGTGCCACCGCGGTGGCCACCTGGGCGATCGAGCGGACCTGGCCCGTCAGGTTCGAGGCCATGACGTTGACGTTGTCGGTCAGGTCCTTCCAGGTGCCGGAGACCCCCCGTACCGTCGCCTGTCCGCCGAGATTGCCCTCGGTGCCGACTTCTCGGGCGACGCGGGTGACCTCGTCGGCGAACGCGGAGAGCTGGTCGACCATCGTGTTGATGGTGTCCTTCAGCTCCAGGATCTCGCCACGGGCGTCCACCCGGATCTTCTGGGAGAGGTCGCCCTGCGCCACCGCGGTGGTGACCTCGGCGATGGAGCGGACCTGGGCGGTGAGGTTGTCCGCCATGACGTTGACGGACTCGGTGAGGTCCTTCCAGGTGCCGGAGACACCCTTGACGTCGGCCTGTCCGCCGAGCCGGCCCTCGGTGCCGACTTCTCGGGCGACGCGGGTGACTTCGTCGGCGAACGCGGAGAGCTGGTCGACCATCGTGTTGATGGTGTTCTTGAGCTCCAGGATCTCCCCGCGCGCGTCCACGCCGATCTTCTGGGAGAGATCGCCCTTGGCCACGGCGGTGGCCACCTGGGCGATGGAGCGCACCTGGGCCGTCAGGTTGCCGGCCATGAAGTTCACCGAGTCGGTCAGATCCCGCCAGGTGCCCTTCACGCCCTTGACGTCGGCCTGTCCGCCCAGACTGCCCTCGGTGCCGACTTCTCGGGCGACGCGGGTGACTTCGTCGGCGAACGCGGAGAGCTGGTCGACCATCGTGTTGATGGTGTTCTTGAGCTCCAGGATCTCCCCGCGCGCGTCCACGCCGATCTTCTGCGAGAGATCGCCCTTGGCGACTGCGGTCGTCACTTGGGCGATGTTGCGGACCTGGTCGGTCAGGTTTCCGGCCATGAAGTTGACCGAGTCGGTCAGATCGCGCCACACCCCGCCGACACCGGGCACCTGGGCCTGTCCGCCCAGCCGTCCCTCGCTGCCCACTTCGCGGGCGACGCGGGTGACTTCGGCGGCGAAGGAGGAGAGCTGGTCGACCATCGTGTTGACGGTGTCCTTCAGCTCCAGGATCTCCCCGCGCGCGTCCACGTCGATCTTCTGAGAGAGGTCGCCGCGCGCCACCGCCGTCGCCACCTGGGCGATGTCGCGGACCTGCGTGGTGAGGTTCCCCGCCATGGCGTTGACCGAGTCGGTGAGGTCCGCCCAGGTGCCCGACACCCCGGGCACGTCGGCCTGGCCGCCCAGCGTCCCCTCGGTGCCCACCTCGCGCGCGACCCGGGTCACCTCCGAGGTGAACAGGGACAGCTGGTCGACCATGCCGTTGAAGACGGTGGCGATCTCTCCCAGCAGGCCGTCGGCGCCGTCGGGCAGCCGGGTGCCGAAATCGCCGTCGCGTACGGCGGTGAGCCCGGCGAGCAGCTGACGCAGCTCCGGTTCGCCGACCTTCGCGGCGGCACGCGGCGACTTGGCCCGGGTCACCGGGCGTGACGTCTCAACCGACGTCTCAGGCATGACAACCTCGTTCCAACGCTGGCGGTACGACATGGGGTGGTGCCGTAGAGCCGTACCGGCGTTGAACCTTCACACACCGGCGAACCCCCGACTGTTTCCGTGAGGAAACTGTGTACAACGATACCCGCCGCCCGTAAGTGGGAAGGTGATCCAAGAGGTTCTTGTGACCGGTGATGAAGCAGACGGGGCGCGTTTGTGACCAGCGACGTTTGCCCCTTTCCCGGGCGTTGAATCACGCCACTTCCGTGACCTGGGACACACTTTGTCGTCAGGGGTTGAGTGGTTGGGTGAATTGCCCAGCTATGCCCTGATGCAGTCAGTGAGGACGGACGCGATAGCCGCGACCGCACGGCGCGCGGCCGGCGACTGGGCGGGCGCCCGCGCCGCCGCCGGGGTCGATGTCGGGGGTTCCCGGCGCGGCACCGCTGCCCCTGGTGGTGCGGTCACCACCGGCCTCCCGCGAGGCGCCCGGCGGGTTACGGGCGGGATGCGGGGGCGCAGGTGAAGCTGTCCGCCGAGTCGGGGCTGCCGGTGCCGGTGTATTTCGGCCAGGACGGAGCGGTGCACAGCGGCCGGGTCCTGCCGTGCGCGGCCGGATTGGCGTCGGTGACGACGGGCCGGGCGGGTGGCGTGCCCCGCTCGGTCCAGTCCTCCAGGGCGCTCAACGAGTCCCAGCTCGCCGCGAAGGAGGCACCGACGTTGGCGTGGTTGGCGCCGGGAACGAGGTAGAGCCGGGCGAAGGCGTCGGTGGCGCGCTTGCCCACGCGCTGCTGGACGCGCTGGAAGTACTCGGCGGTGGAGCGGTGGCTGACGAGTTCGTCGGCCGTGCCGTGCAGGATGAGCAGCTTCCCGCCTGCCCGGGCGAACGGGCGCAGGTCGGGGTTGTTGACGTCCTGGAGGGCCGACAGATCGCTGATGCGCTGCCACCACACGCCGGGGTGGCGCGGGTCGACGGCCAGGGCGTTGTGGGAGGGGTCGCGGGTGACGAAGTAGCGCACCCACTGGTCCCAGAACTGCACGCCGTACCCGCTGTTCTTCGGCATCGGGTGACCGGGCGCCACGACTCCCATGCCGAGCAGGGGGGTGGTCATGGCCGCGCCGGACAGGAAGGGGAATCCGGGGTAACCGCGCTCACCGCTCGCCAGGGGGTAGTGCCACCGCAGGGGGGCGGAGAGCGCTTCGACGGCGTGGATCTGGGGGTCGGACAGGCAGGTGTCGCCGGTGTCCACGCCGTTGGGGCAGCGCAGTGTGCGGGGGTTGAAGTGGCAGCCGCGTTCGTCGGAGATGACGCCGTCGCGCAGACCGTCCCGGCCGTCGCAGGCCGCGATGACGCCCCGGTGGAGCAGGCTCTGCTTCGCGGGGCCGGGGAAGGCTCCGGGCCGGGAGAGGAGTTGGGCCTCGTATCCGAAGAACAGGTCCAGGCTCGCGGCGTTCCAGGCGGGATAGGCGGCGATGACGCCGTCGAAGTCCCCCGGCCGGCGCTGGGCGACGGCGAGCGCCTCGCGTCCGCCGCTCGACCCCCCGGCGAAGTAGGTGTGTGCGGGGACGGCGCCCGCGTAGTGGAGCCGGATGAGGTACCGGGCGGCGTCCCGGGTCTTCTTCAGGGCGTCGCCCGCGAAGTTGCGCACGGCTTCGTCGTTGAGGCCGAAGGACCCGTCGAGCGACGTGGTCGGCGGGAAGCCGGGGGTGGCCTGATGGCCGGAGTCGCCGGCGAAGGTGACGTAACCGCGGGCGAGCGGCCTGGGTTGGCCGGTCGGGCCGAAGGGGACGTTGCCGGTGACGTCGGGGACGGTGCCGTCGTATCCGCCGCCGCCGAACATCATCGCCTTGCCGTTCCAGCGGACGGGCAGGGCCGCCCGCAGGCGGATGTCGGGCGCTCTGGGGTCCACGGGGCGCAGGGCGGCGTCGACCCGGCAGTACGCACCGGTCGCCGCGGTACCGGTGCCGGTGGCCGCGACGGGCGTCGCGGCCGTCACCTCACCGCCCGTGGTCGGCAGGCCGATCACGGAGGCCGGGATCGTACGGCCGAGCAGGCTGGTGCACGGTGCCGGGCCGGCTGCGGCGTGCGCCGCGGGCGGAGCGGTGGTGCCGATGAGCGCGAGAGCGAGTCCTGCTATGGCGACGGCCTTGTTCATGGCGGCTCCATGAGGTGCGCGGGAAGGTACGGGGCGCGCACAGATTAGAGAGGCCGCGGGAGAGGGGACTATGGCGTGGGCGCACACATCGGTGGCCCACAGGGTGTATTCACCGAGACGGCGATGGCGACAGCGACCGCGACCGGCTCCGCAGCCACCACCTCCGCCTCCACCCTCCGCGCCGACACAGCCCCCGGTCGGTGCGGCTCCTGCCGACCACAACCCCGTACGCCGGTAGGGGACACCCCTGAACTCCCCGCCCTACGGTGGCGGCTGGGTGGCAACGGGCTGGTCCTTCCGCAGGGCCAGCGACGCCGAGAAGCGTGCGCGGGCGACCGGCCCGACGAGTGCGACGGGCAGGGTGACGGCCGCGGCGATCGCGAAGAGCGCACCGAAGTGCTTGTCGTCCGCCAGCCCGCTCACCAGATACGTACTGAGAGCCGCGCCCGTGTACACCGCGCACGCCACGAGCGACGTGGCGATGCCGCGTACCTGGGGCGGCGCGACCTCGGTCCCCCACGTCTGCACCGTGGACTGCACCAGGGCGAAGGCGAGTCCGGACAGTACGCTGGCTGTGAGCACGGTCGGCATCGACTGGGTGGGCACGCACACCAGGTAGCCCACGCCGAGCAGTGCGCTGCCGACGGCGAAGTGGGTCGCCGCCGTCACCCGCTGGCCCAGGGCCCGCACGGCCACGCCGCCCACCACCGCCGCCAGGCCGTAGCTGCCGGTGACCAGACCGGCGTAGACGACGCTGTGACCGCCCGACTGCAGGGCCGTGTTGAGGAAGTTGAAGAAGCCCAGCATGGCCGCGCCCTCGAAGAGTGCGAAGGCCACCAGGAACCGGAACCAGCCGATACGGAAGACCATGCCGAGCCGGGCCGAGACGCTCGTCCCGCTGGGCGCCGGGGCGGACGCCTCGGGCAGACGGCCGAAAGCGAGGACGAGCAGCGGCGAGCAGATCGCCACGAGCAGGATCGCGGCGCGCCAGTTCCACAGGTGGGTGAACACCCCCGCGACCACGGTCGCGGCGGCCGTGCCGACGGCCCCGGCCGCGAGCACGCTCGCCACGGTCCGCTGCCGCTGGGCGAACGGCAGCCGGTCACCCACGTACGCGACCATCACCGGCAGCAGGGCGGCCGCCGACGCGCCCGCGAGCGCGCGTCCGAGGATGAGGACGCCCAGGTTGGGGGCGAGGGCGGACACCAGGTCCGCGACACAGATGCCCAGCAGCGCCACGCGCATGACCGGTACGCGCCCGTACACGTCGGAGACGAGGCCGTGGATGGGCTGCATCAGGCCGAACAGCAGCAGATAGGCGGTGAGCGCGATCGTGACGGAGGAGAGGCTGACGCCCAGGCCCTTGGAGGCGGGGAGCAGGAGCGGGGTGATCACGATCCGGTCGAAGTTGCCGAGGAAGGAGCCTGCGTAGATCAGTCGCATGTCCTGGGCGTCGGTGGTGCGCTTGTTCACTGCCTACCCTCCGGTTCGGTGGTCTGCTGTCGGGCTGCGGTTCTCGCGTGCACCCGCGCCTCCATGGCTGCCGGAAGGCAAATTAATCACTAGCGCTGATAGTCAGAGAATCTGATGGGTCAGTATGGGGCGGCCGAGTGGAATCGTCAACGCGGGGCGCCCGGCTTCGTGCGGCGCACCGACAAGCCCGCGCGGGCCTCCCGTGGGAGCAACGCGCCCTCGGTCCGACCGGTCACGCGCCGGAGTGCGGGACACATGCCCGCGTCGGCCGCCGTTGAAGGCTTGACGTGTCTCAAAGCCATTGGTCTTCTGTCTGAAAGGCAGTCAGTGCCGCTGTCGGACCCGAGGCGCGCAGGCGTGCCGCCGGCCGGTCCGGCGGGTGCGTCGGGGCAGACCGCGCGCTGCACCTGGCGCTCGTCGGAGGAGCCGGAGGAATGACCGTGGGCGAGGAACTCCGCGTCACCGATCCCCCCTTGTGCGAAGGGCTGTTGCAGTGGCACGGCTTCCTGCTGTGCAAAGCGGCCCGGACGGTCACGGGTTCCGTCGAGCGCGACCTGTCGCCGCTCCAGGTGACGGCGCGTCAATTCGACGTGCTGAGCGTGGTCGCGGCCGAACCGGGGATCAATCAGCGGGCGGCGGCCAACAAGCTCCGCATCAACCGGATGACCATCGTCACCCTGATCGACAAGTTGGAGGGGATGGGTCTGATGGAGCGCAGGCGCGGACCCGACCGCCGGACCCTCTCACTTCATCCGACCGAACGGGGACTCCTCCGGCTGCGGCAGGCACAGGAGGTGCTGGCGGGAGTCCACCGCGAGTTCCTGGGGCCCCTGTCCACCGAGGAACGCGAAGCCCTGCGGGCGCTGCTCGTACGTCTCGTGGTGTGCCGCCCCGGCGTCTGAGAGGGAGGGGAGTGGCGCTAGGCGGGTGAGCGGTCGGCGACCCTGGCCCGTCAGCCGAGACCCCCGTCGTCGCGTCCGCTCCGCGCGGCGGAACCCTCCGCGTGCCCGGGCCGACAAGCCCTGATCACGGTGGCGTACGCCTCGCGTTCGCCCGTCGAGGTGGTGACGGTGTGCACCACCCGCTCGGCGCGTTCGACGCGTAGGTCCGGCAGCTCCGCGCGGAGGCGGTCCGGGGTGTACATGCACTCCGGATCGGACGGCCCTTCGAGGCCCGTACCGAGGTTGTCGAGATGGTGCCCCACGATCACCAGCCGTCCGCCCGGGGCCAGCGCCCTGGACGCACGGGCCAGCAGCGCCGCCCGCTGGGCCGGTTCGATGTGGACGTAGGTGAGGAGGGCGAGGTCGAAGGTGGTCCGCGGCGGCTCGTAGGAATCCAGATCCGCGAGGACGGTCGTCACCTCCAGCTCGGCCTCCTCGGCCGTCTGCCGGCGCATACGCTCCAGGGCCACCGCCGAGATGTCCACGGCCGTCACCTGCCAGCCGCGTCGGGCGAGCCACAACGTATGACGTCCGGCACCCGCGCCGAGATCGAGAGCGTGCGGCCGCGCCGCCGCCGGACCGGAAGGCGCGTCCCGCGCCACCAGCGTCAGCTCCGCGACCGCCAGCGGATGGGGCGCGAGCGTCCAGCCGATGTCACCGTGGGTGTAGCGACGGTCCCAGTACTCCGCCCAGTCGGTCATCCGCGCTCGTACCTCCGCATGCCGGGAAGAACCTTGAGCAAACTGACAGCACGGCAGATTATCACCCCTGCTGCCTATTGCGGAGGGCTGGCGTACGACCCGTGCGGCTCTGCGCTCACGCACACGTCGGGCGCCCCGGGGCGCCAACCCCCGCGGGCGCCCGGGGGGGCCGGCCCGCCCGGGCGCGGCGGCCCCGCCG
>NZ_JBVHPV010000011.1:0-264980 GCF_055567715.1 Streptomyces sp. NPDC026377
GGGGGGGGGGGGGGGCGCCCCCCGCGCGGGGGGGGGGGGGCCCCCCCCCCCCGCCGGGGGGGGGGGGGCCCCCCCCCCCCCCGAGCCCCCCCACCCCACCCCCGGAGGGTTTAGGAAAGGGGCGGGGAGGGGCACCCCCCACCCCCGCTCCCACCCCCTACGCCCGCCAAGGCAACTCCGCCGTAACCGCAGTAGGCCCCCCGCGAGGCGAATCCACCACCAAAATCCCATCCACCGCATCCAACCGTTCCGCCAGCCCCGCCAGCCCCGACCCCCCGGACACCGACGCCCCGCCCCGCCCGTTGTCCGTGACCTGCACCATCAGCCGGTCCTGCGCGAGCCACACATCGACCCCCGCCCGGTTCGCCCCACTGTGCTTGCTCACGTTCTGGAGCAGCTCGGAGACCGTGAAGTACGCGATCCCCTCGATCGCCGGCACGGGCCGCCCGGGCAGATCCACCTCGACGTGCACCGGCACCGTGCACCGGGAGGCGACCGACGACAGGGCGGCGTCGAGGCCACGGTCGGTGAGGACGGCCGGGTGGATGCCCCGGGCCAGGTCGCGCAGCTCCTGGAGCGCCACCTTCACCTCCCCGTGCGCCGAGTCCACCATGCGCGCCGCCGCCTGCGGGTCCTCGGTCAGCTTCTCCTTCGCCAGCCCGAGATCCATCGCGAGGGCGACCAGCCGCGCCTGCGCCCCGTCGTGCAGATCCCGCTCGATGCGCCGCAGGTCCGCCGCGGAGGCGTCCACGACCACGCCCCGGTCGGACTCCAGCTCCACCACCCGCTCCTCCAGCCGCGACGGCCCGAGCAGCCCGAAGAGCAGCCCCCGGTCCACGTACGCGAACCCCCGGATGAACCACGGCACGGCCAGCGTGAGGACCAGCCCGACCAGCACGGTCAGGGTCATCTCGAACGGCGAGTCCAGATAGAAGTCGTGCGTCCCGTCCCCGTACAGCTGGATGCCGTCCTGCCCGACGTACGTCGGGAACACCCACTTCCACAGCGGATACGTCAGCAGCGCCCACCCGTTCACCCACAGCGTCAGCGAGACGACGAAGGCGAAGACCGCCCAGGGGAAGTGCAGCACCGAGTACAGCAGGTGGCGCCAGGACACTCCGCTCTTGAGGACCGCCCCGACCCACGCCATCCCGCTCTTGGCCCGTACGGGCTGCGGCGCGGGCACGTCCACGCCGAGCAGCATCCGCGCCCGGCTCCGCTCCATCGCGCCGAAGGCCCGGCAGACGACCAGCCCGACCGCGAGCAGCGGGATGCCGAGGAACGTCACCAGCAGCCCGGCGCTCAGCGAGAGCATCACGATGCCCCAGGTGAACATGACGATGCTGATCGGCAGGCTGAGCAGCAGATAGCCGAACTCACGGAACGTCCGGGCCTCCAGCGGTGCGCGCAGCGCCGGCGGAAGGAAGTGCTGCCGTGCAGGCCGCCGCCCGTACTCCGTGTCCATGATCATCGGTTCATCCGTTTCGTTTCACTCTCACCGGTGCACGCGTGGCCGCGTTCTCGTACGTACGAGTCTGCTGGCCACGGCCCCCACGAACCATGGAGCGGGTCACCGTCTCGAACGGGGGGTTTTCCCTACCCCGCGGCACCCACCAGGCACGCGGACGAAGAACGCCCGCGCGACCGACCGGCTGACAGGCACAGAACCGCCTCCGGGCCGACCGGCCGGCCCCCAGACCGGCCCGCCCCCCGTCCCTCACTCCTTCGGCCCCCGAGCCCGCCAAGGCAGCTCCGCCGTCACGATCGTCGGGCCGCCCGCGGGGGAGTCGAGCACGAAGAGCCCGTCCACGGCGTCCAGCCGCTCGGCGAGCCCCGCCATGCCCGTACCGCCGTCGATCCGGGCGCCCCCGCGCCCGTCGTCCTCGACCTGGATCAGCAGCCGGTCGCCCGACCGCCACACCTCCACCGAGGCCGTGCGCGCCCCGCTGTGCTTGCTGACGTTCTGGAGGAGCTCGGAGACGGTGAAGTACGCGATCCCCTCGATCGCCGCCGCGGGCCGCTCCCGTACGTCCACGGTCACCCGTACCGGCACCGTGCACCGCGAGGCGACCGACGACAGGGCGGCGTCCAGGCCGCGGTCGGTGAGGACGGCCGGGTGGATGCCCCGGGCCAGGTCGCGCAGCTCCTGGAGGGCGAGCTTGACCTCGCCGTGCGCCTCGTCGACCATCGCCGCCACCGTCTCGTCGGCCTGGCCCTCCAGGAGCTTCTCCTTGGCGAGGCCGAGCCCCATGGCGAGGGCGACAAGGCGGGCCTGGGCGCCGTCGTGCAGATCGCGCTCGATCCGGCGCAGGTCCGCCGCCGCCGTGTCCACGACGACTCCGCGGTCCGACTCCAGCTCGGCGATCCGCCGCTCCAGCTCGTCCGAGGGCGAGAGCAGCCCCCGCACCATGGCCCGGTCGGCGTTGGTGAGCACCCGGGCGACGAACCCCAGGACCGGCCACGCCACGAACAGGCTGACCATCGTCACGGCGAAGGTCAGCACGCCCCAGGGCAGCCGGATGAACTCATACAGCACGTTCCGCCAGCCCACCGGGTCCTTCAGGCTCGTCCACAGCCAGCGCATGGCCCCGCCGCGCGCCCCCCGGCGCAGCGCCCGCGCCGGGATCGGCGTGGGCTCCTCGATCCGTACGCCGAGCAGCGCGCGCGCCCGCGCGCGTTCCAGCTTGCCCAGCTGGCGCGCGCCGACCAGACCGACCGCCAGCAGCGGCAGACCGATCACCGTGACGGAGAGCCCGGCGCCGGTGAAGACCAGCACGGCCACGTAGACGAAGCCGATGAGCGCCATCGGCAGATTGGTGAGGAGATGCAGGATCTCCTTCCACGTCTGCCGGTTGTAGGCGAACCGCGCGGGCGGCAGCCTCTCGTGGTCGCCGACGCCGACGCCGCCGTCGTACGGCCCGTCGTCCGGCCCGGTGTACGGCTCGTGGTACGGCTCGTTCTGTGGCTTGCCGTACTGGAAGGTGCTGGTCATGAAGCAAGCCTGCCGGGCCGGGCGGCCCGGCGCCATGGGGTCCGTACGCCGGTTTCGCCTGGGGAAAACCCCACCCCCGCGCCGTCCGGGACGGCGCGGGATCGCGCGCGCCCGCGTGCGAGGGGCGCGCCCCGGGGCGTCTTCCGGACACGGACGCGGTGCGCTTCCGGACGCCGCCGCCCGGGCGGCAGGTGTGCAACCTGCGTGAGACACCTGCTTACGCCGTCCTTAGCAGGGCCTAGACTCCCGTGCGTACAGATCGTCGAACAGACTGCAACGAGGTCAGGAAGCGAGGGGCGGACGTGCCGGAACCGACCGTACGCCAGCTGTCCGCGGACTACTTCCACAGCTATTCGGTCGTCGGACTGCTCGCCGTCGTCGGCGTGCTCTTCGTCGCGGTGGCCTTCGGGGCCGGACGTCTGCTGCGGCCGGTGGTCCCGACGCCGGAGAAGCTGCTCACGTACGAATGCGGAGTGGACCCCGTCGGCGAGGGCTGGGCGCACACCCAGGTGCGCTACTACGTCTATGCCTTCCTCTACGTGATCTTCGCCGTGGACTCGATCTTCCTCTTCCCGTGGGCGACGGTCTTCGCCGCCCCCGGATTCGGCGCGGCCACGCTGGTCGAGATGTTCATCTTCCTCGGCTTCCTGGCCGTGGGACTGCTCTACGCATGGAAGAAGGGCGTCCTCGAATGGACGTGACGACTCCGGACCCCCGGTTCCTGCCCACACCGACCGTGGCCGAAAACGGCGCCCCGGTGCCCGTGGCGGCGCCCGCCGGGGCGTCGGCCGTGCGGGGCCAGCGCCTGGGCGTGCTCTCCCGCCTGGCACCCGAGCCGATGAAGGTGGTCCTCAACTGGGGCCGCCGTTACAGCCTCTGGGTGTTCAACTTCGGACTCGCCTGCTGCGCCATCGAGTTCATCGCGGCCTCGATGGCCCGCCACGACTTCATCCGCCTCGGCGTGATCCCCTTCGCGCCGGGCCCGCGCCAGGCCGACCTCATGATCGTCTCCGGCACGGTGACGGACAAGATGGCCCCGGCGGTGAAGCGGCTGTACGAGCAGATGCCCGAGCCGAAGTACGTCATCTCCTTCGGCGCCTGCTCCAACTGCGGCGGCCCGTACTGGGACTCGTACTCGGTGACCAAGGGCGTCGACCAGATCATCCCCGTCGACGTCTACGTCCCCGGCTGCCCGCCGCGCCCCGAGGCGCTTCTCCAGGGCATCCTCAAGCTCCAGGAGAAGATCGCCCGCGAGTCCCTGAGCGAGCGCTACGCCACGCAGGCGTCCCCGGCGCAGCTGACGAGCGGACTGGTGCGGGCTCCGGAGGGCCCGGGGGCTACGGGGCCTGGACCCAGTGGCGCCGAGGGTGCTCCTGGTGTCGGCGGGGCTCGTGGGACCGACGTGGCTGGTGGGACCGACGGGGCTGGTGGGGCCGGTGGCGCCGCCGAGGGTGACACGCCGACCCCGGGGGCCGCGCAGTGACCACCACCGCGTACGACCGTCTGCCCGGCGCCGTCACGGACATCTTCGGCGAGGAGGCCACCGCCGAGGAGGCGTACGGCCTGCTCACCGTGGATGTCCCCGCCGCCTCCTGGACCGCCGCCCTCGAGACCGCCCGCACCACGCTGGGCTGCACGTACTTCGACTGGCTCAGCGCCGTCGACGAGCCGGGCACCGGCTTCCGCGTCTGCGCGCACGTCGTCTGTCTCGCGGACCGCCGGGTCCGCCGCCTCCTCATCCGTACGACCGTGCCGCACACCGCCCCCGTCCTGGCCTCGGCCGTGGACGTGTACGCGGGTGCCGCCTGGCACGAGCGCGAGACGCACGAGATGTTCGGCGTCATCTTCGAGGGCCACCCGAACCTGGTCCCCCTTCTCCTCCCCGAGGGCTTCGAGGGCCACCCCCTGCGCAAGGACTTCGTCCTCGCGGCGCGGGTCGCCAAGGCGTGGCCGGGTGCGAAGGAGCCGGGCGAGTCGGAGCACGGCGGCCCCAAGCGCCGCCAGATGCTCCCGCCTGGCGTTCCCGACCCGAACGAGTGGGGCCCCCTGAAGGGCCAGCTCCCGCCCGCCCCCGCCCGCACCCCGCGCGCCGCCGGAGACCGCCCGGTCCGCCGCACCCGTACGGTCACGGAGGGCTCCGCGTCCCAGGCCCCCGCCCCCACGACGACCGAGGCCACGCCCCCGCGCCGCACCCGCAGCGCCACCCAGGGCTCAGCGTCCCAGACCCCCGAGACGGGGACCCCGGAGACGGGGACTCCCGAGACCGGAGCCCCGACTCCGGAGGCGCCCCCCGCCCGCCCGCGCCGCACCCGCAGCGCGTCCGAGGGCTCGGCGTCCCAGGCCCAGCCGTCCGCCCGGCCCGGGGCCACCACCCCGCCGCGCACCCGCAGCACGGACGCCCCCTGGAACAACCCACGCCCGGCGTTCGACGACGCCGGCACTGCCCCCGGCCCCGACCCCGCACCGGGGCCTGCCCGCCACCCCGACCCCGAACCGGACGGTGGCCCCCGCCCCGACCCCGAGTCCGACACCCCCGCCGGAGGCGAACCCGCGTGAACGACGTACTCGACGTCGCCCTCCGGCTCCTCGTCGTCTTCGCCGTGTTCCTCGTCCTGCCGCTCGTCATCGGGCAGACCGAGCACAAGGTCATGGCCCATATGCAGGGCCGCCTCGGCCCGATGTACGCCGGCGGCTTCCACGGCTGGGCCCAGCTCGTCGCGGACGGCGTGAAGTTCGCGCAGAAGGAGGACGTGGTCCCGGCCGACGCCGACCGCCGCGTCTTCCAGCTCGCCCCCGCCGTCGCCCTGCTCCCGTACCTCCTCGTCCTGGTCGCGATCCCCATCGGCCCGGGCGAGGGCGCCGTCGGCCAGGTGGTCGACGCGGGCATCTTCTTCGTGCTCGCCGTCATGGGCGTCGGCGTACTCGGCTCGCTCATGGCCGGCTGGGCCTCGGCGAACAAGTTCTCCCTCCTCGGCGGACTGCGCACCGCCGCCCAGCTCCTCGCGTACGAGCTGCCGATGCTGCTCGCCGCCGCCTCCGTGGCGATGGCCGCCGGTACGGTCTCCCTCCCCGGCATCCTCCACGCCTTCGAGTGGTGGTGGCTGCCCTGGCAGATCGTCGGCGCCCTGGTCTTCTTCATCGCCGGTCTCGCCGAACTCCAGCGCCCTCCCTTCGACATGCCCGTCGCCGACTCCGAGATCATCTTCGGCGCGTACACCGAGTACACGGGCCTGCGCTTCGCTCTCTTCCTCCTCGCCGAGTACGCCGGGATCGTCGTCCTGTGCGGCCTCACCACCGTCCTGTTCCTGGGCGGCTGGCACGGCCCCTTCGGCACGGACGGGCTCGGCTGGGTGTGGACGCTCCTCAAGACCGCGCTCCTCGCCTTCGTCGTCATCTGGCTCCGCGTCAGCTATCCCCGGCTCCGCGAGGACCAGCTCCAGAAGCTCGCCTGGACCACGCTCATCCCGCTCGCTCTCGCGCAGATCGCGCTCACCGGCATCGTGAAGGTGGCGATCAACTGATGGCTGCGCCGCTCCCGCCCGCCCGTCCCCGTATCCCGGGTCACGGCCTGGCCAAGGGCCTCGCCGTGACCCTCCGCACGATGACCAGGAAGACGGTCACCGCGCAGTACCCGGACGTCCAGCCCGAACTCCCGCCCCGCAGCCGCGGAGTGATCGGCCTGTTCGAGGAGAACTGCACGGTCTGCATGCTCTGCGCCCGTGAGTGCCCCGACTGGTGCATCTACATCGACTCCCACAAGGAGACGATCCCGGCCGCCACCCCCGGGGGCCGCGAGCGCAGCCGCAACGTCCTCGACCGCTTCGCCATCGACTTCTCGCTGTGCATGTACTGCGGTATCTGCATCGAGGTGTGTCCTTTCGACGCGCTGTTCTGGTCTCCCGAGTTCGAGTACGCGGAGACGGACATCCACGAGCTCACCCACGAGCGCGACAAGCTCCGCGACTGGATGTGGACCGTCCCGGCCCCGCCCGCCCTGGACCCCGGGGCCGAGGAGCCCAAGGAGATCGCGGCGGCCCGCAAGGCGGCCGAGAAGCTGGCGGCGGCGGAAGCAGCCGAGGCCGCGGCAGCCGCCGAGCCCACCGGCGCCGCTCCGACGGCCCCGCCCACGCCCGGCACCCCGGCCACACCCGGCACCCCGCCCACAGCTGGCACCCCGGCCGCGCCCAGGACCCCGCCCGCCGACGCCGCCCCCGACGACGAGGAGGGCCGGGCATGATGCTGCTCGCCAGCGGTCACCACCCGGTGCACCACAGCTTCCTCTCCCCGACCGGCGTCGAGATCGCGTTCCTCCTCGTCGGCCTGGTCACCTTCGGCGCCGCCATCCTCACGGTCACGACCAAGCAGCTGGTGCACGCCGCCCTCTGGCTGGTAGTGGCCCTCGGTGGCATCGCCGTCGAGTACCTCCTGCTCACCGCGGAGTTCATCGCCTGGGTGCAGGTACTGATCTACGTCGGTTCCGTCGTCGTCCTCCTCCTCTTCGGGCTGATGCTCACCAGGGCGCCGATCGGCCGCTCCCCGGACGCCGACTCGGGCAACCGGTGGATCGCTCTCCTCGTCGCCCTGGCCGCCGCCTGCTCCCTGCTCTGGGTGGTCGTGGACGCCTTCCGTACGACCTGGATCAACCTCGACGGCCCCGGCCAGGGCTCGACGAAGGTCTCCGGCTCGATCCTGTTCCGCCACTGGGTGCTGCCGTTCGAAGCGCTCTCCGTCCTCCTTCTCGCCGCCCTGGTCGGCGCGATCGTCATGTCCCGCAAGAACGGCGACGCGAACGGTGCCGCCGGGGCCGCCCCCGGGGACGCCCGCGGAGACAAGGAGCAGCGCTGATGCACCTGATCTATCCGGCCGTCCTCGCGATCCTCCTGTTCTGCACGGGTGTGTACGGCGTGCTCGCGCGCCGCAACGCGATCCTCGTCCTGATGTCCGTCGAGCTGATGCTCAACGCCGTCAACCTCAACCTGGTCGCCTTCGACGTCTGGCTGCGCGACACCCTCCACGCCGGCCAGGCGCTGACCCTGTTCACCATCGCCATCGCCGCCGCCGAGATCGGCATCGGCCTGGCGATCGTCCTGGCGGTGTACCGCAACCGGGGCACCGCGGACATCGACAAGCTCCGCGACACCGCCGAGGGCTCCGGCCCCGACGACCCCGCCGCCCCGGCACAGAAGGCTGAGGCCGCCGCGTGACCACCACGACCCTCGCCGTCCTCGTCCCCCTCCTTCCGTTCCTGGGCGCGGCCGCCGGACTCCTGCTCGGCCGCACCGCCCCCGGTTACGTACGCCCGCTGGCCGTGCTGCCGACGCTCGCCGCGTTCGTCCTCGCCGTCGTCGTCGCCGTGGACCAGGGCGGCGGCAAGTCGATCGACGCCTCCCGGCGGCTCACCCCGACCGGATCCGTCCCCATCGACCTGGCCCTGCACCTCGACGGCTTCGCCGTGCTGGTCGCCGTGCTGGTCGGCCTGGTGGCGACCTGCGTGCAGCTGTACTCGACCGGCTATCTGCGCGACGACCCGCGCTACCCCTCATACGCCGCTCTCGTCTCCCTCTTCACCTCCGCGATGCTGCTCGTCGTCTACTCGGGCGACCTGATGGTGCTGCTGGTCGGCTGGGAGATCATGGGCATCTGCTCGTACTTCCTGGTCGGCCACTACTGGGAGACCCCCGAGGCCCGAGCCGCCTCCCTGAAGGCCTTCCTGGTCACCAAGCTCGGTGACGTCCCCTTCCTGATCGGTCTGTTCGCGCTGGCCACCGACGCCGGTACGTTCCGGATCACCGGGGTCGTCCAGGCCGCCCTCACCGGCGGGATCGACCACCCCACGCTGATCGCGCTGCTGCTCCTCGCCGGAGTGGCGGGCAAGTCCGCGCAGTTCCCGCTGCACACCTGGCTGCCCGACGCGATGGCGGGCCCGACCCCCGTCTCCGCGCTGATCCACGCCGCGACGATGGTCGCCGCCGGTGTCTACTTCGTGGCCCGGCTGCTCCCGGTCTTCGCGGCCTCGGCGGCCGCGCTGACCGTGCTCGCCGTGATGGCCGCCGTCACGATGGTCGGCTCCGCACTGGCCGCCCTCGCCCAGGACGACATCAAGCGCGTCCTCGCCTACTCGACGATCGGCCAGCTCGGCTACATGTCCGGCGCCCTGGCCGTCGGCGACCGCGGCGCGGCCGTCTTCCACCTCCTTTCGCACGGCGCCTTCAAGGCGCTGCTGTTCCTCGCCGCCGGCGTGATCATCCACGCGGCCGGCACCAACTCGCTCTCCGCCATGTCCCGCATGGACGGCCTCGCCCGGCGCATCCCCGACGCGTACTGGACGATGACCGTCGCCCTGCTCGCGCTCTCCGCGATCCCTCCCTTCGCCGGCTTCTTCTCCAAGGAGGCCGTCCTGTCGGCCGCCGAGCACACCGCGGTCGGCGACAGTGCCATCGCCCCGCAGGGCGCCGGCTGGGCCGTGCTGATCGCCGGGCTGCTCACCGCCCTGCTCACCGCCGCGTACGCCACCCGCCTGTGGCTGATGGCCTTCCGCGGCAAGGGCGCCCCGGCCCCCGACCACGGCCGCCAGCCGCTCGCCATGAACGCCGTCCTGTGGGTGCTCGCCGTCCCCTCGCTCGCCTTCGGTCTGACCACCGGCTACCTCGACGACTGGTTCGACGGCCACGCGCTCACCCCGGCCCTGACCACCTCGGTGCTCTCCACCGGTGTCGCCCTGGTCGGCGGCCTGGTCACGTACGCCACCTGGCGGCACACCAGCGCCCTCGCCGCGCGCACCCCGATCGGCGCGGTCGCCGCCCACCCGGAGGCCGACGGGAGCCTGGTCGAGGAGGAGGCCATCGCCAGCCACGAACCGGCCTACGGCGACATCGCCTCGGCGCAGGACCCGGCCGACCCGGGCCGTCTGCTGCTCGGTCCGCTGCACCGCCACGCGGCCACCGGCTTCCACCTCGACGCGGTCTACCGGACGCTGTTCGTCCGCCCCGTGCTCGCCGCCGCCTCCCTGGTCCGCTTCCTGGACCGTGAGGTCGTCGACACCTACGTACAGGGCGCGGGCGCCGTGCCGCGGTGGCTGGGCCGGGCCGTCCGCAAGGCCCAGACCGGCAATGTGCAGACCTATCTCAGCGCGCTGCTCGCGGGCTCCGCCGTCCTGGCGCTCGTCGCCGTCGTCCTTGCCAACGCCAACGCCGGATCGTGAGCCGTGATTGATATCAGCGCGTCCGTGATGCAGTTCCTTCTCGCGTTCATCGTGGTCGGCCCGCTCCTCGGCGCGGTGGCGGCGCTGCTGCCCGCCCCGCCCGGACTGAAGGGGACGTCGCCCGGGCAGGCCGTGCTCCGCCACGGCGTGACGGTCACCGGCGCTATCCTGCTCGCGGCCATCGTCCTGGCGCTCGGCTTCGACCGCGACCACGCCTCGACGATGCAGGCCACGACGGACATCAAGTGGATTCCCACGCTGAACGTGCGCATCCACCTCGGCATCGACGGCATCTCCCTCCCCCTTCTCGTCCTGACCGCGCTGCTGACCTTCCTGTGCGCGCTCTACAGCTACTTCAAGATGCCCGCGGGCCCGTCCCCGCGCGCTTTCGTCGCCCTGCTGCTCGTCCTGGAGGCCGGCACCCTCGCGACCTTCGCCGTCCTCGACCTGCTGCTGTTCTTCCTCGCCTTCGAGATGGTCCTCATCCCGATGTACTTCCTGATCGCCCGCTGGGGCGGCGACCAGCGGCAGGCGGCCGCGTGGAAGTTCATCCTCTACACCCTGCTCGGCTCCGTCGTCATGCTGCTCGGCCTGCTGCTGATCGGGCTGAAGACCGGCACCTTCGACATGGTGGCACTCGCCACTGACAACGGCCGGGGGATGACCACATCCGTGCAGGTCATCGCCGTTTTGGGGATCGCGATCGGGCTCGCGGTGAAGACCCCGATGTGGCCGCTGCACAGCTGGCTGCCGGACGCGCACACCGCCGCGCCGACCGTCGGTTCGGTGCTGCTCGCCGGTGTGCTGCTGAAGATGGGTACGTATGGGTTCGTCCGGATCGTGCTCCCCATCGCTCCTGATGGAATGCACCGTTTCGCCCCGTATCTGGCCGCCTTCGCCGTCGCCGGGATCATCTACGGCTCGCTGGCCTGCCTGGCCCTGGCCAAGCGCGGGAACAAGGGCGATCTGAAGCGCCTCATCGCGTACTCCTCGGTCGGCCACATGGGCTTCGTGCTCCTCGGCATCGCGAGCATGACCCCCACCGGCGTCAATGGCGCGCTCTTCGCCAACATCGCCCACGGCCTCATCACCGGCCTGCTCTTCTTCCTCGTCGGCGCCCTGAAGGACCGGTACGGCACGGCCGACCTGGACACCCTCTCCGGCGCCACCGGCGCCGCGCTCTACGGCCGGGCCCCGCGCCTGGGCGGCCTGCTGGCCTTCGCGGCGGTCGCCTCGCTCGGACT
Source organism: Streptomyces sp. NPDC026377 (assembly GCF_055567715.1). Classification (NCBI taxonomy): domain Bacteria; kingdom Bacillati; phylum Actinomycetota; class Actinomycetes; order Kitasatosporales; family Streptomycetaceae; genus Streptomyces; species Streptomyces sp. NPDC026377. The sequence goes on from NZ_JBVHPV010000011.1 coordinate 11,438, forward strand.
TCCGGGCCTCGCCGGGTTCTGGGGCGAAATGCTGGCCATGTTCGGCGCCTTCGACCCCGCCGACGGCCTCAGCCGCCCCGCCTTCCTCACCTTCATGGCCATCGCGGCCGTCGGCACGCTGCTCACCGCCGCGTATCTGCTCGTCGTCGTCCGCCGCGTCTGCATGGGCGTGCCGGACGACCGCCAGGAGCTCCGGCTCGTGGACGTCCAGGGGTACGAAGCCGCCTCCTGGAGCCCGCTGGTCGTCCTCACCGTCCTCGCCGGCCTCTGGCCCGCGGTCCTCCTCGGCCTCACCGATCCGGCCGTCCACAAGCTCCTCGCAGGAGGCAAGTCGTGACCGTGGCCGCCGCAAGCGCCGCATCCGTCACCGGCGCCGCAAGCGTCGTCCAGTCCGTCGACTGGCTCGCGATCTCCCCGCCGGTGATCACCGCGTCCGTCGCGCTGATCGTGCTGGTCGCCGACCTCTTCCTGCCCCGGGAGCGCAAGCCGCTGCTCGGCGGAATCGCGATCGCCGGGCTGGGCGCCGCGCTGCTCCTCCTCATCCCGCTCCACAAGAAGCCGCGCTCCACCTTCTGCCTCACCGCCAACCCCGAGGCGTGCAGCTACACCGTCGACCGCTTCACGCTGGTGCTGCAGTTCCTGGTGCTGGGCGGCGCGCTGCTCACCGCGCTGCTGTCGATGACGGAGACCAGGCGGAAGCTGCCCGCGGGCGAGTTCTGGTTCCTGCTGCTCTCCTCGGCCGCCGGAGCGGCCCTGCTGCCCGCCTCCCGCGACCTGGCCACCCTGGTCGTCGCCCTGGAAGTCGCGTCACTGCCCGCCTTCGCGCTCGTCGGCCTCAAGCAGGGCGACCGGCTGTCCTCGGAGTCGGCCCTGAAGTTCTTCCTCTCCTCGGTGACCGCGACCGCGGTGATGCTGCTCGGCGTCAGCTTCGTGTACGCGGCGACCGGCACCCTGCACCTCACCCAGATCGCCGACCGGCTGGCCGACATGCCGTACCAGCTGGACACCGTCGCCCAGACCGGCGTCGCGCTCACCCTGGTGGGCTTCGCCTTCAAGACGGCCGCCGTCCCCTTCCACTTCTGGGTCCCCGACACCTACGTGGGCGCGCCCCTGCCGGTCGCCGCCTACCTGTCGGTCGTCGGCAAGGCCGTCGGCTTCTCCGGCCTCATCCTGGTGGCCGTCATCGCCTTCCCGGCGTACGCGGACGTGTGGGGCCCCGCACTCGCCGTCGTCGCGGCCCTGACCATGACCGTCGGCAACGTGGGCGCGCTGCGGCAGTCGGCCACGCGCGCGTACAGCGCGATCCGGCTGCTCGCCTGGTCCTCCGTCGGCCAGGCCGGCTACCTGCTGGTGCCGATCGCCGCCGCGGGCTACTCCAGCGACGCCCAGGTCGGCGCGACCGTCGCGTACGCCCTGATGTACGCCGTGGTGAACTTCGGCGCCTTCGCGGTGGCCGCGCTCGTCGCCCGTACCCGGCCACTGAACCGTCTCGCCGACTACCGCGGCCTCTATGCCGAACGCCCCCTGGTGGCGCTCGCGCTCGGCTTCTTCCTGCTCTGCCTGGCGGGTCTGCCGCCGGGCATCATCGGCCTGTTCGCCAAGGTGACGGTCTTCGCGACGGCGGTCGACGCGGGTCTGGGCTGGCTGGCGGTCGTCATGGCGCTCAACGTCGTGATCGCCCTTTACTACTACCTGCGCTGGACCGCCGTACTGTTCCGCGCGCCGGAGGAGGCCGAGGCTCCCCTGGAGAGGGCTCCCCTGAAGGGGGCGGAGGCTGTGATGGCGGGTACCGCGGCGACCGGGGCGGCGGGTGCTGCGCCGGGCGAGGTGATCGGTTCCGCCGCTGGTGCGGCAGGAGGGAGTGCGGTGCGCCCCCGCGTCCCGGCCCCCCTCGCCGCCGCCATCGCGCTCACCGCACTCGTCGGCGTCGGCCTCTCGGGCATGCCCCAGATGGCCCTGCACTTCGCGTCCATCAACCTCTTCTGAGCGGTCGGCCCCGGCCCGTCCGGCCCCTCGCGGTCACCGCTCCGGCCTGCGGGTTTGAACTTGGGGGCCCCGGCAGGGCAGTGTCATGGACGCGTACGCGGGCGCACGCGTGCCCGTACGGCGGACGGCCGGCCGGGCAGCCGGAGACGAGTAGGAGCCAGAGCAGTGCTGAGCGGGTTCAAGGAATTCATCCTTCGCGGGAACATCGTGACGATGGCCGTCGGTCTGGCCGTCGGCTCGGCGTTCACCGCCGTCGTCACCGGCTTCAGCACCGCCTTCATCACCCCGCTCATCGGCCTCGCCACCCGGTCCACGGGCGACTTCACCGCGGCGAGGTTCAGGGTCGAGGGCGTCGAGTTCCCCTACGGGAAGTTCATCAGCGCGGCCATCGCCTTCCTCGTCACCGCCGCGGTGCTCTACTTCCTCGTCGTCGTCCCGATGATGAAGGTGCAGGCACGGTTCGACCGCGACAAGCCCGTCGACATCAAGGCCGCCCTGCGCGACTGCCCCCGGTGCTTCAGCCAGATCCCGGGCATCGCCTCCCGCTGCTCGCACTGCACCAGCGAGCTGGAGCCGGACCCGAAGGCGCTGGAACTGGCAGGACTGCCCGCGCCGCGCTGACCCACCCGGACGGAGTAGCGCGCCCTCCGGCGAGCACAAGGGAACCAGCGGTCCCCATCTGGCGTTGACCAGTACGGGAGCGTCCACTGGAAAGTGGAAGGACCATCAGGCAAAGGGTTCCCCTGCCGCACCATTTGGAGGGCGTACCGTGCACCGCCGGCACAACGGGCTGAGGACCGCCGTCCTTCTCGGAGGACTGTCCGCGCTCATCATCGTCATCGGCAGCTTCTTCGGGCGTACGGGGCTGATCGTCGCGCTGCTCGTGGCGCTGGGCACCAACGCGTACGCGTACTGGAACAGCGACAAGCTGGCCCTGCGGGCCATGCGCGCCCGCCCGGTCAGCGAGTTCGAGGCCCCCGAGCTGTACCGGATGGTCCGTGAGCTGTCGACGGCCGCACGCCAGCCGATGCCGCGCCTGTACATCTCGCCGACCCAGGCGCCGAACGCCTTCGCGACCGGCCGCAACCCCCGCAACGCGGCGGTGTGCTGCACGGAAGGGATCCTCCAGATCCTCGACGAGCGCGAGCTGCGCGGGGTGATCGGCCATGAGCTCAGCCATGTCTACAACCGGGACATCCTGATCTCGTCGGTCGCCGGAGCCCTCGCCTCTGTGATCATGTTCCTGGTCAACTTCGCCTGGCTGATCCCGGTGGGCCGGTCCAACGACGACGACGGCCCCGGCATCTTCGGCATGCTGCTGATCATGATTCTGGGCCCGCTCGCGGCCTCCGTCATCCAGCTGGCGATCAGCCGCTCGCGGGAGTACGAGGCGGACGCCTCCGGGGCGCAGCTGACCGGCGACCCCCTGGCCCTCGCCAGCGCCCTGCGCAAGCTCGACGCCGGCACGAAGCAGCTGCCGCTGCCGCCCGAGCCCCGGCTCGAGACCGCGAGCCACATGATGATCGCCAACCCCTTCCGCCCGGGGCAGGGCGTCTCCAAGATGTTCTCGACACATCCGCCGATGGCGGAGCGCATCGCCCGACTCGAACAGATGGCAGGTCGCCGCCCGTGAAGACAATCCTGAACGTCATTTGGCTGGTCCTGTGCGGCTTCTGGATGTTCCTGGGCTATCTGCTCGCGGGCGTCCTGCTCTGCGTCACGATCATCGGCATCCCCTTCGGCCTGGCGGCCTTCCGCATCGGCCTGTACGCGCTCTGGCCGTTCGGGTACACGGTCGTGGACCGGCGGGACGCGGGCGCCGCTTCCTGTGTCGGCAACGTCCTCTGGCTGGTCCTGGCGGGCTGGTGGCTGGCGCTCGGCCACATCGTCACGGGTTTCTTGCTGTGCGTCACGATCATCGGAATCCCCCTCGGCATCGCGAACTTCAAGCTGATCCCGGTCTCGCTGCTCCCGCTGGGCAAGCAGATCGTGCCGACGGACCAGCCGTTCTACCGGTAGCCGAACCGGCGAAAAAAGTTATCCACAGGCAAAAGGGCAGGTCAGGATACATCCAGCCCGATTGTCAGCGGTCTGGGCCACCATGGAGCCATGACCGAGAACGAGAAGGTGTCCCAGGGGTACGCGGCGGGTTTCCACGGCCGAATATGAGGCGCGCGCGGCGCGGCTGCGCAGGGACTGGGCGTGTGCGTGTGGAACGGCCACGCCTCGGCGTGGGAAGGCGGGCGGTTCGCGGTGTGACGGACGGCGGTTCGCGGGTGTCCGTGTCCGTGTCGGTGCCGGTACCCGGGCCGTCGCACCGTCGTTCTGATCGGCCGGGCCCGGTGCCCACCGCCCTGCGGGCACCTCGGCCCACACCGACAGACGGCCGCACGTCGGCTCAGCGCACGCGCAGGCGTGCCCGTACGGCGTACGCGACCGCTCCCACGGCCAGCACCGCGCTGCCCGCCGCCACCGACGACGGCGGGAGCGCGAAGGCGAGCAGCAGGCAACCGGCCAGTCCGCAGGCCGCGAGCAGCCGTCCGCCCCGGCCCGGCCCGAGCGTCCAGGCCGACGCGTTGGCGATCGCGTAGTACACGAGCACGCCGAACGACGAGAAGCCGATCGCCCCGCGCAGATCGGCCGTCGCCGCCAGCACCGCCACCACGGCGCCCACCGCGACCTCCGCCCGGTGCGGCACCCGGAACCGGGGGTGTACGGCGGCCAGCGCGCCCGGCAGATGGCCGTCCCTGGCCATCGCGAGGACCGTGCGCGAGACACCCAGCACCAGCGCCAGCAGGGACCCGAGCGCGGCGACCGCCGCCCCGGCCCGCACCACCGGCACCAGCCCCGGCGCGCCCGCCGCCCGCACCGCGTCGGCGAGCGGCGCCGTGGTCCACCCCAGCCCGTCCGCGCCCAGCACGGAAAGGACAGCCACAGCGACACAGACATAGACGACCAGCGCGATGCCCAGCGCCAGGGGAACGGCGCGCGGGATCGTCCGGGCCGGATCCCGCACCTCCTCACCGAGCGTGGCGATCCGGGCGTACCCGGCGAACGCGAAGAAGAGCAACCCCGACGCCTGGAGCAGCCCCGCCCCGCCCCCGGACAGCCCGACGTCCGGGTGCCCGGCGGCGGACGAGCCCAGGCAGGCCGCCACCACCGCCGCGAGGACCGCGAGCACCAGCGCCACGATCGCCCGCGTCAGCCACGCCGACTTCCGCACGCCCCCGTAGTTGACGGCGGTCAGCGCCACCACGGCCACCACCGCCAGCAAGTGGGCCCGTCCCGGCCAGACATAGGCGCCCACGGTCAGAGCCATCGCCGCACACGAGGAGGTCTTGCCGACGACGAACCCCCAGCCCGCCAGGTAACCCCAGAACGGCCCCAGCCGCTCCCGCCCGTACACATACGTGCCGCCCGACGCGGGATGGCGGGCGGCGAGGCGCGCCGAGGCCATGGCATTGCAGTACGCGACGGCCGCGGCCAGCGCCAGCGCGGCCAGCAGTCCGGTCCCGGCCGCGTGCGCGGCGGGGCCGAGGGCGGCGAAGATCCCCGCGCCGATCATCGAGCCGAGCCCGATGACCACGGCGTCGAAGACGCCCAGGCTGCGGCGCAGTTCCTGTGTCATGCGCCGCACCCTAGCCACCCGCGCAACCGCGCCCCGCGGGGGCCACGTCCTCTAGGACAACCCCGCACGCCACACAACACACGACTCGCGACAGCCCGCCACACAATGCCCGCCACACAACGCACGCCACGCAATAAGAGACGGCCCTCCCGGGTCGGTATCGCACGAAAGGCAGGTTCAGGACATGAGCATCGTCAGCTGGATCCTCCTCGGCCTGCTCGCCGGAGTCATAGCCAAGATCCTGCTCCCCGGGCGGGATCCGGGCGGTCTGATCGGCACGACGGTCATCGGGATAGCGGGTGCGTTCGTCGGCGGCTGGATCTCGGCACGCTGGCTGGACCGTCCCGTCGCCCATCACTTCTACGACGGAGCCACCTGGGCGGCGGCGGTCGGTGGCTCACTCGTACTGCTGATCCTCTACCGCATACTCTTCGGCCACTCGCGCGACCGCCGCTGAGACTGCGGCCCCTTTCACCGGTCAGCCCTTCAGCCCGGTCTCACGGAGGGTCAGGTTGAGGCGGCCGCCCGACAGGCCGTTCGTCGCCGGGTCGCCCGTGCCGGGCAGGACTTTGGGGACGCCGTGGTAGGCGAAGCGCGAGGGGCCGCCGAAGACGAAGAGGTCACCCGAGGCCAGCTCGACATCGGTGTAGGGGCGGCCCCGGTCCTCGGGGTTGCCGAAGCGGAAGAGGCAGCTGTCGCCGATGCTCAGGGAGACCACGGGCGCGCCGGAACGCTCGTCCTTGTCCTGGTGCATCCCCATGCGCGCGTCGCCGTCGTAGAAGTTGATCAGCGCGGTGTCGGGGGAGTAGCCGGCCCCGGCAGCGGGGTCACCGTAGGCGTCGGCCACGGCGGCGCGGCCCAGCGTGGCGAGCCAGTCGGGGAAGGGGGCGACGGGCCGGCCGTTCACGTCGTCGGCGGTGCGGGTGTACCGGTAGGGCTGCCAGTGCCAGCCGATGCAGACCGTCTGCACGGACATGACACCCCCACCCGGCAGCACGGTGTGCCGGATGGGGACGGGCCCCCGCGCCCACTCCCGGCAGGCGGCCACCAGCTCCCGCTGCCGTTCGGGCGGAAGCCACCCCGGCACGTGCACGGCGCCGGGGGCGACGACGGCCCGGGGCCGGGGAAACAGGGCGTCGCTCATGGGCCGGGACTAACGGAGGCTGCCGGGCCCGCCGGGGCTGCCCGGATCGCCGGGACCACCGAGACTGGCGAAGCTGCCGTGACTGACAGGGCTGCCGTGGCCGACGAAGCTGCCGTGACCGGGGTGGCCCACGGACACCGCCCCAACCTCAGCCGCTTCCAGAGTCACTGGGGCACCCGGGGCACCCGGAGCTCCCCAAACCGCTTCCGGGGCCCCCTCCAGGGCCCCTTCCAGTCCAAGGAGGTGCTTCTTGCGGTCCAGGCCGGCCGCGTACCCCTTCAGGGTGCCGTCGGAACCGATGACGCGGTGGCAGGGGCGTACGACCAGCGCGGGATTGCGGCCGATGGCGGTGCCGACCGCGCGCACCATCACCGGGGAGGCGCCGATGCGGCGGGCGATCTCCCCGTACGACGTGGTGGCTCCGTACGGAATGGAGTCCAGCTCCGCCCAGACCCGCCGCTGGAATTCGGTGCCGGCGCCGGGGGCGTACTCGATCTCGAAGCGGGTGAGCCGGCCGTCGAAGTACGCCCGCAGCTGGCGGACGATCTCCTCGAAGGCCTCGGGCGCCCGCCGCCAGCCGTCGCGGACGACGGCGGCGCCCTTCTGGCCGGGCATGGAGAGCGAGACCAGCGCGGTCCCGCCGTTCGCGGTGGCGGACTCCTCGCCCACCAGGAGCAGTTCACCGAGCGGGCTGTCGAGGGTCGCGTAGACCGTCATCGCACGTTCCTTTCCTCGCGACGAGCCGTACCACGAGTCCTCGCCTGCGCGTTCTTGCCTGCGCGTCTCGCCCACGAGTCTTCGCGTACGAGCCTTCACGTACGAGTTCCTGCGTACGAGTTCCCTGCGTACGAGACCGAGTCTGCGACCCCCGTCCGGCCCGCGCTGGCGGGAATCGGACAGTGCGTCCGAGGGTCAGCGGTAGTTCACGAACTGCAGCGCGAAGTCGAAGTCCTTGCCCTTGAGCAGTGCCTGCACGGCCTGGAGGTCGTCCCGGCTCTTGGAGGAGACCCGGAGCTCGTCGCCCTGCACCTGCGCCTTGACGCCCTTGGGGCCCTCGTCGCGGATGACCTTGGCGACCTTCTTGGCGTTCTCCTGGGAGATGCCCTCCTCGATGGAGGCGAAGATCTTGTACTCCTTGCCGGAGAGCTGGGGCTCGCCGGCGTCCAGCGCCTTGAGGGAGATCCCGCGCTTGACCAGCTTGGTCTGGAAGACGTCGAGGATGGCGTTGACGCGGTCCTCGGAGTTGGCCTCCATCAGGATCTTCTCGCCGGACCAAGAGATCGACGCGCCCACGTTCTTGAAGTCGTAGCGCTGCGAGATCTCCTTCGCCGCCTGGTTGAGGGCGTTGTCGACCTCCTGCCGCTCGACCTTCGAGACGATGTCGAAACTGGAGTCGGCCATGTCCTGTGGCTCCTTGTATCGGGTGCGTGGGGGTACGGCCTGGCTGCCGAACCGCTGCCCCAAAGCCTAGCCACCCGCACCCGCGCGAAGCGCTGATCAACCGGGTGGCGGAGCACCCCCGGTCATCAGGTATCGTTTACGTCGTTGCCAGGGAGCACCGCCGAAAAGCGGCCATCCCACCGGCGACATCCCATGGCGGTGTGCCCGAGTGGCCAATGGGAGCGGACTGTAAATCCGTCGGCTTAGCCTACCCAGGTTCGAATCCTGGCGCCGCCACGCGATGTGAGGCCCCCGTTGATCTGCGGAAACGTAGATCGGCGGGGGTCTTCTCGCTGTCTGGGCGCGGGCGTTTGCAGAGACCCCTGGGGTGTGGGTGACCAGTCTCACTGGGGCCAGTCGAGTTCCAGGCCCACCCAGGATCCCACCAGGCTCACCCCGCCCCCAGGGTCGAGCCGTCGAGCCGGGGCCGGGCCCCGCTTCCGCCCCCGTGGCGCCGTTCGAGCGCCCGATCCCGAGCTCCGCCCGTCCCGCTCCGCCTCTCGCGGACGACATTTCTGTGGGGGCGCTCGGGTCTCGTATTGGTGGAATGTGCCTTATGTGGCCATGGCGAAGGGTGGCGCTTGAAGAGGTGAGTCCTGTGGCGGGCGTTCGCGTGATTCAGGGGCGGCAGACTTTCCTCCGACGTCGGGCTGTAACTGATACCTGACGTTCCGTGCCGCCAAGGGTTCGTGGGAGATGGGTGCATGCCCTGCGTACGCGGGCCCGGCGTGGCGTGTGACGGCACCGCCAATACCGTGAGGAGGCGAGTGCACGTCGGTGACGTGCACGAATTCAGCCATGTTGAGTTCAGTCATCAAGGATGCCGGTGCCCACTACATAGCTGAGGTGATGTTCGCGATCACCGCAGTTGTCGTCGGGGTGCTGCGGTCCACGTGGCGTCGAAGGCCGCGCCTGGTCCGGCAGGCGGGAGGCCCGGCTTCCGAAGGTCTGATCGAAGGGTCGTCGGATAGCTCGGGCACCTCGCCACTGTGCGCGACCGAACACGACTCTCCGCCGAATACGTCGTCCAAAAGACGACAGGGGGAGTCGTCATGAAGACGACACGTGCCGCACGACGTGCGCAGTATCCCGAAGCGGAATACAACCGGGACCGGGCCTGGGGGCGGTTGCTGGAATCCCCGGGCGGGGTGCGGCGGCATTCGCGGCCCGGGAGTTCGGGATCCGAGCCCACGCTGCTGGAGGTCGCCCGCGCCTATGACCGGATCTGCCAGCGGGCCCGCGGGATCATCCAGCCCGATGTCGAGGAAACGGACATTCTCGCCACGCTCATGGTCATCCGTATGCTCCGCGACAAGCTGGAGAGCGATGAACTCCGGCTGATCTCCCTGGCCCGCACCAAACGGATCACCTGGGAACGCATCGCCGACGCCCTCGAACTGAGCGGCCGTCAGTCGGCGGAGCGCCGGCACCTCCAACTGACCCGCGCCCAGCGCGCCGACGGCACCCTGCCCCGTACGCAGAACGAGCGCGTCGAATCCGTACGCGAGCAGCGCAGCCGGCGTGCCGAGCGGGACTGGGCCCTGCGCCACGGGGAGTTGATCCGGGGGCTGGCCGCCCGGCTGGCCGCCGTCGACGGGCTTCAGGAGCGCGTCGACCGTTCCCACGAAGCCCGCATACTCAACGCGCTGGAGGGCTCCCGGGAGGGCGGGACCCAGGACCGGGGAAAGCCCATGCGGCTCGTGTGGCCGCAGGCGCTGCGGGACTGCCTCGCCGAGGACGAGCGCTTTCGCGCCGCTCCGCAGAAGAGCGCGAAAAGCGCCGCGGATCCCGCCTGGGAACGCCAGCAGCAGGAGGCCGACATCCTGCACCGACTGCTCGGCCTGATCAGTTATGCCACCAATCCCAGGAACATCGATCTCTCCGATCTTCCGGAGCTGTTCCGGGAAATCCTCAAGGTCCACGGGGAATACCAGCAGCAGACCAGGGTGCGCCGGTAAGGGCGGTCGGCGCGGGTGCGCCCGTGGGGAGACGGCGGGCTCGCGCTCCGGACGCGGCGGAGGAGGAGGGGGCGGGGAAACAGGGAGCGGGTCAGTTCCCCGCCACGTCCTTCACCGCCACCGTCACCGGCACCGTCCCGCTGATCGCCTCCAGCGTCAGGCCCGCCGTCGCCGGGGTGTCGATCAGTTCGGCCAGGAGCGCGGCCACGTCGTCCCGGGGGATCGGGCCACGGCCCGTCGAGGCGGCCAGGGTGATCAGGCCCGTGCCCGCGTCGTTCGTCAGCATCCCGGGGCGCAGGATCGTCCAGTCCAGGCCGGGGCGGGCCCGTACCGCCTCGTCGGCCGAGCCCTTGGCGCGCAGATACGCGTCGAAGACCTCGTCGCCCTCGTGGCGCGGGTCGGCGCCCATGGACGAGACGGCCAGGTACCGGCGTACACCCGCCCGCTCCGCCGCGTCGGCGAACAGGACCGCCGCCGCCCGGTCCACCGTCTCCTTGCGGGCCGCGTCGCTGCCCGGGCCCGCGCCCGCCGCGAAGACCGCGGCGTCCGCGCCCTCCAGAACGGACGCGACCTCGTCGACGGACGCCGACTCCAGGTCGAGTACGACGGGCTCGGCACCCGCCTGCCGCAGGTCGTCCGCCTGTTCCGGCCTGCGGATGACGCCCGCGACCTCGTCCCCGCGCGCCGACAGCAGCCGTTCGAGCCGCAGCGCGATCTGACCATGACCTCCTGCGATGACAATGCGCATGCTCACGACCGTACGCCCGCGCGCCGCTCGGCGCGTCCCCGCACGCCCCTTCGGGGGGCGCCCGTCAAGGCCCCGCGGCGGCCATCCGGTCCCGCCCGCCCCCGGGCGCCCCCATCCGCCCCGCCACCCCTCACCCCCCGTCCATCCGCGACTGCCGAGGCAGGTCCAGCGCCACCGCCGCCGCCGAGTCGCAGTACTCCCGTACCGCGCTCGTCCGGGCCACCACCCGGCCGCGGTGGATCACGATGCGGCTGTACGCCAGGGACAGCACGCCCGCGATGCGTTCACCGCGTACGGCCAGGAGTTCCGCCGGGAAGCCGGCCTCCACGCGGACCTCGGCCAGCCCCATCGCCTCGCGGGCGGCCGTGCTCACCGCGCCGTAGGCGTCCTCGGGGCGCAGGCCGGCCTGGGAGGCGAGGAGGTACGCGGCCTCCAACGGGTCGCCCCGGCCCACCGGGTTGGCCAGGTCGCGCAGCGCGCCGCTGCCCGCCGCCACCGGCACCCCGGCCGCCCTCAGCAGCCCTACCGGGGGCATCCCCTGACGGACCGTGCCCTGGCGCTCCGTCATGCCGCAGCCGCCCTGCGGCAGGCAGATCACCGCGACGCCCGCCGCCGCGAGCTGGTCCGCCGCCCGCGCGGCCGCCTCGCGGGGCAGCCGTGAGAGGCCCGCGCAGGGACCGATCGCTGCGCCCGGGCGCAGCCCGGCGGTCATCGCCGCGAGGCGGGCGAGGCGAGCCGGGTCGTCACCGTCCGTGTGCAGGTCCACCGCGCAGCCGTGCTCGGAGGCGATCTCCAGGACCGCCTCGGTGTACCCGGCCGGGTCGGGGTCGAGGTCCGGGCAGCCGCCGACCACCGAGGCGCCCATCTTCACCGCGTCCCGCAGCATCGCGAGCCCGTCCGCGCCCGCGACCCCGGTCAGCAGCCGGGGCACCGCCACCACGGTGAGCTCCGCGAGCCCGCGCAGTGAGCGGCGGGTCTGAAGGGCGGCCTCCAGCGGCCCCAGGCCCCGTACGTCGTCGATCCGCACGTGCGAGCGCAACGCCGTCGCGCCGTGGCCGAGCTGGAGCAGAGCGGCCTCGGTGGCACGGCGCTGGACGTCCTCGGCGGCGTACGAGACCGGCCCCTCGGGGCCGAACGCGGTCAGCGCCGTGTCGCTGTGCGCGTGCGGTTCGGCGGGCGCCGGGAGCAGCAGGAAGCCGTTCAGGTCGACCTTGGAGAAGTGCGCGGCGAGGCTGCCCGCGGTGCCGACGGCCTCGATGCGGCCGCCGCCGAGCCGGACGTCGACGGTCCGGCCGTCGGCGAGCCGGGCGCCGGACAGCAGGAGCGTGGCGGCGGTCTCGGCGGGGCCGTCCCCGGCGCCGGGCGAGTGGGCCGGCTGCGGCTGGCTGTCGGACATCGCGCTCCAGGTGGTCCTCGGGGCCCCGCGGGGCCTTCAGGGCAAGATCACGCAGCGTGAGCAGAGCCTAGGGGCGAGCTCCGCGCGCATCGAGGAGGAGCGCAATAGTCGTACCGGTGTGGCCACGAGTGGCGTACGGGACGGCTGGGGCGGGCCGTGCGGAAGGGGTCCGGAAGGGGCCGAGGGGCGCTCCCCATCCGTCCCGGGACCCCCACGCGCCCCCCTCGGGAGCCGCCTCCCGAGGGCTCCGGGACGGCTCCGCGACGGCCCGGCGAAACGGATTTGGGCGATCGGCAGCCGACCGTGTAATGTCTTCATCGCTCGCCCCAATAGCTCAGTCGGTAGAGCGTCTCCATGGTAAGGAGAAGGTCTACGGTTCGATTCCGTATTGGGGCTCTGGTGAGAGGGTCCCCGCCCACAAGCGGGGACCGGATCATCAAAGCGGTGTAGCTCAGTCGGTAGAGCAAGCGGCTCATAATCGCTGTGTCACCGGTTCAAGTCCGGTCACCGCTACTCAAAGTAGCACCAGTAGCCGATTGTGGGGTCGGTCTCCCGATCGGCTACTCTTTTATGCGTTCATCCGTCTAACCGTCCGTCCAAGGAGCACTCACGTGGCTGCCACCGACGTCCGCCCGAAGATCACGCTGGCCTGCGTGGAGTGCAAGGAGCGGAACTACATCACCAAGAAGAACCGGCGTAACAACCCGGACCGTCTTGAGATGAAGAAGCACTGCCCGCGCTGCAACTCGCACACCGCGCACCGCGAGACCCGCTAATCACGGGTTTAGCACTCAGGCTCGTACGAGAGGCCGTTCCCTGTTACGGGGAGCGGCCTCTCGTCGTGCCAGCCGTGCCCGCCGTACCCGTTGGCCGGATCACAGCAGATCGTGGCAGATTGCAGAAGATCAGCAGCAGACCACCCAGCAGGAGGTTGCGAGCCCATGGCGCTCGACCAGTCCTTCGTGGGGCGGACCTATCCGCCCACCGCGCCGTACGAGGTCGGCCGGGAGAAGATCCGTGAATTCGCCGAGGCCGTGGGGGACACCAACCCCGCCTACCTCGACCCGGAGGCCGCCAAGGCGCTCGGGCACCCCGATGTGATCGCTCCGCCGACCTTTGTGTTCGCCATCACGTTCAAGGCGGCCGGTGTCGTGATCCAGGACCCTCAGCTGGGCCTGGACTACAGCCGGGTCGTGCACGGCGACCAGAAGTTCGCGTACACGCGCCCGGTGCGGGCGGGGGACCGGCTGACCGTGACCTCCACCATCGAGGCGGTCAAGTCCATGGCGGGCAACGACATCCTGGACGTCCGCGGCGAGGTCCACGACGAGACCGGCGAGCACGTCGTGACCGCCTTCACCAAGCTCGTGGCCCGCGCGGCCGAGGGGGAGTGACGATGAGCGCCAAGATCCGTTACGAGGACGTGGAGCCCGGCACCGAGCTGCCGGCCCAGTCCTTCCCCGTGAGTCGCGCCACACTCGTGCAGTACGCGGGCGCCTCGGGCGACTTCAACCCGATCCACTGGAACGAGAAGTTCGCCAAGGAGGTCGGGCTGCCGGACGTGATCGCGCACGGCATGTTCACCATGGCCTCGGCGATCCGGGTGGTCACCGACTGGGTGGGCGACCCGGCGGCCGTCGTGGAGTACGGGGTGCGCTTCACCAAGCCGGTCGTCGTGCCGAACGACGAGACGGGCGCGGTGATCGAGGTCAGCGCCAAGGTCGCGGCCAAGCTGGACGACGAGGCGCGGACGGTCCGGGTCGACCTGACGGCGATGAGCGCGGGGCAGAAGGTGCTCGGGATGTCGCGCGCTGTGGCCGCGCTGGCGTGAGGGGGGCGCCCCGGGGGAGCGGATGCCCCTGCGGGAGCGCGTGAGAGCGGATGGACGGCCGTCGGCGCGGGAGCGCTCCGACGGCCGTCCGTCGTTCCCGGGGATTGCCGATTCCCGAGCCAGGGGATCCGTACCCCTTGACGGAGTTAGTTATGGACCACTAACTTTCTGTCCATGGTCAGGATGAGTGCGGAGGAGCGGCGCGAGAGCGTCGTACGGGCGGCGATGAGCGAATTCGCTCACCGCGGCTACTACGGGACGTCCACCGAGGCGATCGCCAAGCGGGTGGGTGTCTCGCAGCCGTACCTGTTCCGGCTCTTCCCGAACAAGCCGGCCATCTTCCTCGCGGCGACCCGTCGCTGCATGGAGGACACCACGCGGATGTTCGCCGACGCCTCGGCAGGGCTGATCGGCGAGGAGGCGGTGCACGCGATGGCGAACGCGTACACCCGGGTCATCGCGGAGGAGCCCGAGCGGCTGCTCATGCAGATGCAGGTGTACGTGGCGGTCGCCGCGGCCGAGGCCGCTGGCGACCACACCTTCGGCGAGGCCGTCCGGCGCGAGTGGATGGAACTCTGGGACGCGGTGAGCGTGCCGCTGGAGGGCTACAAGGAGACCACGACGTTCCTGGCGTACGGGATGCTGATCAACACGCTGGTGGCGATGGGGTTTCCGCCCGAGCACCGGGTGTGGGAGGAGATCTATCCGAGTGCGCGGGTGAAGGGGCGGCTGGAGAAGTAGCCGGCCGTTGGGTGGGGCGTTGGGCCGCCGGGTCGCCCGGGCTGGCTGGGGGGCGGGGGTGGCGGGGGCTGCGCAACCGTATGCGCACCCGTATGGGCTGGAAAGTTAGTAACTGATAACTAACCAACAGGATCGACAGGGGAAGCGGGGAAGCGATGTCCGAGCAGCGGGAGATACCCGAGCAGCACGAGCAGTACGAGCAGGGGGCCGCACGGGGGGCCCTCCAGGGATCTGAGGGGGAGCCCGGGCCGGGGGCGTCCGAGGACGGGACCGCCGGGGACGGGACCGCCGGGGACGGGACCGCCGGGGAGGGGGCCGGTCGGCGCGGGGGAGCGGTGTGGGCGCTGGTGATCACCAGCATCGCCGGGTTCATGGCGGCGCTCGACAACCTCGTCGTCACCACCGCGCTGCCGTCGATCCGTGAGGACCTGGGCGGGGCGCTGGACGACCTGGAGTGGACGGTGAGCGCGTACACGCTCACCTTCGCCGTCCTGCTGATGTTCGGGGCGGCGCTGGGGGACCGGTTCGGACGCCGCAAACTCTTCCTCACCGGGCTGACGATCTTCACCGGCGCCTCCGCGGCGGCGGCGCTGGCCCCCGGGATCGACGGACTGGTGGCGGCGCGGGCGGTCCAGGGCGTCGGCGCGGCGATCATGATGCCGCTGACGCTCACGCTGCTCACGGCGGCCGTGCCGGTGGCGAAGCGGGGACTGGCGTACGGGATATGGGGTGCGGTCAACGGCCTCGCCGTGGCCAGTGGGCCGCTGATCGGCGGGGCGCTGACCGAGCACTTCTCCTGGCAGTGGATCTTCTGGCTGAACGTTCCGCTCGGGGTGGCCCTGCTGCCGCTGGCGCGGCTTCGGCTCGCCGAGTCGTACGGGAGCGGGGCGCGGCTCGACATCCGCGGCACGGTGCTGGCCAGCGGCGGGCTCTTCGGGATCGTGTACAGCCTGATCCGGGGCAACATCGACGGCTGGAGCAGCCCGACCGTGCTGACGGGGCTGGTGGGGGGTGCGGCTCTGCTGGGCGCGTTTGTGTGGCACGGGATCGTCAGCGCGGCGCCGCTGCTGCCGATGCGGCTGTTCCGCAGCCGGGCCTTCGCGGCGATCAACCTGGCCAGCCTGCTGATGTTCGTGGGGATGTTCGGCTCGATCTTCCTGCTCAGCCAGTTCCTCCAGGGCGTGCTGGGCTACTCGCCGACCGAGGCGGGGCTGCGGATGCTGCCGTGGACCGCGATGCCGCTGCTGGTCGCGCCGGTCGCGGGCATCCTCTCCGACCGGATCGGGGGGCGGCCGGTGGTGGCGGTGGGGCTGGCGCTCCAGGCGGTCGGGCTGGGCTGGTTCGCGCTGATCATGTCGCCGGACGTGTCGTACGGGACGCAGCTGCCGGCCATGACGGTCAGCGGGATCGGGATGGCGCTGTACTTCGCGCCGGCCGCGAATCTGGTGATGTCGAGCGTGCGGCCCGCCGAGCAGGGGATCGCGTCCGGGGCGAACAACGCGCTGCGGGAGGTGGGCGGGGCGCTGGGCGTCGCGGTCCTGGCGGCGGTGTTCTCCGCCCAGGGCGGCTACGGGTCGGCCTCGGCCTTCGTGGACGGGCTGCGGCCGGCGCTGTGGGTCGGGGCGGGGGTGGTGGCGCTGGCGGCGGTGAGTGCGGTGTGTCTGCCGGGGCGGTCCGGGGTGGGGTCGGGGGCTGGTGGGGCCGGTGGGGCCGGTGCGGCCGGTGCCGGGGCGGATTCTGTGGGGGAGGTTCGGGGGGAGGTGTTGGTGGGGTGATGCGGGGGGCGGGGCCGGGGGTGCGATTCCCCCACCCCGCCCCTTCCCTGAACCCTCCGGGGGTGGGGACTGAACCCTCCGGGGGTGGGGGGCGCTTTCCCGGGGCTGAGCGCCGGCCCCCCGGCTCGCGGGTCCTGTGCCCCCCCGCACCCCCGCCGTAGCGGGAGCCCCCTTCTTTCGTCTGCGGACCGTGCTGGGTTGCTCGCGCAGTTCCCCGCGCCCCTGGGCAGCCGGGGGCGCGGGGAACTGCGCGCTCAGCCCAAGATGCCCGCAGCGGAAGTCCGGGCCCTGAACTACCGGCCGCCAGTCGACGTCCGGGCCTTGTAGGGGCGCGGGGAACTGCGCGAGCAACCCCCACCGGACCCGCACCCGTACCCCGAGCGGAATCAGGGCCTCGGGCACCCCCCGCCCGCGCACCGACCCCCGGCCCCCGGCTCCGCCCCCGCGGGCCCCGTACGCTGGACCCCGTGCAGGTACTTCACGATGCCCCCCTCGCCCCCCTCACCACCTTCCGGCTCGGTGGGCCGGTTTCCCGGCTGGTGGTGGCCGGTAGTGATGACGACGTCATCTCCGTTGTGCGGGAGGCCGACGAGGGGCGGGTGCCCTTGCTCGTCATCGGTGGGGGGAGCAATCTCGTCATCGGGGACAAGGGGTTCGCCGGGACCGCCCTGCGGATCGCCACCACCGGGTTCCGGCTGGAGGGGACGCGGCTGGACGTGGCCGCCGGGGAGGTCTGGAGCGACGTCGTGGCCCGGACCGTGGAGGCCGGGCTCGCAGGGATCGAGTGTCTGGCCGGGATCCCGGGATCCGCGGGCGCCACCCCGATCCAGAACGTGGGCGCGTACGGCCAGGAGGTCTCCTCCACCATCCGCGAGGTCGTCGCGTACGACCGGGTCGAGCGGCGGACCGTGGTCCTGACCGCCGCCGAGTGCGACTTCTCCTACCGGCACAGCCGGTTCAAGGCGCACCCCGACCGGTACGTCGTGCTGCGCGTCCGCTTCGAGCTGGAGGACGCCGGCGGGCTCTCCGCGCCCATCAAGTACGCCGAGACCGCCCGCGCCCTCGGCGTCGAGCCCGGCGACCGCGTCCCCGCCGCCACCGCCCGCGAGACCGTCCTCAAGCTGCGGGCCGGCAAGGGCATGGTGCTGGACCCCGAGGACCACGACACCTGGTCCGCCGGGTCCTTCTTCACCAATCCGATCCTGGGGGAGAGCGAGTACCGCGCGTTCCTGGAGAAGGCCGCCGCGCGGCTCGGGGACGACGTCTCCCCGCCCGCCTGGGACCTCGGGGACGGACGGACCAAGACCTCCGCCGCCTGGCTCATCGACAAGGCAGGGTTCACCAAGGGGTACGGCTCCGGGCCCGCCCGGATCTCCACCAAGCACACTCTCGCCCTCACCAACCGCGGCGGCGCCACCACCGAGGACCTGCTCGCCCTCGCCCGCGAGGTCGTCGCGGGCGTGGAGCGCGCCTTCGGGGTGACGCTCGTCAACGAGCCGGTGACCGTCAACGCCGAGATCTGACCTCACCCGGCAGGGTCAGTAGGCCACGCAGACGCCCTGCTTCACCGTCGCCTGGTCGGTGATCATCCGCAGCATCGCGTCCGCCACGTCCGCCCGCCCGATCGTGCGCGCGCTGCGCGGAGTCGCCCCTATGGCCGTGCGGTACGTGCCCGTCCTCGGCTTGTTGACCAGGCGGACCGGGCGTACCGCCGTCCAGTCCAGGGCGGAGGCGGCCAGCTCGGCCTCGGTACGGCGAAGGTCCTCGTAGACGTCCTTCAGGACCCGGGTGACGATCGCCAGGGTGAGACGGTCCAGGAACGGGTCGTCGGGCGCCTCCGGGCCCACCGGCCCCGCGCTCACCACCAGCAGCCGGCGGGTGCCCTCCGCGTCCATCGCCTGCACGATCGAGCGGGTCAGCCGGGCCGTGATGCCTGCCGCCGCGTCCGCCCGCTTGTTCGCGCCCAGCCCCGAGAGCACCGCGTCCCGGCCCGCCACCGCAGGGCGCAGCGACTCGGGGTCGGAGAGATCGCCCCGGACGACCTCCAGGCCCGTCCCCGTCATCGTGAAACGCCCCGGGTCCCGTACCACCGCCGTGACCTGGTGTCCTGCGGCCAGCGCCTGGCGGACCGCCTCCGTGCCGATCCTGCCCGTCGCCCCGAAAACCGTGAGCCTCATCTGCGTCACCCTCCCCTGGTGGATGGTCGTTCCTCCGCCAAGGGTGCCCAAGGTGTCAGGAGGCCAGCCAGGAATCCACCCCGGCGATCAACTGCGACTTCACCGCGGGAGGCGCGGCCGAGCCGCGCACCGACTGCCGTGCCAGCTCCGCCAGTTCGGCGTCGGTGAAGCCGTGGTGGACGCGGGCGAACTCGTACTGGGCGGCGAGGCGGGAGCCGAACAGGAGCGGGTCGTCGGCGCCGAGCGCCAGCGGCACGCCCGCCTCGTACAGGGTGCGCAGCGGGACGTCCTCGGGCTTCTCGTACACGCCCAGGGCGACGTTGGAGGCGGGGCAGACCTCGCAGGTGATGCCGCGCTCGGCCAGCCGCCGCAGCAGGCGCGGGTCCTCCGCGGCGCGCACCCCGTGGCCGATGCGGGTGGCGTGCAGATCGTCCAGGCAGTCCCGCACGGACGCGGGACCGGCCAGCTCGCCGCCGTGCGGCGCCGCCAGCAGCCCGCCCTCCCGGGCGATCGCGAAGGCGCGGTCGAAGTCGCGCGCCATGCCCCGGCGCTCGTCGTTGGAGAGCCCGAAGCCGACCACGCCCCGGTCGCCGTACCGCACGGCGAGGCGGGCCAGGGTGCGGGCGTCCAGCGGGTGCTTCATCCGGTTCGCCGCGACCAGGACCCGCATCCCGAGCCCGGTCTCGCGCGCGGCCGACTCGACCGCGTCCAGGATGATCTCCAGGGCCGGGATGAGCCCGCCGAGCATCGGCGCGTAGCTGGTCGGATCGACCTGGATCTCCAGCCAGCCCGAGCCGTCCCGGACGTCCTCCTCGGCGGCCTCGCGCACCAGCCGCTGGATGTCCTCGGGGGCGCGCAGACAGGAGCGCGCGATGTCGTACAGGCGCTGGAAGCGGAACCAGCCGCGCTCGTCGGTGGCCCGCAGCTTCGGCGGCTCGCCGCCCGTCAGCGCGTCGGGCAGGTGCACGCCGTACTTGTCGGCGAGCTCCAACAGCGTCGTGGGGCGCATCGACCCCGTGAAGTGCAGGTGCAGATGGGCCTTCGGCAGGTCTCGTACGTCACGAACGCGCTCCATTGAAGGATCTTGCCGCACGCCACCGGCATCCGACAGCCCCTTTCCCCGATCGGGACCTTGTCCGAACGCGGGAACGACCACCGACTCACGTGAGTCGGTGGTCGTTCCCTGGAAGGCGTCGGGTGATCTCCCGGACGACGTGCTCAGTCGCGCGCCTCCGCCAGCAGCTTCTGGATCCGCGAGACGCCCTCGACGAGGTCGTCGTCGCCCAGCGCGTAGGACAGGCGCAGATAGCCCGGGGTGCCGAAGGCCTCGCCCGGGACGACCGCGACCTCGGCCTCCTCCAGGATCAGCTCGGCGAGCTCGACGGAGGTCTGCGGGCGCCTGCCGCGGATCTCCTTGCCGAGCAGGCCCTTCACCGAGGGGTACGCGTAGAACGCGCCCTCGGGCGTCGGGCAGACCACCCCGTGGATCTCGCTGAGCATTCGCACCATGGTCTGGCGGCGGCGGTCGAAGGCCGTGCGCATCTCGGCGACCGCGTCGAGGCCGCCGGAGACCGCGGCGAGCGCCGCCACCTGGGAGACGTTGGCGACGTTGGAGGTGGCGTGCGACTGGAGGTTGGTCGCGGCCTTGATGACGTCCTGGGGACCGACGATCCACCCGACCCGCCAGCCGGTCATCGCGTACGTCTTGGCGACGCCGTTGACCACGACGCACTTGTCGCGCAGCTCGGGCAGGAGCGCCGGCAGCGACACGGAGACCGCGTCCCCGTAGACCAGGTGCTCGTAGATCTCGTCGGTCAGCACCCACAGGCCGTGCTCGACGGCCCAGCGGCCGATCGCCTCGGTCTCGGCCTCGGTGTAGACCGAGCCGGTGGGGTTGGACGGGGAGACGAAGAGGACGACCTTGGTCCTCTCCGTACGAGCGGCCTCCAGCTGCTCCACCGAGACGCGGTAGCCGGTGGTCTCGTCGGCGACGACCTCGACCGGGACACCGCCCGCGAGGCGGATCGACTCCGGGTAGGTGGTCCAGTACGGCGCCGGGACGATGACCTCGTCGCCCGGGTCCAGGATCGCCGCGAAGGCCTCGTAGATCGCCTGCTTGCCGCCGTTGGTCACCAGGATCTGCGACGGGTCGACCTCGTAGCCGGAGTCGCGCAGCGTCTTGTCGGCGATGGCCTTCTTGAGCTCGGGCAGGCCGCCGGCCGGCGTGTAGCGGTGGTACTTCGGGTCGCGGCAGGCCGCCGCGGCCGCCTCGACGATGTAGTCCGGGGTCGGGAAGTCGGGCTCACCGGCGCCGAAGCCGATCACCGGGCGCCCGGCGGCCTTGAGGGCCTTGGCCTTGGCGTCGACGGCGAGGGTCGCGGACTCGGAGATCGCGCCGATGCGCGCGGACACCCGGCGCTCGGTCGGAGAAGTTGCAGCGCTCATGCCGGCCATCGTCCCAGACCCGCCGCGGCCCGGGCACACCGGTTTCAGGGACCGGACGGGGCGCTCGCGCGGGCCGTTCGGGGCATCCGCGCCGAGCCGTCGGGAGGTATCTGTTCGACGCCGGGCGCAGGACCACGTACACTCACCTGTCGTTGGCCTCCACCAACCGATCCACTCCGGGCACTCGGTGCACTCGGGCGGATGCGGTAGGTTGGGGAAACCACAAAGGGTCGTAGCTCAATTGGTAGAGCACTGGTCTCCAAAACCAGCGGTTGGGGGTTCAAGTCCCTCCGGCCCTGCTACACACACCTTCGCCAGGATGTGTGCGCATGTACGTACTTCTATGCACCGCCGTGCGGCTCCACCGGGCGCGGCACGGCCACGACCCGGAATCAGGTGAGAAGCGTGACGGACGCCGTGGGCTCCATCGACATGCCTGATGCCCAGGACGAGGCCTCTGCGGACCAGGACTCCAAGAAGAAGTCCCGCAAGGGCGGCAAGCGCGGCAAGAAGGGCCCCCTGGGCCGTCTCGCGCTCTTCTACCGTCAGGTCGTCGCCGAGCTGCGCAAGGTGGTCTGGCCGTCGCGCAATCAGCTGTCGACGTACACCACCGTGGTGATCGTGTTCGTCATCATCATGATCGGCATCGTGACCTTGATCGACACCGGATTCCAGCACGTCGTCAAGTACGTCTTCGGCTGATCCGCTGCGTAAGGGCGCCCACCCGGCGCCTTTTTCGCATTGTTCCACCCATCTGTAGTCAGGAAGAAGCAGCCACGTGTCTGACCCGAATGTGAACGACGCCATCGAGTCGGCGGAGTCCGTGGAGGACCAGCTCGACATCGTCGAGGCGGCGGACGCCGAGGCCGTCGAGGACGCCGACGAGGTCGAGGCTGCCGACGCCGAGGCGGGCGAGGCGGCCGAGCAGGCGGCGCTCCACGTCGAGGACGAGGACGAGCTGGACGCCGAGGAGAACGAGTCCCCCGAGGGCTCCGACAACTCCGGTGACGAGGCCGTCGAGGACGACGCCTCCGCAGAGGACGCCTCCGACGAGGACGAGAGCGCCGAGGAGGCTCCCGAGGAGCCGGCCGCGCCCGTCGACCCGGTCGAGGCCCTGCGCCAGGAGCTGCGCGGCCTGCCCGGCGAGTGGTACGTGATCCACACCTACGCGGGCTACGAGAAGCGCGTGAAGGCCAACCTGGAGCAGCGTGCCGTCTCGCTGAACGTCGAGGAGTTCATCTACCAGGCCGAGGTGCCCGAGGAAGAGATCGTCCAGATCAAGAACGGCGAGCGCAAGAACGTCCGGCAGAACAAGCTGCCCGGTTACGTTCTCGTCCGCATGGATCTGACGAACGAGTCCTGGGGCGTCGTCCGCAACACCCCGGGCGTCACCGGCTTCGTGGGCAACGCCTACGACCCGTACCCGCTGACCCTGGACGAGATCGTCAAGATGCTCGCCCCGGAGGCCGAGGAGAAGGCCGCCCGCGAGGCCGCCGAGGCCGAGGGCAAGCCGGCTCCGGCCCGCAAGGTCGAGGTCCAGGTGCTCGACTTCGAGGTGGGCGACTCGGTCACCGTCACCGACGGCCCGTTCGCCACGCTCCAGGCCACGATCAACGAGATCAACGCCGACTCGAAGAAGGTCAAGGGCCTCGTCGAGATCTTCGGCCGCGAGACCCCGGTCGAGCTCAGCTTCGACCAGATCCAGAAGAACTAGTTCTTCCGGACCACACGTCTTCCGAACAGGTCAGACGGGCTCTCAAAGCCTGTCTGACCTGCTCGGTTTTTAGCCGCAGACAGATACCCGTTATCGTTGTGCGGTATGCCTCCATCCGGATGATCGGATGTCAGGCGGTTCACTCTCACTAGGACCCGGAGAGAGCAATGCCTCCCAAGAAGAAGAAGGTCACGGGGCTTATCAAGCTCCAGATCAACGCCGGTGCGGCGAACCCGGCCCCGCCGGTCGGCCCCGCGCTCGGTCAGCACGGCGTCAACATCATGGAGTTCTGCAAGGCCTACAACGCGGCCACCGAGTCGCAGCGTGGCTGGGTGATCCCGGTGGAGATCACGGTCTACGAGGACCGTTCCTTCACCTTCATCACCAAGACTCCGCCGGCCGCGAAGATGATCCTCAAGGCCGCGGGTGTCGAGAAGGGCTCCGGCGAGCCGCACAAGACCAAGGTCGCGAAGATCACCGAGGCCCAGGTCCGCGAGATCGCCACGACGAAGCTCGCCGACCTGAACGCCAACGACCTGGACGCCGCGTCCAAGATCATCGCTGGCACCGCCCGTTCCATGGGCATCACGGTCGAGGGCTGATCCCAGCTCACCCCGTTTGACCTCAGTGGTAGGGCCAAGCGCTGGTCCGTACCACGACTCCATGACTGCCACGCGGCGTCAGCCGCATGGTGTTACTGCATACAGGAGCAGAAGTGAAGCGCAGCAAGACTCTCCGCGCTGCGGACGCCAAGATCGACGCGGACAAGCTCTACGCCCCGCTCGAGGCCGTCCGTCTCGCCAAGGAGACCTCCGCGACCAAGTTCGACGGCACCGTCGAGGTCGCCTTCCGCCTGGGTGTCGACCCGCGCAAGGCCGACCAGATGGTCCGTGGCACCGTGAACCTCCCGCACGGCACCGGTAAGACCGCCCGGGTCCTGGTCTTCGCGACCGGTGACCGTGCCGAGGCCGCGCGTGCCGCGGGCGCCGACATCGTGGGCTCGGACGAGCTCATCGACGAGGTCGCCAAGGGCCGTCTGGACTTCGACGCCGTCGTCTCCACCCCGGACCTCATGGGCAAGGTCGGCCGCCTCGGCCGCGTGCTCGGCCCGCGTGGTCTGATGCCGAACCCGAAGACCGGCACGGTCACCCCCGACGTCGCCAAGGCGGTCGAGGAGATCAAGGGCGGCAAGATCGAGTTCCGCGTCGACAAGCACTCGAACCTGCACTTCATCATCGGCAAGGTGTCCTTCGACGACACCAAGCTGGTGGAGAACTACGGCGCCGCTCTGGAGGAGATCCTCCGTCTGAAGCCGTCCGCCGCCAAGGGCCGCTACATCAAGAAGGCCACCATCGCCACCACGATGGGCCCCGGCATCCCGGTCGACTCCAACCGCACCCGCAACCTCCTCGTCGAGGAGGACCCGGCGGCGGTCTGACCGGACCGAGCCTCGGCTCGCATCGGCTGATCCAGAGCCGGGCCCCGCACCTCTTCGGAGGCGCGGGGCCCGGCTTTTTGTCGCAACCGCGTCCCAACGCCCCTGGACGGGCGGGGGGTTGTCCGACCCCTGCGATACCGTCGGGGAGGTAAGGGAATGAGTATTCGAGGGGGAGCGCATGAGCACCAGTTCCGTTCGGCGTACGGGAATCTCGCTGGCCGCGGTCGCCGCGGCGCTGGTGGGCGTCGCCGCCTGCGGCGAGTCGGACAGCGGCGGACACAAGGGCGGATCGGACTTCAGCCCGGTGGCCGCGCTCCAGGCGGTCCAGAAGAAGACGGACGGGGTGGGCTCCGCCAAGGTCGAGATGACGATGTCCATGGGCGCCGTGATGGGCCTGGAGGGCAAGGGCAGCCTGGCGTGGGGCGACGGGATGACCGGCGTCATGCGGCTGAGGTACACCCAGGGCACCCTGGCGCAGAGCATGAAGCAGCTGGGCAGCGACAGCATCGACGCCCGCTATCTGCGCGACGCCTACTACGCCGACATGGGCCCCCAGTTCGCCAAGAACCTCGGCGGCAAGCACTGGATCCGCTACGGGTACGACGACATGGCCAAGCTGATGGGCCCGGCCGGCGCCGTCATGAAGGACCAGATGCAGAACTCGACGCCCCAGCAGGGCGTGAAGGCGCTGCTGGCCTCGGGTGACGTCAAGAAGGTCGGCACCGAGGACGTCCGCGGCGTCAAGACCACGCACTACTCGGGCACGGTCGACATGGCCAAGCTGGTGGACCGCAACTCCGGCCTGGACGCGAAGACGCTGGACGCCTTCAAGGCCCAGATGAACCAGAGCGGCGTCACCACCGACACGGTCGACATCTGGGTGGACAAGGACGACCTGCTGGTGAAGAAGACCGAGCGCGCGGCGACGAAGAACGGCGAGCTGAACAGCACGGCGTACTACGCGGACTACGGCGTCAAGGTCTCCGCCGAGGCCCCGGCCGCCTCCGACACGGTGGACTTCACCACGATGATCAAGCCCAAGCCGTCCAGCCAGGCCTCGTAGCCCGCGCCACGGCAGACATAATCCGTCTCATCCGTCGCAGACCCTGGGTTACGGTGCAGACGTTCTGCCCGTTCGACGGCGTTCGACGGCCTTCGGCGGGACTCATGGCACGGGGTTTCAAGGGGTGGGGAACATGACCAGGTCCGGTTGGACGCGGGCGGCGCTGTCGATGGCGACGGCCGCCGTGGTGGTGGCCGGGGCCGCGGGCTGCGGCGGCGGCGACGAGAAGGCCGACGGCGCCTCGGGCGCCCAGAAGGCCGCCGCCGCGCCGCAGTCCCACGAGGCCGCGTCGCGGATGCTCACGGCGGCGTACAGGAAGACCGCCGCGGCCAGGTCCGCCAAGGTCCGGATGACCATGACGGGTCCCGCGTCCCTGGGGGAGGACGGGGGCCGGACCGAGACCAGCGGGGTCATGGCCTGGAACCCCACGGCCATGGACCTCACGGTGACGTCCTCGGTCGCCAAGGGCATGGGGGGCGCCGCCGAGAAGACCCGGATGCTCTGGGTCGACAACGTCATGTACCTGGACACCAGCGCCATGGGCGAGTCCGCCAGGGAGCTCGGCGGCAAGCACTGGTTCAAGTTCGACCTGACCGCGCTGGCCAAGCAGTCCGGCCAGGACCAGCTGGTCAAGCAGATGACCGCGGGCATGGAGAACATGAACCAGGACCCGTCCCAGCAGCTCGCCCTGCTGCTCGACTCGCCGAACCTGAAGCACCTGGGCGCCGGGCGGGCCGACGGAGTCTCCTGCGAGCACTACAAGGGCACGCTCACCATCGACGAGACGGTGAAGAACAGCAAGATGCTCGACACCCTGCCCCCCAAGGACCGCGAGCAGCTCCTGGCCAATATGAAGAAGTCGGGGATCAAGGGGTACGACACCGAGGTCTGGGTCGGCGCGGACGGCTACCCGGTCCGGATGGACGTCGGGATGAACACCCCCCAGGGCAGGATCAACACCTCCACGCACTACTCGGACTACGGCACCGGGGCGCGGATCACGGCCCCGCCCAAGAGCGACACGGCCGACCTCATGGAGATGCTCAAGGACCTGGGTGACCTGGCGCGCAAGGGCGGCGGCTCCGCCGGTCCCGGCACCGCCTGACGGTCCCGTACGACCGGATTTGCTCGATCCGCCACCCGTCACGTACGCTTCCACAGAAGCCAAAGACCGCTGGTCGTTGCCGTGCCTTCGCAAGAAGGGGCGGTGGCCGAAGGTTCCGTTGCATGCGGACGACCCGCGCAGGTGACTGTGGAAAGTTCCCGGACTCTGTCCGGTGGAGCTACGCCCCGTGCACTTGCGCCGGGGCGTTTTTTATGTCGCGGTCCCTTCTGAGCGGTCCTCATCACCCGGAAGGAGGCCGACGCTCATGGCAAGGCCCGACAAGGCTGCCGACGTAGCCGAGCTCGAGGACAAGTTCCGCAGCTCGAACGCCGTCGTGCTGACCGAGTACCGGGGTCTCACCGTGGCGCAGCTCAAGACGCTGCGCCGTTCGCTCGGTGAGAACGCCCAGTACGCCGTGGTGAAGAACACGCTGACCAAGATCGCGGCGAACAACGCCGGGATCACCTCGCTCGACGACCAGTTCACTGGTCCGACGGGTGCCGCCTTCATCACCGGTGACCCGGTGGAGTCGGCCAAGGGTCTGCGTGACTTCGCCAAGGAGAACCCGAACCTGATCATCAAGGGCGGTGTCCTTGATGGCAAGGCGCTGTCCGCCGATGAGATCAAGAAGCTCGCGGACCTCGAGTCCCGCGAGGTTCTGCTCAGCAAGCTGGCCGGCGCGTTCAAGGGCAAGCAGTCCCAGGCTGCCTCGCTCTTCCAGGCGCTGCCGTCGAAGTTCGTCCGCACCGCGGAAGCGCTTCGCGTCAAGCTCGCCGAGCAGGGCGGTGCCGAGTAATTCGGCTCGCGCAGTGATCCGCGCCGCCTAGTGCGCGGGTCGTAGCGGGCCGTTACGCCCGCCTCTCTATACAACCGGCACCTGCCGAATTAGTGGAAGGATCGCCCATCATGGCGAAGCTCTCTCAGGACGACCTCCTCGCCCAGTTCGAGGAGATGACCCTCATCGAGCTCTCCGAGTTCGTGAAGGCCTTCGAGGAGAAGTTCGACGTCACCGCCGCCGCGGCCGTCGCCGTTGCCGGCCCCGCCGGCCCGGGCGCCCCGGCCGAGGCCGAGGAGGAGAAGGACGAGTTCGACGTCATCCTCACCGGTGCGGGCGACAAGAAGATCCAGGTCATCAAGGTCGTGCGTGAGCTGACCTCGCTGGGTCTGAAGGAGGCCAAGGACCTCGTCGACGGCACCCCGAAGCCGGTCCTCGAGAAGGTCAACAAGGAGGCCGCCGAGAAGGCTGCCGAGTCCCTCAAGGCTGCCGGTGCGGCCGTCGAGGTCAAGTGACCTCACGAGTCCTCTGACTCACCGCGCGTGATGCCCCCGGAGGGCCTGTAACGCGCACACACCAAAGGGCGATCATCCATTCGGGTGGTCGCCCTTCGGCGTACCCGGGCGTCGCCGTGACGGCTGCCTTGCGGGGGAGGCGACAGGGAGTATGGTGATCATCGCCGTACGCCCCCGGTACGCCTCGTGGCAGCAGGAGCCGTAACGGAGCGATCTCCGCGGAGCTGAGGGGTCTTGACGAACCGCACGCAGCGCGCAATTCTCAGGACGCGTCGTCACAACGATCCGGATCCGAGGCATGGATCGACGGCGAAGAGGGCAGTATCGATGTGCGCCTCACGGTGCGTGGCCGACCGAGGTACTGAGACGAACAATGAGGGTCGCGAAATTCCGCCCTGGACATCAGTGGGCCGAGTGGCTACACTGACCCTTTGCGCTGCCTGTTAGCTGCCCCCTGCCCGTCACCAGGGGCATGCCCTCGCTTGAGCATCGTTGATTGAACTGCCCTGACCTGGCCTTTCAGCCTCAATCAGGAAACGTCTCTCTCTGTGCCCTCGTGGGACCGGTACGCGCGTAGTGAGTCCGAGCCCTCGGAAGGACCCCCTCTTGGCCGCCTCGCGCAACGCCTCGACCGCCAATACGAACAACGGCGCCAGCACCGCCCCGCTGCGCATCTCCTTTGCAAAGATCAAGGAGCCCCTCGAGGTTCCGAACCTCCTTGCGCTGCAAACCGAGAGCTTTGACTGGCTGCTCGGCAACGCCGCGTGGAAGGCTCGCGTCGAGGCCGCTCTCGAGAACGGACAGGACGTCCCCACGAAGTCCGGTCTGGAGGAGATCTTCGAGGAGATCTCCCCGATCGAGGACTTCAGCGGGTCGATGTCGCTGACCTTCCGCGACCACCGTTTCGAGCCCCCGAAGAACTCGATCGACGAGTGCAAGGAGCGCGACTTCACGTTCGCGGCCCCGCTCTTCGTCACGGCCGAGTTCACCAACAACGAGACCGGCGAGATCAAGTCCCAGACGGTCTTCATGGGCGACTTCCCGCTCATGACCAACAAGGGCACCTTCGTCATCAACGGCACCGAGCGTGTCGTGGTGTCGCAGCTCGTGCGCTCGCCGGGTGTCTACTTCGACTCCAACATCGACAAGACGTCCGACAAGGACATCTACACGGCCAAGATCATCCCGTCCCGGGGTGCCTGGCTCGAGATGGAGATCGACAAGCGCGACATGGTCGGTGTCCGCATCGACCGCAAGCGCAAGCAGTCCGTCACCGTCCTCCTGAAGGCTCTCGGCTGGACCACCGAGCAGATCCTGGAGGAGTTCGGCGAGTACGAGTCGATGCGCGCCACCCTGGAGAAGGACCACACCCAGGGCCAGGACGACGCGCTGCTCGACATCTACCGCAAGCTGCGCCCGGGCGAGCCGCCGACGCGCGAGGCCGCTCAGACGCTGCTCGAGAACCTCTACTTCAACCCCAAGCGCTACGACCTCGCCAAGGTCGGCCGCTACAAGGTGAACAAGAAGCTCGGCGCGGACGAGCCGCTGGACGCCGGCGTCCTCACCACGGACGACGTCATCGCGACCATCAAGTACCTGGTCAAGCTGCACGCGGGCGAGACCGAGACGGTCGGCGAGTCGGGTCGGAACATCGTCGTCGAGACCGACGACATCGACCACTTCGGCAACCGCCGTCTGCGCAACGTCGGCGAGCTCATCCAGAACCAGGTCCGTACGGGCCTGGCGCGTATGGAGCGCGTCGTGCGTGAGCGCATGACGACCCAGGACGTCGAGGCGATCACGCCGCAGACCCTGATCAACATCCGGCCGGTCGTCGCCTCCATCAAGGAGTTCTTCGGCACCAGCCAGCTGTCGCAGTTCATGGACCAGAACAACCCGCTGTCGGGTCTCACCCACAAGCGCCGTCTGTCGGCTCTTGGCCCGGGTGGTCTCTCCCGTGAGCGGGCCGGCTTCGAGGTCCGTGACGTGCACCCGTCGCACTACGGCCGCATGTGCCCGATCGAGACCCCCGAAGGCCCGAACATCGGTCTGATCGGCTCGCTCGCCTCCTACGGCCGGGTCAACGCGTTCGGCTTCATCGAGACGCCGTACCGCAAGGTCGTCGACGGCCAGGTCACCGACGAGGTCGACTACATCACGGCCGACGAGGAAGACCGCTTCGTCATCGCCCAGGCCAACGCCGCGCTCAACGACGAGCTCCAGCTCACCGAGGCCCGCGTCCTGGTCCGCCGCCGTGGCGGCGAGGTCGACTACGTGCCGCCGGCCGAGGTGGACTACATCGACGTCTCGCCGCGCCAGATGGTGTCGGTCGCGACCGCGATGATCCCCTTCCTGGAGCACGACGACGCCAACCGTGCCCTCATGGGCGCGAACATGATGCGTCAGGCCGTCCCGCTCATCAAGAGCGAGGCGCCGCTCGTCGGCACCGGCATGGAGTACCGCTGCGCCACCGACGCCGGTGACGTGCTCAAGGCGGAGAAGGACGGTGTGGTCCAGGAGGTCTCCGCGGACTACATCACCATCGCCAACGACGACGGCACGTACACCACGTACCGCCTGCACAAGTTCTCCCGCTCGAACCAGGGCACCTCGGTCAACCAGAAGGTTGTCGTGGACGAGGGCGCCCGCGTCATCGAGGGCCAGGTCCTCGCCGACGGTCCGGCGACCGAGAACGGCGAGATGGCGCTGGGCAAGAACCTGCTCGTGGCGTTCATGCCGTGGGAGGGTCACAACTACGAGGACGCGATCATCCTGTCGCAGCGCCTCGTGCAGGACGACGTCCTCTCCTCGATCCACATCGAGGAGCACGAGGTCGACGCCCGTGACACCAAGCTCGGCCCGGAGGAGATCACCCGGGACATCCCGAACGTCTCCGAAGAGGTCCTCGCCGACCTCGACGAGCGCGGCATCATCCGTATCGGTGCCGAGGTCGTCGCCGGCGACATCCTCGTCGGCAAGGTCACGCCCAAGGGCGAGACCGAGCTGACGCCGGAGGAGCGCCTGCTCCGCGCGATCTTCGGTGAGAAGGCCCGTGAGGTCCGTGACACCTCGCTGAAGGTGCCGCACGGCGAGACCGGCAAGGTCATCGGCGTCCGCGTCTTCGACCGCGAGGAGGGCGACGAGCTTCCCCCCGGTGTGAACCAGCTGGTGCGCGTGTACGTGGCGCAGAAGCGCAAGATCACCGACGGTGACAAGCTCGCCGGCCGTCACGGCAACAAGGGCGTCATCTCCAAGATCCTGCCGATCGAGGACATGCCGTTCCTGGAGGACGGCACCCCGGTCGACATCATCCTCAACCCCCTGGGTGTCCCGTCCCGAATGAACCCGGGACAGGTCCTGGAGATCCACCTCGGCTGGCTCGCCAGCCGTGGCTGGGACGTCTCCGGTCTCGCCGACGACTGGGCCCAGCGCCTCCAGGCCATCGGCGCCGACCAGGTCGCCCCCGGCACCAACGTCGCGACCCCGGTCTTCGACGGTGCCCGTGAGGACGAGATCGCCGGTCTCTTCGAGGCCACGATCCCCAACCGCGACGGCGACCGCCTGGTGCAGCCGTCCGGCAAGGCCAACCTGTTCGACGGCCGCTCCGGCGAGCCGTTCCCGGACCCGATCTCGGTCGGGTACATGTACATCCTGAAGCTGCACCACCTGGTCGACGACAAGCTGCACGCCCGCTCGACCGGTCCGTACTCGATGATCACCCAGCAGCCGCTGGGTGGTAAGGCCCAGTTCGGTGGCCAGCGATTCGGTGAGATGGAGGTGTGGGCGCTGGAGGCTTACGGCGCCGCCTACGCCCTCCAGGAGCTGCTGACCATCAAGTCCGACGACGTCACCGGCCGTGTGAAGGTCTACGAGGCCATCGTCAAGGGCGAGAACATTCCCGAGCCCGGCATTCCCGAGTCCTTCAAGGTGCTCATCAAGGAAATGCAGTCGCTCTGCCTCAACGTGGAGGTGCTGTCCTCGGACGGCATGTCCATCGAGATGCGCGACACGGACGAGGACGTCTTCCGCGCTGCGGAGGAGCTCGGTATCGACCTGTCCCGGCGCGAGCCGAGCAGCGTCGAAGAGGTCTGACGGGTCTGGTGGGGGCTCTCCCGTAGAGCCCCCGCCGTCCCAGGACCCCCCTCAGACCATCTTGAAGAATCGACCCCGAAAGAGGGATTGACGACAAGTGCTCGACGTCAACTTCTTCGACGAGCTGCGGATCGGCCTCGCCACTGCTGACGACATCCGTCAGTGGTCCCACGGTGAGGTCAAGAAGCCGGAGACCATCAACTACCGCACCCTCAAGCCCGAAAAGGACGGACTCTTCTGCGAGAAGATCTTCGGTCCGACCCGGGACTGGGAGTGCTACTGCGGCAAGTACAAGCGCGTCCGCTTCAAGGGCATCATCTGCGAGCGCTGTGGCGTCGAGGTCACGCGTGCCAAGGTGCGCCGTGAGCGGATGGGCCACATCGAGCTTGCCGCTCCCGTGACCCACATCTGGTACTTCAAGGGCGTCCCCTCGCGCCTTGGCTACCTGCTCGACCTCGCGCCGAAGGACCTCGAGAAGGTCATCTACTTCGCCGCGTACATGATCACGTTCGTGGACGAGGAGCGCCGTACGCGCGACCTGCCGTCGCTGGAGGCCCACGTCTCCGTCGAGCGCCAGCAGATCGAGAACCGCCGCGACGCCGACCTCGAGGCCCGCGCCAAGAAGCTCGAGACGGACCTCGCCGAGCTGGAGGCCGAGGGCGCCAAGGCCGATGTGCGCCGCAAGGTGCGCGAGGGTGCCGAGCGCGAGATGAAGCAGCTGCGCGACCGCGCGCAGCGCGAGATCGACCGTCTGGACGAGGTCTGGTCGCGCTTCAAGAACCTCAAGGTCCAGGACCTCGAGGGCGACGAGCTGCTCTACCGCGAGCTGCGTGACCGCTTCGGCACGTACTTCGACGGCTCGATGGGTGCCGCTGCCCTGCAGAAGCGCCTGGAGACCTTCGACCTCGACGAGGAGGCCGAGCGCCTCCGCGAGATCATCCGCACCGGCAAGGGCCAGAAGAAGACCCGTGCGCTCAAGCGCCTCAAGGTCGTCTCCGCGTTCCTGCAGACCAGCAACAGCCCCAAGGGCATGGTGCTGGACTGCGTGCCGGTCATCCCGCCGGACCTGCGTCCGATGGTGCAGCTGGACGGTGGCCGCTTCGCGACCTCCGACCTGAACGACCTGTACCGCCGCGTGATCAACCGCAACAACCGTCTGAAGCGTCTGCTCGACCTCGGTGCCCCCGAGATCATCGTGAACAACGAGAAGCGGATGCTCCAGGAGGCGGTCGACGCCCTCTTCGACAACGGCCGTCGCGGTCGCCCGGTCACGGGCCCCGGCAACCGTCCGCTGAAGTCCCTGAGCGACATGCTCAAGGGCAAGCAGGGTCGATTCCGTCAGAACCTGCTCGGCAAGCGTGTGGACTACTCCGCGCGTTCCGTGATCGTCGTCGGTCCGCAGCTGAAGCTGCACCAGTGCGGTCTGCCCAAGGCCATGGCGCTGGAGCTCTTCAAGCCGTTCGTGATGAAGCGCCTGGTCGACCTGAACCACGCGCAGAACATCAAGAGCGCCAAGCGGATGGTCGAGCGCGGCCGCACGGTGGTCTACGACGTCCTCGAAGAGGTCATCGCCGAGCACCCGGTCCTGCTGAACCGTGCGCCCACGCTGCACCGCCTCGGCATCCAGGCCTTCGAGCCCCAGCTGGTCGAGGGCAAGGCCATCCAGATCCACCCGCTCGTCTGCACCGCGTTCAACGCGGACTTCGACGGTGACCAGATGGCCGTCCACCTGCCGCTCTCCGCGGAGGCGCAGGCCGAGGCCCGCATCCTGATGCTGTCCTCGAACAACATCCTCAAGCCGGCCGACGGCCGGCCGGTGACGATGCCGACGCAGGACATGGTCCTGGGTCTGTTCTTCCTCACCACGGACGAGGAGGAGCGCCAGGTCAAGGGTGAGGGCCGCGCCTTCAACTCGACCGCCGAGGCGATCATGGCGTTCGACGCCCGGGAGCTCTCGCTCCAGGCGAAGATCGACATCCGCTTCCCGATCGGCACCGTCCCGCCCCGCGGCTGGACCCCGCCGGTCGACGAGGACGGCGAGACGACCTGGCAGCAGGGCGACTCGTTCCGTCTGCGCACCTCCCTGGGCCGCGCGCTCTTCAACGAGCTGCTGCCCGAGGACTACCCGTTCGTCGACTACTCGGTGGGCAAGAAGCAGCTCTCCGAGATCGTCAACGACCTGGCCGAGCGCTACCCCAAGGTCATCGTGGCGGCGACGCTCGACAACCTGAAGGCGGCGGGCTTCTACTGGGCGACCCGTTCCGGTGTCACCGTGGCCATCTCCGACGTCGTGGTCCCCGAGGCCAAGAAGGCGATCGTCGCGGGCTACGAGGCGCAGGACGAGAAGGTCCAGAAGCAGTACGAGCGCGGTCTGATCACCAAGGACGAGCGCACGCAGGAGCTCATCGCGATCTGGACCAAGGCGACCAACGAGGTTGCCGAGGCGATGAACGCGAACTTCCCGAAGACGAACCCCATCTTCATGATGGTTGACTCGGGTGCCCGAGGAAACATGATGCAGATGCGTCAGATCGCGGGTATGCGTGGTCTGGTGTCGAACGCGAAGAACGAGACCATCCCGCGTCCGATCAAGGCGTCCTTCCGTGAGGGCCTCACCGTTCTGGAGTACTTCATCTCCACGCACGGTGCCCGTAAGGGTCTGGCGGACACCGCCCTGCGTACCGCCGACTCGGGTTACCTGACCCGTCGTCTGGTGGACGTCTCGCAGGACGTGATCATCCGCGAGGAGGACTGCGGCACCGACCGCGGCCTGAAGCTGAAGATCGCGGTCAAGGGCGAGGACGGTGTGCTCCGCAAGACGGAGGACGTCGAGACCTCGGTCTACGCCCGCATGCTCGCCGAGGACGTCGTCGTCGACGGCAAGGTCATCGCGCCGGCCAACGTGGACCTCGGTGACGTGCTCATCGACGCGCTGGTCAACGCGGGCGTCGAGGAGGTCAAGACCCGCTCGGTCCTGACCTGTGAGTCGGCGGTCGGCACCTGTGCCTTCTGCTACGGCCGCTCGCTGGCCACCGGCAAGCTGGTCGACATCGGTGAGGCGGTCGGCATCATCGCCGCCCAGTCCATCGGTGAGCCCGGTACCCAGCTGACGATGCGTACCTTCCACACCGGTGGTGTGGCCGGTGACGACATCACCCAGGGTCTGCCCCGTGTCGTCGAGCTCTTCGAGGCCCGTACGCCCAAGGGTGTCGCCCCGATCTCGGAGGCGGCCGGCCGCATCCGGATCGAGGAGACCGAGAAGACCAAGAAGATCGTCGTCACCCCGGACGACGGCAGCGACGAGACGGCGTTCCCGATCTCCAAGCGTGCCCGTCTGCTGGTGGGCGAGGGCGACCACGTCGAGGTGGGCCAGAAGCTCACCGTGGGTGCCACCAACCCGCACGACGTGCTCCGGATCCTCGGTCAGCGCGCGGTCCAGGTCCACCTGGTCGGCGAGGTCCAGAAGGTCTACAACTCGCAGGGCGTGTCGATCCACGACAAGCACATCGAGATCATCATCCGGCAGATGCTGCGCCGGGTGACGATCATCGAGTCCGGCGACGCGGAGCTGCTGCCGGGCGAGCTCGTCGAGCGCTCGAAGTTCGAGACCGAGAACCGTCGTGTGGTCACGGAAGGCGGCCACCCGGCCTCCGGCCGTCCGCAGCTGATGGGTATCACCAAGGCCTCGCTGGCGACGGAGTCCTGGCTGTCGGCCGCCTCCTTCCAGGAGACGACCCGAGTCCTGACGGATGCGGCGATCAACGCCAAGTCCGACAGCCTCATCGGCCTCAAGGAGAACGTCATCATCGGTAAGCTCATCCCGGCCGGTACGGGTCTGTCCCGCTACCGCAACATCCGGGTGGAGCCGACCGAGGAGGCCAAGGCCGCGATGTACTCGGCCGTCGGCTACGACGACATCGACTACTCGCCGTTCGGCACCGGCTCCGGCCAGGCCGTTCCGCTGGAGGACTACGACTACGGTCCGTACAACCAGTAAGGCGTACGTCTGCTGAAGGGCGCCCACCCCGTTTCACACGGGGTGGGCGCCCTTCGGCGTATCGTGGATGGCGCTTGTCGAACGCATATTCGAAAGGCGGTGCGGCCGATGGGGATGAGCGCCCAGGAGCGGTTGGTGGACGTGGTGGTGGCCGCGGTGGAGGTGGCGGCCGAAGCGGGCGAGTCCGGTACGTACACCGCCGATGTCGGCCGCACGCTCGGGGCGGTCGTGGCCAAGGTGGGGGCGCGGATCGCGGTCGACGGGGAGGCGCGGGGGTTCTCCAGCGGGTGGCGGGAGGCGATGGCGTTCGTGTCCGGGGGCGGGTCGGGGGGCGGGGGGCGGGTCGTGCGGATGCCGGTGCGTGGGGGAGAGGGGGAGGTCACGCCGGGGTGACCTCCGTCAGCGGCGTGCGAGCGTGCGCGCAAACAGGCGGGGGTTTCATGCGGCCTGAAATGGCCCGGCAGGGCTCAGCATGGCCCGGAAATGCCCGGCAGTGCCCGGGAAGGCGCCATCAGGCCCGGCAGGGCCCGGAATTCTGCCGAGCCGGAACCCTGCCACGAAATCCTTACAGTGTCGGCCGGGGCAGCCATTAATTCCTTGCGCGCAAGCGCGATAGTCTAGTCCTTGCTTCGGAGGGAGGCGATCACATGACCACCAGCGAGCTTGACCGGTTCGCGGCCTGGATCGAGGACCTGATCCGCAGGCGCGGCTTCGACATCGACAGCCCGCGCGGTGGCGGCCGGACGCGCCTCGCCGACGAGGCCGGGGTCCACCGGGCCGCCGTCACCCGGCTGCTCCAGCGCCAGAGCATGCCGGACCTGGAGACGACGCGGCGGCTGGCGCATGTGCTGGAGGTCCCGGTACGGGAGATGCTGATCCGCTCCGGGCGCCTTACGGAGGAGGACCTCCCGCTCCCTGCCCTCCGGACGGGGGTGCCCGTCTCGTCGGCTCCGCTGACGCTTGAGGAGGCGGCGGTGGGGCTGGGGGTGCCGCCGGAGCAGCGGGCGATGTTCATCAAGGTGGCGGGGCAATTCTTGCCGGACGCGGGTGCGCGGGGGTCCGTGGGGTCCCGTTAGGTCTTTGACCGCTTGCCGCTGGTCGCGTGCAGCTTGCGGGCGGGTGGTGTCCGGTCTTCGTCTGCGGGTGGTGGTGGGTTGCTCGCGCAGTTCCCCGCGCCCCTGGAAGCCCTCATTCGTCCGCGGGTCGGTGGACGCTTCCCGCGCCGTTCCCCGCGCCCCAAAGGCCCGTGGTCACCTGCGGGCCGGTGGGGGCTTGTCGCGCAGTTCCCCGCGCCCCTTGGGTAGTCGGCCGCAGCCGGAGAACCCAGCTCAGCCACAGGCTTTTAGGGGCGCGGGGAACTGCGCGGCCGGCCGACCGCTCGGCCGCAGACGAAGTGCGGGCAGGGAAAGGGGCGCGGAGAACTGCGCGGGCAGCCCGCCGCCACCCGCAGACGAAGCCCGGGCAGACGGAAACCGCCCGGGCAGGACCCGCGCGGCCCGGGCTCGTGCGCAAGAGTCCGCGCTTCAAGGCGCCGACGACCCCCCGCCGGCCGGGCCCGGGCGGGAGCGGGGCGGGGTCCGCGCCCGGCCGCCGGAGGGCGGGTCCGGGTGAGACGCGTCTCAGTGGGTCCGCGGGGTGTCCCGCGTGTGGGTATTTGTTTTGACCCAAGTCGATGAGGTAGGTACGCTCAGACCTTGTGCCTGGGGTGTGCCTGGGCTCCCCTGCGTGCCTACGTCCGCAGGACGAGCCAGATACGGCCACCGCAATCTGCGCTCTCTCCGTGCCCACGGCGAGAGCCCGCAGTATTCGACACACCCGACCGCGTGGGTCGGTGATGTTCCAGGTTAGTTTCACCAACGGCACACAGAAACCGGAGAAGTAGTGCCTACGATCCAGCAGCTGGTCCGGAAGGGCCGGCAGGACAAGGTCGAGAAGACGAAGACGCCCGCGCTCGAGGCTTCGCCTCAGCGTCGTGGTGTCTGCACGCGTGTGTTCACCACCACCCCGAAGAAGCCGAACTCGGCGCTGCGGAAGGTCGCGCGTGTGCGTCTGACCTCCGGCATCGAGGTCACTGCTTACATTCCGGGCGAGGGACACAACCTGCAGGAGCACTCGATCGTGCTCGTGCGTGGTGGCCGTGTGAAGGACCTGCCGGGTGTTCGTTACAAGATCATCCGCGGTGCGCTTGACACCCAGGCTGTCAAGAACCGCAAGCAGGCCCGCAGCCGCTACGGCGCCAAGAAGGAGAAGTAAGAATGCCTCGTAAGGGCCCCGCCCCGAAGCGCCCGGTCATCATCGACCCGGTCTACCAGTCTCCTCTTGTCACGTCGCTGATCAACAAGATCCTGCTGGACGGCAAGCGCTCCACCGCCGAGCGCATCGTCTACGGCGCCATGGAAGGCCTCCGCGAGAAGACGGGCAACGACCCGGTCATCACGCTGAAGCGCGCGCTGGAGAACGTGAAGCCGTCCCTCGAGGTCAAGTCCCGCCGTGTCGGTGGCGCGACCTACCAGGTTCCGGTCGAGGTCAAGCCGGGTCGCCAGTCGACCCTGGCTCTGCGCTGGCTCGTGGGTTACTCCCGCGCCCGCCGCGAGAAGACCATGACCGAGCGCCTGATGAACGAGCTTCTCGACGCTTCGAACGGCCTCGGTGCGGCCGTCAAGAAGCGTGAGGACACGCACAAGATGGCCGAGTCCAACAAGGCCTTCGCGCACTACCGCTGGTAGTCGCAACCCACATCGAGACCGAGAGAAGACTGAGCCTTATGGCCACCACTTCGCTTGACCTGGCCAAGGTCCGCAACATTGGGATCATGGCCCACATCGACGCGGGCAAGACGACCACCACTGAGCGGATCCTGTTCTACACCGGCGTGTCGTACAAGATCGGTGAGGTCCACGACGGCGCTGCCACGATGGACTGGATGGAGCAGGAGCAGGAGCGCGGCATCACCATCACGTCCGCCGCGACGACCTGCCACTGGCCGCTCGAGGACGTCGACCACACCATCAACATCATCGACACCCCGGGTCACGTGGACTTCACGGTCGAGGTGGAGCGTTCGCTCCGCGTCCTCGACGGTGCCGTCACCGTGTTCGACGGTGTCGCCGGTGTGGAGCCGCAGTCCGAGACGGTGTGGCGCCAGGCCGACCGTTACGGCGTGCCGCGCATCTGCTTCGTCAACAAGCTCGACCGCACCGGCGCCGAGTTCCACCGCTGTGTCGACATGATCGTGGACCGCCTCGGCGCGACCCCGATCGTCATGCAGCTCCCCATCGGCGCCGAGGCCGACTTCAAGGGCGTTGTGGACCTGGTCCGCATGAAGGCCCTGGTCTGGTCCGCGGAAGCGACCAAGGGCGAGATGTACGACGTCGTCGACATCCCGGCCACGCACACCGAGGCCGCTGAGGAGTGGCGCGGCAAGCTGGTCGAGACCGTCGCGGAGAACGACGAAGAGATCATGGAGCTCTTCCTCGAGGGTGTCGAGCCCACCGAGGAGCAGCTGTACGCCGCGGTCCGTCGTATCACCATCGCGTCCGGCAAGGGCGGGGAGACCACGGTCACCCCCGTCTTCTGCGGCACCGCGTTCAAGAACAAGGGCGTCCAGCCCCTGCTCGACGCGGTCGTGCGCTACCTTCCCTCGCCCCTGGACGTCGAGGCCATCGAGGGCCACGACGTCAAGGACGCCGAGGTCGTCGTGAAGCGCAAGCCCTCGGACGACGAGCCGCTCGCCGCGCTCGCGTTCAAGATCGCGAGCGACCCGCACCTCGGCAAGCTCACCTTCATCCGGATCTACTCCGGTCGCCTGGAGGCCGGCACCTCGGTGCTGAACTCCGTCAAGGGCAAGAAGGAGCGCATCGGCAAGATCTACCGTATGCACGCGAACAAGCGTGAGGAGATCGACGCGGTGGGCGCCGGCGACATCGTCGCCGTCATGGGCCTGAAGCAGACCACCACCGGTGAGACGCTGTGCGACGAGAAGAACCCGGTGATCCTGGAGTCCATGGACTTCCCGGCGCCGGTCATTCAGGTCGCGATCGAGCCCAAGTCCAAGGGTGACCAGGAGAAGCTGGGTGTCGCCATCCAGCGTCTCGCGGAGGAGGACCCCTCCTTCCAGGTGCACTCGGACGAGGAGACCGGCCAGACCATCATCGGTGGTATGGGCGAGCTCCACCTCGACGTCCTCGTCGACCGTATGCGTCGCGAGTTCAAGGTCGAGGCGAACGTCGGCAAGCCGCAGGTCGCGTACCGCGAGACGATCCGCAAGACCGTCGAGCGTCACGACTACACCCACAAGAAGCAGACCGGTGGTACCGGTCAGTTCGCCAAGGTGCAGATCGCGATCGAGCCCATCGAGGGCGGCGAGGCGTCGTACGAGTTCGTGAACAAGGTCACCGGTGGCCGCATCCCCCGGGAGTACATCCCGTCGGTGGACGCGGGTGCGCAGGAGGCCATGCAGTTCGGCATCCTGGCCGGCTACGAGATGACTGGCGTTCGCGTCATCCTTCTCGACGGTGGCTACCACGAGGTCGACTCCTCCGAGCTCGCGTTCAAGATCGCCGGCTCGCAGGCCTTCAAGGAGGCCGCGCGCAAGGCGTCCCCGGTGCTCCTCGAGCCCATGATGTCCGTCGAGGTCACCACGCCCGAGGACTACATGGGTGAAGTCATCGGCGACATCAACTCCCGCCGTGGCCAGATCCAGGCCATGGAGGAGCGCAGCGGCGCTCGCGTCGTGAAGGGCCTCGTGCCCCTCTCGGAGATGTTCGGCTACGTCGGAGACCTCCGCAGCAAGACCTCGGGTCGCGCAAGCTACTCGATGCAGTTCGACTCCTACGCCGAGGTTCCGCGGAACGTCGCCGAGGAGATCATCGCGAAGGCCAAGGGCGAGTAACTCTTCGGAGCCCCCCCGCTTTAGGCTTGTCACCGGTAGTCCGGCGGGGCATTCGCCGCAGTGCGAGAGTATTGCGGCGAATGCCCCCGGACCCGGCATTCCAGCAAAGATCACCTGGCGCCGATGAAGCAAGGCGTACAGAACCACTCCACAGGAGGACCCAGTGGCGAAGGCGAAGTTCGAGCGGACTAAGCCGCACGTCAACATCGGCACCATCGGTCACATCGACCACGGTAAGACGACCCTCACGGCCGCCATTACCAAGGTGCTGCATGACGCGTACCCGGACCTGAACGAGGCCTCGGCCTTCGACCAGATCGACAAGGCTCCCGAGGAGCGCCAGCGCGGTATCACCATCTCGATCGCGCACGTCGAGTACCAGACGGAGTCGCGTCACTACGCGCACGTCGACTGCCCGGGTCACGCCGACTACATCAAGAACATGATCACGGGTGCGGCGCAGATGGACGGCGCCATCCTCGTGGTCGCCGCCACCGACGGCCCGATGCCGCAGACCAAGGAGCACGTGCTCCTGGCCCGCCAGGTCGGCGTTCCGTACATCGTCGTCGCCCTGAACAAGGCCGACATGGTGGACGACGAGGAGATCCTGGAGCTCGTCGAGCTCGAGGTCCGTGAGCTCCTCTCCGAGTACGAGTTCCCGGGCGACGACCTTCCGGTCGTCAAGGTCTCGGCGCTCAAGGCCCTTGAGGGCGACGCCGAGTGGGGCCAGACCGTCCTCGACCTGATGAAGGCCGTCGACGAGTCCATCCCGCAGCCCGAGCGTGACGTCGACAAGCCGTTCCTGATGCCGATCGAGGACGTCTTCACGATCACCGGTCGTGGCACCGTCGTCACCGGTCGTATCGAGCGTGGTGTCCTGAAGGTCAACGAGACCGTTGACATCATCGGCATCAAGACCGAGAAGACCACCACCACGGTCACCGGCATCGAGATGTTCCGCAAGCTGCTCGACGAGGGCCAGGCCGGTGAGAACGTCGGTCTGCTGCTTCGTGGCATCAAGCGCGAGGACGTCGAGCGCGGCCAGGTCATCATCAAGCCGGGCTCGGTCACCCCGCACACGGAGTTCGAGGCGCAGGCGTACATCCTGTCGAAGGACGAGGGTGGCCGTCACACCCCGTTCTTCAACAACTACCGCCCGCAGTTCTACTTCCGTACCACGGACGTGACCGGCGTCGTGACCCTCCCCGAGGGCACCGAGATGGTCATGCCGGGCGACAACACCGCCATGACGGTCGCGCTGATCCAGCCGGTCGCCATGGAGGAGGGCCTCAAGTTCGCCATCCGTGAGGGTGGCCGGACCGTGGGCGCCGGCCAGGTCGTCAAGATCACGAAGTAATTCGTTTTCTGACCTGGTAGCTCGCGACTGAGCACCAT
The DNA here is from genome assembly GCF_055567715.1 of Streptomyces sp. NPDC026377. Taxonomy (NCBI): domain Bacteria; kingdom Bacillati; phylum Actinomycetota; class Actinomycetes; order Kitasatosporales; family Streptomycetaceae; genus Streptomyces; species Streptomyces sp. NPDC026377. The sequence goes on from NZ_JBVHPV010000011.1 coordinate 53,692, forward strand.
GAAAGGGCCCCGCACCGAGAGGTGCGGGGCCCTTTTCCTGCTTTTGGGGGGCCGGTGGTGGGTCGCTCGCGCCCACGCGGCGGAGCCGCACATGGCACAGCCCCGCGCCCGGTAGGGGTACGGCTTCAGCCCGCCGCGCGGATCGGCGGCGGCATGGCCTTCAGTGCCCATACCCATGGCGTCCCGTCCACGCCCAGGCCCACGGCGACCGGGCCCCGGGCCGCGAGGTGCAGGGTGGGGGAGTCGACGGGGACCACGCCCTGCGTACGGGTGCGGTGCTCGCCGCCGACCAGCGCCTGGACCCGCCCCCTGACGTCCTTGCCGAGCACCACGAGCCCGTCCTTGGGCGACAGGAGGGCGCCGACGGGCCCGTACCCGTCGAGCCTTCCCGGGACGGTGGCGGCGCTCCCGTCCGCGTGGACGGAGGAGAGCCGGGGGTCGGCCGGGGCGAGCCCCTTGCCCTTGGTCTTCCGGGGGTCGGTGAGGGTGCGGTAGAGCAGCTGTACGCCGCCGTCGGGCAGAGCCACGGGGGTGGCCGCGTCGACCGCCAGGGGCAGCCGTGGGCCTTTCACGGGGGCGAGGGGCTCGCCGGGCGCGGTCTGCGTCCAGTGGTGGAGGAAGTCGTACCCGGGCGCGAACACGTGCACGCGCCCCCGGGCGTCCACGGTCGCGCCGAGCCCGTCCTGGACGGACTCCCCGCCGAGGGCGCGCCAGGGCCCCCACGTCCCGTCCGGCTCCCGTACGCGCGTACTGATGCCCTTGTCGGCGTTGCGTACGAAGAGGTGGACGCGGCCGTCGGGGGTGGTGACGGCGACGGGGGAGCCGATGCGGCGCCCCCGGTCGGCGCCGGCCTCGGGGTTGCCGAGGCCCTGCCAGGCGCGGAAGGGGCCGCCGGGCGCGGCCTGCTCCAGGAGCACGATCTCGCGGGTGTTGGCGCCGGCCTGCCCGGCTGTCGCGGCGAACCGCAGCCCGAGGAGCAGCTGCCGTCCGTCCGTCAGTGCGGTCCCGCCGAGCACGGGCGCGAGCGGCCCGCCGCCGAGGTCCTCGGCCGCGCCGAACCGACCGCTGCCGGGCGCGGTCTCCCGCCACCGTACGGCGCGCAGCCCCAGCACCCCGTAGGCGGCGAGCCGCCCGTCGGGCTCGTCGCCGACGACCGGCCGGGGCCCGGGGAAGCGGTAGTGGGTGGCGCGCACCCACCCCTTCCAGTTGGTCAGCGGCCGGTTCCCGCCGACGTTGTAGTCCCCGCAGCCGCCGGGGTTGCCGCAGTGCCAGCCGGGGGCGCCGCCGTAGGGCCGCAGGTGCGCGGCCTTCTCGGCGAGGACGGCGGGCGGCAGGTTCTTGGGCCAGTGCCGGTTGTAGTACGCGCGGTAGGAGGTGACGGCGAATCCGGGCACGCCCTTGCCCGCGCGGGTGGCCTGGGCGACGTACCGCACCATCCCCGCCCAGGCGAAGGAGGCGGCGGCGGTGTGGTCGGCGTGGTCGGCGTACCCCGGCTGCTCGCTGTCGTGCCGGCGGGCCTTCTCGGTGCTGTGCTGGATGTCCGGGTCGGGGTCGAGGGTCTGGACGAGGGTGGGGGCATAGGTGTCCAGCAGCCCGGCGAGGACCTCCACCATCCCGTCGTAGGTGTACGGGTCGGCGGCGGTCACCGGGGAGCCCTCGGCGATGACGACGGGCAGGGAGAGCGCCCGGTCCTGCCAGAGGCTGGGCAGCCCCATGCGGCCGCCGCGCGGGGTGTGCATGGCGGTGTTCACGAACACGAGCTCGACGTGGCGCCCGTGGTGGCGGAGGGTGTCGACCTCGGCGCGATGTCCGCCGCGCAGCTCCCGTACGGACCGCTCCCACGGCGTGAAGAGCGGCAGCCCGAGCAGCGAGGCGTAGGCCTGGCGGAGGCCCTGGTGGCGGGCGGAGGAGTAGGCGGCCTTGTCGTACACCCGCTCGGAGGGATCGCTGACGACCCGGTTGTCCCCGTTGGCCTCGCCCCCGGTGAGATACACGCTGACGATCCGCGCCCCGCCGTCGAGCGCGTGCTGGGTGTCTGGGTTCATGAAGTACAGGTCGTCGTCGGGGTGCGCCACGATCTGCACGACCACGGCCCGCCGCCCGGCGGAGACGGGCCGGCCGGGGGCGGGGGCGGGGGTGTTGCGGCGGTGGCGGGGGCTGTCGGGCACGGAACACGCCCCGGCCACGCCGGCGACGCCGACGGCGGCAGCGGCCCCGAGCACGACCCGCCTGCCGACCCGGCGCCCGTCATGTGCTCCGAACAGTGCTCCGAACACGTACGTTCCCCGTTCCCGTCCGTCCGCTTTCCCGGTCGCCGGAGTAGACGGGGCCGATCGGGTGCCGGTTGCCCGCCGGAATTCCCCTGCCGGGGGATTCGCGGGGTGGCCCATCGGCCTTTGACCGGAGTTTCCGCTGTCGTCACCCCGCCTTTGCCGGAGGGCGCGGAAGCGGGGGCGGGGCCGCGCGGCCTCCTCCCGAAAGGAGCGGAGCCGGGCGGGAGCGCCCGTGTGCGCCGCCAGTGCCTCCGGCATGACGCCGCCCCCGCACCCCCACTGTGACGTGCGGTACGATCCTCGGCTCGATTCGCCAGGGCCCTGCCCGGTGTGGCAGACTGTCGGGGTTGCTCGGTTGAGTGCCGATGCTGCGCGCCTCCCGCCGGGAGGACCGGAAGCGAGTCCCACAGTACTCGTCGCCTTATCTGTCGCTCGCGACAGCGCTGGGGCGGACGTACGGGAATCTTCCGGGAAGTGTCAGCGGGGCTCCAGCCAGGCGCCCGGTGGGTGTTCTGCCCCCGTTCGCGAGGTCCACGGCCCGCATCCCCTTGGTTGGGAAATCCTGTATGGGATTTCTGCGTAGAGGGAGTGCGACACGCCCGACCGCGTGGGTCGGAGGCGGAGGACAGCAGAACCCCCGGGTTCCAGAGCGTTACGAGACAAAGGACTACTAGGTAGCCATGGCGGGACAGAAGATCCGCATCCGGCTCAAGGCCTACGACCACGAGGTCATCGACTCCTCGGCGAAGAAGATCGTCGAGACGGTGACGCGCACTGGTGCGTCGGTCGCGGGCCCGGTGCCGCTGCCCACTGAGAAGAACGTGTACTGCGTCATCAAGTCGCCGCACAAGTACAAGGACTCTCGCGAGCACTTCGAGATGCGCACGCACAAGCGCCTCATCGACATCCTCGACCCCACGCCGAAGACGGTTGACTCGCTGATGCGCCTCGACCTCCCGGCCGGTGTCGACATCGAGATCAAGCTCTGAAGGGACGGGCCGAGATGAGCAAGAACATCAAGGGCGTCCTGGGCGAGAAGCTCGGTATGACGCAGGTGTGGGACGAGAACAACCGCGTTGTTCCGGTCACCGTCGTCAAGGCCGGGCCGTGCGTCGTGACGCAGGTTCGCACCAACGACGTCGACGGCTACGAGTCGGTCCAGATCGCCTTCGGCGAGATCGACCCGCGCAAGGTGAACAAGCCCCTCAAGGGCCACTTCGCCAAGGCCGACGTGACCCCGCGCCGCCACCTGGTGGAGCTCCGCACCCCTGACGCCAGCGAGTACACGCTGGGCCAGGAGATCACTGCCGAGGTGTTCGAGTCCGGCGTCAAGGTCGACGTCACGGGCAAGAGCAAGGGCAAGGGCTTCGCCGGTGTCATGAAGCGTCACAACTTCAAGGGCCTGGGCGCCGGTCACGGTACCCAGCGCAAGCACCGCTCGCCCGGTTCCATCGGTGGCTGCGCCACCCCTGGCCGTGTGTTCAAGGGCCTCCGCATGGCGGGTCGCATGGGCAACGAGCGTGTGACCACCCAGAACCTGACCGTCCACGCCGTTGACGCCGAGAAGGGTCTGCTGCTCATCAAGGGCGCCGTCCCCGGCCCCAACGGTGGCCTCGTCCTGGTCCGCACCGCGGCCAAGGGGGTTTGAGGAACCGATGAGCACCATTGACATCCTTTCGCCGGCGGGCGACAAGGCCGGGACCGTCGAGCTCCCCGCGGAGATCTTCGACGCCAAGACCAGCGTTCCGCTGATCCACCAGGTCGTCGTCGCTCAGCTCGCGGCTGCCCGCCAGGGCACGCACAAGACCAAGACCCGCGGTGAAGTCCGTGGTGGTGGCAAGAAGCCTTACCGCCAGAAGGGCACCGGCCGCGCCCGTCAGGGTTCGACCCGCGCGCCGCAGTTCGCCGGCGGTGGCGTCGTCCACGGCCCGCAGCCGCGTGACTACTCGCAGCGCACCCCGAAGAAGATGAAGGCCGCCGCCCTGCGCGGTGCCCTCTCGGACCGGGCGCGCCACAGCCGTATCCACGTCGTCACCGGCGTGGTCGACGGTGCGGTTTCCACCAAGGCCGCCAAGACGCTGTTCGGCAAGATCTCGGAGCGCAAGAACCTGCTCCTGGTCGTCGACCGCGCCGACGAGGCCGCGTGGCTGTCCGCCCGCAACCTGCCCCAGGTGCACATCCTGGAGCCGGGCCAGCTGAACACGTACGACGTGATCGTCTCCGACGACGTGGTCTTCACCCAGGCCGCCTTCGAGTCCTTCGTGTCTGGCCCCCAGACCGCTGAGACCGAAGGGAGCGACGCCTGATGTCGGCGACCGTTACCAGCAAGACCTTCACGGACCCGCGCGACCTGCTGATCAAGCCGGTCGTCTCCGAGAAGAGCTACGCGCTGCTGGACGAGAACAAGTACACGTTCATCGTCGCGCCCGGCGCCAACAAGACCCAGATCAAGCAGGCCGTCGAGGCGGTCTTCTCGGTCAAGGTCACCGGGGTCAACACGATCAACCGTCAGGGTAAGCGCAAGCGCACCAAGACCGGTTTCGGCAAGCGCGCCGACACGAAGCGCGCCATCGTGACCCTCGCTGAGGGCGACCGTATCGACATCTTCGGCCAGGCCTCCTAACGGAGCGCCCTGGTCCGAATATCGGACGAGGACTGAGAAATGGGTATCCGCAAGTACAAGCCGACGACTCCGGGCCGTCGTGGCTCCAGCGTCGCCGACTTTGTCGAGATCACGCGGTCCACGCCGGAGAAGTCGCTGGTCCGCCCCCTGCACAGCAAGGGCGGCCGTAACAACACCGGTCGTGTGACCGTCCGCCACCAGGGCGGTGGCCACAAGCGCGCCTACCGAGTGATCGACTTCCGTCGTCACGACAAGGACGGCGTGCCGGCGAAGGTCGCTCACATCGAGTACGACCCCAACCGCACCGCGCGCATCGCGCTCCTGCACTACGCGGACGGCGAGAAGCGCTACATCATCGCCCCGCGTGGCCTGAGCCAGGGCGACCGTGTCGAGAACGGCCCGGCCGCCGACATCAAGCCCGGTAACAACCTGGCGCTGCGCAACATCCCGGTCGGTACGACCATCCACGCCATCGAGCTGCGGCCCGGCGGCGGCGCGAAGTTCGCCCGTTCCGCGGGTGCCTCCGTGCAGCTGCTGGCGAAGGAGGGCACGATGGCCCACCTTCGTATGCCGTCCGGCGAGATCCGTCTGGTCGACGTCCGCTGCCGCGCCACGATCGGCGAGGTCGGCAACGCCGAGCAGTCGAACATCAACTGGGGCAAGGCCGGCCGTATGCGCTGGAAGGGCGTTCGCCCGACCGTCCGCGGTGTCGCGATGAACCCGGTTGACCACCCGCACGGTGGTGGTGAGGGCAAGACCTCCGGTGGTCGCCACCCGGTCTCGCCGTGGGGTCAGAAGGAGGGTCGTACTCGCTCGCCGAAGAAGGCATCGAGCAAGTACATCGTCCGCCGCCGCAAGACGAACAAGAAGCGCTAGGAGCGGGTTTAGATGCCGCGCAGTCTCAAGAAGGGGCCCTTCGTCGACGGACACCTCATCAAGAAGGTGGACGTACAGAACGAGGCAGGCACCAAGAACGTCATCAAGACCTGGTCCCGTCGCTCGATGATCATTCCCAGCATGCTGGGCCACACGATCGCGGTGCACAACGGCAAGACCCACGTCCCGGTGTTCGTCACCGAGTCGATGGTCGGCCACAAGCTCGGTGAGTTCTCGCCGACTCGCACCTTCCGCGGCCACGTCAAGGACGACCGGAAGTCGAAGCGCCGCTAACGCGGGGTGGAACGACTATGACTTACACCGAAGGGACAACCATGGAAGCCAGGGCCCAGGCGCGGTACATCCGCGTCACGCCCATGAAGGCCCGCCGCGTGGTGGACCTCATCCGTGGCATGGATGCCACGGAGGCTCAGGCGGTCCTGCGTTTCGCCCCGCAGGCCGCGAGCGTGCCGGTTGGCAAGGTGCTGGACAGCGCCATTGCCAACGCTGCACACAACTACGACCACACCGACGCCTCTTCGCTGGTCATCAGCGAGGCGTACGTGGACGAGGGCCCGACCCTGAAGCGGTTCCGTCCGCGTGCTCAGGGCCGTGCCTACCGGATCCGTAAGCGGACCAGCCACATCACCGTGGTCGTCAGCAGCAAGGAAGGAACCCGGTAATGGGCCAGAAGGTAAACCCGCACGGGTTCCGGCTCGGCATTACCACGGACTTCAAGTCCCGGTGGTACGCCGACAAGCTGTACAAGGACTACGTCAAGGAAGACGTCGCCATCCGTCGGATGATGACGTCCGGCATGGAGCGCGCCGGCATCTCGAAGGTGGAGATCGAGCGCACCCGTGACCGCGTGCGTGTGGACATCCACACCGCTCGTCCCGGCATCGTCATCGGCCGCCGTGGCGCCGAGGCCGACCGCATCCGCGGCGACCTCGAGAAGCTCACGGGCAAGCAGGTCCAGCTGAACATCCTTGAGGTCAAGAACCCCGAGATGGACGCTCAGCTGGTCGCGCAGGCCGTCGCCGAGCAGCTCTCCTCCCGCGTCTCCTTCCGTCGTGCCATGCGCAAGAGCATGCAGGGCACGATGAAGGCCGGCGCCAAGGGCATCAAGATCCAGTGTGGCGGCCGTCTCGGCGGCGCCGAGATGTCCCGCTCGGAGTTCTACCGCGAGGGCCGTGTGCCCCTGCACACGCTCCGCGCGAACGTGGACTACGGCTTCTTCGAGGCCAAGACGACCTTCGGCCGCATCGGCGTGAAGGTCTGGATCTACAAGGGCGATGTCAAGAACATCGCCGAGGTCCGCGCCGAGAACGCAGCGGCCCGTGCGGGTAACCGCCCGGCCCGTGGTGGCGCCAACGACCGTCCGGCCGGTGGCCGCGGTGGTCGTGGCGGCGAGCGTGGCGGTCGCGGCCGCAAGCCGCAGCAGGCTGCGCCGGCTGCCGAGGCCCCCAAGGCCGAGGCTCCCGCCGCCGCCGCTCCGGCTGAGAGCACCGGAACGGAGGCCTGACCGACATGCTGATCCCCCGTAGGGTCAAGCACCGCAAGCAGCACCACCCCAAGCGCCGCGGTATGGCCAAGGGTGGTACGACGGTTGCGTTCGGCGAGTACGGCATTCAGGCCCTCACGCCGGCGTACGTGACCAACCGCCAGATCGAGGCGGCTCGTATCGCGATGACCCGCCACATCAAGCGTGGCGGCAAGGTCTGGATCAACATCTACCCGGACCGCCCGCTCACGAAGAAGCCCGCCGAGACCCGCATGGGTTCCGGTAAGGGTTCCCCCGAGTGGTGGGTCGCGAACGTTCACCCGGGCCGGGTGATGTTCGAGCTGTCCTACCCGAACGAGAAGATTGCTCGTGAGGCGCTCACCCGCGCTGCTCACAAGCTTCCGATGAAGTGCCGCATCGTTCGGCGCGAGGCAGGTGAGGCGTGATGTCGGCCGGAACCAAGGCGTCCGAGCTGCGCGAGCTGGGCAACGAGGAGCTTGTTGCCAAGCTCAGCGAGGCCAAGGAAGAGCTGTTCAACCTCCGCTTCCAGGCGGCGACCGGCCAGCTCGAGAACCACGGTCGGCTCAAGTCCGTCCGTAAGGACATCGCCCGGATCTACACCCTGATGCGCGAGCGCGAGCTGGGCATCGAGACGGTGGAGAGCGCCTGATGAGCGAGAAGAATGTGACTGAGACGACTGAGCAGCGCGGTTTCCGCAAGACCCGTGAGGGTCTGGTCGTCAGCGACAAGATGGACAAGACCGTCGTCGTCGCTGTCGAGGACCGCGTGAAGCACGCGCTGTACGGCAAGGTCATCCGCCGTACGAACAAGCTCAAGGCGCACGACGAGCAGAACGCTGCCGGCGTCGGCGACCGCGTCCTCATCATGGAGACGCGTCCGCTGTCGGCGACCAAGCGCTGGCGCATCGTCGAGATCCTCGAGAAGGCCAAGTAATTTCCTGAGCTCTCGCTCAGGAACAGTTCCGCCAGGCTCGGCCGGGGCTTGAGAGATCAGGCCCCGGCCGGGAACCGGCAGACGATCAGGAGATAGACGTGATCCAGCAGGAGTCGCGACTGCGTGTCGCCGACAACACTGGTGCCAAGGAGATCCTTTGCATCCGTGTTCTCGGTGGCTCCGGTCGCCGCTACGCGGGCATCGGTGACGTCATTGTCGCCACCGTCAAGGACGCGATCCCCGGTGGCAACGTGAAGAAGGGCGACGTCGTCAAGGCTGTCGTCGTGCGCACCGTCAAGGAGCGTCGTCGTCAGGACGGCTCGTACATCCGCTTCGACGAGAACGCGGCCGTCATCCTCAAGAACGATGGCGACCCCCGCGGCACCCGCATCTTCGGCCCGGTGGGCCGGGAGCTGCGCGAGAAGAAGTTCATGAAGATCATCTCGCTCGCGCCGGAGGTGCTGTAAGCATGAAGATCAAGAAGGGCGACCTGGTTCAGGTCATCACCGGTAAGGACAAGGGCAAGCAGGGCAAGGTCATCGCGGCCTTCCCCCGCGAGGACCGCGTCCTGGTCGAGGGTGTCAACCGGGTCAAGAAGCACACGAAGGCCGGCCAGACCGCTCGCGGTTCGCAGACCGGCGGCATCGTGACCACCGAGGCCCCGATCCACGTGAGCAACGTTCAGCTCGTCGTGGAGAAGGACGGCAACAAGGTCGTCACGCGTGTCGGTTACCGCTTCGACGACGAGGGCAACAAGGTTCGCGTTGCCAAGCGGACGGGTGAGGACATCTGATGGCTACCACCACCACTCCGCGTCTCAAGACGAAGTACCGCGAGGAGATCGCGGGCAAGCTGCGTGAGGAGTTCTCGTACGAGAACGTCATGCAGATCCCCGGCCTCGTCAAGGTCGTCGTCAACATGGGTGTGGGCGACGCCGCCCGCGACTCCAAGCTGATCGACGGCGCCATCCGCGACCTGACCACGATCACCGGCCAGAAGCCGGCCGTGACGAAGGCCCGGAAGTCCATCGCGCAGTTCAAGCTGCGTGAGGGTCAGCCGATCGGCTGCCACGTCACCCTTCGTGGTGACCGCATGTGGGAGTTCCTGGACCGTACGCTGTCGCTCGCGCTGCCGCGTATCCGTGACTTCCGCGGTCTGTCGCCGAAGCAGTTCGACGGCCGTGGCAACTACACCTTCGGTCTCACGGAGCAGGTCATGTTCCACGAGATCGACCAGGACAAGATCGACCGTACCCGGGGTATGGACATCACCGTGGTCACCACGGCGACCAACGACGACGAGGGCCGTGCCCTCCTTCGTCACCTCGGCTTCCCCTTCAAGGAGGCGTAAGCGAGATGGCGAAGAAGGCTCTCATCGCGAAGGCTGCCCGCAAGCCCAAGTTCGGTGTGCGTGGGTACACCCGCTGCCAGCGCTGCGGTCGCCCTCACTCCGTGTACCGCAAGTTCGGCCTGTGCCGCGTCTGCCTTCGTGAGATGGCTCACCGTGGCGAGCTGCCGGGCGTGACCAAGAGCTCCTGGTAAACCCCGCAATTTCGGGTTTTTCCGGAGTCTCTCGGTAAGTAAAGGGTGGGCGGAGGCCCCTCCCTCCATGGCTTAGGCTAGGAGGGTTGGGCGTCCGCCGCCCAGACGACTTACTACGCCGTAGGTCCCCGCACCGCACCCGTCCCGCCCATGAGTGGGGAGAGGGATGGCGCATACAGGAAACCCCGGCGAGAGAGGCCGAAGGCCAATTCATGACCATGACTGACCCCATCGCAGACATGCTCACTCGTCTGCGTAACGCTAACTCGGCGTACCACGACACCGTCGTGATGCCGCACAGCAAGATCAAGTCGCACATCGCGGAGATCCTCCAGCAGGAGGGCTTCATCACCGGCTGGAAGGTCGAGGACGCCGAGGTCGGCAAGAACCTCGTCCTCGAGCTGAAGTTCGGCCCGAACCGCGAGCGCTCGATCGCCGGCATCAAGCGGATCTCGAAGCCGGGTCTGCGTGTGTACGCGAAGTCCACCAACCTGCCGAAGGTCCTCGGCGGCCTGGGCGTGGCGATCATCTCCACGTCCCACGGTCTCCTGACCGGTCAGCAGGCAGGCAAGAAGGGCGTGGGTGGGGAAGTCCTCGCCTACGTCTGGTAGTCGGGAACGGAGGAAAAGCTAATGTCGCGAATCGGCAAGCTCCCCATCCAGGTTCCCGCTGGTGTGGACGTCACCATCGACGGCCGTACGGTCAACGTGAAGGGCCCCAAGGGCACCCTCACGCACACCGTTGCCGCGCCGATCGAGATTGTTAAGGGCGAGGACGGCGTTCTCAACGTCACCCGTCCCAACGACGAGCGTCAGAACAAGGCCCTGCACGGCCTGTCCCGCACGCTGGTGGCGAACATGATCACCGGCGTGACCCAGGGATACACCAAGGCGCTCGAGATCAGCGGTGTCGGTTACCGCGTCCAGGCGAAGGGCTCCAACCTGGAGTTCGCGCTCGGATACAGCCACCCGATCACCATCGAGGCCCCCGAAGGCATCACCTTCAAGGTCGAGACGCCCACGAAGTTCTCGGTCGAGGGCATCGACAAGCAGAAGGTCGGCGAGGTCGCGGCGAACATCCGCAAGCTGCGGAAGCCCGACCCGTACAAGGCCAAGGGCGTCAAGTACGCCGGCGAGGTCATCCGCCGCAAGGTCGGAAAGGCTGGTAAGTAAGCCATGGCATACGGTGTGAAGATCGCCAAGGGCGACGCTTACAAGCGTGCGGCCAAGGCGCGCCGCCACGTCCGCATCCGCAAGCACGTGTCGGGTACGGCGGAGCGTCCGCGCCTCGTCGTGACGCGTTCCAACCGCGGTATCACCGCCCAGGTCATCGACGACATCAAGGGTCACACCCTGGCGTCGGCGTCGAACCTGGACGCGTCGATCCGCGGTAACGAGGGCGACAAGTCCGCGCAGGCCAAGTCGGTCGGCGCCCTGGTCGCCGAGCGCGCCAAGGCCGCCGGTGTCGAGGCCGTCGTGTTCGACCGTGGTGGCAACAGGTACGCCGGGCGCATTGCCGCTCTGGCTGACGCCGCCCGCGAAGCCGGGCTGAAGTTCTAAGCCCCGGTTCCGGGACTAACGGACGTAACAGAGAGAGGTAAATCCAATGGCTGGACCCCAGCGCCGCGGAAGCGGTGCCGGTGGCGGCGAGCGGCGGGACCGGAAGGGTCGCGACGGTGGCGCTGCCGCCGAGAAGACCGCCTACGTTGAGCGCGTTGTCGCGATCAACCGCGTTGCCAAGGTTGTCAAGGGTGGTCGCCGCTTCAGCTTCACCGCGCTGGTCGTGGTGGGCGACGGTGACGGCACCGTAGGTGTCGGTTACGGCAAGGCCAAGGAAGTTCCCGCGGCCATCGCCAAGGGTGTCGAGGAAGCCAAGAAGAACTTCTTCAAGGTTCCCCGCATCCAGGGCACCATCCCGCACCCCATCCAGGGTGAGAAGGCCGCGGGCGTCGTCCTGCTGAAGCCTGCTTCCCCCGGTACCGGTGTTATCGCCGGTGGCCCGGTGCGCGCCGTCCTGGAGTGCGCCGGCGTTCACGACATCCTGTCGAAGTCGCTCGGCTCCGACAACGCGATCAACATCGTGCACGCGACCGTGGCGGCCCTCAAGGGCCTGCAGCGTCCCGAGGAGATCGCGGCCCGCCGCGGTCTGCCCCTCGAGGACGTCGCCCCCGCGGCTCTGCTTCGTGCGCGTGCCGGGGCGGGTGCGTAATGGCTCGCCTCAAGATCACGCAGACGAAGTCGTACATCGGCAGCAAGCAGAACCACCGCGACACCTTGCGTTCGCTCGGGCTCAAGCGCCTGAACGACGTGGTTGTCAAGGAGGACCGTCCCGAGTTCCGCGGCATGGTGCACACCGTCCGCCACCTCGTGACGGTTGAGGAGGTCGACTGACATGGCGGAGAACAAGCCGCTCAAGGCCCACGACCTCCGTCCCGCCCCGGGCGCCAAGACCGCCAAGACCCGTGTGGGTCGTGGTGAGGCGTCGAAGGGTAAGACGGCCGGCCGTGGTACCAAGGGTACGAAGGCCCGTTACCAGGTTCCGGAGCGCTTCGAGGGTGGCCAGATGCCCCTCCACATGCGTCTTCCGAAGCTGAAGGGCTTCAAGAACCCGTTCCGCACCGAGTACCAGGTCGTGAACCTGGACAAGCTCGGCGCCCTCTACCCCGAGGGTGGCGAAGTCACCGTTGCCGACCTGGTCGCCAAGGGTGCCGTGCGCAAGAACAGCCTCGTCAAGGTCCTGGGCCAGGGCGAGATCTCCGTGGCGCTGCAGGTGACGGTCGACGCCGTCTCCGGCTCCGCCAAGGAGAAGATTGCCGCCGCCGGCGGCACCGTCACCGAGCTCGTCTGAGACAGCTCGTTGGCCTGAACATCCGACCGGGGATGCCCTCTCATATGGGGCATCCCCGGTTGGTCGTTCCTAGGGGGGCAGGGTCGCCGGTAAGGTGGCGTGCACTGTCTAAGTTTCCGTGCGGTATGCCGTTCGGTTCCTCTGACTCATTCGTATTCGTCGATCCTCAAGACCGTCACCTCTTGCGCACCTGGCGCGGGGGTCGCAGGAGGCACCGTGCTCACCGCGTTCGCCCAGGCGTTCAAGACGCCTGACCTGCGCAAGAAGCTGCTCTTCACGCTCGGCATCATCGTGCTCTACCGGATGGGGACGCACGTCCCGATCCCGGGGGTGAGCTACAAGAACGTTCAGATCTGTGTCGACCAGGCCCAGCAGGGCAACAGCCTCTTCGGCCTGGTGAACATGTTCAGCGGCGGCGCGCTGCTGCAGATCACGATCTTCGCGCTGGGCATCATGCCGTACATCACGGCGAGCATCATCCTGCAGCTGCTGACCGTGGTGATCCCGCGTCTGGAGGCCCTCAAGAAGGAGGGCCAGGCCGGCACGGCCAAGATCACGCAGTACACGCGTTACCTGACGGTCGCCCTGGCGATCCTCCAGGGCACCGGCCTGGTGGCCACCGCCCGCTCGGGTGCGCTGTTCAGCGGCTGCCAGGTCGCCAGCGAGATCGTGCCCAACCGGTCGATCTTCACCACCATCACGATGGTCATCACCATGACCGCGGGCACCGCCGCCGTCATGTGGCTCGGTGAGCTGATCACCGACCGCGGCATCGGCAACGGCATGTCGATCCTGATGTTCATCTCGATCGCCTCCAGCTTCCCCACCTCGCTGTGGGCCATCAAGAAGCAGGGGCACCTGGCCCAGGGCTGGATCGAGTTCGGCACCGTCATCCTGGTCGGCCTGGTCATGGTCGCCCTGGTGGTCTTCGTCGAGCAGGCCCAGCGCCGTATTCCGGTGCAGTACGCGAAGCGCATGATCGGCCGCCGTTCCTACGGCGGCACCTCGACCTACATCCCACTGAAGGTCAACCAGGCGGGTGTGATTCCCGTCATCTTCGCGTCCTCGCTGCTCTACATCCCCGCATTGGTCGTACAGTTCTCGAACTCGACCTCGGGCTGGGCCACCTGGATCAAGGACAACTTCGTCAAGGGCGACCACCCGTACTACATCATCAGCTACTTCCTGTTGATCGTGTTCTTCGCCTTCTTCTATGTGGCGATCTCGTTCAACCCCGAGGAAGTCGCCGACAACATGAAGAAGTATGGTGGCTTCATCCCGGGCATCCGGGCTGGTCGACCTACTGCTGAGTACCTGAGCTACGTGCTCAACCGGATCACCTGGCCGGGGTCGCTGTATCTGGGACTGATCGCGCTCGTACCGACGATGGCGTTGGTGATCTTCGGGGCCAACCAGAGCTTCCCGCTGGGCGGGACAAGCATCCTCATCATCGTGGGTGTGGGTCTGGAGACCGTGAAGCAGATCGAGAGCCAGCTCCAGCAGCGCAATTACGAAGGGTTCCTCCGCTGATGCGAATCGTCCTCGTCGGGCCGCCCGGTGCCGGCAAGGGAACGCAGGCCGCGTTCCTCGCCAAGAACCTCGGGATCCCGCACATCTCCACGGGCGACCTCTTCCGTGCCAACATCAGCCAGGGCACGGACCTGGGCAAGCAGGCCAAGGCGTACATGGACGCGGGCAACCTGGTGCCCGACGAGGTCACCATCGGGATGGCCAAGGACCGCATGGCCCAGCCGGACGCGCAGAGCGGTTTCCTGCTCGACGGCTTCCCGCGCAACGTGGTCCAGGCCGAGGCCCTCGACGAGGCGCTGAAGACGGACGGCGTGCGGCTCGACGCCGTCCTGGACCTCGAAGTGCCCGAGGACGAGGTCGTGAAGCGGATCGCCGGGCGGCGGATCTGCCGCACCGACTCCGCGCACGTCTTCCACGTCGCCTACAACGCGCCGAAGACCGAGGGTGTCTGCGACATCTGCGGCGGCGAGCTGTACCAGCGCGGTGACGACACCGAGGCCACGGTCCGCAAGCGCCTCGAGGTCTACCACACCGAGACCGAGCCGATCATCGACTACTACCGGGCGCAGGGCCTGGTCGTGACGATCTCGGCGCTCGGCAAGGTCGACGAGGTCACGGAGCGCGCGATGCACGCTCTGAAGGCCGAGAAGACGGCCTGACACCTTTTCGTACGCGGTTCGCGGCCGCGGTGCCCCTGGAGGGGCGCCGCGGCCGCTGCCGTGTCCGGGCCCGGCGGGCCGTATCGTTGACGTACCCCCGTATCCGTACTCAGAAAGGCGTCAGCCGCCATGGTGGAGATCAAGACCCCCGAGCAGATCGCGAAGATGCGCGAGGCGGGGCTGGTCGTCGCCGCCATCCACGCGGCGACCCGTGAGGCCGCGGTGCCCGGCGCCACGACGAGGGACCTGGACGAGGTCGCCCGCAAGGTGATCGCCGAGCACGGCGCCAAGTCGAACTTCCTGGGGTACGGCGGCTTCCCCGCCACCATCTGCACCTCGGTCAACGAGGTCGTCGTGCACGGCATCCCGGACGAGAAGACCGTCCTGAAGGACGGCGACGTCATCTCCATCGACGCGGGCGCGATCGTCGACGGCTGGCACGGAGACGCGGCCTTCACCGCCTTCGTGGGCTCCGGCCACGCTCCGGAGCTGATCGAGCTCTCCCGGGTCACCGAGGAGTCGATGTGGGCCGGGATCGCGGCGGTGAAGAAGGGCAACCGCCTGGTGGACGTCTCCCGGGCGATCGAGAGCTACATCCGCCGCCAGCCGCGCCCGCCGAAGGG
This sequence comes from Streptomyces sp. NPDC026377, assembly GCF_055567715.1. Taxonomy (NCBI): domain Bacteria; kingdom Bacillati; phylum Actinomycetota; class Actinomycetes; order Kitasatosporales; family Streptomycetaceae; genus Streptomyces; species Streptomyces sp. NPDC026377. Next base: position 69,122 of record NZ_JBVHPV010000011.1, read on the forward strand.
CAAGTACGGGATCATCGAGGAGTACGGCGGCCACGGCATCGGCTCCGAGATGCACATGGACCCCCACCTGCTGAACTACGTGGACAAGCGCCGTCTCCTCGGCCGCCACAACCCGAAGCTCGTCCCCGGCTTCTGCCTGGCCATCGAGCCGATGGTGTCGCTCGGCACCCCGCGCACGGAGGTCCTGGAGGACGACTGGACGGTCATCACCACGGACGGCACCTGGTCCTCGCACTGGGAGCACTCGGTGGCGCTGACCGAGGCCGGTCCGATCGTCCTGACGTCCCCGGACTGCGGCAGGGCGAAGCTGGCGGAGTACGGGGTCACGACGGCCCCGGACCCGCTGGGCTGAGCGCCGGGGGCGCACGCCGCTTAACGATCTACTGGTGAGGGCACACTTCCCTGATTCGTCTTTTCGGGTGCCCTGACGTAGACTGATGCGTCGGCTCTCGTGTATCAGTGTGTCCGCACACGATCGCGGGAGTCGATCAAGGTAGCCGATTCGAAAGGCGAAGCGTGGCCAAGAAGCAAGGTGCCATCGAAATCGAGGGCACCGTGATCGAGTCCCTCCCGAACGCCATGTTCAAGGTGGAGCTCCAGAACGGTCACAAAGTCCTCGCGCACATCAGCGGCAAGATGCGGATGCACTACATCCGCATCCTCCCCGATGACAGGGTCGTGGTGGAGCTCTCTCCGTACGACCTGACGCGTGGCCGGATCGTCTACCGGTACAAGTAGATCTCACGACCCGGAGAACCTGAATCCCATGAAGGTCAAGCCGAGCGTCAAGAAGATCTGCGACAAGTGCAAGGTGATCCGCCGCCACGGCCGGGTCATGGTCATCTGCGACAACCTGCGCCACAAGCAGCGCCAGGGCTGACGCACGCCGACCGACCTGCACTTACGCAGTTCTTCGCGCGACGCACGAAAACGTACATACGCAGAGCCCGCCCAGCCCGCACTGGGCCGGCGACACCTCCGGCGGGGGCCGGGGACCCGGGCCGTACCATCTCTCTCTTCGGAAGAGGTCGGCGGTCGGGAGTGGCTCTGCGGAAGACCCCCGAACACACAGGAGCCATTGAATGGCACGCGTTTCCGGTGTTGACATCCCGCGCGAAAAGCGCGTGGAGATCGCACTCACCTACGTCTTCGGTATCGGGCGCACCCGGTCCAAGGAGATCCTCGCCTCCACCGGCGTGAACCCGAACACCCGCGTTCGTGACCTGGCCGAAGAGGACCTGGTCAAGATCCGCGAGTACGTGGACGCCAACCTCCGTACCGAGGGTGACCTCCGCCGCGAGATCCAGGCCGACATCCGCCGCAAGGTCGAGATCGGCTGCTACCAGGGTCTGCGTCACCGTCGTGGCCTTCCGGTCCACGGCCAGCGCACCAGCACGAACGCCCGTACCCGCAAGGGCCCGCGTCGCGCGATCGCCGGCAAGAAGAAGCCGGGCAAGAAGTAGTCCTCAGCGGACGCTTGACCACACGGTCTTCGCTGTAGGACCGACCACCTCCCGTAGGAGATATAGATGCCCCCCAAGGGTCGTCAGGGCGCTGCCAAGAAGGTGCGCCGCAAGGAAAAGAAGAACGTCGCTCATGGCCACGCGCACATCAAGAGCACGTTCAACAACACGATCGTCTCGATCACGGACCCCGCGGGCAACGTGATCTCCTGGGCGTCCGCCGGCCACGTCGGCTTCAAGGGCTCCCGCAAGTCGACTCCGTTCGCCGCGCAGATGGCCGCCGAGTCGGCTGCCCGCCGCGCGCAGGAGCACGGCATGCGCAAGGTCGACGTCTTCGTCAAGGGTCCCGGCTCCGGCCGTGAGACCGCGATCCGCTCCCTCCAGGCCACCGGCCTCGAGGTCGGCTCGATCCAGGACGTCACTCCCACGCCGCACAACGGCTGCCGTCCGCCCAAGCGCCGCCGCGTCTGACGCACGGTCGCCGGACTGCTCGCAGGTCTGAGGTTTCGGGCGGCAGAACCCCTCTCCGGGGTACTGCCGCCCGTACCCTTGCAGTACGCAGTACCCCGAGGGCGTCAAATAGTGGGCGCCCACGACTGAAGGAACACACATGCTTATCGCTCAGCGTCCTTCGCTGACCGAAGAGGTCGTCGACGAGTACCGCTCCCGGTTCGTGATCGAGCCGCTGGAGCCGGGCTTCGGCTACACCCTCGGCAACTCCCTCCGCCGTACCCTCCTCTCCTCGATCCCGGGCGCCGCTGTCACCAGCATCCGGATCGACGGCGTGCTGCACGAGTTCACCACCGTGCCGGGCGTCAAGGAGGACGTGACCGACCTCATCCTCAACATCAAGCAGCTGGTCGTCTCCTCGGAGCACGACGAGCCGGTCGTGATGTACCTGCGCAAGCAGGGCCCGGGCCTGGTCACCGCCGCCGACATCGCGCCCCCGGCCGGTGTCGAGGTGCACAACCCGGACCTCGTCCTCGCCACGCTCAACGGCAAGGGCAAGCTGGAGATGGAGCTGACCGTCGAGCGCGGTCGCGGCTACGTCTCCGCCGTGCAGAACAAGCAGCTGGGCCAGGAGATCGGCCGTATCCCGGTCGACTCCATCTACTCCCCGGTGCTCAAGGTCACGTACAAGGTCGAGGCGACCCGTGTCGAGCAGCGCACCGACTTCGACAAGCTGATCGTCGACGTCGAGACCAAGCAGGCCATGCGTCCGCGTGACGCCATGGCGTCGGCCGGCAAGACCCTGGTCGAGCTGTTCGGTCTGGCGCGCGAGCTCAACATCGACGCCGAGGGCATCGACATGGGCCCGTCCCCGACGGACGCCGCGCTCGCCGCCGATCTCGCCCTGCCGATCGAGGAGCTGGAGCTCACCGTTCGGTCGTACAACTGCCTCAAGCGCGAGGGCATCCACTCCGTGGGTGAGCTCGTCGCCCGCTCCGAGGCCGACCTGCTCGACATCCGCAACTTCGGTGCGAAGTCGATCGACGAGGTCAAGGCGAAGCTGGCCGGTATGGGCCTCGCCCTGAAGGACTCGCCGCCCGGATTCGACCCGACCGCCGCCGCCGACGCCTTCGGCGCCGACGACGACGCGGACGCGGGCTTCGTGGAGACCGAGCAGTACTAAGAGCTCGGGCCTTTCGGTCCGTACTCGGGCGCGGGTGCGCTGTGCTTGACCGTGCCCCGCGACGGAGTCGCAGATGGACACCGCCCCGCGCCCCTTCCAAGCCCCTTCGGGGGCCTGGATCTCCGACAGGTAACCGCCTGCTCGGATACTGACCCCAGTACCTGATACGGCCGGGGCAGACACCAAGGAGAAACACCATGCCGCGTCCCACCAAGGGTGCCCGTCTGGGCGGCAGCGCCGCGCACGAGAAGCTGCTCCTCGCCAACCTGGCGAAGTCGCTCTTCGAGCACGGCCGCATCACCACGACCGAGGCCAAGGCCCGCCGCCTGCGTCCGGTCGCCGAGCGCCTGATCACCAAGGCGAAGAAGGGCGACATCCACAACCGTCGCCTGGTGCTGCAGACGATCACCGACAAGGGCATCGTCCACACCCTCTTCACCGAGATCGCCCCGCGGTACTCGGAGCGTCCGGGTGGTTACACCCGTATCACCAAGATCGGCAACCGCCGTGGTGACAACGCGCCGATGGCCGTGATCGAGCTGGTCGAGGGCGAGATCGCCAAGAAGGCGACCGTCGCCGAGGCCGAGGCCGCCACCAAGCGCGCCGTCAAGGAGGCCGACGAGGCCAAGGGCGCCGAGGCCACCGAGGCCGAGGACGCCGCTCCGGCGGAGGAGTCGAAGGACGCGTAAGCGTTCCGCAGACCGACGGACGGGTCCGTTCCCCCTGGGGGACGGGCCCGTTCCGTTTTCCCGCCGCTCTGAGAGGATTCTGTTCGTGAGTGATGAGGTGGAGCCCGGCCTGGTCCGGGTGCGGCTGGACCTGAGCTATGACGGCAAGGACTTCTCCGGCTGGGCCAAGCAGCCCAGCGGCCGGCGGACCGTACAGGGCGAGATCGAGAGCGCGCTGCGGACGGTGACCCGGTCGACCCGGACGTACGACCTCACCGTGGCCGGGCGTACCGACGCGGGCGTCCACGCGCGCGGCCAGGTGGCCCATGTCGACCTGCCCGAGGAGGTCTGGGCCGAGCACCGCGAGAAGCTGCTGCGGCGGCTCGCGGGGCGGCTGGCGCACGACGTGCGGATCTGGCGCGTCGCCGAGGCCCCCAGCGGCTTCAACGCGCGCTTCTCCGCGATCTGGCGGCGGTACGCCTACCGGGTCACCGACGACCCCGGCGGGGTCGACCCGCTGCTGCGCGGCCATGTGCTGTGGCACGACTGGGAGCTGGACGTCGAGGCGATGAACGCCGCCTCGGCCGCGCTGCTCGGCGAGCACGACTTCGCCGCGTACTGCAAGAAGCGCGAGGGCGCCACCACCATCCGCACCCTCCAGGAGCTCTCCTGGGTGCGGGGCGAGGACGGGATCGTCACCGCGACCGTCCGCGCCGATGCCTTCTGCCACAACATGGTGCGCTCCCTGGTGGGCGCGCTGCTGTACGTGGGGGACGGGCACCGGGGGGTGGAGTGGCCGGGGAAGGTGCTGGCCGCGGCGGTGCGGGACTCGTCCGTGCACGTGGTCAAGCCGCACGGCCTCACCCTGGAGGAGGTCGGCTACCCCGCCGACGAGCTGCTCGCCGCCCGCAGCCGCGAGGCGCGCAACCTGCGGACGCTGCCGGGTTCCGCGGGGGCGGATGCCGGGGCTGGTTGCTGCTGAGCTTCGGCTGCGGACTGTCCGTGGTTGCTCGCGCCCACGCGGCGGAGCCGCACATGTCACAGCCCCGCGCCCCTCGAACGCCGCTGCGCGGCATCCCCTTGGGGGCGCGGGGAGCTGCGCGGGCAACCCACTACCGGACCGCAGGCGAGCGCCTACGCCGGTGGGGCCGTCGCGGCCGCCTGGGCCTGGGCTTCTCCTCGGGCGACGATCTGACGGAACGTGAACTCCGCCAGGTCGTCGCCCACCGCGAACGCGTTCTTGTCGCCCTTGGTGACGCTTCTGCCGTCGGTGTAGCCGCTGATGCCGAAGTAGGCGTACCGGCCGTAGGAGTTGGACGTGTTGCGGCAGACGGCGTGGCCGCCGTCGCAGAAGCCGGGGACCCCGGAGCCGGCGAGCGGGGCGAGGCCGATGCCCGCCTGCTGCTTGGCGCGCTGCGCCTTCGCCTCGGTCTCGAAGGTGGCCACGCCGATCGTCACGGCGACGCCGTCCCGGACGTAGGTGGCCCGGATGACCTGGTCGCAGCCGTTGGCGGTGAGGACCGAGCCGAGCGCGCCACGGGTGGCGGCGGCGCAGTCGGTCGTGCGGGCGGTGGCGCCCTTGGTGTACGTGCGGTCGCCCATCTTCAGCGTCCTGCCCGGGAAGAGCGTGTCGGCGCTCAGCGGCGCCTTGTCCTTCTTGGCGCTGGATATGAAGTCGTGCGGGTTGGGCGGGGGCGGCGGGGCCACCGAGGAGAACGAGGGCTGCGGCTCGGCGGTGCCGCTGGGCAGCGTCTGGGCCGAGGGCAGCTCGCTGGGGGACTTCCCGTCGGCGCCGTCCTTGGAGTCGCCGGTGCTCACGATGGCCGTGGCGACGATCGCCACCACCGCCGCCGTGGCCAGCACCCCGCCGCCGATCAGCAGCCGGCGCTTCCTGCGGCCGCGCGCGGCGGCCTCGTCGGCGAGCGCCGCCCAGTCCGGTGTGCCGTTGTCCCCCGGGCCCCATGCGGGTCCCCCTTGCCCAAAGCTCATGGCGCGCATCTTAATTCGATTGGGAGTACGCGGACGGGGTGGGCGACAATCCGCTCATGGGACATGTAGAGGCCGCACACCTGGAGTACTACCTGCCGGACGGGCGGGTCCTGCTCGCCGACGCGTCGTTCCGGGTGGGGGAGGGTGCGGTGGTGGCCCTGGTCGGGGCGAACGGCGCCGGCAAGACGACCCTGCTGCGGATGATCTCCGGCGAGCTCCAGCCGCACGGCGGGACCGTCTCCGTGGGCGGCGGGCTCGGGGTGATGCCGCAGTTCGTGGGCTCGGTGCGGGACGACACGACCGTACGGGACCTGCTGGTGTCGGTCGCGCAGCCGAGGATCCGGGCGGCGGCGAAGGCCGTGGACGAGGCCGAGCACCTGATCATGACGGTGGACGACGAGTCCGCGCAGATGAGGTACGCGCAGGCGCTCTCCGACTGGGCGGACGTGCGGGGGTACGAGGCGGAGACCCTCTGGGACGTCTGCACGATGGCCGCGCTCGGCGTCCCGTACGACAAGGCGCAGTTCCGCGAGGTGCGCACGCTCTCCGGCGGTGAGCAGAAGCGGCTCGTGCTGGAGGCGCTGCTGCGCGGCTCCGACGAGGTGCTGCTGCTGGACGAGCCGGACAACTATCTGGACGTGCCGGGCAAGCGGTGGCTGGAGGACCAGCTACGGGCGACGCGCAAGACGGTGCTGTTCATCTCGCACGACCGGGAGCTGCTCTCCCGTGCCGCCCAGAAGATCATCGCGGTGGAGCCGGGGGTCGACGGCTCCGACGTGTGGGTGCACGGCGGCGGCTTCGACACCTTCCACGCCGCCCGCAAGGAGCGGTTCGCCCGCTTCGAGGAGCTCAAGCGGCGCTGGGAGGAGAAGCACGCGCAGCTGAAGAAGCTGGTGGTCTCGCTGCGGCAGGCCGCCTCGGTCAGCCACGAGCTGGCCTCGCGGTACGCGGCGGCCCAGACGCGGCTGAAGAAGTTCGAGGAGGCCGGGCCGCCGCCGGAGCCGCCGCGCGAGCAGGAGATCACCATGCGGCTGCGTGGCGGCCGTACCGGCGTACGGGCCGTGACCTGCGAGAACCTTGAGCTGACTGGGCTGATGAAGCCGTTCTCGCTGGAGATCTTCTACGGTGAGCGGGTGGCGGTCCTGGGGTCGAACGGCTCGGGGAAGTCGCACTTCCTGCGGCTGCTCGCGGGGGACGCGTCGGTGGCGCACACGGGGCTGTGGAAGCTGGGGGCGCGGGTGGTGCCCGGCCACTTCGCGCAGACGCACGCCCATCCCGAGCTGCTCGGGCGCACCCTGGTCGACATCCTGTGGACCGAGCACGCCAAGGACCGGGGCGGGGCGATGTCGGTGCTGCGGCGGTACGAGCTGGAGCGGCAGGGGGACCAGGCGTTCGAGAGGCTCTCCGGCGGGCAGCAGGCGCGCTTCCAGATCCTCCTGCTGGAGCTGGCCGGGACCACGGCGCTGCTCCTGGACGAGCCGACGGACAACCTCGACCTGGAGTCGGCGGAGGCGCTCCAGGACGGGCTGGAGGCGTACGAGGGGACGGTGGTGGCCGTCACCCACGACCGTTGGTTCGCGCGTGCCTTCGACCGGTACCTGGTGTTCGGGGCGGACGGGGTGGTGCGGGAGAGCACGGAGCCGGTGTGGGACGAGCGCCGCGTGGAGCGGGCTCGATAGGGGTTTTCCGGGGTGCTGCGCCCCCGGGCCCCCTGCGGTGCGCCGTTTTTGCCTGACGGTCGTGGTGGGTCGCTCGCGCAGTTCCCCGCGCCCCTGGAAGGCTCGGCTTCGCCGTCGCGTCTGCCGGCGTCCCTGGTTGCGCCGGGCTGCCTGGGGGCGCGAGCAACCCACCACTCGGCCGCAGCCGGAGGCCGGGCCGGATCAGGGGCGTTTTGACCCGCGCGGGGGACCGTGGGTATTCTTCTGGTTCGTTATGCGTATTGGCTTGGTCGTTCTCACGCGAGGGGCCATTACGTAGGTTCTCTGGAGCAGTTACCAGTGGCTCGCATACGGGCAGCGTCCCCGGCACTGTGAGCCCAAGCTGCATGATCGCTTCAGGGTGCAATGTGTCTGGACCCCATCCACTGAAGAAGCGAAGGCTACGACCGTGCGTACGTACAGCCCCAAGCCCGGCGACATCACTCGCCAGTGGCACGTCATTGACGCCCAGGACGTCGTCCTGGGCCGTCTGGCGACGACCGCTGCGAACCTCCTCCGGGGCAAGCACAAGCCCGTCTATGCGCCCCACATGGACATGGGTGACTTCGTCATCATCATCAACGCCGACAAGGTTCACCTGTCCGGCAACAAGCGCGAGCAGAAGCTGGCCTACCGCCACTCCGGCTACCCGGGCGGTCTCCGCTCCGTGCGCTACGACGACCTCCTGGCGAACAACCCGGAGAAGGCCGTCGAGAAGGCCATCCGGGGCATGATCCCCAAGAACTCCCTGGGCCGTCAGATGCTCTCGAAGCTGAAGGTCTACTCGGGCGACCAGCACCCCCACGCTGCCCAGCAGCCGGTGCCGTTCGAGATCACCCAGGTCGCGCAGTAGTTCCGGCCACCACACCCCCTAAGACAGAAAAGAATCTGAGGAGCATCGTGGCCGAGACCACTGTCGAGACCCCCGTCGAGGGCGAAGAGACCTACGCGGAGGTCACCACCTTCGAGTCCGAGGTCCCCGTCGAGGGCGAGTACACCACCGAGTCGCTGGCGTCCCGCTTCGGCGACCCCCAGCCCGCCGCCGGCCTGGGCCGTCGCAAGAACGCCATCGCCCGCGTCCGGATCGTCCCGGGCACCGGCAAGTGGAAGATCAACGGGCGTACGCTCGAGGACTACTTCCCGAACAAGGTCCACCAGCAGGAAGTCAACGAGCCCTTCAAGGTGCTCGAGCTCGACAACCGCTACGACGTCATCGCCCGTATCTCGGGTGGCGGCGTGTCCGGCCAGGCCGGCGCCCTGCGCCTCGGCGTGGCCCGCGCGCTGAACGAGGCGGACGTCGAGAACAACCGCCCGGCGCTGAAGAAGGCCGGCTTCCTCTCCCGCGACGACCGTGCGGTCGAGCGCAAGAAGGCCGGTCTCAAGAAGGCCCGCAAGGCCCCGCAGTACAGCAAGCGCTAAATCGCGCCTGCCGCCTGTACGGCTCTCGTCCGCCCCGGCAGCACTCCTGGTGCTGCCGGGGCGGCGTTGTTTTTGACACGAGTGGTGGGCGCCCGGGTGCGGCGCCGGTGGATCTCTATGGAGGACAGCAGTGGGACGACTCTTCGGCACGGACGGTGTACGCGGCGTGGCCAACGCCGATCTGACGGCTGAGCTGGCACTCGGCCTGTCGGTCGCGGCGGCTCACGTACTGGCCGAGGCGGGCACCTTCGCCGGTCACCGGCCCACCGCGGTGGTCGGGCGCGACCCCCGCGCGTCCGGGGAGTTCCTGGAGGCCGCGGTCGTCGCGGGCCTCGCCAGCGCCGGCGTCGACGTGCTGTGCGTCGGTGTGCTGCCGACCCCGGCCGTGGCATATCTCACGGGTGCGCTCGGCGCGGACCTCGGTGTGATGCTCTCCGCCAGCCACAACGCCATGCCCGACAACGGCATCAAGTTCTTCGCGCGCGGTGGCCACAAGCTCGCCGACGAGCTGGAGGACCGTATCGAGCGCGTCTACGACCAGCACCGCACGGGCGAGCCGTGGCAGCGCCCGACCGGCGCGGGCGTGGGCCGGGTCCGCGCCTACAAGGAGGGCTTCGACAAGTACGTCGCCCACCTCATCGGCGTGCTGCCCAACCGCCTGGACGGTCTGAAGGTCGTCCTGGACGAGGCGCACGGCGCCGCCGCCCGGGTCTCGCCCGAGGCGTTCACCCGGGCCGGGGCCGAGGTCGTCACCATCGGCGCCGAGCCGGACGGCCTCAACATCAACGACGGCTGCGGCTCCACCCACCTGGACCTGCTGAAGGCCGCCGTCGTCGAGCACGGCGCCGACCTCGGCATCGCGCACGACGGCGACGCGGACCGCTGCCTGGCCGTGGACGCGCAGGGCAACGAGGTCGACGGCGACCAGATCCTCGCCGTGCTCGCGCTGGCCATGCGCGAGGCGGGCACCCTGCGGGGCGAGGCGGTGGTCGGCACGGTGATGTCCAACCTCGGTTTCAAGATCGCCATGGAGCGCGAGGGCCTCCAGGTGGTCCAGACGGGCGTCGGCGACCGCTATGTGCTGGAGTCGATGAAGGAGCACGGCTACGCGCTGGGCGGCGAGCAGTCCGGCCACGTGATCATCCTCGACCACGCGACCACCGGCGACGGCACCCTGACCGGTCTGATGCTGGCGGCCCGCGTCGCCGCGACCGGCCGCACCCTGGCCGACCTCGCGGGTGTGATGGAGCGCCTGCCGCAGGTCCTGATCAATGTGCCGGACGTCGACAAGTCCCGGGTCGCCACCTCGGCCGAGCTGACCTCCGCGGTCACCGAGGCCGAGCGCGAGCTGGGCTCCACCGGGCGGGTGCTGCTGCGCCCCTCGGGCACCGAGCCGCTGGTGCGCGTGATGGTCGAGGCCGCCGACATCGACCAGGCGCGGTCGGTGGCGGGCCGCCTGGCGGACGTGGTGAAGTCGGCCCTGGGCTAGGCCCGGGCGCGTACCTCCGTACGCACGTACGCACGTACGCTCAACGAGCGGGCCCGCCGGGGAAGTTCCCGGCGGGCCCGCTCGTTCTTCTGTCTTCCGTCCCGGCGTCAGAGCTTGCGCAGGGACAGCTTCTGGACCTTGTGGTCGGGGCCCTTGCGTACGACGAGGGTGGCGCGCCCGCGGGTCGGGGCCACGTTCTCCACCAGGTTGGGCCGGTTGATGGTCCGCCAGGCGGTGCGCGCGTAGTCGAGCGCCTCCTCCTCGGAGACCTGTGTGTACTTGCGGAAGTACGAGGACGGGTCCTGGAACGCCGTCTCGCGCAGCTTGCGGAAACGATTCAGGTACCAGGTCTCGATGTCCTCGGCCCGGGCGTCCACGTACACGCTGAAGTCGAAGTAGTCGGCGAGACCGACCCGGGTGCGGCCGTCCTGGCCGGGCAGGGCGGGCTGGAGGACGTTGAGGCCCTCCACGATGAGGATGTCCGGGCGGCGTACGGTCAGCAGCTCGCCGGGCACCCGGTCGTAGATCAGGTGGGAGTAGACGGGCGCGGTGACCTCGTCCTTGCCCGCCTTGATGTCGGCGACGAACCGGGTCAGCGCGCGCCGGTCGTAGGACTCGGGGAACCCCTTGCGCGACATCAGGCCGCGCCGCTGGAGCTCGGCCATCGGATAGAGGAAGCCGTCGGTGGTGACCCGCTCCACGCGCGGGTGCTCGGGCCAGCGGGCCAGCATCGCCTGGAGGAGGCGGGCCACCGTGGACTTGCCGACGGCGACCGACCCGGCCACTCCTATGACGAACGGGGTGCCGCGCTGGGCGCTGTGGCCGTTGCCGGAGCCGCCCAGGAAGGTGTTGAGGGCGCCGCGCAGCTCGGAGGTGGCCTGCACGTACAGGTTGAGCAGCTGGGAGAGCGGCAGATAGACGTCCCGCACCTCGTCGAGGTCGATGACGTCGCCGAGGCCGCGCAGCCGCTCCAGCTCCTCGGCGGTCAGCGGAAGGGGCGACTTGTCCCGCAGCGCGCTCCACTCGCTGCGGGTCAGGTCGACGTAGGGAGTCGAGTCCGCCCGGCGTTGGGCGCTGCGTGGCGGCGAAGTGATCACACGCCCATTGTCGTGGCTGGCGGCCGGATGCGGGGGGTGGGGTGGGTCACGCGGCGCACCACCCGGGTGGGGGCGGGAGTGGGCCGGTTTCGCGGCCGTGCGGTCGTAGGCTGCCGCCATGTGCGGAATCGTCGGGTACGTGGGAGCGCAGTCAGCGCTCGATGTTGTCATCGCCGGGCTGAAGCGGCTCGAATACCGGGGCTACGACTCGGCCGGCGTCGCGGTCCTCGCCGACGGCGGGCTGGCCGCGGCCAAGAAGGCCGGCAAGCTCGTCAACCTGGAGAAGGCCCTGGTGGACCGCCCGCTGCCGAGCGGCTCCACCGGCATCGGGCACACCCGCTGGGCCACCCACGGCGGGCCGACCGACGCCAACGCCCACCCGCACCTGGACAACGCGGGCCGGGTCGCGGTCGTCCACAACGGCATCATCGAGAACTTCGCGGCGCTGCGGGCGGAGCTGGAGGAGCGCGGCCACGCGCTGGCCTCCGAGACGGACACCGAGGTCGTGGCGCATCTGCTGGCCGAGGCGTACTCCTCCACGGAGGATCTGGCCGAGGCGATGCGGCAGGTGTGCAGGCGGCTCGACGGGGCGTTCACGCTGGTCGCGGTGCACGCCGACGAGCCGGACGTGGTGGTCGGGGCGCGGCGGAACTCCCCGCTGGTGGTGGGCGTTGGAGAGGGTGAGTCCTTCCTCGCCTCGGACGTGGCCGCGTTCATCGCCCACACGCGGTCCGCGATCGAGCTGGGCCAGGACCAGGTCGTGGAGCTGCGGCGGGACGGTGTGTCGGTCACCGACTTCGACGGGGCTCCCGCACAGGTGCGGTCGTACCACGTGGACTGGGACGCGTCGGCCGCGGAGAAGGGGGGCTATGACTACTTCATGCTCAAGGAGATCGCCGAGCAGCCCAAGGCCGTGGCCGATACGCTGCTCGGCCGCATCGACGGCGCGGGTTCGCTGACGCTCGACGAGGTCCGCATCCCGGCGGCGGAGCTGCGCGAGGTCGACAAGGTCGTGATCGTGGCGTGCGGTACGGCGTACCACGCGGGCATGATCGCCAAGCTGGCGATCGAGCACTGGACGCGGATCCCGTGCGAGACGGAGCTCGCCAGCGAGTTCCGCTACCGCGACCCGATCCTCGACCGGCGCACGCTGGTGATCGCGATCTCGCAGTCCGGCGAGACCATGGACACCCTGATGGCGCTGCGGCACGCGCGCGAGCAGGGCGCGAAGGTGCTGGCCGTCTGCAACACCAACGGCTCGACGATCCCGCGCGAGTCGGACGCGGTCCTGTACACGCACGCGGGCCCGGAGGTCGCCGTCGCGTCCACGAAGGCGTTCCTGACCCAGCTGGTCGCCTGCTACCTGGTCGCGCTGTACCTGGGGCAGGTGCGCGGGACGAAGTGGGGCGACGAGATCCGGGCGGTGATCCGGGACCTGGCGTCGATCGCGCGCGACGTCGACCAGGTGCTGGAGACGATGGAGCCGGTGCGGGAGCTGGCGCGGTCGCTGGCGGCGAAGGACACGGTGCTGTTCCTCGGGCGCCATGTGGGCTATCCGGTGGCGCTGGAGGGCGCGCTCAAGCTCAAGGAGCTGGCGTACATGCACGCGGAGGGGTTCGCGGCGGGCGAGCTGAAACACGGCCCGATCGCGCTGATCGAGCCGGACCTGCCGGTGGTGGTCGTGGTGCCGTCGCCGCGGGGCCGTTCGGTCCTCCACGACAAGATCGTGTCCAACATCCAGGAGATCAGGGCGCGGGGGGCGCGGACGATCGTGATCGCGGAGGTCGGCGACGAGGCGGTGGTGCCGTACGCGGACCATCTGATCCGCATCCCCGCCACGCCGACGCTGCTCCAGCCGCTCGTCGCCACGGTCCCGCTCCAGGTCTTCGCCTGCGAGCTGGCCACGGCGCGGGGCAACGAGGTGGACCAGCCGCGCAACCTCGCGAAGTCGGTCACGGTCGAATGATCATCGGGGTGGGTATCGACGTGGCCGAGGTCGAACGCTTCGGGGAGTCCCTGCGGCGCACGCCCGGGCTCCTGCACCGCCTGTTCGTGGAGGAGGAGCTGCTGCTGCCGAGCGGCGAACGCCGCGGCACGGCGTCCCTGGCGGTCCGCTTCGCGGCGAAGGAGGCCCTGGCGAAGGCCCTGGGTGCCCCGGCCGGGCTGCGCTGGACGGACGCGGAGGTGTACGTGGAGGAGAGCGGGCAGCCGCGGCTGCGGGTTCGGGGAAGTGTGGCGGCCCGGGCGGAGGAGTTGGGGGTGCGGGGGTGGCATGTGTCGTTGAGCCATGATGCGGGGGTGGCGTCGGCGGTGGTGATCGCGGAGGGCTGAGCGCGCTTGGGCCCGGCCCCGGCCCCGCCCCGGCCCCGCCCCGGCCCCGGGTCGTATGCGGTCTGTGGGTCGGTGGGGCTTGCTCGCGCAGTTCCCCGCGCCCCTTCGAAGGGGCCTGCGGCCCCGTCCCCTTGGTCTGCGGGCCGGTGGGGGTCGCTCGCGCAGTTCCCCGCGCCCCTGAAGGGGCTGGGCTCTTCCGACGCCGGGAGGCCGGACGGCCTAGGGGCGCGGGGAAATGCGCGCTCAGCCGAAGCCGACCCGCGGACAAGCACGACCCTTGCCAGGGCTGACTCGACCGGACGCTTCGCAACCCCTCAGGGGCGCGGGGAACTGCGCGACCAGCCCAAGCCAGCCCGCAGACAAGCGCAGGCCTTCCCAGAGGGGCGTCGGGCCGGACGCTTCGCAACCCCCTCAGGGGCGCGGGGAACTGCGCGACCAGCCCGAGTCGACCCGCGGACAACGACCCGGTCCGATTCAGCCCCGTACATCCCCCCACGCCCCCGCAAGCGCATCCCCCACCTCCGACGCCCGCACCGGCGCCCCCCGCGCCACCCGGCGGGCGGCCAGGCCGTGGAGGTAGGCCGCCGCCGACGCCGCGTCCCGGGCCTCCAGGCCCGCGGCCAGCAGCGAGCCCGCCAGGCCCGAGAGGACGTCCCCGCTGCCCGCCGTGGCGAGCCAGGGCGTGCCCGTCGGGTTGACGCGGACCGGGGTGCGGCCGCCCGGCTCCGCGACGAGCGTGGTCGAGCCCTTGAGCAGGACGGTCGCGCCGTACCGGTCCGCCAGTTCGCGTACGGAACGCAGCCGCGCCCCCTCCACCTCCGCCCGGCCCACCCCGAGCAGCGCCGCCGCCTCCCCGGCGTGCGGGGTGAGCAGCGTCGGCGCGGTCCTCGCCCGTACCGCCGCCGCGTCCAGACCCCGCAGCCCGTCCGCGTCGACCAGGACCGGAACGTCGGAGGCCAGCACGTCCTCCACCCCGGGTCCGTCCCCGAGTCCGGGGCCGACGACCCAGGCCTGGACGCGGCCCGCCTCGGCCGGGGGGCCCGCCGAGACCAGCGTCTCGGGGAAGCGGGCGACGACGGCGTCGGCGGCGTGGCCGACGTACCGTACGGCTCCCGCCCCGCCGTGCAGCGCGCCCGTCACCGCGAGCACGGCCGCGCCGGGGTAGCGCGCGGACCCGGCGACCACGCCGACCACCCCGCGCCGGTACTTGTCGCTCTCACCCGTCGGCTCCGGCAGCAGCTGCGCCACGTCGGCGTGGTGCAGCGCCTCGCAGTCCGGGACGGAGGGGAGGTGCGGTCCGAGGCCGATGTCGACGAGACGTACGGCACCGGTGTACGCGTACGCCGGGTCGATCAGCAGCCCCGGCTTGTACGCCCCGAACGTGACCGTCGCGTCCGCGTGCAGTGCCTCCCCCAGGACCTCTCCGCTGTCCGCCTCGATCCCGCTGGGGAGGTCGACGGCGACGACGAGGGCGTTCGAGCCACGGGCGGCGCGGGCGATCGGGACGGCGTCGGGGCGCAGCCCGCCATGGCCGCCGATGCCGGTGATGCCGTCGAGGACGAGGTCGGCGGTGGCGAGTACGTCGTACGGATCGTCGGTGACGCGGCCGCCGGCGCGCAGGAGCGCGGCGAGGCCGTCGGGGTGGGCGCGGTCGGGGGCGAGCAGGACGGCGGTGACGCCCGCGCCGCGGCGGGCCAGGCGGGCTCCGGCGTACAGGGCGTCCCCGCCGTTGTGGCCGCTGCCGGCGAGGACGACGACGCGGGCGCCGTAGACCCGCCCGAGCATCCCCGCGCAGGCGGCGGCCAGGCCTGCGGCGGCGCGCTGCATGAGGGTGCCGGGGGGGAGGCTGGCCATGAGTTCCTGCTCGGCGGCGCGGATGGTGTCGGTGCGGTAGGCGATACGCATGGGGGCAGCCTTTCGAATCCGGGGGTGCGGTGCCAGTGGGGGGCCTGGTGTTTGTCTGCGGGTCGTGGTGGGTTGATCGCGCCGTTCCCCGCGCCCCTGAGGGGGTTGCCTGCGGCTCGGCGGGAGTGGGTGCTCTGGGGCCGGTTTTTGTCTGCGGGTCGGCTTGGGCCGGTCGCGCATTTCCCCGCGCCCCTAGGCCGTCCGGCCTCCCGGCGTCGGAAGAGCCCAGCCCCTTCAGGGGCGCGGGGAACTGCGCGAGCGACCCCCACCGGCCCGCAGACCAAGGGGACGGGGCCGCAGGCCCCTTCGAAGGGGCGCGGGGAACTGCGCGGCCAGCCCGCGTCGACCCGCAGCTGATCACTGACCCCCGGAGGGCTGGGGGAAGGGGCGGGGTGGGGGAAACACGGCCCGTCCACCCGCGCGCCACCCCCACACCCCACCCCCCACCCGCTTCCCTGACCCCATGGACCCCATGGAACCCGTCACCCCGCCACCACCCCCCACCCGCCCCAGACGCACCCCCCTCGCCCTCACCGCCACCCTCGCCGCCGCCCTCACCCTCACCCTCTGCGGCGCCACCTACCCCATCCCCCCGCACCCCGGCCCCGCCGCCACCCCAGCCGTCTCCCCGGTCTCCGCCCCGGCCCCGGAGACCGCCTCCCAGACCGCCCCGGAGACCACCCCCGAAGCCGCCCTCGACGCCCTCGTCCCGGGCGTCCCGCGTGACCCGGGGCAGCCCGAGTACCTCATGGACACCCCGGACCAGGCCCTGCCCCCGCTCGTGTACCGGCCCAGCGCCGCCGAGGACGCCGTCGAGCCCGCCGCGCCGGGCCCGGCGGTGGAGCGGCTCGTCGAGTACGTGCCCCGTAACGAGGTCGGGATCGCCGCGTGCAGCCGGCAGGCCGGGCCGTACCAGCGGCAGGTCGAGCGGTGGCTGAGGCTGGCCGTCGACGGCAGGCAGTCCGCCGCCGACTGCGCCGCGATCCGCCGCTTCCAGACCAGACACGGCATCCGCCCGGCCACCGGCTTCGCCGGGCCCGCCACCTGGGGCACCATGCGGCTGCTCGCCGCCCGGGCCAACCCCGATGCCGCCGGCCGCTGCCCGGCCCGCAGGGCCAGGACCGCCTGCGTCGACCTCGATCGGCAGATCATGTGGGTGCAGGCCAAGGCCAAGAAGGCCAAGGGGAGCAGGGGCGGGGAGGCCGGACTTCTCTTCGGGCCTGTCGCCATCCGCAGTGGACGGCCCGGCTTCGCCACCCGTACCGGCACCTACCCCGTCTACTGGCGCCACAAGAACCACTGGTCCACCATCTACAACGCCCCCATGCCGTACGCCCAGTTCTTCAGCGGCGGGCAGGCGTTCCACGCCATCTACGACAACATCTACTCCACCGTCGGCTCTCGTGGATGCGTCAATCTGACGTACTCGGACGCCAAGCGGCTGTGGGGCGTGCTGCGCAAGGGTGACCCGGTCCACATCTGGGGGCGCAGGCCCGGCGCCTGAGACGGGGGCGCAGCTCTGAGAGACTTGGCGCGATGACCGCGATGACGCAGACCGTGCACACCCGAGCCCGCGCCGAGATCGACCTGGCCGCCCTGCGCGCCAACGTCCGTGCGCTGCGCGCGCGTACCCCCGGCGCGCAGCTCATGGCCGTCGTGAAGGCGGACGCGTACGGGCACGGCGCGCTGCCCTGCGCCCGGGCCGCGATCGAGGCGGGCGCCGCCTGGGTCGGCACCGCCACCCCGCACGAGGCCCTGGCGCTGCGGGCGGCCGGGATCGGCGGGCGGATGCTGTGCTGGCTGTGGACGCCCGGCGGGCCCTGGCGCGAGGCGGTCGAGGCCGACATCGACGTGTCGGTGAGCGGGATGTGGGCCCTGCGCGAGGTCACCGAGGCCGCCCGCGCGGCCGGGCGCGTGGCCCGGATCCAGCTCAAGGCCGACACCGGGCTCGGGCGCAACGGCTGCCAGCCCGCCGACTGGCCCGAGCTCGTCCGGGAGGCCCTGGCCGCCCCCGAGGTCCGCGTCACCGGCCTCTGGTCGCACTTCGCCTGCGCCGACGAGCCCGGCCACCCCTCCGTCGCCGCCCAGCTCGCTCTCTTCCGCGAGCTGGTCGCGTACGCCGAGAAGGCGGGCGTCGAGCCCGAGGTGCGGCACATCGCCAACTCTCCGGCGACCCTCACCCTCCCCGAGTCCCACTTCGACCTGGTACGGACCGGTATCGCCATGTACGGCATCAGCCCCGCCTCCGAGCTCGGCGCCCCGGGCGACTTCGGGCTGCGGCCGGTGATGACGCTCGTCGCGTCCGTGGCCCTGGCCAAGCGGGTCCCGGCGGGGCACGGCGTCAGTTACGGGCACCACTACGTCACCGGGCGGGAGACCAGCCTCGCGCTCGTCCCGCTCGGGTACGCGGACGGCATTCCCCGGCACGCCTCCGGGCGCGGGCCGGTGCTGCTGGGCGGAAAGGTGCGGACGGTGGCGGGGCGGGTCGCCATGGACCAGTTCGTGGTCGACCTGGACGGGGACAGCGTGGAGCCGGGGGCGGAAGCGGTCCTGTTCGGGCCCGGGGACCGGGGTGAGCCGAGCGCCGAGGACTGGGCGCGGGCGGCGGACACCATCGCGTACGAGATCGTCACGCGGATCGGTGCGCGGGTACCGCGCGTCCACCTGAACGAGACTTCCGACAGCTGAACCCCCGGCGGCCGGATCCGCGGGGGCGGCCACGGGGACCTGGACCTGGACCACAAGGAGCGGCACGGTGAGCGAGACCAGCACGGGGGACGCGGTGCGGGCGGCCGCGGGCAGCTGGCGCCGCGCGGGTCTGGCCGGCGCGGCGATAGGCGTGGTGGCGGCGGGAGCCGCCGCCGGGGTCGCGGTGGAGCGGCTGACCGTGGGGCGCGGGATGCGCAAGAAGGCGCGGCTGGCGCTGGACGCGACGGGGCCGTACGGCGCGCTGCGCGGCGCACCGGGGCGTGCCTACGCCGACGACGGCACCGCGCTCTACTACGAGGTCGACGAGGCCGAGCCGTCCGACAGGGCCCACGGGGCGCGCAAGCGGCGACTCTTCGGGCGCAAGGCGCCCGCGCCCGTCACCGTGGTCTTCTCGCACGGCTTCTGTCTCAGCCAGGACGCCTGGCACTTCCAGCGGGCCGCGCTGCGCGGAGTGGTACGGACCGTCCACTGGGACCAGCGCAGCCACGGCCGCTCGGCGCGCGGCGAGGGGCAGACGCAGGGCAGGCCCGTCACCATCGACCAGCTGGGCCGCGATCTCAAGGCGGTCCTGGACGCGGCCGCCCCCGAGGGGCCGCTGGTGCTCGTGGGGCACTCGATGGGCGGGATGACGGTGATGGCGCTCGCCGACCAGTACCCGGAGCTGATCCGCGACCGGGTCGTCGCGGTCGCCTTCGTCGGCACCTCCTCCGGCCGGCTGGGCGAGGTCAGCTACGGCCTGCCGGTGGCGGGGGTCACCATGGTGCGCCGGGTCCTGCCCGGGGTGCTCAGGGCGCTCGGCTCGCAGGCGGAGCTGGTGGAGCGGGGGCGGCGGGCCACCGCCGACCTCTTCGCGGGGATGGTCAAGCGGTACTCGTTCTCCTCCCGGGACGTGGACCCGGCGGTGGCCCGGTTCGCGGAGCGGATGATCGAGGGGACGCCGATCGACGTGGTGGCGCAGTTCTACCCGGCCTTCGACGACCACGACAAGGAGGCGGCGCTGCAGGTCTTCGCGGAGGTGCCCGCGCTCGTCCTGGCCGGCGACCGCGACCTGGTCACGCCCAGCTCGCACAGCGAGTCCATCGCGGACCTGCTGCCCGACGCCGAGCTGGTCATCGTGCCCGACGCCGGGCACCTGGTGATGCTGGAGCACCCCGAGACGGTCACCGACCGGCTGGCGGACCTCCTGGTGCGCATCGGCGCGGTGCCGGAGGCGACTAACGTTGGCACGTATGGAAGCACCGCACACCCAGGCCGCTGAGGCCATGACCCGGCTCACCCTCGACTCGCCCGCCGAGATGCGGGAACTGGGCCGCCGCATCGCGAAACTGCTCCGCCCGGGCGACCTCGTCCTGCTCACCGGCGAGCTCGGCGCCGGCAAGACGACGCTGGCGCGCGGCCTGGGCGAGGGCCTGGGCGTGCGCGGCGCGGTGACCTCCCCGACCTTTGTGATCGCCCGCGTCCACCCCTCGCTGACCGGCGGTCCGGCCCTGGTGCACGTGGACGCGTACCGGCTCGGGGGCGGTCTGGACGAGATGGAGGACCTCGACCTCGACGTCTCGCTGCCCGACTCCGTGGTCGTCGTGGAGTGGGGCGACGGCAAGGTGGAGGAGCTCTCCGACGACCGGCTGCACGTGGTCATCGACCGGGTGGTCGGTGAGACCGACGACGACCGCCGGGTGGTGACCGTGACCGGTCTGGGTACCCGCTGGGAGGGCGCCGGGATCGACGCCCTGTAGCCGTGCGGTGCGGGGCGGGGCGCGTGGGAGACGTACGTTCCGACAAGCCGTCGGCAAAATGTTGCGCGGGTCCCGCCGACCGTGGTCACATGGGAGGCGAGACCTGGTTAGGTCTACCTAACCACGCCTTCTCCAGGAGCCGGGAGGCCGCCATGACCGTGTCGGAGCGCCGAGCGCAGCCGCAGCGCACGCAGGGCGTGTCCATGAACGATCTGCTGGCCTCCTGCGCGGCGGCGAGCGCTGTCTCCACGCCGCCGAAGCAGCGGGAGACGGACGCGAGCGAGCCCCCCGAGGCGAAGGAGCCGACTGCGGAGAGCGGCGCGCGTCGCGACGCAGCCTGAGCCGCATCACTCGTTCGGGTGTTTCTCGGAGTACGTCGGGAGGGGCCGGGCGGGCGCCCTGCGGCACCACGGCGGTCTTCGAGCCCTACGGCACCACAACGATCTTCGAGCCGATCGTGGCGAACGTCCAGAGCGCGTTGCCGTCCTCGCGCTTCATCCGGATGCCGCCGGTGCGCTTGCCCGGGGCGGGGCTGGCCAGCTTGCCGTCGACCGCCGCGCTGAAGCCGATGGTCACGGAGTCGACGGTGGCGAACCGCACCACGTGCTCGATCGGCACGCCGTCGGAGCCGGGCACGGAGGCCGCGCGCGAGGTCACCGCGTAGTTGCCGGGCTTGGGGCTGACCGTCGAGGGCATGACCTCGAAGGTCTTGGGCGGCAGGCCCTTGAGGGTCTTGGTGCCCACCAGCCAGACGCGCTTGGCGCTCAGCGAGTAGACGACGCGCGGTCCGACGCCCGAGTTCGGCGGCAGGGCCGCCGCATTCTTCGCGGGTGTCTTCCCCTTGGGCGTCGCCGTGGACGCGCTCGGGGCGGGCGAGACGGTGGTGCCGGGGGCCGCCAGATCCGCCTGGGACGGGGCGTTCGCCGACGCCTGATAGGCGAGGAAGCCGACCACCGCGAGCGCCGCCGCGGTGAGCCCGGCCACAAATCCCGAGCTGCTCCTTGCCACCTGGCTCGCCCCTTTCGTCCGTACCGGCCGCAAGGCGTACAAGCCTGCGGTCATATCTGCGGCTGACGGTAGCAGCCGGTGGCCACAGGGGCGGGACGCCGTGCCCCCGGCGCCGTGGCCGTAGGCTGTTCGCGTGCTCTTGCTCGCCGTTGATACCGCCACTCCCGCCGTGACCGTCGCCCTGCACGACGGCACCGACGTCGTCGCCGAGACCAGCCGGGTGGACGCCCGCCGCCACGGGGAGCTGCTGCTGCCCGCCGTCCACCAGGTGCTCGCGGACGCCGGGCTCGCGCTCGACGCCGTCACGGACCTCGTCGTCGGGGTCGGCCCCGGCCCCTACACCGGACTCCGCGTCGGCCTGGTGACGGCCGCGACCTTCGGCTCCGTGCTGGGCGTGCCCGTCCACGGGCTGTGCACGCTCGACGGCCTCGCCTACGCCTCCGGCATCGAGGAGCCGTTCGTGGTGGCCACCGACGCGCGCCGCAAGGAGGTCTACTGGGCCCGCTACGAGAACTTCCGCACCCGCGCGGGCGAGCCGTCCGTGGACCGGCCCGCCGACATCGCCGAGCGGGTCGCGGGGGCGCCGGCGGTCGGCGCGGGTGCCCTGCTCTACCCCGAGGCGTTCCCGGACGCGCGCGGGCCCGAGCACCAGTCGGCCGCTGCCCTCGCGGCGCTGGCGGCCGAGCGGCTCGCGGCGGGCGAGGCGTTCCTGCCGCCCACGCCGCTCTATCTGCGCCGCCCGGACGCCCAGGTGCCCAAGAACTACAAGGTGGTCACCCCGCGGTGAGCGTGGTGCTCCGCGAGATGCGCTGGTGGGACATAGAACCGGTGCTCGCGCTCGAACACGACCTGTTCCCCGAGGACGCCTGGTCGGCGGGGATGTTCTGGTCGGAGCTCGCGCACGCCAGGGGGCCGGGCGCCACCCGCCGCTATGTGGTCGCCGAGGACGCCTCGGGCCGGCTGGTGGGCTACGCGGGCCTCGCGGCCGCCGGCGGCCTCGCTGACGTCCAGACCATCGCCGCGGCCCGCGACCAGTGGGGCACGGGCCTGGGCGCCCGGCTCCTGACCGACCTGCTCAAGCACGCCACTGCCTTCGAGTGCGACGAGGTCCTGCTCGAAGTGCGGGTGGACAACACACGGGCCCAGAAACTCTACGAGCGCTTCGGCTTCGAACCCATCGGATTCCGGCGGGGCTACTACCAGCCGGGCAACGTGGACGCGCTCGTGATGCGCCTGATCGTCCAGGAACACGACCGAGAAACAGATAGAGACTGAGTGATGGCTGACGAACCGCTGGTACTCGGCATCGAGACCTCCTGCGACGAGACCGGCGTCGGCATCGTGCGCGGCACGACGCTGCTCGCCGACGCCGTCGCGTCCAGCGTGGACACCCACGCCCGGTTCGGCGGTGTGGTGCCCGAGATCGCCTCGCGCGCCCACCTGGAGGCGATGGTCCCCACCATCGAGCGCGCCCTGAAGACCGCCGGGATCTCCGCCCGGGACCTCGACGGTATCGCGGTGACGGCGGGTCCGGGCCTCGCGGGCGCGCTGCTCGTCGGCGTCTCGGCCGCCAAGGCCTACGCGTACGCCCTCAACAAGCCGCTGTACGGGGTGAACCACCTGGCCTCGCACATCTGCGTGGACCAGCTGGAGCACGGGCCGCTGCCCGAGCCCACGATGGCGCTGCTGGTCAGCGGCGGCCACTCCTCGCTGCTGCTGGCGCCCGACATCACCGCGGACGTGCGCCCCATGGGCGCGACGATCGACGACGCGGCGGGCGAGGCCTTCGACAAGATCGCGCGCGTGCTCGACCTGGGCTTCCCCGGCGGCCCGGTGATCGACCGGCTCGCCAAGGAGGGCGACCCGGAGGCGATCGCGTTCCCGCGCGGGCTGAGCGGCCCGCGCGACCCGGCGTACGACTTCTCCTTCTCGGGGCTGAAGACGGCCGTGGCCCGCTGGATCGAGGCGAAGCGCAACGCGGGCGAGGAGGTGCCGGTCCGCGACGTGGCCGCCTCCTTCCAGGAGGCCGTGGTCGACGTCCTGACCCGCAAGGCGGTCCGGGCCTGCAAGGACGAGGGCGTGGACCATCTGATGATCGGCGGCGGCGTCGCGGCCAACTCGCGGCTGCGCGCGCTCGCCCAGGAGCGGTGCGAGAAGGCCGGCATCCGGCTGCGGGTGCCGCGCCCCGGGCTGTGCACGGACAACGGCGCCATGGTGGCCGCCCTCGGCGCCGAGATGGTGGCGCGCAACCGGGCCGCCTCGGACCTCGACCTGTCGGCGGACTCCTCGCTGCCGGTGACGGACCCTCATGTGCCGGGTACCCAGGGCCACGGGCACACGCACGACCACGACCACGTGCACGAGGTCAGCAAGGAGAACCTGTACCCGTGACGGTCGCGCTGATGTGGGAGGCGCGGGCGGTCCAGGGCCGGGGCGGGGAGCTTCTGGACTGGGCCCGCGCGCAGACGCTGCCGTACGCGCCGGTGCGCCGTGAGGTCTTCGCGGCGCCCCAGGACCGGGTGCTCGTGATCACCTGGTGGGACGCTGCGTACGACGCGGAGCTGCCCGAACTGCCGGAGCCGGCCGGGGAGTTGGTGGCCAGGGCGGTCCACCGCTGGCGCTTCGAGTCACTGGGCGTGGAACCTCCGGCCTGAAATCTGCATCGACCTGTACGCAGAGTGCGTATCGGTCGGCAGTTCGGACGGTTGGTTCACAGTGGGTAAGAAGAGCGCGGCAGCGGTGGCTTTGGTTCTGTCCGGGGTGCTGCTGGCCACCGGCTGCTCCTCCTCGGACGGCGGCTCGGGGAGCACACCACGCACGAGCGGCGGTCCGGCCGCCAAGCCCTCCGCGTCGGCCTCCGCCCCGGCCCAGGGCGCCCAGGACGGGGCCGCGAGCGCGGCCGCGTACCGCAAGTGGGGGCTGAAGCCGCTGCCCCAGGCGCCCGCGCCGCCCGCGCGGAAGCCGGTGCCGGCGAAGCCGGGCGAGGTGCCGGTGATCAGCGACATCCCCACCAAGGACAAGGTCGTCTTCGTGACCTTCGACGACGGAGCCGAGAAGGACCCCGGGTTCGTCGAGATGATGCGGGAGTTGAAGATCCCCTTCTCGATGTTCCTCACCGACGCGGCGATCAGCACCGACAAGGGCTACTTCAAGCCGCTCCAGCAGCTCGGCAACGCCATCCAGAACCACACCCTGACCCACCCCAACCTGCGGACCGAGTCCGGCTCCCGCCAGCAACGCGAGATATGCGGCCAGCAGGAGAAGCTGGCCAGGGAGTACGGCAGGGCGCCCCGGCTCTTCCGGCCGCCGTACGGCAACTGGAACGAGGCGACGCGGGCGGCCGCCAAGGCGTGCGGCATCCAGGCGATCGTGCTGTGGCGCGAGTCGATGCAGATCCAGAACATGCAGTACCAGCGCGGCGACAAGAAGCTGCGCCCCGGCGACATCATCCTGGCCCACTTCCGGGGCAGGAGTGAGCTCAAGGGCCACACGATGACCGAGATGACGGCGAACATGCTGCGCCACATCCAGGAGCAGGGCTTCGCGGTGGCGCGCCTGGAGGACTACGTCTGAGCCCCGCCGCACCGGCTCCGACGGGCCGCTCGGCGGACTGCTCGACAGCGCCTCGACGGAGCCGGAAAAAATTTCCCGAGAAAATCCCGGAGCCGTGTCGAATCCGGCCCGGCCCGTTCGACGTAGGAGTGAGAGGCGGGGAACGGCCCCGCAGCCACCCTCCGGACCCGGTCCGGACGTGTTGAGGAGAACACCATGCCGCGCTACCTGTCGATGGTCCGTGTCAACGAGGCCGACGCCCCCGCCGAGGGCCCCAGCGCCGAGCTGATGCAGCGTATGGGCGCCCTGATCGAGGAGATGACCAAGGCCGGTGTGCTGCTCGACACCGCCGGGCTCACCCCCACCGCCCAGGGCACCCGGGTCACCTGGTCGGGCGGGAAGCTCTCGACGACCGACGGGCCGTTCACCGAGTCCAAGGAGGTCGTCGGCGGCTACGCGCTCATGCAGTGCAAGGACATGGCCGAGGCGATCGAGTGGGCCAAGCGGTTCCTGACGATCCACGAGGAGCACTGGACGGTCACCTCCGAGATCCGCGAGATCTTCGAGGGCTGAGCGGCCCGCTGAGCGCCCGCCGACGGCGTGCTCGCGGACGGCGATTGCCGCCGGGCCGCGCGGGTGTTCTCATGACTGCCCGTGAGCACAGAAAAGGACGCCGTCGAGGCCGTCTTCCGGATCGAGGCCCCGCGCGTCATCGCCGCCGTCGCACGGATCGTGCGGGACGTCGGCATCGCCGAGGAACTGGCGCAGGACGCGCTGGTCGCCGCCCTGGAGCGGTGGCCGGAGACAGGAGTCCCGGACAACCCGGGCGCCTGGCTCACGGCCACCGCCAGGCACCGGGCCGTCGACCTGGTGCGCCGCCGGGAGAGCTACGCGCGCAAGCTCGCCGAGATCGGCCGCGACCTCGACGAGGCGGTGGCCCCGCC
Source organism: Streptomyces sp. NPDC026377 (assembly GCF_055567715.1). Taxonomy (NCBI): domain Bacteria; kingdom Bacillati; phylum Actinomycetota; class Actinomycetes; order Kitasatosporales; family Streptomycetaceae; genus Streptomyces; species Streptomyces sp. NPDC026377. The sequence goes on from NZ_JBVHPV010000011.1 coordinate 94,762, forward strand.
GGAGTTCGCGGCGGCCGAGGACCCGGACACGATCGACGACGACCTGCTCCGGCTGATCTTCACCGCCTGCCATCCGGTGCTCTCCACCGAGGCGCGCATCGCCCTGACGCTGCGCCTGCTCGGGGGACTGACCACCGACGAGATCGCCCGCGCCTTCCTCGCCCAGGAGGCCACCGTCGCCCAGCGGATCTCCCGCGCCAAGCGGACGCTGGCCAAGGCCGGGGTGCCGTTCGAGGTGCCGCGCGGGCCGGAGCGCGCGGCGCGGCTCGCCTCCGTCCTGGAGGTCATCTACCTCGTCTTCAACGAGGGGTACGCGGCGACGGCCGGCGACGACCTGGTGCGCCCGGCGCTGTGCGAGGACGCCCTGCGGCTCGTACGGGTGCTGGCCGGGCTGATGCCCGAGGAGCCCGAGGTGCACGCGCTCGCCGCGCTCCTGGAGATCCAGGCCTCGCGCACGGCCACCCGCACGGACGCCACGGGCGCCCCCGTGCTCCTCGCCGACCAGAACCGCTCCCGCTGGAACCGGCTGCTGATCCGGCGCGGCTTCGCGGCCCTGACCCGCGCGGGCGAACTCGGCGGCGCGGCCGGTCCGTACGCGCTCCAGGCCGCCATCGCCGCCTGCCACGCCCAGGCCGCCTCGTACGAGGAGACCGACTGGGCGGCGATCGCCGTGCTCTACCGCAGGCTTGCGGCGATCGCTCCCTCCCCGGTGGTGGAGCTGAACCGGGCGGTCGCGGTGGCCATGGCCGAGGGCCCCGGGGCGGGCCTGGCGCTCGTGGACGCGCTCGCCGCCGACCCGGCGCTGCGCGGTTACCACCTGCTGCCGAGCGTCCGGGGCGACCTGCTGGAGCGCCTGGGGCGCAGGGAGGAGGCGCGCACGGAGTTCGCGCGCGCGGCCGAGCTGACGCGCAACGCGCGCGAGCGGGAGCTGCTGCGGGCGCGCGCGGAGGGCTGAGCCCGGGGCTCTCGCGGAGGGCGGGCCCCGGGGCTCTCGCGGGCTGCCGATGAGTTTCGGGCGGGGGCCCGGTCTACCTTTCCGAGCCGTCGGTACCCGCCGGACGGCCGGCCGAGAGGGAGGCAGCGCCCATGTCCGCACAGAAGATCACGACGTTCCTGTGGTTCGACGACCAGGCCGAGGAGGCCGCCGGGTTCTACGTCTCCGTCTTCGGCGGGGACTCGCGCATCGTCGAGACCACGCGGTACACGGAGACGTTCCCGGACCAGGCCGGCCGGGTCATGACCGTCGACTTCGTGCTGGCCGGCCAGCGCTACACCGCGCTCAACGGCGGCAAGCAGGACTTCTCCTTCAACGAGGCCATCTCGCTCTCCGTCGACTGCGCTTCCCAGGAGGAGGTGGACGAGCTCTGGGCGAAGCTGACCGCCGACGGCGGCGAGGAGGGCCCGTGCGGCTGGCTGAAGGACAAGTACGGCCTGTCCTGGCAGATCGTCCCGCGCGCCCTGCGCGAGATCCTGTCGGCCGAGGACCGCGAGGGCGTGAACCGGGCGGTCGGCGCCATGATGAAGATGAAGAAGCTGGACGTGGCGGGGCTGCGACGGGCGTACGAGGGCGGCTGAGCGGGCGGGTGACCGGTTGGCCGCGACCCGGTCCGACCGGGTGGGCGGCCCACCGGGCCGGTGCGCCAACCGGGCGGGCGGCCCACCGCGTCGGTGGGCCAACCAGGCGGGCCGGAGGGGACCTTGGGGGCGCCGGTACCCTCATGTCCATGCCGTTCCGTACGCCCCTGCCGCCGCCCCCGCCCCCGGTCGCGATACGTACCTGGCCCGACCGGGACGCGCTGCTCCGGGACCGTGCGGCGGTCCTGGACGACCTGGTGGCACGGCAGTTGGGCCCGGGGCGGATCGCGGCCCACTGGGGCTGGGCGGTGCTGCTCGCCACCGGCTGGGCGTTCGTGGGGACGGCGGTGATCGCCTTCACCGAGGCGCTGGACGTGCTGTCGGTGCTGTACGGGGCGGTCTGTCTGGTGATCGGCCTGGGCGCGCTGGTGCCCACGGCCGTGGCGATCGTGGCGGGGCTGCGCAAGGACGCGCGGATCCGCCGACTGCTCGCGCAGTGGGCCGAGTTGGACCGCCATCCCGCGGCCGACGCCGGGCTGCGCGCGCCCGGACTGAGCCTGGCGTGGCTGCTGCCCGGCGGGCTGATGTGCGCGGTCGGCCTCTTCGTGTGCGTCACGGTCCCGGCGGGGGCGCGGCCGGGCGACGACACCTACGGCGTGGTGGCGCTGGGGATGGGGCTGGGGCTCGTGTGCTGGCTCTCCGGCCTGATCGCGGTCAACAAGGCGCTGTCCCACCGCCGCTGGGCCCTACGGCTTCTGCCGTCCGCGCGCCTATCCTGAACGCGCGTACGCACGTCGCACGGTTTTCGGGGGAAGGCGGCAACATGGAATGGTACTGGTGGGTCCTCATAGTCTTCTGGATGGGAGGCTTCGGCTGGGCCGCCGACACGGGCCGCACGGCCCTGCGCACCCGCCACGAGCGCCGGCTGGAGCGCCTGGAGGCGGCCAGACAGGAACGCCTCGCCCTGGAGGCGGCCCACCGCCCCCCGGAGCCGGTCTGCGGCTGCACCCACCACCTCGCCAAGCACGACAAGCAGGGCCTGTGCCACGAGCGCGTCGAGATCCCGGTGGCCTGGGACGAGTCCAAGCACCCGCTCCGCTTCGAGCCGGGCCGGTGCAACTGCCAGCAGTACGTGGGTCCGCAGCCGCTGTCGCACGTGTTCGCGGAGGAGCTCACGGATCTGGCGTAGGGGGCGCGGCCGCCCGGGCCGCCGGTCCTGGCTGCCGTCCGGCGAGAACGGCGCGGCTTTCCGGCCCGGCGGGACGGTCTTCAGGCCTGGGCGGGGACACGCCCTTCCGGGCATGCCCCGGAGCAGGGGCGCCCCGGGGCATGCCCTAGGGCCGCTGGACCGGATGCCCGATCAGCATCGTCGGCGCCCCCGCCACCCGCGTCAGGAACACCGTCGCACTGGCGCGCCCCTGGAGCTTCATCTTGCGGCGCAGCTCCTCCGGCTCCACCGCCGAGCCGCGCTTCTTGACGGTCAGCACGCCCACCCCGCGCTCCCGCAGCAGCGCCTTGAGCTTCTTCATGTTGAAGGGCAGCTCGTCGGTGATCTCGTACGAGGTGGTGAACGGGGACGCGTACGGCTCGTCGCTCGTCACGTACGCGATGGTCTCGTCGATGAGGCGGCCGCCGCACTCCGCCACGATGTCGGCCACCAGATGGGCCCGGATGACGGCCCCGTCCGGCTCGTGGAGGTAGCGGCCCACCGGGCCGACCGGGGGCACCGGGAGCGGGGCCGAGGCCCGGAGCGTGGCCTCGGCGGGCAGGAGGGTGGCGCGGACCGCGCCCGGCGTGCGGGCGTGCCGGGGGGCGTGCGCGCCGCCGAACCAGAGCACGGCCTCCTTCACATCGCCCCCGTCCGAGATCCACTCCGCCTCGGCCCCGGGCGGGACCGCCTCGTGCGGGATGCCGGGCGCGATCTTCAGGGCGGCGAGCGGGGCCTTCAGGGCGGCGCCGACCGCCCAGGACAGCGGCGGCGAGTACGCCTCCGGGTCGAAGATGCGCCCGCGCCCGCCCCGCCGTGCCGGGTCCACGAACACCGCGTCCCACCCCGAGGTGTCCACGTCGGTCACATCCGCGCACCGCACCTCGATCAGCTCGGCGAGGCCCAGCGCCGCCGCGTTGGCGCGGGCGACCTCGGCCGTCAGCTCGTCGCGGTCCACCGCGAGGACGGAGATCCCCGCCCGGGCCAGCGCCAGGGCGTCCCCGCCGATGCCGCAGCACAGGTCGGCCACGTTCCGTACGCCCTGGGCGGCGAAGACGCGGGCGCGGTAGGCGGCCACCGAGGCGCGCGTCGACTGCTCCACGCCGTTGGGCGTGAAGAACATCCGGTACGCGTCGTCCGCGCCGAACTTCGCGACCGCGCGCTGCCGCAGCCGCGCCTGGGCCAGGGCCGCCGAGACCAGCTCCGGGGCGTGGTCGCGGCGCAGCCGGGTCGCCACCGCCAGCTCCTGGGCCGGGTCGTGGTCGCGCAGCGAGTCCAGCAGGCCCGTGCCCTCGGGGGTGAGCAGGGCGCGGAAGGTGTCGAGGTCGTTCACCCGCCCCATTGTGGGCCAGGCGGGGGACGGCGCACGCCCGGTGTCGGGTGTCGCCTGCGGTAGACCGCCCCGCACTGACAGGATGCGGCGGCATGCAGCTTGTACGACAAAAGGAAGAAAATGGGCGCGGCCTGACGAAAGCCCCCCTCCTGGTGCTCACCGGGCTCGTCGTCGCCGCGCTCGCCTCCGGGTGCGCCGCCGGGGACCCCCGCACGGGCGGACGCGGCGGCGGGGCCGCCGCCCCCGGGCCGCAGGCGTACGACAGCGACGTCGCCCGCGCCCTCGCCGGTTACTCCGGCCGCCTCAAGGAGGCGCAGGCCGCCCGGGTGGCCGCCGCGAAGAGGTGGAAGCTCGCCAAGGTGCCGTTGGCCGCGCCCGCCCCGCCCGCGGTCAAGCCGGAGATCGGCAACCGGCCCGGCTTCGAGACGGAGGGCGGCGACTCGCTGCCGCCCGTCTTCACCACCGTCCCCACCAAGGACCGGATCGTCTTCCTGACCATCGACGACGGAGCCGAGAAGGATCCCCAGCTGCTGAGGATGATGCGGGAGCTGCGCATCCCCTACAGCGCCTTCCTCAGCGACTACCTCGTCCGCACCGACTACCCGTACTTCAAGCGGATGCAGAACCTCGGCGTCACGCTCAACAACCACACGCTCAACCACCGCTATCTGCCCGGGCTCTCCTACGAGGAGCAGCGGCACGAGATCTGCGACCAGCAGGACAAGATCGGCAAGTGGGCGGGCAAGCGGCCCCGGCTCTTCCGGCCGCCGTACGGCAACTACAACGAGGACACTCTGCGCGCGGCCCAGTCCTGCGGGATCAAGGCGGTGCCGCTGTGGGCGGCGGAGGCGTTCCCCGACCGCATGGAGTGGCGCGAGTGGGACCGCGACCTGCACCCCGGCGACATCGTGCTCACGCATTTCCGGGGGCGCGAGGACTGGAAGGGCACGATGCCCGACATGATCCGGCGGGTCATGAAGGTCATCACCGACAAGGGGTACGCGGTGGCCAGGCTGGAGGACTACGTATGACCCGCGCGCACCGGCCGTCGGGCGGTCCGCTGGCCGGTCTGCTGGCGGCCGGTGCGCTGGCGGTGGCGCTGCTGGCGGCGGGCTGTGAGCGCCCCTCCGCCCCGATCGAACGGCTCGGCCGCATGGCCGCGACAAAAGTGGCCGACGCCCGCCGAGGCTTCCCCCGCCCCGGCGCCCGTCCCCCCACCCCCTGGCACGTCCACCCCAACGCGGAACGCACCCAGCCCGCCCTCGCCCCACCCTCCCAGGGCCCCCCTCCGAAAACGGTTGTGCCGGCCCCGACCCGCCAGGGGCGCGGGGAACTGCGCGACACGCCTTCACGGACCCGCATGCAGGGGGCTACGGCACCCCCGCACGGCCTACGCGAGCCCAAATCGGACCCCTCCGCTTGGCACTCCGCTTGACCGAGTGCTAACCGCCGTCCTAGTCTCGGCTCTGGCACTCCCCACCGGAGAGTGCCAACACAGCGACGGGCAGGTCCGGCACCCGCGACGACGGATCCACCTGGTCGCCACCTCAGACAGTTAACCCCGTGAGATCTCCGAAGGGGGAGGTCGGATCGTGACGACCGCCAGCTCCAAGGTTGCCATCAAGCCGCTCGAGGACCGCATTGTGGTCCAGCCGCTCGACGCCGAGCAGACCACGGCCTCCGGCCTGGTCATTCCGGACACCGCCAAGGAGAAGCCCCAGGAGGGCGTCGTCCTGGCCGTGGGCCCGGGCCGGATCGAGGACGGCAAGCGCGTCGAACTCGACGTCGCCGTCGGTGACGTCGTGCTCTACAGCAAGTACGGCGGCACCGAGGTGAAGTACAACGGTGACGAGTACCTCGTGCTCTCGGCTCGCGACGTGCTCGCGATCATCGAGAAGTAATTCACCTCGAAGCGAATGCTTCTGAGCTGCGCCCCTGGCCACCCTGCTGACAGCCGGGCGGCGAGGGGCGCAGTTTTCGTATCACCAAGTTTCCGAGAGGGCTGAACCGCTCCCATGGCGAAGATCCTGAAGTTCGACGAGGACGCCCGTCGCGCCCTTGAGCGCGGCGTCAACAAGCTTGCCGACACGGTGAAGGTGACGATCGGCCCCAAGGGCCGCAACGTCGTCATCGACAAGAAGTTCGGCGCCCCCACCATCACCAACGACGGTGTCACCATCGCCCGCGAGGTCGAGCTCGACGACCCGTACGAGAACCTGGGCGCCCAGCTCGTGAAGGAGGTGGCGACCAAGACCAACGACATCGCGGGTGACGGCACCACCACCGCCACCGTGCTGGCCCAGGCGCTGGTCCGCGAGGGTCTGCGCAACGTCGCCGCCGGCGCCTCCCCCGCCGCCCTGAAGAAGGGCATCGACGCGGCCGTCAAGGCGGTCTCGCAGGAGCTGCTCGCCACCGCGCGTCCGATCGACGACAAGTCGGACATCGCCGCCGTGGCCGCGCTCTCCGCGCAGGACCAGCAGGTCGGCGAGCTCATCGCCGAGGCGATGGACAAGGTCGGCAAGGACGGTGTCATCACCGTCGAGGAGTCCAACACCTTCGGCCTGGAGCTGGAGTTCACCGAGGGCATGGCCTTCGACAAGGGCTACCTCTCGCCGTACATGGTCTCCGACCAGGAGCGTATGGAGGCCGTCCTCGACGACCCGTACATCCTGATCAACCAGGGCAAGATCTCCTCGATCCAGGACCTCCTGCCGCTCCTGGAGAAGGTCATCCAGGCCGGCTCCTCCAAGCCGCTCCTGATCATCGCCGAGGACGTCGAGGGCGAGGCCCTCTCCACCCTGGTCGTCAACAAGATCCGCGGCACGTTCAACGCCGTGGCCGTCAAGGCCCCGGGCTTCGGCGACCGCCGCAAGGCGATGCTCCAGGACATGGCCACCCTCACCGGTGCCACCGTCATCGCCGAGGAGGTCGGCCTCAAGCTCGACCAGGCCGGTCTCGACGTGCTGGGCTCCGCCCGCCGTGTGACCGTCACCAAGGACGACACCACGATCGTCGACGGCGGCGGCAACAGCGAGGACGTGGTCGGCCGCGTCGCGCAGATCAAGGCCGAGATCGAGTCCACGGACTCCGACTGGGACCGCGAGAAGCTCCAGGAGCGCCTCGCGAAGCTCGCCGGCGGCGTGTGCGTGATCAAGGTCGGCGCCGCCACCGAGGTGGAGCTGAAGGAGAAGAAGCACCGTCTGGAGGACGCCATCTCCGCGACCCGCGCCGCGGTCGAGGAGGGCATCGTCTCCGGTGGTGGCTCCGCGCTCGTCCACGCCGTCAAGGTCCTGGAGGGCAACCTCGACAAGACCGGCGACGAGGCCACCGGTGTCGCGGTCGTCCGCCGCGCCGCCGTCGAGCCGCTGCGCTGGATCGCCGAGAACGCCGGCCTGGAGGGTTACGTCATCACCTCCAAGGTCGCCGAGCTCGACAAGGGCCAGGGCTTCAACGCCGCCACCGGCGAGTACGGCGACCTGGTCAAGGCCGGCGTCATCGACCCGGTCAAGGTGACGCGCTCCGCCCTGGAGAACGCCGCCTCCATCGCCTCCCTGCTGCTCACGACCGAGACCCTGGTCGTCGAGAAGCCGGCCGACGAGGAGGCCGAGGCCGGTCACGGCCACGGTCACGGCCACAGCCACTGACGTGGCGAGGCGCTGACGTCGTACGAAGGTGAAGGCCCCCGTTCCCGCCACCGGCGGGGCGGGGGCCTTTCCCGTACGTACGGGCGTACATCCGTACGTACGTATGGCCCCTTCCCTCACGCCGAGTGGCGCAGGGTGGCCGCGTGCACCGGGTCCGCGAAGGGCTGGCCCGAAGCGAACCGCTCCACCTCGTCCAGCGCCCGGTCCGCCATCCGGTGCAGCTCGTTGCCGAGCGACCCGGCGATGTGCGGGGTCAGCAGGACGTTGGGCAGGTCGTACAGGGGGCTCTCGCGGGAGGGCAGTTCGGGCTCGGTGACGTCCAGGACGGCGTGCAGGCGCCCGGAGAGCAGCTCGCCGAGCAGGGCGGGCCCGTCCACCAGGGACCCGCGTGCGGTGTTGATCAGGGTCGCCCCGTCCGGCATCGCGGCCAGCTGGCGCGCGCCGATCATCCGTTCGGTGGCCGGGAGCTGCGGCGCGTGGACGGAGACGACACTGCTGCGGGCGCACAGCTCGTCCAGAGCGACGGTCTCCACCCCCAGCCGGGCCGCCTCGGACGCGTCGACGTACGGGTCGTGGAGCAGCACCCGGAAGTCGAAGGGACGCAGCAGCTCGATCACCCGGCGGCCGATCCGGGAGGCGCCGACGAGACCGACCGTGCGGTGGTAGTTGCCGGTGCCGTCCCCCTCGCCCAGCCAGTCGTTCGGGGCGCGCAGCTCCGCGTACCGCTGGGCCGAGGCCAGTACGCGCTTGCCCGCGAAGAGGATCGCGGCCAGCGTGTACTCGGCGACCGGCAGCGCGTTGGCCGCCGCCGCCGAGGTCACCGCGATGCCCCGCTCCCAGCACGCCTCGGTGATGTGGTGCTTCACCGACCCGGCGGCGTGCACGACGGCCCGCAGCCGGGGCGCCGAGGCCAGCACCTCGGCCGTGAGCGGCGGCGCGCCCCAGCAGGTCAGCAGCACCTCGGCCTCGGCCAGCGCCGCCGCCACGGCCGGCGGGGGCGCCAGGAGCTCGTGGGCGACGAGGCGGGGATCGGTCCTGGTGAGCGCGGCGAGGCGGGTGCGGTGCCGGTCGGTGAGGAGCCGCTCGGCGATGCGGGGGCCCATGGCGAGGAGGAGGGCGGGGCGGTTGTCAGTGGCGTGGTGCATGGTGGAACTCGGGCTCCTCACGGGGGCGTTGTCCATGGGTGACCGGCCGTCCATGGGTAACCGGCCGGGGGTCCGTCCGGTCACTTGACGCTGCCCGCCGCCAGACCGGCCTTCCAGTGCCGCTGGAGGGCGACGAAGGCGATGACGAGGGGGAGGACGGCGAGGAGGGAGCCGGTGACGACGAGGGGGTAGAACGAGGGCTCGGCGTGGGTGTTGGAGTTCCACGCGTACAGACCGAGGCTCAGCGGGAAGAGCTTCTGGTCCGAGAGCATCACCAGGGGGAGGAAGAAGTTGTTCCAGATCGCGGTGAACTGGAAGAGGAACACGGTGACGAACCCGGGCATGACCATCCGCAGCCCGATCGACCAGAAGGCGCGCAGCTCGCCCGCCCCGTCGATCCGGGCCGCCTCCAGCGCCTCGTCGGGGATATGACTCGCGCTGAGGACGCGCGAGAGATAGACCCCGAAGGGGTTCACCAGGACGGGGATCAGCACCGACCAGTAGGTGTTGACCAGCCCGGTCCTGCTGGCGAGCAGATACATCGGCAGCGCGAGCGCGGTGGACGGCACGAGCACCCCGAGCAGCACCACCGCGAACAGCTTCTCCTTGCCCCGGAAGTCGTACTTGTCGAAGGCGTACCCGGCGGCCACGCTGATCAGCGCGCAGACCAGCGCGCCTCCGCCCGCGTAGAGCAGGGAGTTGAGGTACCAGCGCAGATAGATGCCGTCGTTGTGGGCGACCAGCTCGGAGAGGTTGTGGCCGAGGTCGAAGCCCTCGAAGGAGAAGGCGTCGCCGGTGAGCAGTCCGCCGGTGTCCTTGGTGGCGGCGGTGACCAGCCAGACGAGGGGGAAGAGCGTGTAGAGGGCGGAGAGGAGCAGCACACCGTTGACGGCGGCCCTGGAGAGCCAGCGGCCGGGGGTGGGTGTGCCTCGCGTCGCCTGCACCGTCTTCCTCCCCTTCTCCTTCACCGTCTTCGTCCGCCCCGGCGGTGTCGCCGTGGGGGCGGTCGCGTCGGTACGGGAGGTGGCGGCGGTACGGGCGGTGGGCTCGGCGCCCGTGGCCGGGGAGGTCATGTGCGCGCCCCCTTCCGGGTGGTGAGGCGGGTGACGGCGAAGGAGAGCAGCGCCGCGGTGAGGGCGAGCAGGACGGCGGCGGCAGCGGCCAGACCGTAGTCGTTGCGGGCGAAGGCCGCGGTGTAGGCGTACAGGGTGGGCGTCCAGGTGGAGGTGACCGCCGAGCCGGAGCCCTGGTTGAGGATGAGCGGCTCGGTGAAGAGCTGGAGGGAGCCGATCACGGTGAAGAGCGCCACCATCCCCAGCGAGGCCCGGACGAGCGGGATCTTGATGCCGAACGCGGTCCGCCAGGCGCCCGCGCCGTCCACCGTGGCCGCCTCCAGGACGGACCGGTCGATGGCCTGGAGGGCGGCGTAGAAGATCACCACGTTGTAGCCGAGCCACTCCCACAGCGCGATGTTGACCACGGAGGGTAGGGCGCCGTCGGGGGAGAAGAAGCTGAAGCCGATGCCCCCGGCGTCCATGGCCCGCACGACCGGGCTGAGGCCGGGCGTGTAGAGGTACACCCAGATCAGCGCGGCGATGATGCCGGGCACGGCGTGCGGCAGGAAGAGCGCCAGCTGGAAGATGCGGCGGGCCCGGGCGAGCCCAGAGTCGAGCAGCAGGGCGAGGGCGAGCGCCCCGCCGACCATCAGGGGGATGTAGAGCGCGCAGTAGCCGAGCAGGATCCAGAAGCCGTCACGGAAGGCCTTGTCGCCCAGGGCCGCGGTGTAGTTGTCGAGTCCGCTGAAGACGGATTCGGAGCCGCCGAACCCCAGCCCCGACTGCTTCTCGGTGAACAGGCTCAGCCAGACGGCGTATCCGACGGGCACCACCGTCACCGCGGTGAACAGCACGAAGAAGGGGGCGAGCAGGACGCCCGCGGCGGCGCCGGTGCGGCGGGTGGTCCGGGCCTTCGCCGCCACGGTCAGCCCTCGACCTTCAGCCCGCGCTTCTTCAGCTCGGCCACGGTGGCGTCATGGGCGGCCCGCACCGCGTCCTCGAGGGTGGCCGAGCCGCTGGTGACCTTGCCGAAGCGGTCCTTGAGCGTGGTGTTGGTGGTGCCGGTGGCCGGCCCCCAGCTCCAGCGCGGGTTGATGGAGGCACCGGCCTCGTCGAAGAGCCGGTAGATGTCCTGGCCGCCGTAGAACCCGGTGTCGAAGGCCTTCCTGGCGGCCGGGCGCAGCGAGACGTCGGCCGGGAACGCGCTCGACGTGCCCGGGGCGATCCGCGCCCTGACGCCATCCTCGGTGGTGGACATCCAGGTGGCGAACTCGACCGCCGCCGCGGCCTTTCCGCTGCCCTTGGTCACCGCCCAGGTGGAGCCGCCGAGCATGCCGCTGGCGGGCTTGCCGTCCCAGGTGGGCACGGGCGCGACGCCCCACTTGCCGCTCTGGTCGGGCAGGGTCGACCTCAGGACGCCCGCGCCCCAGGAGGCGCCGAGGTAGCCGACGGTCGAGCCGTTCTTGAGGGCGGCCGTCCACTCGGGACTGAAGGAGACGGCCGTCTGGACGAGCTTGTCGTCGATCAGCCCCTGCCAGTAGTCGGCGACCCTCCCGGTGGCGGCGTCCGAGGTGTTCAGCTTCCAGGTGTCGCCCTCGGCCTTGAACCACTGGGCGCCCGCCTGCCAGGCCAGCGCCTCGAAGGTGGTCGGGTCGTCCGGCATGAAGGTCGCGATCCGCGCTTTCGGGTCGGCCTTCTTCACCTTCTCGGCCGCGGTACGGAACTCCGCCCAGGTCTTCGGCACCTCGATCTTGTTCGCGGCGAAGAAGTCCTTGCGGTAGAAGTACGTCTGGGGGGCGGCGTCGAACGGGACGGCCCAGCTCTTGCCACCCAGTGTGGTCAGCTCCACCGCCTGCGGCAGGAACTTCTTCCTGACGTCGTCCGTGAGGTAGGGGCCGATGTCCTGGAGCGCGCCCTGGCTGACGAACTCGGGCAGCGTCGGATACTCGACGGCGACCAGGTCCGGGCCGTTCCCCGCCTTCACGGCGTTGGAGATCTTGGCGTAGCCGCCGGCGTTGCCGGAGGGGATCTCCTCGAACCTGACCCGGATGTTCGGGTGTGAGGAGTTGAAGGCGTCCACGACGTCCTTCGACCCCTTCTGCCAGGCCCAGAAGGTGAGGGTGACGGGTTTGTCGGCGGTGCCCTTGCCACCCGCGCCCTTGCCACCCGCGCCCGAGGAGCCCTCGTCACCGCCCCCGCAGGCCGTGAGCAGGGCGAGGGCGGTGAAGACGGCGACGGCGGAGACGGTGGTGACGGTTGCGGTCGATCTGGTCCAACTGCGGCTCACGGAACGGCTCCTGAACGTGAGGGGACGAGGCGATGGCCGCGATCCTTGAGCCGGTCCTGACCGAAGTCAAGAGCGAAAGTTCGAATGATCGAAAAATGATCGAACGGGGCTCGGAGGGGGGTGGAGGTCTAGACCACTAGGCCGTTCCGGGGCCCGGGAAGGGGAGCCGAGGAGGCCGGGTCGGCGGATGTACCCGGCCGGGGCGCCCCGCACGAGGACCGCACCCGCAGCCGGGGCAGCAGATCCACATGGCGGCGCGGCTGCGACTGCCCGCCCGGCCCGGCCGGGGCCCCGCGCAGCCGCTCGACCAGGAGCTGCGCCGCGTACCGCCCCACCTCGTGCTTGGGCGGCGCCACCGCCGTCAGCGGGGTGTCCGCGAGCGCCGCCACCTCGTCGTCGTAGGCCACGAGCGCCAGGTCCTGCGGCACCGAGATCCCCAGTTCGCCCAGGCGCTGGGCTATCCGGATCGCGTCCACGTCGTTGTGGACCAGGGCCGCCGTCGCCTCCCCGGCGCGCACCGCCGCGACCAGCGCCCCGACCGCCGCCTCGAACCCCGCCGGATCCGCCTCCGCCGGGACCGAGTCGATCACCGGGTGCGGCGCCGCGAGCCGCAGCGCGTCCAGCGCCTGGCGGTATCCGGCGCGCACCGCAAGGGCCGTCGGGCTGTCGGCCCGCGCCACCAGGAGCGGCGCCCGGTGCCCGAGCCCGGTCAGGTGGCGTACGGCGAGGAGCACCCCGTGCCCGTGGTCCGAGCAGACCCGGTCCAGGTCGTCCAGGGCGCCGCCGGGCACCCCGCGCCGCTCCAGGAGCACGGTGGGGACGGGGAGTCCGGTGATCCACCGCCCGTGCTCGGCCGGGTCGTGCGGCTCCTTCCAGCCGGGCGCCACCAGCAGCCCCTCGGCCCCGGCCGCCAGCAGCCCGGCCGCCCGGGCCGCGTCCTCCTGCGGGCGGTAATCCGAGATCCGCAGGATCAGCCGCGCTCCGGCGGCGGCCGCCGCCTCGTGCGCGCCCCGGATGACCTCGGCGAAGTAGTAGGTGGCGTTGGGCGCGATCATGCCGAGCACCAGCTCGCGTCCGCCCGGACCACCCGGCGCGGGCGCCCCGGGCACGCCCTCCTGGTGCGGCCAGGAGACCTTGCCGTGCACCCGGTCGAGCAGGCCCCGCACGGCCAGCGCCTCCACGTCCCGCCGCACGGTCACGGGGGAGACGCCCAACTGGCCCGCGAGGTCCGAGACCCGGGCCGAGCCGCGTCGGCGCACCAGCTCCAGCAGTCGGTCGTGACGTTCGGCAGCACTCTCTCGCACGACGGCAGTCCCCCTCGCAGTGTGGCCCGTGTCCGGCGTGCGCCGGGCACGCGTACGGCTCGCGCGTACCGACGCGTTGCCGCGACGGCCCGCGGTGTTCCCGATGTGCCCGGTGTTTCCGGTGTTCCCGATGTTCGCGGTGTGGTGACCGTGACCGGTCTCCCGGGCCCATGACCCTAATGCACCGTGATCGAACGCCAGGAGTTTCGATCAATCGGTCCGATTCCATTGACGCTCGATCAGCCGACGTCCTACATTCCCGACGCCCGATCCCGCCCGGGCGACGGGGGAGCGCCATGCCGACACCGCCACCGACACCACCGCAGCCACCATCCCCACCGCGGTCACCACTGTCGTCACAGCCGCCCGCACCACCACCTCCCGAGAACCATGAGCTGAGCCCCTACACCGGCTGGACCCGCGCCCACTGGGAGCGCGTGGCCGACCGGCTCCTGCTCGCCGTACGCCCCTACGCCTCGCCGCGCCACGGTCTGATCAACCTGCCCGGCGACCGGCCGAGCCGGTCCGGGCCCCGCTCCGACGGCCTCGAAGGGTACGCCCGCACCTGGCTCCTCGCCGCGCTGCGGATCGCGGGCGCGCACGGCGACGACCCGCACGGCCACCTCGACCGTTATGCCGAAGGGCTGGCGGCCGGGACGGAACGACCGCTGCCCACGGGGGAGTTGGGCGGCGACCCCGACTCCTGGCCCCGCATGGCCGAGGTGCGCCAGGCCGTCGTCGAGTCCGCCTCCGTCGCGCTCGGGCTGCGCCTCACCCGCCCCTGGCTGTGGGACAGGCTGGACGACCGCGTGCGCCGCCGTGTCGTCGACTGGCTGCTGCCCGCCCTGGGGCCTTCACCCGTCGACAACAACTGGTGGTTCTTCGGTCTCACCGTCGCCGGATTCCTCCAGGACATCGGCATCGAGACGGACCGCGCCTCGGCCACCGTCGAACGCGCGCTGGAACACGTCGATCAGTGGTATCTCGGCGACGGCTGGTACAGCGACGGCCCCAACCGCTCCTTCGACCACTACAACGGCTGGGCGCTCCACTTCTATCCCGTCCTGCACGCTCATTTGGGTGACGACCGGGAACTCCTCGACCGGTACGGGCCGCGGCTCCACGCCCACCTCGACGCCTACACGCGGATGTTCGGCGCCGACGGCGCACCCCTGCCGTACGGCCGCTCCCTCACCTATCGCTACGCCGCCGCCGCGGCCCCCTGGCTCGGCGCGCTGACGGGCCACACCCCGCTCACCCCGGGCGCCACGCGCCGGCTGGCCTCCGGCGCGCTGCGGTACTTCACGGACCGTGAGCCCGGCCGGGGCGCCACCGACGAGCGGGGTCTGCTCACCCTGGGCTGGCACGGCCCGTACCCGCCGATCGTCCAGAGCTACTCGGGCCCCGCCTCGCCGTACTGGGCGGCGAAAGGGTTCCTCGGTCTGCTCATGCCACCGGAGCACCCGGTGTGGACGGCCGTGGAGGAGCCGCTGCCGGTGGAGAGGGCGGACGCGGCGACGCTGCTGCGCCCGCCCAACACCCTGATCCAGTCCACCGCTTCGGACGGCCTCGTACGCCTGCACAACCACGGCAGCAACAACCACGTCGGGAGCGAGGAGGACCCCTGCTACGCCCGGTTCGCGTACTCGACCCGTACCGGACCGGCCTCGGGCGAGGTGCGCGACAACCACTTCGGGCTGGTCCTGGACGACGGTACGGTCACGGCCCGGGGACCCGCCGGGCCCGTGGGCCACGGTCCGGGGTGGGCCGCCTCGGCGTCACGGCCGCTGCCCGGCGTACGGATCGTCTCGGCCACCCTCGTCCACGGCCGCGCCGAGGTCCGCGCCCATCTGGTCGAGGGCGCCCCGCCCGGCACCCGGGTGCGCCAGACGGGGTGGGCCGTCACCCGGCCGGAGGAGACCGCTCAGCTGGACGCCGTCGCGGGGTACGAGCCCCACGCGCGCGTGGTGGGGGACGCCGGGTCCACGCTGTTCGGCCCGTCCTGCCGTGTCGCGGTCCTCGAAGGGGCCACCGGGAAGGACCCGTCCGTCTTCGTCGCCCTCGCCTCCCTCACCGCGCAGCAGCACCCGGGGCCGCTGTCCGCCCTGGTCACGCGGGTCCGCGTCGAGGGCCGCACGGTCCGGGTGAGCTGGCGGGACGGGACCACCGCCGCTCTCGTCCTCGACGGCGATCCCGCCTCCGGCCCAGCGGCGACGGACGGCACGGGCCTCACTGCGGGCCGTACTTGCGGCCCGTCCGCGAGGTGACCCCGCCCAGCAGGCCGCGCGGGGCCAGCTTCACCACACCCATCAGCGCCTTGTAGCGCGGGTCGGGGATCGACAGCGTCTTCCCGCGCGCGAGGTCGGAGAGCGCCGTCGCCACCAGCTTGTCGGCATCCAGCCACATCCAGCCGGGGATGTTGTCCGTGCCCATCCCGGCCCGCTGGTGGAACTCCGTCCGTACGAAGCCGGGGCACAGCGCCATCAGCCGCACGCCCGACCCGGCCAGGTCGCGCGCCGCGCCCTGGGTGAACTGCACGACCCACGCCTTGGACGCGCCATAGGTGCCGCGCGGCACGAACGCGGCGACCGAGGCGACGTTGACGACCCCGCCGCGCCCGCGCTCGCGCATGCCCTCGGTCGCGGCCGACGTCAGCCGCAGCACCGCCTCGATGTGCACCTTCAGCATCTTGAGCTCATCGCCCATGGACACGTCCAGGTAACGGCCCTTGTTGCCGAACCCGGCGTTGTTCACCAGCAGGTCGACCGGCTTGCGGCGCTCGGCGAGCCGGGCCTCGACGGACGCGATGCCGTCCTCCGTGGACAGGTCGGCGGCCAGCACCTCGACCTCCACGCCGTGCCGGTCGTGCAGCTCGGTGGCCTGCTCGCGCAGCCGCTTGTCGTCGCGGGCCACCACGACCAGGTCGTGCCCGTCCCTGGCCAGCCGCCGCGCGAACGCGGCCCCGATCCCCGCCGTGGCTCCCGTAATCAGTGCAGTCGTCATAGGCGCACGGTAACGCCCCGCACGTGTCGGCCGTGTGACGGCCCGTGCGCTCAGGAGACCGGCCGGACGGCCTGCCGCTCCAGGTACTTGCGTACGGTCTCGTGGGCCTCCTCGGGCATCGCCCCGCCTGCCGCCAGCGTGCGCGGCAGCAGCTCCCGCTCGGTGGTGAACGCCCGGAACCAGAACGCCACCGACACCTCGTGTCCGGGCCGGTGGACGACCTCGATCGCGTCGCCCGCGCGTATCTCGCCCTCCTCGACCACCCGCAGATACGCGCCGGGGACGCCCGCCCGCGTGAACCGCCTGACCCAGCCCTGCTCACCCAGGGTGCCCGCGAACGTACGGCAGGGGATGCGCGCGCCGGCGACCTCCAGGACCACGTCCGGCCCTATCCGCCAGCGCTCGCCGATCCGGGCACCGCTGACGTCCAGGCCGCTGGTGGTGAGGTTCTCGCCGAAGGTCCCGCCGGGCAGCTCGCGGCCCAGCTCCTTCTCCCAGGCGTCGAGATCCTCGCGCGCGTAGGCGTAGACCGCCTGGTGCTCACCCCCGTGGTGGCGCTTGTCGCACACGTCGTCGCCCACGACCCCGCTGGCGCCCACGCCCTTCGGTCCCGGCCGGAAGATCCCCACGGCGCCCTCCACCGGACGCTTGCCGATGCCCGTGAGGCCGCCCTCGGCATCGGTGTACTCCACGACCGTGGCACGGCCCGCGTTGACAGACAGAAGCTTCATGGCGCGCACGCTAACCCGAGCTGTCTCAAAGCAGCCACTCGATATCCAGCACGCTCCCCAAGCACCCCTTATGCTCAAGGAGTGATCGAGGCCCGCCATCTCCGCGTCCTGCGCGCCGTCGCCGCCACCGGCTCCTTCTCGGCCGCCGCGCGCGAGCTCGGCTGCACCCAGCCCGCCGTCAGTCAGCAGATGAAGGCCCTCGAGGCGTCCGCCGGTACCCCGCTGCTGATCCGCACCGGCCGGGAGACCCGGCTGACCCAGGCCGGCGCGGTCCTGGTGCGCCACGCCGCCGGCATCCTCGCGGGCCTGACCGCCGCCGAGGAAGAGGTCGCGGCCATCGCGGGGCTGCGCGCGGGCCGGGTCCGGCTCGTCTCCTTCCCCAGCGGTTCCTCCACCCTGGTGCCCAGCGCCCTGGCCGCACTGCGCGCCGCCCACCCCGGCACCCGTGTCTCCCTGGTCGAGGCCGAGCCGCCGCGCTCGGTGGAGATGCTGCGCGAGGGGGACTGCGATGTCGCCCTGGCCTTCCGGTACGGGGCGGCCATCGCGGAGGAGTGGGACGACCTGGTCGTACGGCCGCTGTTGATCGACCGCCTGGTCGGACTGGTCCCCGAAGGCCACCGCCTGGCGGGCAGCGGCACGGTCGACATCCGCGACCTCGCCGACGAGCCGTGGATCGCGGGCTGCCCGCGCTGCCGGCGTCAGCTGGTCGAGGTCTGCGAGGAGTCCGGCTTCACCCCCCGCATCGACTTCGCCACGGACGACTACCCGGCGGTGATCGGCCTGGTCGGGGCGGGTCTCGGGGTCGCGGTCCTGCCGGAGCTGGCCATTGCCTCGGTACGCCCCAAGGGCGCCCGTACGGTCACGGTGGAGCCCGCCGTCGAGCGCGAGATCGTCGCGCTCACCCTGCCCGACCTCGCCCGGGTCCCGGCCGTCGCCGCCACCCTGGACCAGCTGGCCGGAGCCGCCGCCCGCGCGTGAGTTTCCCGGCGCCCGAGGCACGGCAGCACAGCAGGAACGTTTCTGCGCAATCCGTTGGCGGCCCGGCGCTAGCCGTGTCCCCGGTCGCCCGCCGCTCCCGCGCCCGCCGCCGTCACCAGCCGGTTGCGCGCCCTGCCCATCAGCTCCTCGCGCTCGTCCTCGGTGAGTCCGCCCCACACCCCGTAGGGCTCGCGGACCGCCAGCGCGTGCGCCGCGCACTGGGCGCGTACCGGGCAGCGCATGCACACCTCTTTCGCCGAGTTCTCGCGCGCGCTCCGGGCCGCGCCGCGTTCGCCCTCCGGGTGGAAGAAGAGGGAGCTGTCGACCCCGCGGCATGCGGCGAGGAGCTGCCAGTCCCACAGATCGGCGTTCGGTCCGGGAAGGCGGGAGAAATCTGCCATTGCTCATGTCCCCTTGAAGCCGTGCCTGAGGTGGATGGGCCGGGTACCCCGCATCACTGGGGTGTACCGACGAACGTACATCTACGGTGTTAGTAGATGTAAATATGACTCATTGCGAATCTAGCCACAGACACCAGAAAAAGGGAAGAAAAGCCGCTAAATGGGGCATACCTCCAAGCGAACGGCGGGTGACCCGCGATGCGCGCCCGGCGCACACGGTTCCTCACGTAGAGTGCCGAAGGCGCCCGTCCGACCCGTAACTCTTTCGAGTGACCATCGTTGAGAGTGCGGAGCGGTTGAGAGAACAAGCGCTCGGGCAGGTGTCCGAGAGCGTCAATCGCACAGGTGACGATACGTAACCAGCCTGGAGGCTCAAGGTGACGCGCATCAGCTGCGGAGGGCGGCCATGACATCCGTCCTCGTCTGCGACGACTCCCCGCTTGCCCGAGAGGCGCTTCGCCGCGCGGTGGCCACCGTGCCCGGCGTCGAGCGCGTGACGACGGCGGCCAACGGCGAGGAAGTCCTCCGCCGCTGGGGCGCCGACCGCTCGGACCTCATTCTGATGGACGTACGCATGCCCGGTCTGGGCGGCGTGGAGACGGTCCGGCGGCTGCTGTCGGCGGACCCCGGCGCCCGGATCATCATGCTGACGGTCGCCGAGGACCTCGACGGCGTGGCGCTCGCCGTCGCCGCCGGCGCCCGCGGCTATCTGCACAAGGACGCCTCGCGCGCGGAGCTGCGCGCGACCGTCACCCAGGCGCTCGCCGACCCGACCTGGCGGCTGGCGCCGCGCAGACTGCGTTCGGCCGAGATGGGCGCGGCGCCCACGCTCACCGCGCGTGAGATCCAGGTGCTCGAAGGCATGAGCCACGGCCGGTCCAACGCCGAGATCGGGCGCGAGCTCTTCCTCTCGGAGGACACGGTGAAGACGCACGCCAGGCGGCTGTTCAAGAAGCTCGGCGCCTCGGACCGGGCGCACGCGGTGGCGCTCGGTTTCCGCTGGGGCCTGGTGCGCTGACCGGCCCACGGCGTGGTCGGCCGGATCCCCGTCCGTCGTCGGCGGGCGGGTCCGTCCCCCCACTCCGTGGAGCGGCGTGTGACGCTTCGCGCGCGATGCCGCATCCTTGAAGGTGTGGAGTTCCTCGGGGACGAGTCGGTCGAGCGGGAGGGGAGGGCGCAGGAGATGACTTCCGGCGCACCTGCTCATAACGCTTCAGTGCACAACTACGGGCGCGGTGCCACGGATTCTGCGACGCCGGGGCACCATGGACCGATGCGCGACGACGAGCCAACGGTGATCGGTGCACTCGTTCACCGTGCCGTCGACGGCGACGAACAGGCCACGCATGATCTTCTGGCCCGTGTTCACCCGCTCGCCCTGCGCTACTGCCGCACCCGGCTGAACCGCCTGCCGGGTGATGCTCGCCACTTCGTGGAAGACCTCGCGCAGGAGGTCTGCGTCGCCGTTCTCATGGCGCTCCCGCGCTACCGGGACACCGGGCGGCCCTTCGAGGCCTTCGTGTTCGCCATCGCCTCCCACAAGGTCGCCGACCTCCAGCGGGCGGCGATGCGCCACCCCGGCTCCACGGCGGTGCCCTCCGACGAGATGCCCGAGCGGCCCGACGACTCCCTGGGCCCCGAGGAGCGCGCGCTGCTCAGCAGTGACGCGGAGTGGGCCAAGAAGCTCCTCGCCAACCTGCCGGAGAACCAGCGCGAGCTGCTGGTGCTGCGGGTCGCCGTCGGCCTGACCGCCGAGGAGACCGGCCAGATGCTCGGGATGTCCCCGGGCGCCGTCCGGGTCGCCCAGCACCGCGCGCTCAGCCGCCTGCGGGCGCTTGCCGAGCAGTAGTCCGCCGTTCCCCTCACCCGCACGGCCGTACGGGCGGCCACGCGCGCGTCTGACGTCGAGTCGCTCCCCGCGCGCGTAGCCGCAGCCTTCTGTACGTGTGAACGTACAAAGAATGGGGTTGATCTTGTTCATGGAATGAGACACCGCGCCAGCCCGTTAGCATGGACATCCGCACCGATCAAGGCCATGGGGAAGGTGTCATGACTGCAAACGTCGACGGAGTGCCCGAGAAGTTCGCGATGCTCGGGCTGACATACGACGACGTGCTGCTGCTGCCGGGCGCGTCCGACATGGCGCCCGACCAGATCGACACCTCCTCGTACCTCTCGAAGAACGTGAAGGTGAACGTCCCGCTGCTGTCGGCGGCGATGGACAAGGTCACCGAGGCGCGCATGGCCATCGCGATGGCCCGCCAGGGCGGCGCCGGTGTTCTGCACCGCAACCTCTCGATCGAGGACCAGGCCAACCAGGTCGACCTGGTCAAGCGCTCCGAGTCCGGCATGGTGACCGACCCGATCACGGTCCACCCGGACGCGACGCTGCGCGAGGCCGACGAGCTGTGCGCCAAGTTCCGCATCAGCGGCGTCCCGGTCACCGACGCGGCCGGCAAGCTGCTCGGCATCGTCACCAACCGCGACATGGCCTTCGAGTCCGACCGCTCGCGCCAGGTGCGCGAGGTCATGACCCCGATGCCGCTGGTCACCGGCAAGGTCGGCATCTCCGGTGTGGACGCGATGGAGCTGCTGCGCCGCCACAAGATCGAGAAGCTGCCGCTGGTCGACGACGCCGGCATCCTCAAGGGCCTGATCACGGTCAAGGACTTCGTGAAGGCCGAGAAGTACCCGAACGCGGCCAAGGACAAGGACGGCCGGCTGATCGTCGGCGCCGCGGTCGGTGTGGCGGGCGACGCCTACGAGCGCGCCCAGGCGCTGATCGAGGTGGGCGTCGACTTCATCGTCGTCGACACCGCCCACGGCCACTCCCGGCTGGTCGGCGACATGGTCGCCAAGATCAAGTCGAACGCGGGAGGCGCCGACGTCATCGGCGGCAACGTCGCCACCCGCGACGGCGCCCAGGCGCTGATCGACGCGGGCGTCGACGGCATCAAGGTCGGCGTCGGCCCCGGCTCCATCTGCACCACCCGCGTCGTCGCCGGCATCGGCGTCCCGCAGGTCACCGCGATCTACGAGGCCTCGCTCGCCGCCAAGGCCGCGGGCGTCCCGGTCATCGGCGACGGCGGCCTGCAGTACTCGGGCGACATCGCCAAGGCCCTGGTCGCGGGCGCCGACACGGTGATGCTGGGCTCGCTCCTCGCGGGCTGCGAGGAGTCCCCGGGCGAGCTGCTGTTCATCAACGGCAAGCAGTTCAAGTCGTACCGCGGCATGGGTTCGCTCGGTGCGATGCAGTCCCGCGGCGACCGCAAGTCCTTCTCCAAGGACCGCTACTTCCAGGAGGGCGTCGCCTCCGACGAGAAGCTGGTCCCCGAGGGCATCGAGGGCCAGGTGCCCTACCGCGGCCCGCTCTCCGCGGTCGTCCACCAGCTGGTCGGCGGCCTGCGCCAGTCGATGTTCTACGTCGGCGGCCGGACCGTCCCCGAGCTCCAGACGAACGGCCGGTTCGTCCGGATCACCTCGGCGGGCCTCAAGGAGAGCCACCCGCACGACATCCAGATGACGGTCGAGGCACCGAACTACACCAAGCGCTGACCACGCCCGCGCGCGCGTGGACCGAGTGAGGGGCGGCCCCGGATTTCCCGGGTCCGCCCCTCGCCCGTATGTCGGTGACACACATGTCGGGGATACTGGTCCGGCAGACGTAGAGGGAAAGGCCCACACAACGTGACTGAGATCGAGATCGGGCGCGGCAAGCGCGGCCGCAGGGCGTACGCGTTCGACGACATCGCCATCGTCCCGAGCCGGCGCACCCGGGACCCGAAGGAGGTCTCGATCGCCTGGCAGATCGACGCCTACCGGTTCGAGCTGCCCTTCCTGGCCGCCCCGATGGACTCCGTCGTGTCGCCGCAGACCGCGATCCGCATCGGTGAGCTCGGCGGTCTGGGCGTGCTGAACCTCGAGGGCCTGTGGACCCGGTACGAGGACCCGCAGCCGCTGCTCGACGAGATCGACCAGATGGACGAGGACGCCGCCACCCGCCGCCTCCAGGAGATCTACGCGGCCCCGATCAAGGAAGAGCTGATCGGGCAGCGCATCAAGGAGGTGCGCGACTCCGGTGTGGTCACCGCGGCCGCCCTCTCGCCGCAGCGCACGGCCCAGTTCTCCAAGGCCGTGGTGGACGCGGGTGTCGACATCTTCGTCATCCGCGGCACGACCGTCTCGGCGGAGCACGTCTCGGGCGCGGCCGAGCCGCTCAACCTCAAGCAGTTCATCTACGAGCTGGACGTCCCGGTGATCGTCGGCGGTTGCGCCACGTACACCGCGGCCCTGCACCTGATGCGCACCGGCGCGGCCGGCGTCCTGGTGGGCTTCGGCGGCGGCGCCGCGCACACCACGCGCAACGTGCTGGGCATCCAGGTCCCGATGGCCACCGCCGTCGCCGACGTGGCCGCGGCCCGCCGCGACTACATGGACGAGTCCGGCGGCCGGTACGTGCACGTGATCGCGGACGGCGGCGTCGGCTGGTCCGGCGACCTGCCCAAGGCGATCGCCTGCGGCGCGGACGCGGTGATGATCGGCTCCCCGCTGGCCCGCGCCACGGACGCGCCCGGCAAGGGCCACCACTGGGGCATGGAGGCCGTCCACGAGGACGTGCCGCGCGGCAAGCTGGTCGACCTGGGCATCGTGGGCACCACCGAGGAGATCCTCACCGGCCCCTCGCACATCCCGGACGGCTCGATGAACTTCTTCGGTGCCCTGCGCCGCTCGATGGCCACCACCGGCTACAGCGAGCTCAAGGAGTTCCAGCGCGTCGAGGTGACGGTCGCGGACGCGCAGCACAAGCGCTGACATCCGCCACGCGCGCGTGGGCCCCGGCCCCGCGTACGTCCTACGGATGCGTGAGGGCCCGGACCGTTCGACGGTCCGGGCCCTCACCCGTGTGCGCGTCTTACGCGCCGGCCTTCTTGGAGCCGGAGAACGCGGCGAAGGCGGCGATCGCGAAGAACAGGAATGTCATCGGGTCGGCGTCGGCCTTCCAGGCGTCGTTCACCAGGCCGAGGTGCTGGAACAGCAGCTCCGAGGTGCTGACCGGCAGCTGCTTGGAGCCGAGGACGGCCTCGCCGACCAGCTGGCCCGCGTAGACCGCGCCGAGGGCGAGGACCGCGCTGAGCACCGGCAGGGCGGGGTTGCGTCCGCCGACCTTGCCCGAGGCCCAGCCGATGAGGAAGCCGACACCGACGGCCGCGTAGCCGATCTCGTGCTCGGTGGCGCCGATCAGCGCGCCGTAGACGCCCGCGGCGACGACGGCGACGACGACCGCCGTGACGAGGCCCCCGGCGAGGTTGTCGCGGACCGGGGCGGGCGGCGGGGCCGGGACGAAGCCCGGGAACTCCGGCTGGGGCTGCTGCGGCGGTGGAAAGGACTGACTCATCTTCGGATCCCCCCGAGGTAAGTGAAGGCACGAGCCCGGGAATGCGCACGGCTGTGCGATCGGGCGACCCGAAGAGTAGCAATGGCCCGGGACCGCGGGGATCACATTTCAGAGTCGGTGGGCGGCGCCCCCGGGAGTGACACCGCGCGTGTCGAGCAGCAGCTGCGCCTTGACCGAGAGCCCTTGCAGGTCGTACGTGCGGTGGTGCTGGAGCAGCACGGTGAGGTCGGCGTTGGCCGCCGCTTCGTAGAGGGAGTCGGCGCGCGGCACGGGCTGGTCGCGCACCCGCCAGTCCGGGACGTACGGGTCGTGGTAGCTCACCGCCGCGCCGAGGTCGATGAGCCGCCCCGCGATCTCGGCGGCCGGGGAGCCCTCCAGGTCGGCGAGATCGGGCTTGTACGTGACGCCGAGCAGCAGCACGCGCGCGCCGCGGGCGGACTTGCCGTGCTCGTTCAGGAGCTTGGTGGAGCGCTGGATGACGTATTGCGGCATATGGGCGTTGATCTCCCGGGCCAGCCCCACCATCCGCAGGCCTGTGTACGGCGGCGGGGTCGGGTCCAGCGGCACGCCGTGGCCGCCGACGCCGGGGCCGGGGCGGAACGGCTGGAAGCCGAACGGCTTGGTCTCGGCGCACCGGATCACGTCCCACAGGTCCACGCCCATGTCGTGGCAGAGCACGGCCATCTCGTTGACGAGCGCGATGTTGACCTGGCGGTAGTTGGTCTCCAGGAGCTTGGCCATCTCGGCCTCGCGGGTGCCGCGCGCCCGCACGACCTTGTCGGTCAGTCGGCCGTAGAACGCGGCGGCGGACTCGGTGCAGGCGGGGGTGAGACCGCCGATGACCTTGGGGGTGGTGGCGAAGGTGTGGGTGCGGTTGCCGGGGTCGAGGCGGCTGGGGGAGTAGGCGAGGTGGAAGTCGCGCCCGGCCCGCAGCCCCGAGCCCTCTTCGAGCAGCGGGCGCAGGAAGTCCTCGGTGGTGCCGGGGTAGGCGGCGGACTCCAGGATCACGGTGGTGTGCGGGCGCAGCCGGGCCGCCAGTGTGCGGGCCGCGTCGGCGACGGCGCCGAGGTCCGGGGTGCGGTCGGCGCCGGGCGGGGTGGGGGCGCAGATCACGGCGGTACGGACCCGGCCGAGCTCGGCCGGATCGCCGGCGGCCCGGAAGCCCCCCGAGAGCATCCGGCGCAGCTCGGCGGCAGTCAGGGAGCCGTCGACCGGAGGGCGCCCGGCGCGGAGCTCGGCGAGCACATGGGGGTCGGTGTCATGGCCGACGGTCTCGATGCCCGCGGCGGCGGCGGCCTGGGCGAGGGGCAGGCCGAGGTGGCCGAGTCCGATGACGGCGAGGTCTGCGGGCATGCGGGTGACCGTCCTTCCCATAACCGGAGGGGACATGGCGCGCAAGCCCTGTGGACAGAATGAGCGTTACGCAATGTCAGACTAAGAGTAAATATGACCGTTATGCCGTATTGCCGGGCCCGGTTCGTCCGAGTGTTGTCCACAGGCGGTGGCCGATGTCGGTGGTCGCGTCCAGAATCGGGTGTGTGAGCCAGACCACCCCGATCAACGGGAGGCATCCGTGAAGACAGCGACACTGGGACCGGTGCAGCGCGCCGAGGCGCTCGCCGCCATGGCCGAGCGCGAGCTCGACGTGCTGGTCGTCGGCGGCGGGGTGGTCGGCGCGGGCACCGCGCTGGACGCCGTGACCCGAGGGCTCTCGACCGGCCTCGTCGAGGCGCGGGACTGGGCCTCGGGCACCTCCAGCCGGTCGAGCAAGCTGATCCACGGCGGGCTGCGCTATCTGGAGATGCTGGACTTCACGCTGGTGCGTGAGGCGCTGAAGGAGCGCGGGCTGCTCCTGGGGCGCCTCGCCCCGCACCTGGTGAAACCGGTGCCGTTCCTCTACCCCCTCCAGCACAAGGGCTGGGAGCGGTGGTACGCGGGCTCGGGCGTGGCGTTGTACGACGCGATGTCGGTGTCGTCCGGCCACGGCCGGGGCCTGCCGGTCCACCGCCACCTCTCCCGCCGCAGCGCCCTGCGGGTCGCGCCCTGCCTGAAGCGGGAAGCGCTGGTCGGTGCCCTTCAGTACTACGACGCGCAGATGGACGACGCGCGCTTCGTGGCCACCCTGGTGCGCACCGCGGCGAGCTACGGGGCGCACACCGCCAACCGGGCGCGGGTGACCGGGTTCCTGCGCGAGGGCGAGCGGGTGGTCGGGGCACGCGTGCGCGACGTGGAGGGCGGCGGGGAGTACGAGGTCCGCGCCAAACAGATCGTGAACGCCACGGGGGTGTGGACGGACGACACCCAGGCGATGGTCGGCGAGCGCGGGCAGTTCCACGTCCGGGCCTCCAAGGGCATCCATCTGGTGGTGCCCAAGGACCGCATCCACTCCACGACCGGCCTCATCCTGCGGACCGAGAAGTCGGTGCTCTTCGTGATCCCCTGGGGGCGCCACTGGATCGTGGGCACCACCGACACCGACTGGGACCTGGACAAGGCCCACCCCGCGGCCTCCAGCGCGGACATCGACTACCTCCTGGAACACGTCAACTCCGTCCTCGCGGTGCCCCTGACCCGGGACGACGTCCAGGGGGTCTACGCGGGCCTGCGCCCCCTGCTCGCCGGGGAGTCGGACGCCACCAGCAAGCTCTCCCGCGAGCACACGGTGGCGCACCCGGTGCCGGGGCTGGTGGTCATCGCCGGCGGCAAGTACACGACGTACCGGGTGATGGCGAAGGACGCCGTCGACGAGGCGGTGCACGGCCTGGACCAGCGGGTCGCGGCCTGCGTCACCGAGGACGTGCCCCTGCTCGGCGCTGAGGGCTACCAGGCGCTGTGGAACGCCCGCGCGAGGACCGCCGCGCGCACCGGCCTGCACGTGGTCCGCGTGGAGCACCTGCTGAACCGGTACGGATCACTGGCCGAGGACCTCATCGAGCTGATCGTCGCCGACCCGTCGCTGGGCGAGCCGCTCGCCGCGGCGGAGGACTATCTGCGCGCCGAGATCGTCTACGCCGCGTCCCACGAGGGCGCCCGCCATCTCGACGACGTACTGACCCGGCGCACCCGGATCTCCATCGAGACCTTCGACCGGGGTACGCGGTCGGCCCGGGAGTGCGCGGAGCTGATGGCGCCGGTCCTCGGCTGGGACAGCAAGCAGATCGACAAGGAGGTGGAGCACTACGAGAAGCGGGTGGAGGCGGAGCGCGAGTCGCAGCGCCAGCCGGACGACCTGACGGCGGACGCGGCACGGCTGGGCGCGCCGGAGATCGTGCCGCTCTAGGGCGGGCCCGCCGGGCAGAACTCGGAGTCGAGCAGGGACAGTTCGAGGGAGGGGCTGAGAGTGGTGTCCGTATTGATACGGAAAACGGCGGTGTGGCGGCCGTCGGCGGTGGCCGCCGCGCGGACCGAACTGCCGGATATATGCCCGTTGTGGCCCCAGACGGTCAGGCCACAGGAGAGCCGCTCGGGGTAGACGCCGAGGCCGTAGACGCCGTGGGTGGCGGTGGTGTCGAGCAGTTCGCGCTGCTGGGGCGCGGGCAGCAGGGCACCGCCGAGCAGGGCCGCGTAGAAGCGGCTCAGATCGGCGAGCGTCGATATGAGTTCACCGGCGGCCCCGGCCGGGCGCGGGTCGAGATCGGTGACGTCGTGGCCGCCGGGGGAGTACGCGCGGCTGTGCGGAGAGGGGAGCGTGGTGCGGGCGCCCGGGAACGAGGTGCCGGTGAGACGGAGGGGGGTGATGATGCGGCGCTCGGCCTCGGCGGCGTAGGTACGGCCGGTGACCTGCTGAACGACCATGCCGAGAACGACGTAGTTGGTGTTGGAGTAGGCGTAAATGCCCAGCGGGCCGGGGAAGTGCGTGAGCGCGATGTGAACGGCTTGTGAGGGGGTGAGGGGAACCGGAGCGGCGCCATCGGCCGTGTAGGGGAACAGACCGCTGGTGTGGGAGAGCAAGGAGCGCAGGGTGAGGTGGCGGCCGTCGTTTCCATGGCCGCGTATCAGGCCCGGCAGATGCTGTTCCACCGTGTCGTCGAGGCGCAGCCTGCCCTCGGCGGCCAGCTGGAGCACCACCGTGGCCACGAAGGACTTGGTGACGCTGCCCGCCCGGAAGCGGTCGTCGCGGCCGAGTCCGGAGCCGGCCGTGGTGAACCGGGAGCGGTCGCCGTCGTCGGTGAGGAGGGCCGCCGCCGGGGTACCCGTTTCGGCGACCAGCCGTGCCAGCGCCGCGGCCTGCGGGTCTTTCAGACCGGTACGGTCCGGTTCGGCCGGTCGGTCGGTCATGCCCAGGCCACAGAGCACCATGGCCAGGGGCATGGCGAGCAGCGCCCGGAGTCTTGGCACGGTGGTGGTCCCCCTTCCCCGGACATCTTGGCGGACGGCGGACCCGGGACAATCATTGGTCCCGACGTGAGAGACAATGGACGCTCTGCCAGGGCGGGTGCCGCTCCCCCGGGGGCCAACCCCCGGACCCCCGGCAGCAGAAGCAGGTCGGAGCGGTGAACCGGGCCGCCTCACGAGGCAAGTTGCGGGGAGCCGTCGGCCGGGACGCGGTCGGTGCGGGCGCGGATCAGGGATCGCAGAGGGGACGCATGTCGGAGGCGGAGCAGTCGCGGGAGCCCCAGCGGGACGGGCGGAAGGAGTCCGGCGCCAAAGCCGAGGGCGGCCGGCTCCTGGCCGAGCGGTACCGGCTCGGGGATGTGCTCGGCCGTGGCGGCATGGGCACGGTCTGGCGGGCCGTCGACGAGACGCTCGGCCGTACCGTCGCCGTCAAGGAGCTGCGCTTTCCCAGCAGCATCGACGAGGAGGAGAAGCGCCGGCTGATCACGCGCACCCTGCGTGAGGCCAAGGCGATCGCCCGGATCCGCAACACCAGCGCGGTGACGGTCTACGACGTCGTGGACGAGGACGACCGGCCGTGGATCGTCATGGAGCTCGTCGAGGGCAAGTCGCTCGCCGAAGCGGTGCGCGAGGACGGGGTGCTGACGCCCCGCCGGGCCGCCGAGGTGGGGCTCGCCATCCTCGACGTGCTGCGCTCCGCGCACCGCCAGGGCATCCTGCACCGCGACGTGAAGCCGTCCAACGTGCTGATCGCCGAGGACGGCCGGGTCGTGCTCACCGACTTCGGCATCGCCCAGGTCGAGGGCGACCCGTCCATCACCTCGACGGGCATGCTCGTCGGCGCGCCCTCGTACATCTCGCCGGAGCGCGCCCGCGGCCACAAGCCCGGCCCGGCCGCCGACCTGTGGTCGCTGGGCGGCCTGCTCTACGCGTGCGTGGAGGGCGTCCCGCCGTACGACAAGGGCTCAGCCATCGCCACGCTGACCGCGGTGATGACCGAGCCGGTGGACCCGCCGGTGAACGCCGGGCCGCTCCTGGAGAAGGTCATCTACGGCCTGCTCGCCAAGGATCCCGAGCAGCGGCTCGACAACGAGGCGGCGCGCGCGCTGCTCACCGAGGTGCTGCACGCGCCCGAGCAGGCAGCGCGGGCGCCGGAACCGGTCTCGTCCGAGGTGACCCGGGTCGTCGCGCTGCCCCCCGTGCCCGGCGAGCCCAAGGGCGACGCGGGCGCCAAGGCAAAGGAGGTGGCCGACGCGGCCGCCGACCGGATGCGCGGCGCCTTCAAGTCCGTACGGAACGCGGCGGTGGCGGCGCAGACCACGGCCAAGGAGAAGGCGAAGGACCGGGCGGCGGCCAGGCCGGCCGCCCAGCCGGTCGCGGCCGGGTCGGTGCCGGTGGCTCCGGCCGGGCCGCCCGCGCCGGTGCGGGCCCCGCTCACCGACGTCGTCCCGCGCCGCACCCTGGTGATCATCGCGGTGGTCGCGGCGCTGGCCGTCCTCGGCACGGTGCTGGCGATCGCGCTCAGCGGCGGCGGTGACGACAAGGACAGCGGCAAGAGCGGCAACAAGGCTTCCAGCGGGGCCACCGCGGGAAGCGGTGGCAGCGGCAAGACCGGCGACGCCCAGGGCACCGGCCAGGGCAGCGGCCAGCAGGGGCAGGGCCAGACCCAGACGCAGGGACAGACCCAAGGCCAGACACAGGGCCAGGGGCAGGGGCAGAGCGGCGGCAAGTCGCCCGCGGCCTCGCAGTCCCCCGGTTCCGGCGGCAACGGCAGCGGCGCGGGCGCCGGGCTGCCCAGCGGCTACACCATGGTCACCGACGCCGACTTCCACTTCTCCATGGCCATGCCCGCCGGGTTCCACCGCGTCGGCATAGCCGGGGACAACTCCGGCGGGATATATGCGGCGGGCGGCGGCTTCCCGCGCGTCCAGGTCGACTTCAACGCGAAGCCGACCGACGACGCCCGCCGGGCCTGGCTGGAGCTCGCCGGCGCGGTCGCCGGGAGCAGCAGCAACTACCACCTGCTCGGCATCCAGAAGGTTGACTACAAGGGATATCCGACGGTCGCCGACTGGCAGTTCGAGCGGGACCAGAGCGGCGAGCGGGTACGGATACTCAACCGCGGCTTCAAGGTCGACGGGTCGCACGGCTACGCGATCATGGTGACCTGCAAGTCGGCCGAGTGGGACGGCGACGCGTGCGTGACGCTGCGGAAGACGGCGTTCGAGACGTTCAGCCCCAAGGACTGAGCAGGCCACGTATCGTGAGAGCCCGCGAACCGTACGCAGCCACAATGGGCCGGTAAACGACCGGAATTGACGGGTTCCGGGGGAGCAGCACGCTGTGGGGAGGCGATGTGGACGACTACGCGGGTCGGGTGCTCGCCGACCGCTATCGGCTGCCGCTGCCCTCCTCCGACGCGTACGAGCCGGTGGAGACCCGGGCGTTCGACACCTACAGCGGGCAGGAAGTGCTGGTGCGGCAGGTGCCGTTGCCGGAGGTCGTGGACGTCGAGGTGCAGGGCGCGGACGGCCGGTACGGGGACGGGTACGGCGCCGGAGCGGCGCGGCGGCCCGCCAACCCCGCGCTGCGGCGGGCGATCGAGGCGGCCCAGGCGGCCGCGCAGATCCCCGACCACCCCCGGCTCGACCAGGTCTTCGACGTCTTCGCGGAGGACGGCTCGCTGTGGATCGTCAGTGAGTTCGTCACGGCCCGGCCGCTGGCCGCGCTCCTCGCCGAGCAGCCGATGGCGCCGTACCGGGCCGCGGAGGTCGCCTCCGATGTGCTGACGGCGCTGCGTGTGCTGCACGCGCACGGCTGGACGCACCGCAACATCACCGAGCGCACCGTGCTGATATGCGACGACGGCCGCGTGATGCTGACCGGGCTTGCGGTCGGCGCGGCGGAGGAAGCGCTGTGCGGCTATGTGGTGGTGCCGCCGCCGCTCGGTGAGGAGAGCGACGGTTTCGGCATGCCGGGGGCGTCCGAATCGGCGGACGCGGTGTGGGGGGACGCGCAGGGCTCTCCGGACGACGGGGACCAGCGGGACGACCCGCACTCCCCGTACCCCGTGGACACTTCGAGTCCCCGGCACTACGCGAGCACCCCGGGCTCCCCGCACCCCGCAGGCGCCACCCACTCCTCGTACCCCGCGACCGAGACGGACTTCGGCGGGTCCGACGCGTCCGGGGAGACCGACCCCTACGGCGATCCCTACAGCGATCCTTACGGCGACCCCTACGGCGACCTGGACCCCGAGTCCCCCCTGCCTCCCCGGACAGCCCGGGAGGTCCCCCCGGCGCCCCACCCCGCCCCCCTGCCCTCCACCCGGGCCCCGGCGCTTCCCGCCGGGTGGTCCCCGGCAGGGGCCGACGGGGACGAGGACGGCCGGAGCCAGGGCGGGCGGCCGGGGCGGGACGAGGGGGCCGCGCCCCGTTCCGGCGGGGGTTCCGGGAGTGCGCGGGCCGGGGCCGTGGCGGCGTACCGGGCCGGGGCGCGGGCCACCGCGCGCGTGGGCGACGACGGTGCCGCGCTGCCGGTGCCGCGCTCCGAGCCGACCCGGGCCGAGCTCACCCACTCCGAGCTCACCGGCTCCGAGCGCAGCACCTCCGAGCGCACCGGCTCCGGGCCCAGCCGGGCCGACCTCACCCGTGCCGAACCGGACGGCGCGTGGCGCGACACCGCGGACCAGGGTGTGTACGACCCGGTGAGCGGGATGCGGGTGCCGCGTACGTCCGCGTCGGGAGCGTCGTCGGCCGCCAGCCCGTACGCCGCGGAGGAGGGCCCGGACTCGGGGCGCACCCGGCGGGCGTACGACCCGGTGACCGGGCGCTGGGTCCCGCGCCCCGCGCAGCCCGGCACGGCGGACGCGCCCCCCGAAGCCTCCGGGCGCCCCACCCCGCCCCACGCCCCCGCCCGCCCCACGGACCCGCACGCCGAGACCCCGCACGCCGAGACCCCGCACACCGACACCCCGCACCCCCAGCTCCCACGCCTGGAAGTCCCGCACGCCCAGACCGGCGAGTCCCACCGCCCCGGGGCGCCCCGGAGCGCCGAGCCCCAGCGTCCCGCCCGCCCCGGCGCGTCCCGGACCGGCGCCCCGCCCCAGCCCCAGTCCGGGCCTCCCGCCACCACCGGCCCCCGGCCCTCCACCGGCCCCCTCCCCGCGCTGCCGCACGCCGTCGGGGCCGGGGCCGAGGCGCTGCGGGCCGATGCCCAGCGGCAGACGCACATCAGCGCGTCCGTGCCGGCCCGGCAGGGCGGCGGCTGGGAGACGGCCGTCCCGCAGCGCCACGGCCCCGGTTACCGGGGCCCCGCCACCCGGCTCGACGCCGAGCGGGCGCGGCAGACGCGGATCGCCCTCGTCGGGGCCGTCACCGAGCGGTGGGCGCCCGAGCAGGCCGGACCCGTGCACGAGAACTGGCGCCTCGCCCCGCCGATCGGCCCCGCCACCGACCTGTGGGCCCTGGGCGCGCTGCTCTTCCGGGCCGTGCAGGGGCACGCGCCGTATCCGGAGGAGAGCGCAGTCGAGCTGGTGCAGATGGTGTGCGGCGAGCCACCCGCGTTCGCGGAGGAGTGCGGCCCACTGCGGCCGGTCGTGGAGTCGCTGCTGCGCCAGGACCCCACCGAGCGGCCCGACTTCGAAGAGCTGCGCGGCTGGATGCGCTCGATCGTGCGGTCGGCGCCCGAGCCGGACGCGGGCACCCAGGTCGTCCCGCTGCCCCCGGCCGACGCGACCCGGCTGCCGATCGTGCGCCGCCGCGGCGAGCTCGTCCGGCGCCGCCGGGGGGCCTTCGGCGAGCACGGCCGCCACCGTCAGCAGCCCCGCAGGGCCGAGCGGCGCCTCGCCGCGGAGGTCCTGGAGGAGCAGCGCCCGCCCCGGTCCCGTACGCCCAAGTCGCGCCCCGACGCGTCCCGTACGCGCGCGCCCCGTTCGCTCGGCCGGACCCTCGTCCTGCTCATCCTGCTGCTCCTGGCGGCGGCACTCGCGTACGCCGTGTTCTTCATGCCCGAGTCCGGGGCGAAGGGCGAGACCGACAACACCGGCGCCCCGCCCGCCCGTACGGGCACGAGCGCGTCCCCGGGCACCCCCGCGCCCAGCGACCCTCCCCGCAGCGGTACGCCCTCCACGCCGAGGACGCAGACCACCGAGCCCGGTGGACAGCCGCCCGCCAAGGGCTATGTGCTGCGCACCGACCCCGAGGGGTTCCGCACGGCCGTCGATCCCTCCTTCCAGCGACGGCCCATCAACGACGCCGGACAAGTCCGGTATGTCGGAGGCGACTTCACGCTGCTCGTCGTGCCGGGCCGGGACGCGGTCAAGGACGCGGGCTCGGATCCGCTGGCGTACCAGCGCGACAAGGAGCGCGAACTCCAGCCGTTCCGGGACTCCGCCTGGGCCACCGCCACGGGACTGCGCCGGGTGGACATCGGTCAGAAGGTCACCGCGGAGGGGCAGTTCACCTGGCGCGACAGCACGGGCCGTACGGTTTACGTCCGCAACCAAGTGATGATCATCAATGGCCGGTATCACCTGGTCGTGGTCGTCGGCCCGGAGCCGCAGCGGGACAAGGTGAGCGAGATCTACACGCAGGCCACGGCCGCCTACAGCGCCACTCGTTGAGGCTTCACCAGTTGCCTCAGACACATACCCCCTGGTAGGTCGCTCACAAGGTGCCCCCGAGGTTCCCTGGCCGGAATCCGCTCCGTATCCTGGCCCCTTAGGAACCGGCCGGGCGGGGGACGTGGAACAGAACCAGAGCAAGAGCGGCAAGGGCGCGGAAGCGGTGGCGAAAGGGCTGCTGCTGGCCGGGCGCTACCGCCTGGGCGACACCATCGGCCGCGGCGGCATGGGCAAGGTCTGGCGCGCCCACGACGAGGTCCTGCACCGCACGGTGGCCGTCAAGGAGCTGACCGCCGCGCTGTATGTGGCGGAGGCGGACCGTGTCGTGCTGCACGCGCGTACGCAGAAGGAGGCGCGGGCCGCCGCCCGGATCACCCACCCCGGCGTGGTCACCGTCCACGACGTGCTCGACCACGACAACCGCCCCTGGATCGTGATGCAGTACGTCGACGGGCCCTCGCTCGCCGACGCGGTCAAGGCGTCCGAGACCGGGCGGATCGAGGCGCGCGAGGCCGCCCGCATCGGACTGCACGTCCTGGGCGCCCTGCGCGCCGCGCACGCCGCGGGCGTGCTGCACCGCGACGTCAAGCCCGGCAACGTCCTGCTCGCCCGCGACTCGCGGGTCCTGCTCACCGACTTCGGCATCGCCGCCATCGAAGGCGACTCCACGATCACCCGGACCGGTGAACTGGTCGGCTCCATCGACTATCTGGCGCCCGAACGGGTACGAGGAGGGCAGCCCGGCCCCGCCTCCGACCTGTGGTCCCTCGGCGCCACGCTCTACGCGGCGGTCCAGGGCGGCTCGCCCTTCCGCCGCTCCTCGCCCATCTCCACCATGCAGGCGGTGGTGAACGAGGAGCCGGAGCCCGCCACCCACGCCGGCGCGCTCGCACCGGTGATCACGGCCCTGCTGCGCAAGGACCCCGACGACCGCCCCTCGGCCGAGGAGGCCGAGCGGATGTTCCTGGAGGCGATGGAGGGCCGCGAGCCCAAGGCCGCGCACGAGTACGTGCCGACCCGTCAGGTGTCCGAGTCGGAGCTGCGGGCGGCCACCGCCCCGGCGGGCACCTCCGGCACGGTCCGCGCGCCCGTCCCCGAGGCGATCGCGCCCCTGCCCGCGCCCGTCCGCCCCGCCCGCAGGCGTGGACGGACGGTCGCCCTGGTGGTCGTCCTCGCGGCCGTCCTCGGTGGCGCGGCGGGGCTCGCCGCCCTGAAGTACCGCGACGGCGGGGACGATTCGGCGACCACCACCAGCGAGCCGTCCGGCACCAAGCCGGGCCGGGCCGGCAAGGCCGACGCGTCCGTGCCGGAGGGCTGGAAGCGGGTGAAGGACCCGGCCGGGTTCGCCCTGTTCGTGCCCGAGGGCTGGCGGCGCCGGATGGACGGCAAGGAAGTCGACTACACGCCGGACAACGGCCGTCATTACATACGCGTCAGCGTCGGCAAGCCCGACTTCGAGAACCCGTACATGCACCAGTTGAACCTGGAGAAGGCGCTGGAGAAGCGGCTGCCCAAGTACCAGCGGGTGACGCTGCACTCCAACACCTTCCGGGACCAGGTGAACTCCTCGCTCTGGGAGTTCACGTACGTGGAGAAGAAGGGCTTCCCCGGCAAGCGGCACGCCATCGACCAGATGTACTTCGCCGAGGGCGGCGCCGCCGAGTACGCCATCTACATGTCGGGCCCGGAGTCCGACTGGGCGACCACCCGCGAGCAGTTCGACACGGTGCTGCGCGGCTGGCAGCCGCCGCCGCTGAACTGAGGCGCTGGACCTAGCCGCTGGGCTGGGCCGTTGCGCTGGGCCGCTGGGCCGAGGTGCCGCGCGCTCTCGCGCGCGCCCCCGCACACCCCGTCTCGCGCCCGGTCGATCCCGTCTCGTGACCTCGCGCCCCACGTCGGCGCGGCCCCGTGCGGCATGATGGCCACAGGACCAGGGGAACGAGGGGAAGCGGTGCCCGCACCAGCCAGTGAACCGCGTGGCGGCGCGGCCGAGGACCGCCTCATCGCCGGACGCTACCGGCCGACGGCCCGGCTCGGCCGGGGCGGCATGGGCACCGTCTGGCGCGCCACCGACGAGCTCCTGGGCCGCCAGGTCGCCGTCAAGGAACTGCACCCCGACGGCGGCGCCCCCGCGACCGCCGCGCTGCGCGAGGCGCGCGCCGTGGCGCAGTTCAAGCATCCGCACGTCATCGGCGTCCACGACGTCGTCGAGCAGGACGGCCGCTCGTACATCGTGATGGAGCTGGTCGAGGGCGGCTCGCTCGCCGACCGGCTGCGCGGCAGCGGTCCCGTCGACGCCCCCGAGGCGGCCCGGATCGGCATCGCGCTGCTCGGCGCGCTGAGCGCCGCGCACCGCCAGGGCGTGCTCCATCGCGATCTCAAGCCCGCCAACGTCCTGTTGGAGGAGGGCACCGGCCGGGTCGTGCTCACCGACTTCGGCATCGCGCAGCTGCCGGGCTCCACCACGATCAGTGAGGACGGGGCCTTCGTCGGCTCGCCCGAGTACACCTCGCCGGAGCGGATGCAGGGCGCCGCCGCCGGACCCGAGTCCGACCTGTGGTCGCTGGGCGCACTGCTGTGCGCCGCCCTGAGCGGCGCCTCCCCCTTCCACCGCGACTCCCTGGGCGGGGTGCTGCACGCGGTGGTCACCGACGAGATCCGGCCGCCCCTGGCCGCCGGCCCGCTCCTGCCGGTCGTGCGCGGCCTCCTGGAGCGCGACCCGGCGCGCAGGCTCACGGCCGACGAGGCGCACGGGATGCTGCGCGCGTACGTGTCGAGCGGCGCCACCCCCGTCGCGCCCCGGCAGTACACGCCGACCGAGCGGGTCGCCCTGGTGAAGCCGGCGGGCCGGTCCCGGACCAGGGCCGCGCTGATCGCGGCGGCCGCGGTCGTGGTGCTCGGCGGCGCGGGCGCGGGCGCCGCCGCGCTGATGAGCGGCGGCGACGAGGGCGGCGCGCGGGCCGGGGCGGCGGCGGGCGGAACGGCGACGGGCGGGCCCTCGGCGGTCACCGCGCCCGCCTCCGCCCCGGTCGAACCCCGCCCGCCAGGCCCCACGGTGACGGTCACGCGCGTGGGGAGGCCGTCCCCGCTCGGGACCGCGCCTCCTGGCTACCGCCACGTCCGCGACCCGGACGGCTTCGCCCTGACGGTCCCGGCGGGGTACGTCCGTACCACCGACGACCGGCGCGTCTTCTACGTGTCGCCGGACGGGGCCTTCCGGCTGGGCGTCCGCCTCCAGCAGTCCGTCTCCGGCGGCCCTCTCGGCGTGATGCGCCACGCCCACGCCGGCGGACCGGACACCAACCCCGGTTACCGGGGCGGCAAGGTCGTCTCCACCACCCACCAGGGCCATGACGCGGCGCTGTGGGAGTTCAGCTGGAACGGCTTCAGCGCGGCCGAGGGGCCCCGGCACACCTACGACGAGTGCTGGGACGAGAACGGGACGATGTACGACGTGTGGGTCTCGGCCCCCGTCGCCCGCCTCGACGAGGCCAAGCGGCACTTCGACACGGCGCTCGACTCCTTCACGCCCTCGGCCTGAGCGTCCGTCCGGCGGACCCGCCGACGCCGCAAAAGGCCGGGGCGGAGCGGCCTTTGGAAGGCGGCCATACGGACACAACGCGCTGATCAGCGCTTATGTCGCCAGTGGTCGCTGGCGCGGTGGTGGGGGCTTGCGAAAACTGTTACCGGCGGGTACCCAAACCGCCGTGCCCGGCATACGCTCCCCCCATGACGGACTCGCAGGCCACGCCCACCAGCACCCGTACGAACCCGGTCGCCGCCGCCCCGGCGGGCGCCCGCACCGCCGCCGATGTGGTCACCCCGGAGGTGGTCGCCAAGCTCGTCCGGGGAGTGGCCGGCTCCGGCCGGACGGCCAACCACACGCCGTTCACCGGCGAGAAACTGGCGGATCTGCCCGAGTCCACACCGGACGACGTGGCCGGAGCCTTCGCCCGGGCCCGCGCCGCCCAGCCCGCCTGGGCCGCGACCCCGGCCCGGGAGCGCGCCGCCGTCCTGCTGCGCTTCCACGACCTGGTCCTCGCCCGCCAGGCCGAGGTCCTCGACCTCATCCAGCTGGAGACCGGCAAGGCCCGCCTCCACGCGCACGAGGAGGTGCAGGCCGTCGCCGTGGCCGCGCGCCACTACGGCCGCAAGGCGCCCGCGTATCTGCGTCCCCGGCGCCACACCGGTGTGGTGCCGACCCTCACCAAGGTCACCGAACTGCGCCAGCCGCGCGGGGTGGTGGGGCAGATAGCGCCCTGGAACTACCCGTTCGAGCTGTCCGTCGGTGACGCGCTGCCCGCCTTCGTCTCCGGTAACGCCGTGGTGATGAAGCCCGACACCGAGACCGCGCTCACCGCCCTGTGGGCCCGTGACCTGCTGATCGAGGCGGGGCTTCCCGCCGAGGTGTTCCAGGTGGTCCTCGGCGAGGGCCCGGTCGTCGGCCCCGAGGTCGTCCGCCACGCCGACTACGTCTCCTTCACCGGCTCCACCCGCACCGGCCGCGAGGTCGCCCAGGGCGCCGCGGCCCGGCTGGTGGGCGTCTCCCTGGAGCTGGGCGGCAAGAACGCGATGCTGGTGCTGCGCGACGCCGATGTGGAGAAGGCGGCGGCGGGCGCCGTCCGCGCCTGCTTCTCCTCCGCGGGCCAGCTCTGCATCTCCATCGAGCGCCTGTACGTCCACGAGTCGGTCGCGGACGCCTTCGTCGAGCGGTTCGCCGCCCGGACCAGGGCGATGCGGCTCGGCAACTCCCTGGCGTACGGCGCCGACATGGGCTCCCTCGTCGGCGAGCGCCAGCTGGAGACGGTGACCCGGCACGTGGAGGAGGCCGTCGCCAAGGGCGCGCGAATCGTCGCGGGTGGCGTCGCCCGCCCCGACATCGGCCCGCTCTTCTACGAGCCGACCATCCTCGAAGGCGTCGAGGCCCCGATGGCGGTCTGCACCGAGGAGACCTTCGGCCCGGTCGTCTCCGTCTACCGGTTCACCGACGAGGACGAGGTGATCGAGACCGCGAACGCGACCCCGTACGGCCTCAACTCCTCGGTCTGGACGAAGGACTCCCGGCGCGGCCACGCGGTCGCCGCCCGGCTGCGCACCGGCACGGTCAACATCAACGAGGGCTATGCCCCGGCCTACGGCAGCGTCCAGGCCCCGATGGGCGGCATGAAGGACTCCGGCCTCGGGCGGCGCCACGGCTCCGAGGGCATCCTCAAGTACACCGAGGCCCAGACCGTCGCCCAGCAGCGCCTCCTGCCGCTCGCGCCGTCCTTCGGGATGGACGACGAGAAGTACGCCGCGTTCATGACCCGCAGCCTGAAGGCGATGAAGGCCCTGCGCCTGCGCTGACCCGCCGCCCCGCCCGCCCCCGCCCTTTCTGTTTCGTACGAGGAGAGCCGATGCCCCAGGAGACGCGCGCCCGGAACCAGGAACTGCCGCCGGAGGGGGAGGGGGCGTACGACTACGACGTCCTGGTCGTCGGCTCCGGCTTCGGCGGCTCGGTGACGGCCCTGCGGCTGACCGAGAAGGGCTACCGGGTGGGCGTCCTGGAGGCGGGACGCCGGTTCACGCCCGGCACGCTCCCCAAGAACTCCTGGGACATCAAGAACTACCTGTGGGCGCCGAAGCTCGGGATGTACGGCATCCAGCGCATCCATCTGCTCGGCAACGTGATGGTGCTGGCCGGCGCGGGCGTCGGCGGCGGGTCGCTCAACTACGCCAACACCCTCTACGTACCGCCGAAGCAGTTCTTCGACGACCCGCAGTGGAAGGACATCACCGACTGGCAGGAGGAGCTGACCCCGTACTACGAGCAGGCCAAGCGGATGCTGGGGGTCCGGCTCAACCCGACGATGACCCCCTCGGACGTCCACCTCAAGGCGGCGGCGCAGCGGATGGGGGTGGGCGACACCTTCCACATGGCGCCGGTCGGGGTCTTCTTCGGCGACGGGCAGGACGCGGAAGGCGCCGCCAAGGCGCGGCCGGGGGAGCAGGTCGCCGACCCGTACTTCGGCGGGGCGGGCCCGGCGCGCAGGGCCTGCGTCGAGTGCGGCGAGTGCATGACGGGCTGCCGCCACGGCGCCAAGAACACCCTCAACGAGAACTACCTCCACCTCGCCGAGAAGGCGGGCGCGGTCGTCCACCCCATGACGACGGTCGTCTCGGTCACCGACGACTCGCAGGGCGGCTACGCGGTCGCCACGCTGCCCACGGACGACCGCAGGAAGGGGCGGGGCCGCCTCTTCACGGCGCGGCGCGTGGTGATCGCGGCGGGCACCTACGGCACCCAGACCCTGCTGCACCGCATGCGCGCGGGCGGCCAGCTGCCGTACCTCTCCCGGCGGCTCGGCGAGCTGACCCGTACCAACTCCGAGGCGCTGGTCGGGGCGCAGACGGACAACCGCCGCTACCGCAAGGCGCACGGCGCCGCCCGCGCCGACTTCACCCGAGGCGTCGCCATCACCTCCTCCATCCACCCCGACGAGAACACCCACATCGAGCCGGTCCGCTACGGCCGGGGCTCGAACGCGATGGGCGGGATGTCCATCCTCCAGGTGCCGTACGCGGAGGGTTCCTCGCGTGCGCTGGGCTGGCTGGCGAACGCGGTGAAGCACCCCACGCTCCTCGCCCGCTCGCTGAGCAACCGCCGCTGGTCGGAGCGGACCATCATCGGCCTCGTCATGCAGTCCCTGGACAACTCGCTCACCACGTATCTGAAGCCGGACGGGGTCGGCAAGGGCCTGCTCACGGCCCGCCAGGGGCACGGCGCGCCGAACCCCAAGCAGATCAGGGCGGCCTCCGAGGCGGCCGACGCGATCGCCGCCGAGATCAACGGCTTCGCCGGCTCGAACGTCGGGGAGCTGATGGGCACCCCCCTGACCGCGCACTTCCTGGGCGGCTGCCCGATCGGGGCGTCGGCCGAGGAGGGCGTGATCGACCCGTACCACCGGCTCTACGGGCACCCGGGCATCTCGGTGGTGGACGGCGCCGCGGTCTCGGCGAACCTGGGCGTCAACCCGTCGCTGACGATCACGGCGCAGGCCGAGCGGGCGATGTCGCTGTGGCCGAACAAGGGCGAGGCCGATCCGCGCCCGGCGCAGGGGCGGCCGTACGTACGGGTCGCGCCGGTGGCGCCCAGGGATCCGGCGGTCCCGCAGGACGCGTTCGGCGCGCTGCGGCTGCCGTTCCTGGGGATGCCGACGGTCCCGGCGAAGGCGGAATCCGCGGCGGACCGGGGGGTCTGAGCGACGGGGCGGAGTCCTGCGAAAAAACGAGGAGCGCTGCACCCCCCTCCGAGTGCAGCGCTCCCCGCTCGTCCGTGGGCCGCTCGCCGGGCAAGCAGGCGGGGCCGTTGGTTCCGCATGAATGACCCGCCAATCCCGTCAATGGTTGTCCCAGGACTCACAGAATTCTTATGTGCTCCCTGTCACACCGCCGTCACAGGCGTCGCAGTCGTCCGCCGGCCGTCGCAAGGGCGGGGAGCCGGGTACAGCGCGCCGGGCAGAGCGAAGGGCCCCGCACCGGGCCGTCCGTCCTGGGGATGGCTGCGCGGGGCCCTCGTCCGTCGGCACCGGCGTCAGGGCAGCGTCGGTACCGCGGGGACGGCGCCGGGGGGCAGCGCCGCTGGGGGACGTGATCTGGGAGCGTGCGGGAGGGGCTGCGGGCCGCCGCAACCG
This sequence comes from Streptomyces sp. NPDC026377, assembly GCF_055567715.1. Lineage (NCBI taxonomy): Bacteria > Bacillati > Actinomycetota > Actinomycetes > Kitasatosporales > Streptomycetaceae > Streptomyces > Streptomyces sp. NPDC026377. The sequence goes on from NZ_JBVHPV010000011.1 coordinate 136,451, forward strand.
TTCGGACCGGATGCGGCCGGCCCCGGGCGTCCCCGGAGCCGACCGCTTTTGAAGGGGTGACCGGGCTGCTGTCCCCTGCCGACCGGTCACGCGCGCTGGGGCGAGGTCCCACGACGTGCCGACGGCACGTCACACGCCCCAGCGGAGCCACGCGTGGTTTCTTCGGGCCCGCCCCTGGCTGGCACGGACACCCTGACCAACGAAGCGGGGCACCGGCCGGTCACGGCGCCGGACGGGTGAGGCTGCGCCGGCCCCGGACCCCGACCGACAGAGAGACGGACAGAGGGCCGGGCCCGGATACGTACCGGCCTCAGATACGGCCCCGGCACAGCTCCAGCATCGTCATCGCCAGCGCGGTGCCGGGCCTGCCCAGGGCGTCGCGGTAGTGGGCGAGGACCTCCATCTCGCGGTTCAGGTTCACCCGGCGGCCGCCCGAGGCGATCCGGGACTCCTGGATGACGGCCGAGACCGCCATGCGTTCCTGGATCAGACCGATGATGCGGTCGTCGAGCGCGTCGATGCGCTCACGGGCGCCGGTGATCACGGTGGCGGCCTCGTCGGTGCGGGCGCCTGTCTTCTCGGCGGGGGTGACGGACACGGGGGCTCCTCGGTGGGTTCGGGTGCCCCGGGGCGACACGGCCCGCGAACGCCAGAGCGCCCCGGGCCTTGTCGGCCCGGGGCGCTCTGGGAAGTGTCTGGTCGGTTGCTCAAGCAGCAGAACCGACGAACCCACAGCAGCCGGACGGGCCGGTGCCATAGGTAAAGACGAAGGTCTGGTGCTCGCGCATGGCGACAGTATGGACCGACGGTCCCGGGCCGGGCCAATCCCGGTTCGGATGGTGAGACGAAAGGTCCCGCGCCGCTGCCCGGTAGAATCGAATACAGACCCCCTCCCACCGCCGGAAGGCCGCCAGTGTCATCAGCGTCCCCAGCTGCCGCGCCCGCATCCAACCCGGACGTAGTCCTCGTTGTCGACTTCGGCGCCCAGTACGCCCAGCTCATCGCCCGCCGCGTCCGTGAGGCCCGGGTCTACAGCGAGATCGTGCCCAGCACGATGCCCGTCGCCGAGATGCTGGCCAAGAACCCGAAGGCGATCATCCTCTCGGGCGGCCCGTCCTCCGTCTACGCGGAAGGCGCCCCCGTCCTGGAGCGCGAGATCTTCGAGGCCGGGATCCCGGTCTTCGGCATGTGCTACGGCTTCCAGCTGATGGCGACGACGCTCGGCGGCACGGTCGACGACAACGGCGCGCGCGAGTACGGCCGCACGCCCCTGCACGTCACCCAGGCCGGCTCGACGCTCTTCGAGGGCACGCCCACGGAGCAGCCGGTGTGGATGTCGCACGGCGACGCCTGCTCGGCCGCGCCCGAGGGCTTCACCGTCACCGCGTCCACGGACGTCGTGCCGGTCGCCGCCTTCGAGAACGACGAGAAGAAGCTGTACGGCGTGCAGTACCACCCCGAGGTGATGCACTCCACGTACGGCCAGCAGGTCCTGGAGCACTTCCTCTACCGGGGCGCGGGCATCGAGCCCACCTGGACCACGCACAACGTCGTGGAGGAGCAGGTCGCTCTCATCCGCGAGCAGGTCGGCACCAAGCGCGCCATCTGCGGCCTGTCCGGCGGCGTGGACTCCGCGGTCGCCGCGGCTCTCGTCCAGAAGGCCATCGGCTCCCAGCTGACCTGCGTGTACGTCGACCACGGCCTGATGCGCAAGGGCGAGACCGAGCAGGTCGAGAAGGACTTCGTGGCCGCCACCGGCGTCCAGCTGAAGGTCGTCGACGCGCAGGAGCGGTTCCTCACCGCACTGGCCGGAGTCTCCGACCCGGAGACCAAGCGGAAGATCATCGGCCGCGAGTTCATCCGCGTCTTCGAGCAGGCCCAGGCCGAGATCGTGGCCGAGGGCGCGGCCGACGGCGAAGAGGTCGCCTTCCTCGTGCAGGGCACCCTCTACCCGGACGTGGTCGAGTCCGGCGGCGGCACCGGCACCGCCAACATCAAGTCGCACCACAACGTGGGCGGGCTCCCGGAGGACCTGGAGTTCCAGCTCGTCGAGCCGCTGCGCAAGCTGTTCAAGGACGAGGTCCGGATGGTCGGCCAGGAGCTCGGCCTGCCGGAGGAGATCGTCCAGCGCCAGCCCTTCCCGGGCCCGGGCCTGGGCATCCGCATCGTCGGCGAGGTCACCAAGGACCGCCTCGACCTGCTGCGCGAGGCCGACGCCATCGCCCGCGAGGAGCTGACGGCGGCCGGTCTCGACCGCGAGATCTGGCAGTGCCCGGTCGTGCTGCTCGCGGACGTCCGCAGCGTCGGCGTCCAGGGCGACGGCCGCACCTACGGCCACCCGATCGTGCTGCGCCCGGTCTCCTCCGAGGACGCCATGACGGCGGATTGGACGCGGATGCCGTACGACGTGCTGGCGAAGATCTCGACGCGTATCACCAACGAGGTGGCCGACGTCAACCGCGTCGTCCTCGATGTGACGAGCAAGCCGCCGGGCACGATCGAGTGGGAGTGAGTCCAGCGGGTGCCCCGTCTCCGCCGTCGCGGAGGTGAAGCCCCGCCGGACACCCTCGCGGGGGAGCAGGACTCCTCGCAGTCGTACGCCGCCGTCCCGGATCCCGGGGCGGCGGCGCCGTCGTATCCGGTCCCGCGCGGCTCTGTTCACCTGCGAGAACGCGCGGTAACTTCCGGCCATGACCGACTACCCGCGGCGGCCCGCCCCCGCCCCCGTGCCCGTGGACCGGCTCCACTTCACCCTCCCGGCCGCCCACCCCACCGCCGCCGAGGAACGCCGGCACCGCAAGGAGCGGCTCGCCGGGGCCCTGCGGGTCCTTGGCCGGGCCGGCTGCGAGGAGGGCGTCTCGGGGCACATATCGGCACGCGACCCGGAGTTCGAGGACTGCTACTGGGTGAACCCCTTCGGAGTGCCGTTCGCCCGGGTCACCGCGGGTGAGCTGGTGCTGGTCAACGGGGAGGGCCAGGTCGTCGAGGGAGGCCACCACGTCAACCAGGCGGCCTTCGCGGTCCACGCCCAGGTGCACCGGGCCCGGCCCGACGTGGTGGCGGTGGCCCACACCCATTCGGTGCACGGGCGCGCGCTGGCGGCGCTGGGCGAGCTGATCGAGCCCTACACCCAGGAGGCGTGCGCCTTCTTCGAGGACCACGCGCTCTTCGACGCCTGTACGGGAGTGGTCGTCGACGCCGAGGAGGGGCGCCGGATCGCGGCGGCGCTCGGCGCGTACAAGGCGGTGATCCTGCGCAACCACGGGCTGCTGACCGTGGGGGATTCGGTCGACGCGGCGGCCTGGTGGTTCCTTTCGATGGAGCGGTGCGCCCAGGTGCAGCTGGTGGCGCGGGCGGCCGGCAAGCCCGTGCCCATCGCGCGCCGGGACGCCGTCGCCACCCGCGACCAGCTGGGCAGCGACCTGGTCGCGTGGATCAACTACCAGCCGCTGTGGCGCCAGATCAGTGAGTCGGAGCCCGAACTGCTGTCGTAGTCCGTCAATTTGATGGTGCGTCAATCACTCCCCCTATGTGCCTCCGCCGCCCGGAGGATGGTTTTCGTACGGCACAATTCCCTGACAGTCGGCAGCACTTGAGGGAAGGGCGAGATTTCCGTGGCGGTGCAGGAGGCTCGGCAATGCGGTGGTGACTGCGGTCCCGGAGCGCGGGACGGCCACCGGCGCGCGGTGGCGGCGTTCCTGGCCAAGCGCGACGGCCTCGCCGCCGGGGAAGGGCTGCCCGCCGCCGTCGCGCACTCCGCCGGGGCGTCCCGCCAGTGGGTGTCGGACGAGCTCACCCAGTCCGCCCGGGTGCTCGCCGAACGGGGCCGGGAGGCGGGGCAGGCCTGGCCGGCCGCGGTCTGGCGGGCCACGCTGGCACTGGTGTGGGCGGGCGTCGCCGTGCTGGCCCTGGTGGAGGCGTTCACCGCGATCGGCGCGGGCTGGAACCACGCCAGGACCGCCGGTCTGGTCGCCGCCCTGGTGGCGGCGGTGGTGCTGAGCGGGGCCGGGTGGCTGCACCGGGCGCGCGGCGGAGTGCTCGCGCCGGTCGTCGGCGAGGACAACCGGCTCTCCACCTCGCGCGCGGTGGCCGCCGCCTGGGTGCTGCTCGTGGCCTTCGCGGTGCTGCTCCTCGCCGTACGGCTGGCGGGGGCGTCGGGCGCGAAGGAGCGCGAGGCGCTGATCCACGGCCTCGGACTCTCCCGTGGCGCGGGCCTGCTGGCGGTGGTCGCGCTGGTCAGCGCGGTGAGCGTGGTGGTGCGCCGGGTGGTGGCCGTCCGTATCGCGGGGCAGCGGCTGCAGAAGGTGCGCGCGGAGCGGCCGCGCGCCGCCGATCTGCTCACCGACGACGCCGGGCGCGGCAGCTTCGCGGACGTCCAGTACGTCCTGGTCTCCGCGGTCGCCCTGCTGTTCGCCGCCGTGCACCTGGCCCGGCGTCCCGACCAGCTGCCCGATCTGCCGTGGGCGCCGGCCGTCCTGGTGGCCGTGTCCGCGCTGACGTACTTCGCGGGGAAGTACGCCGAAGGCGGTCGTCCCGTCGTGCTCTCGGTGGTCCGGGCGCGCGAGGCGGGCGATCTGGACGCGCCGATCCGTACCGGAGACGACATCGAGATCCGCGGCGTCGGATTCGTACCGCCCGGAGCGGGCACCCCCGACCGCCTCGCCCGGATGGTCGTGCGGATCGGCGCCGTCCATGTCCATGTGCCGCTGGTCCCGGTCGCGGGCGGCTTCGCCAACCCCAGCGACACCGTGCTGACCGTGCCGGTCCCGGTGGACGTCGAGCCGGGGCGGGTGGAGGTACGGGTGATCACGGCCGCGGGGCTGGAGACGAACCGGGTGACGATCGACGTCACCGACTGAGCCGGCGCCGCCACCGGGGGAAACCGGTTGAGAGGTGAACCGGTTGAGCCGGCCGCCGCTTCCGTACGTATGGTCAGGTGACAGGGGTTACGGAAGGCGGGAACGGCGATGGCACACGGAAACCTCCCCCGGAGACGCGGCGGGACGGCCACCGGCGGGGGCCTGCGGGGGCTGAAGGAGACGGCCGGCGGATACGCGCTGCTGCCGCTGCGCGTCTTCCTCGGTGTCACGTTCGTCTACGCCGGGTTCGACAAGATGACCGGCGGCACCACCACCCTCAAGGCGAGCGGCAGCGGCTCGATCGGGGAGCTGATGCACTCGGTGCGCGACAGCTCCGCGATCCCCGCCCTCGTCGACCTCGCCCTCAAGAGCCCGGTCGGCTTCGGATACGCCATCGCCATCGGCGAGGTGGCCGTGGGCGTGGGCATCCTGATCGGTCTGTTCGGGCGGCTCGCGGCCCTCGGCGGCGCGCTGATCTCGCTGAGCCTGTGGCTGACCGTGAGCTGGGCGACCACGCCCTACTACTACGGCAACGACCTGGCCTATCTGATGGCCTGGCTGCCGCTGGTGCTCGCCGGGACACCGCTGCTGTCCGCCGACGCCTGGCTGGCGTCGCGGCGCCGTCTGCGCACCGAGTAGCCCGCCCAGCTGGCGAGCCCGGCGAGGCTGAGCCCGCCGCAGACCACCGGGATCACCTCGTACCAGGGAACCTGCCACGCGTCGGCCGCGTCGCCCCCGAACAGGGCGGCGGTGGCCAGCATCACCACTCCCGCGACCAGCCGGCCCGGCCGGAACTCATGACGCGGCACGGTCCACCTCCGCCTGGCCGATGGAGACGTGCAGATCGAGCTCCAGGGTCCCGGCCGGCTTCGCCCCGGCGGGCGGCGGCAGGGTCACGGTCTTCTTCTGGTCGGGCTGGATGTCGACGTCCTCCGGCTTCTCGGTGGGCAGCTGGACGTCGCCGACGCCCACCACGATGTGCGCCTTCACGGTCGCGCCCAGGGGCACGACGACCTTCAGCCGTCCGGCGCCGACCTCCGCGCGCGTCCTCACGCTCTGCCCGGCCGGCACCACGACCCTGCTCAGGTCGAGGGTGCCCTCGCCCGATCCCAGCGCGTACGACGGCTGTACGTCGGCTGCGGCGGCCGGGGTCCAGTCGGTCCTGGTCCACTGGGTGGTGATGGTCTTCGGCAGCGCCGAGGCACCGGCCAGCAGGGCGGCCGTGAGGACCGCCAGGAAGAGCGTGCCGAACCCGGTGCGCCCCACGAACGCGCTGATCACCAGGCCGAGGCCGAAGACCACGAGAGCCGCCGCCAGCCCGATCTGGAGGGCGGTGCCCAGCGGCTGGTGGCTCCACGCGCCCGCGGTGCCGGCGCCCGCCGCGAGCAGGGCGAGCAGGAAGACGAACCCGCCGATGGCACGCGGGCCGCGGGTGGCCCGGTCGGCCGCCTTCCCGGCCCGGTCCGCCTTCGTGGCGCGCGCCCCGGCACCCGCGAGGCCGACGGCGGGGTCGGCGTCGTCGGCGCCCCACAGATAGCCCGTGCCGACCGGGCCCGTGGTGCCGTCCTTGACGATCGGGTCGCGCCACCAGGAGGGCGAGGCGGGGGTGGGCGGCGCCTTGGTCTCGGGCGGGGCCGCGCCGGGGCCGAAGGCGGGGGAGGCGGCCCCGGGCGCCACCGGGGCGCCCACTGCCGCGTCCGGCGGGGCCTCCGTGGGCGTGAGCGAGCGTCGCTGGGACCAGACGCCGACGCCCGCGACGGCCAGCGTCAGCAGCCACGCGAAGCTCATCACCGAGCCGTTGTTGAGCATGGACAGGAAGATCCCGCAGCCCGCCAGCGCCATCAGCACGGCGGCCAGCGCCTGGCCCTCCACCCGGCCGGACAGCAGCCGTCGCGCCTCGTTCTCCTCCTCGTCGTCCTGCGGGAGCAGCAGCCAGCCGAACCCGTAGAAGAGCAGGCCGAGGCCGCCGGTGACGGTGAGCACGCCCAGCGCGACCCGGAAGATCACCGGGTCGATGTCGCAGTACCGCCCGAGGCCGCCGCAGACGCCGCCGATCACCTTGTTGTGACCGCTGCGGCGCAGATGCGGCGCGGCGGGCGCCGGGCCCGGTTCCGGGTCCGGCGGCGCGACGGGGGTATCGGTCGGCTGCGTCATGGCTCCATGGTGACGGGCCGTAGGAGCCTCCGGCACCCGCCCCGACCCTGGCCTCTCCCTGAGATTGCCCCTGATGCGGAGCCGGGGCCTCCCCCCGGCGGGGGAGAACGGCTCCCCCGGACGGGGCCTTCTTGCTCCCCCGGACGGGGAACCCGGCTCCCTCCCACGGGGAACGGGGATCAGGGGCGTTCTGGGGGCCAACCCTGATGCCCGCACCCGCGCGGACGTGTGACGATCGGTCCATGCCAGTCGCCGCTCCCCGAACCGCGCCCCCCGAGGCCGCCGAACCCCCCGTGCGCAAGCTCTACCGCTCGGCCGAGGGCCGGATGCTCGGTGGGGTGGCGCGGGGTCTCGCCGGTCATCTGGGGCTGCCGGTCGTGTGGGTGCGGATCGTCTTCCTCGGCCTGTTCATGATCGACGGCCTGGGGGCGCTGCTGTACGCGGTGTTCTGGTTCGTGGTGCCGCTGGGCCTGGGAGGCACGGCCGAGCCGCGCTCGGCGTTCGAGGTGAGCCCCGACGGCCGCCGACGGCTGCGCAAGCCCGACAAGGGTCAGGTGGTCGCCCTGATCGCGCTCTGCGTCGGCGCGGTGATCTTCGCGGGCAATGTGAACGTGGGCGGCTGGGCGAGCCCCTACATCTGGCCCACGCTCCTGGTCGGCGCCGGTGTGATCCTGGTGTGGCGCCAGGCGGACAACGCCCGGCGGGCGCGCTGGACCGAGGGCGCCCGGCGCAGTCGGCTGCTGCCGCTGGCCCGGGGGCTGGCCGGGGTGGCGCTGGTCGGCGCGGGGTTCACCGGGTTCGTGGTGGTGCGCGGCTCGGCCGCCCAGCTCGGCAACGTCCTGACGGCCGCGCTCGCGGTCATCGCGGGCATAGCGCTCCTGGCGGGCCCCTATCTCGTCCGGATGACCCAGGACCTCTCCGAGGAGCGCCTGATGCGCATCCGCGCCCAGGAGCGCGCCGAAGTCGCCGCCCACGTGCACGACTCGGTGCTGCACACCCTCACCCTGATCCAGCGCAACGCGGAGAACGTGGGGGAGGTGCGGCGCCTGGCACGCGCCCAGGAGCGGGAGCTGCGGGCCTGGCTCTACCGGCCGGAGGGCACCGGCAAGGACGAGTCGGAGGAGCCGGAGACCCTGGCCGAGGCGGTGAAGAAGGCCGCCGCCGAGGTCGAGGACAAGCACGGGGTGCCGCTGGAGGTCGTGGTCGTGGGCGACTGCCCGCTCGACGAACGGCTGTCCGCGCAGATGCAGGCCGCGCGCGAGGCGATGGTGAACGCCGCCAAGTACGGTGGCGAGGGCGGCGCCGTCCAGGTCTTCGCGGAGGTCGAGGGCCGCACGGTCTTCGTGTCCGTACGGGACCGCGGCCCCGGCTTCGACCTGGACGCGGTCCCCGACGACCGCATGGGCGTACGAGAATCGATCATCGGCCGGATGCAGCGCAACGGCGGAACGGCACGGCTGCGGGCGGTGCCCGGCGGGGGCACCGAGGTCGAGCTGGAGATGGAGAGGGCGGACGGATGACGACGGAGCAGTCCCAGCAGGGCCAGGGCGGTGCCGAGCGGCGGGTGCGGGTCGTCCTGGTCGACGACCACCGTATGTTCCGCACGGGAGTCCAGGCGGAGATCGGCCGGACCGAGGAGACGGGCGTCGAGGTCGTCGGGGAGGCGGCCGACGTGGACCAGGCGGTCACCGTGATCACGGCGACCCGGCCGGAGGTCGTGCTGCTCGACGTCCATCTGCCGGGCGGCGGCGGTGTGGAAGTCCTGCGCCGTTCGGCCCCGTTGATGGCGGACCCGGAGAATCCGGTGCGCTTCCTGGCGCTGTCGGTCTCGGACGCGGCGGAGGACGTGATCGGGGTGATCCGGGGCGGCGCCCGTGGCTACGTCACCAAGACGATCACGGGGACGGACCTGATCGACTCGATCTTCCGCGTCCAGGAGGGCGACGCGGTGTTCTCGCCGCGCCTGGCGGGCTTCGTCCTGGACGCCTTCGCGTCGACGGACGCGCCGCCGGTCGACGAGGACCTGGACCGCCTCACCCAGCGCGAGCGGGAGGTGCTGCGGCTGATCGCGCGGGGTTACGCGTACAAGGAGATCGCCAAGCAGCTGTTCATCTCGGTGAAGACGGTCGAGTCCCACGTCTCGGCGGTCCTGCGCAAGCTCCAGCTGTCCAACCGCCACGAGCTGACGCGGTGGGCCACGGCGCGACGGCTGGTCTGAGGGGCCGGGCAGGGGGCGGGGCCGGCGCGCTGCCAGGGCTGAGCCGGCGGGACGCGGGGCGGCGGACCGGGGGCCGGCTCGGCGGGGACGTCGCGGGACCGGCGGACCCCGAGGCGGGCGCCGGAAGAGTAAAGGACTCGCAAAGCGGGGCAACTCCCGCCAGGTCGAGCGGCTCTTCCCGTCCGTGATGAGCCTGACCGGTACCCCCTTCCTGCTGACCGCCGTCCTCGTGGCGGTGGCGGCCCTGCTGCTGCCCCTGTTCCTGTGGAGCAGGATCGGCGGCCCGGCCGTGGTGCGAGGGGCCTCGCGGCTGCTCATGCTGGTGTTCGCCCAGTTCACCGCCGTCCTCGTGGTCTTCGTGATGGTCAACAACGCCAACGGGCTCTACGACAACTGGGACGACCTGCTCGGCACCGGCAACCACGTCAACGCGGCCCCCGACCTCGGCCCCGACGGCACCGGCGGCCAGAAGGCGGCGGCCGCGCCCAAGGTCAAGCAGGTCTTCAAGGAGTACAAGGGCAAGGTCGGCAACGGGGTCATGAAGACCACCCTCAAGGGCGCGATCTCCGGCGTCGAGGGCGATGTGGCGGTCTGGCTGCCGCCGCAGTACAACGACCCCGCGTACAAGGACAGGACGTTCCCCGTCGTCGAGCTGCTGCCCGGCTACCCGGGCTCCATCGGCGCCTGGTTCGGCTCGCTGCACACCCAGCGCCAGCTCACGCCGATGATGCGGCGCGGCGAGGTCGCGCCCTTCATCCTCGTCTCGCCGCGCACCACGCTCCTGGATGGACGCGACACCGGCTGCGCCAATGTGCCCGGCACCGTCAACGCCGACACCTGGATCAGCGTGGACGTACGGAAGATGATCACCGACAACTTCCGGGCGGCCACCGGACCCGAGGGCTGGGCCGTGGCGGGGTACTCGGCGGGCGGCCACTGCGCCGCCAGGCTCGCGCTCGCGCACCCGGACCGTTACCGCGCCGGCGTCGACCTCTCCGGCTACAACGACCCGGCCGCCGAGGGCGCCTCGATCACCGCGCGCGACCCGAAGCTGCGCCGCGAGTCCAACCCGCTGTGGATCCTCAAGAACGCCAAGACCCCGCCGCACACCTCGCTGTTCGTCTCCGGCGACCTCGGCGACGGCTACGACGACGGGCTGGCCCTGAAGAAGGCCGCCAAGGCGCCCACCACCGTCCACGTCGTCCGCCTCAACGGCGGCGGCCACCGCAGCAGCGTGTGGGAGCGCCAAGTGCCCGACGTCTTCCGCTGGCTGACCCGGGAGCTCGGTCAGGCCGGCCGGGTCGCCCCCGCGAACGGCATCTGATCGATCGGCGCGAGCCGCACCGGTGCCCCCGGGTGCGGCGCGTGGATCATCTGGCCGCCGCCGACGTAGAGCCCGACGTGGCTGATACCCGAGTAGAAGAAGACCAGGTCACCGGGGGCGAGGCTGGAACGGGAGACCCGGGCGCCCGAGCTGATCTGGGTGTACGTGGTCCGGGGCAGCGAGACACCCGCCGCGCTCCAGGCCGCCTGGGTCAGCCCCGAGCAGTCGAACGCGGACGGCCCGGTCGCGCCCCACACATAGGGCTTGCCGAGCGCGGTGTAGGCGTACGCGACGGCCGCCGCCGCCCGGCCGCTGGGCGCCGGAAGCCCGCCGGGGGCCGCGACGGGCGCGCCGGAGGTCGAGGAGCGGCTCGCGCGGCCGGGGGCGCCCGCGCCGGTCCGGGCGCCGTCCTCGCTCTCGTACGCCTGGCGCTCCTCGGCGGTGAGTCGCGCGAGCAGCGCCCGCGCCGAGTCGATCTTCGACCTGATGGTCTCCTTCTGGCGCCTGAGCTCGGCCTGCCGGCCACGCAGTTCGGCGAGGCGGCCGTCGGCGGCGGTGTGCAGCCGCTTCAGCTCGGCGAGCTGCCTGCGGACCCCGGCGACGGCGTTCGCCGTCCGGTCCCCGGCCCGCTCCTGGAGGGCCGCGTCGTCGAGGTAGCGCCGAGGGTCGGAGGAGAGCATCAGCTGGAGCGCGGGGGCGACGCCGCCGGTGCGGTACTGGGCGGTGGCGAGCGAGCCCAGCGCGTTGCGCGCGCTGCTAAGCTTCCCGGCCTTGCGGGCGGCCTCGTCCTGGAGCGCGGTGACGGCCCGCTGGGCCTCGTCCGCCTTCTCCTTGGCGCCGTTGTACGCCTCGGTGGCGACCTCGGCCTCCTGGTAGAGCTTGTCGACCTTGGCCTTGACCTGGGCCGGGGTCAGGCGGGGCTCGGCGTGTCCGGAGCCCTCGAAAGCGGTGGCGGTGGCGGCCCCGGCCAGGGCGAGGGTTGCCGCGGTGCGGGCGGCGGGGCCGGTGAGCGGATGCTGCCGGGGCTTTCGATGTGCAGCCACTAGGTGCCTTCACGTCCTTCCGTGCGCACCCGGCGACGGACCGCACAGGGGGAACGGCCCGCCGCCGGATCTCTCGGCCGGCGACCGCCGGCCGCCCCCCGAGGGAGCGGCGATGGGGAGTCGGTCGCCTGGGGGAGGACGCTAAACCTGGGCCACACTGGGGAGTGACGCAAAGCGGCGAAGTGTTCTCTTCCGGCGCTCATCCGACCGGATATGACCGGTACATCATCGGATGGGCCCGCTTCCCGGTGCCGCTGTGACCGAGGAGCCGGAGGGGGCCCACCTGCCCGCAACACCGTGCTACGGGCTGGCTAGGCTCGCGAACCATGGACGTACTCATCAATGTCTTCGTCGCCCTGCACATCATCGGCATCGCCTCCCTCCTGGGCGGTTTCCTGACCCAGATGAAGGCGATGGGCGTCGGGACCGCGCGCTTCGTGCCCGCGATGCTGCACGGCGCGCTGACGATGCTGGTCACGGGCGTGGCGCTGGTGGGCCTCAACCAGGCCGACGACAACTCCGTGAACACCGCCAAGATCGGCCTGAAGCTGGCGGTCCTGGTGGTGATCCTCGGCCTGGTCTATGTGAAGCGCGACGACGAGAAGGTGGAGAAGGCCCTGTTCGGCGCGGTGGGCGGGCTGACCGTGGCCAACATCTTCATCGCGACGCTCTGGACGTGAGCGCGGGCGTGCGCGAGGTGGCGCACCACGTCGCCCCCTACGCGGGGCGCACGCTCCCGTAGATCGGCATGTAGTAGATCGACTCCTCGCGCACGTACGCCCCCGGCTTCGGCGCGTGGATCATCATCCCGTTGCCGATGTACATCCCGACATGGCTGATGTCGTCGTAGAAGAAGACCAGGTCACCGGGGCGCAGATCGTCCGTGGCCACCCGGGTGCCGGTCTTGGCCTGGTCCCAGGTGGTGCGTGGCAGAGCCACCCCGGCGGCCTTCCAGGCGGCCTGGGTGAGCCCGGAGCAGTCGTACGAGGACGGCCCGGTCGCACCCCACACATACGGCTTGCCGATCTGGTCGCGGGCGAACGCGAGCGCCTGGGCGGCCTTGGTGGTCGTGGGGGAGGAGGGCGGCGGAGTACTGGACCCCGAACCCGACCCGGAACCCGCCGCCGAACCCGATCCCGTCCCCGTGCCGGAGCCCGTGCCCGGCGCCGTCGGCGGCTTCTTCGCGGCCTCGGCCGCTTCCGCCGCCTCCGCCGCCTTCCTGGCCGCCGCCTGGCGCGCGGCCAGCTCCGCCGCCTTCTTCCGCGCCTCCTCCCGCTTCTCCGCCTCCAGCTCCGCCAGCCGCGCCTTCTCCCGCGCGGTCAGCGTGCCCAGCAGGGTGCGCGCGGCGGCCAGCTTGGACTGCACGTCCTTCTTGCCCGCCCGCAGCGCCTCCTGCGAGGCGGTCAGCCGCTCCAGGCCACGGGCCGCCTCCGCGCGCCGGGCCGCGACGCCCGCCCGCTGGGTCTCGAAGTCCCGCAGCGCCCGCTCCTCGCGGCCGGTCAGCTGCTTCATCAGGTGGCTGCGGTCGAAGAAGGCCTGCGGGTCGTCCGCGAGCATCAGGGTCGCGGTCGAGGCCATGCCGCCGGTGCGGTACTGCTCGGCGGCGTAGGCGCCCAGGACCCGGCGGGTGTCGTTCAGCCGGGCGGTGCCCCGGGCGACCTGGTCGAGCATGCCGTCGACCTTGGCGCGCTGGACCTCGGTGGCCTCCTTGGCCCGGTTGTACGTCTCCGTGGCCGTGCCCGCCTGCCGGTAGAGGTCGTCGACCTTGCGCTGGACCTCCTCGACCGTCGGGCCCGGGCGGCCGGGCGCCGCGCCCGCGCTCTGGGCCAGCAGGCCCACCGAGGCGAGCGCGGCCGTGGTGATGCCGACGGCGGGTGCGGCCGGACGTACGCGGGTGCGCGGCTTGCGGTGGGAGGGCAAGGCCGACACCTCCTTACGGATCGTGCCGAGCGGGTGCGGTCCCCGGACGGGGGCGTTCCCGGTTGAGGCGGCACGCTAGCCAACTCGTGCGGCCGCTGGGAAGGTTGATGTCCGACAGGCCCGATACATTCCCGTGACCTTTACCCTCCGTAGTCGTTGGTTCGTCTCTGCGGAAGGCGGCAGCGGGGTGTCAGAGCGGGGTCCTAGACTCAAGAGACGATGAGCAGCCTCTTTGACGACAGCTTCCTGGCGGACCTCCACCCCTCCGAGGAGGAGCACCCGCCGCCGCCCGAGGACGGCCCGGTCCGCGAGGAGGTGCCGGACGACCTCTTCCAGGGCCGTTTCGACGCACCCCCGAGCCACGACGCGTACTACCGGGACGGCGCCCCGCGCCCGGTGGTCGACCCGGCGACCCTCCTGGAGGGGCTGAACGAGAACCAGCGCGCGGCCGTGGTCCACGCGGGCTCCCCGCTGCTCATCGTGGCCGGCGCGGGCTCCGGCAAGACCCGGGTGCTCACCCACCGCATCGCCCACCTGCTGGCCACCCGAGGCGTCCACCCCGGCCAGATCCTCGCGATCACCTTCACCAACAAGGCCGCGGGCGAGATGAAGGAGCGCGTCGAGCAGCTCGTCGGCCCGCGGGCGCACGCGATGTGGGTGATGACCTTCCACAGCGCCTGTGTGCGGATCCTGCGCCGCGAGTCCAAGAAGCTCGGCTTCACCTCGTCGTTCTCGATCTACGACGCGGCCGACTCCAAGCGGCTGATGGCGCTGGTCTGCCGCGACCTGGACCTCGATCCCAAGAAGTTCCCGCCGAAGTCCTTCAGCGCCAAGATCTCCAACCTGAAGAACGAGCTGATCGACGAGGAGACCTTCGCCGGCCAGGCCGTCGACGGCTTCGAGAAGACCCTGGCGCAGGCGTACGCGATGTACCAGGCGCGGCTGCGCGAGGCCAACGCGCTGGACTTCGACGACATCATCATGACGACGGTCCACCTGCTCCAGGCGTTCCCGGACGTCGCCGAGCACTACCGCCGCCGCTTCCGCCATGTGATGGTCGACGAGTACCAGGACACCAACCACGCGCAGTACACCCTGGTGCGCGAGCTGGTCGGCCCGGCCGGGAAGGACGAGGCGCCGGCCGAGCTGTGCGTCGTCGGCGACGCCGACCAGTCGATCTACGCCTTCCGCGGCGCCACGATCCGTAACATCCTCCAGTTCGAGGAGGACTATCCGGACGCGACGACGATCATGCTGGAGCAGAACTACCGCTCCACGCAGACGATCCTCTCCGCCGCCAACGCGGTCATCGAGCGCAACGAGAGCCGCCGCCCCAAGAACCTGTGGACGGACGCGGGCGCGGGCGCGCGCATCACCGGCTACGTGGCGGACACCGAGCACGACGAGGCGCAGTTCGTCGCCGACGAGATCGACCGGCTCACCGACGCGGGCGACGCCAAGGCCGGTGACGTGGCGATCTTCTACCGGACCAACGCCCAGTCCCGTGTTTTCGAGGAGATCTTCATCCGCGTCGGCCTGCCGTACAAGGTCGTCGGCGGAGTGCGCTTCTACGAGCGCAAGGAGGTCCGCGACGTCCTCGCCTATCTCCGCGTCCTCGCCAACCCCGAGGACGCGGTCCCGCTGCGCCGCATCCTGAACGTGCCCAAGCGCGGCATCGGGGACCGCGCCGAAGCCATGATCGACGCGCTCTCGCTGCGGGAGAAGATCACCTTCCCGCAGGCGCTGCGCCGCGTCGACGAGGCGTACGGAATGGCGGCCCGTTCCGCCAACGCCGTCAAGCGCTTCAACCAGCTCATGGACGACCTGCGCACGATCGTCGACTCGGGCGCGGGCCCGGCCGTCGTGCTGGAGGCGGTCCTGGAGCAGACCGGCTATCTGGCCGAGCTCCAGGCCTCCACCGACCCGCAGGACGAGACCCGCATCGAGAACCTCCAGGAACTCGCCGCCGTGGCCCTGGAGTTCGAGCAGGCGCGCGGCCAGGCGGAGGGGACCGACGGCGCGGAGGCGCCCACGCCCACCCTCGCCGAGTTCCTGGAGCAGGTCGCCCTCGTCGCCGACTCCGACCAGATCCCCGACGAGGACGAGGAGGGCTCCGGCGTCATCACGCTGATGACCCTGCACACCGCCAAGGGCCTGGAGTTCCCGGTGGTGTTCCTGACCGGCATGGAGGACGGCGTCTTCCCGCACATGCGCGCGCTGGGCCAGGTCAAGGAGCTGGAGGAGGAGCGCCGCCTGGCGTACGTGGGCATCACCCGCGCCCGCGAGCGGCTGTATCTGACGCGCTCCTCGATGCGCAGCGCCTGGGGCCAGCCCTCGTACAACCCGCCGTCCCGGTTCCTGGAGGAGATCCCCGGCCAGCACCTGGAGTGGAAGCGCACCGGACCGATGGCCGCCCCGGCGGGCCCGGTCTCGGGCAAGGGCCTCGGCGGGGGACCCTCCTCCTCGCGGGCGCGCTCGGGCCCCGCGGGCTTCGCGACCCGGCGCACCAGCGACAAGCCGGTGATCGCGCTGACCATCGGCGACCGCGTCACCCACGACCAGTTCGGTCTGGGCACGGTGGTGTCGGTGACCGGGTCCGGTTCGGACGCGCAGGCCACGATCGACTTCGGCGACGAGCGCCCCAAGAAGCTGCTGCTGCGCTACGCACCGGTGGAGAAGCTGTAGGGGCGCGCCCGCGCCCGCGTGGAGTGAGCGGGCTCGGCCTGAGCCTGGGTGGCCGGATGTGCCTAGGTCGGGTCGAGCCCGTGGCTGCGCAGCCACGGCAGCGGGTCCAGCGGTGACCCGCCACCGGGACGCACCTCGAAGTGCAGGTGCGGACCGGTGGAGTTGCCCGAGTTGCCCGAGTACGCGATGACGTCACCGGCCTTGACCGGCCCCGACCGCAGCTTGGTGCTGGACAGGTGGCAGTACCAGGTCTCGGTGCCGTCGGGGGCGGTCACTATGGCCATGTTCCCGTAGGCGCTGTTCCACTGCGTACGGATGGTGCCGTCCGTCGCGGCCATCACCGGTGTGCCGTACGAGACGGGGAAGTCGATGCCGGTGTGGACCGACATCCAGTTGACGCCCGCCTGTCCGTAGTAGGCGCTCAGTCCCCGCTGCTCGACCGGCAGCAGGAACTTGGGGCGCGCGGCCTCCTTGCGGGCGGCCGCCTCGGCCTTGCGCTGCTTCTCCGCGGCCTGGCGGGCCTTGAGGTCGATACGTTCCTGCGTGCGGCTGGCGCGGTCGGCGAAGTCACCCGCCTCCGCGCTGAGGTTGGCGAGCTGCGTGTCCAGCCTGCTGTTGGCGGCGACCGGCTTGACCGAGGACGGGTCGGAGGCGGTGACCGCGGTGTTCGCGTCCTTGCTCTCATCGCCGAGCCCGCTCACCGAGGCGGCCGCGACTCCGGCGACGCCCATCACGCACGCGGACGGCACCGCGACGGTCAGCAGCGCGGACCGCTTGGCCGGGCTGCGCCGGCGGCTGCGGTTGCCCGCGGGACGGCGCCCGGTTCCGGGCGCGGCGACCGCGACGAGCGGATCGGCCGCGTCATCGGCGCCCGGCTCCCCCTCGGCGGACGGCGTTTCGGGGAGGTCGGCGTCCAGGTCGGGCGCGGGGAACCGGTCGAGCGGGTCGGGCGCGGGGAACCGGTCGAGTGGGTCGAGCGCGGGGAACTGGGCGGTGCTCTCGGCCCGCGCCTCGCCCCGCTCGCTCTGGTAACCGCTCTCGTAGCGGCTCCCGTATTCGTCCGCGGAGCCCTGCTCGTGCGCTTGCTCGTGCGCCTGCTCATGCCCGGTGCCGGCCTGCGCGGGCGCGGTGCCGTGCCCGCCCATGCTCTCGACGCCGACGTTCCAGGCGGCCGTGTTGTACGTCCCGGTCTCTTCGTACCCGCCCGCCGCGTACCCCGCGCCGGGCACGGTCCACTGCCCGGTCGTGTCGTAGGCGGCGCCGTACGCGAACGCGGTGGTCTCGAACTGCCCGGTCTGCTGAGCCTGGTTCCAGGCGTTGGCGTCCCACTGCCCCGTGACGTCGGGCCCGGGCGTCTGCCCCGGGATCGTCCACTGGCCGGTGGTGTCGTACGAAGTCTGCTGCTGGTACTGCTGCGCGCCGTAGGCGTTCCACTGGCCCGTGTCGTACGTGCCGGTATGACCTGTGTCGTAACCGCCGGGGAGGGCACCGAAGAGCGGGTCGGTGTCGAGGGCGCCGGTGGCGTCCGCCGTGGAGTGGCCGTCGTACCCGGCGTACCCGGCGTGGGCGTGCTGGTCAGTCACCAACTTCTCTCTCGCCTCGGCAACAGGACCTGGGTCCGGAGGCCCTGGGGAGGGGCTCCCGGTGGGGGAAGCAGTGGCGCGACTGTACCCGGCGGTACGCGACAGCGACAATCTTCCGCAGGTTTTATTGGATGAGGAAACGGGCAATCGGTGCCTTTCGGCGGGCCGTGGGCAGAGGCTTGGTCTTGCGTTCGACGGTTGTTCGAGAATGCGGGGGCGCGGGAGGGGTACGGGACGCCGCCTCGTCGCGCGTGCGTCAGGCGACGGAGAACGCGCCGCGCGAACCCCCGTTGTTGTCGGTCACGGTCACGGGGTTGGTCTTGGTCTGAGGCCGAGTCCGCGTCTGAGTCTCCGTCCACGTCTTCAGCCCCGTTTCCGTTTCCGTCTCTGTTTCTGTCTCCGTTTCCTTCTCGGCCTCGGTCAGTGCCTGGCGTATCCCGGTCGCGACGGCCGGGTGGACCGGCAGCGCCAGATGCCCGATGCCCGACACCCGTACGTTCTGAACGATCAGGTCGGGGTGGTCGATACGGGCGGTCTCCACCGGGACCATCACCGTGTCGAGGTCGCTCCAGAAGCTGACGAACCGCGTCCGGCAGTCGGGCGCGGGCGCGCGCAACTCCTCGACGACATCGGAGCCGGGACACATCTGGCGGACGATCGGGTGCGCGCTGACGATGTGCGCGGAGCGGGTGCCGGAGTGCGGGGTGCCGAGCGTGACGAGCGTACGGACGTGCGCGTCGCCGCCGAGGCGCTGGACGTAGTAGCGGGCGATCAGCCCGCCGAGGCTGTGCCCGACGATGTCCACCTCGGGGTGCCCGGTGCGGGCGCGGATCTCCTCCACATGGCGGCCGAGCAGCTCGGCGGCGGTGCGGATGTCGCAGGTCAGCGGGGAGTAGTTGAGCGATTCGAGGTGGCGCCAGCCGTGCCGGGCCAGGGAGCGGCGCAGCAGGACGAAGACCGAGCGGTTGTCGATGAAGCCGTGCAGCAGCACGACGGGCGGCCGGGCGCGCCCGGCGGTGGGCAGCCGCGCGGCCCCTTCCGGGACCGCCGCCCTGCGCTCGGCCGCCATCCCGGAGGGGTAGAGGAGGAGATGGCCGGCGAGGACGGCGAGGTCGAGTGCGGTGGCGCGCAGCATCGCGGCGGAGACCCGGGCGAGGCATGGAAACAACGGCACGGACGGCCTCCCCAACGGCACGCCGGGAGGACAGCTCCGTCCCCCGTGTGCCCTCATGGGGCGCCCCCGTGAAAACGCGCTCCTCCAGAACGCCATGGGCCGGACCACCGTGCCGTGCGGCTGACGGCACGGCGGTCCGGCGTCTTCAGAGCGGCTCCCCTTGCGCCGGCCGCGACCGGTCACACCGCGGGGCGGCGGACCATCGGGTGCGGCGGCGCAGAACGAACATGTCCCACCGTGTGATTTCCCCCTCCCCGGCGTCCGCGAAACTGCGGGGTGCGCGATGCTGTAGATAACGTTCGTTCACTTCAGGTTGTTCACCTCGTGTGGAGGCAGTGATGGGTGTAACCGGTCCGATCCGCGTGGTGGTGGCCAAGCCGGGGCTCGACGGGCACGACCGGGGCGCCAAGGTCATCGCACGGGCGCTGCGCGACGCGGGCATGGAGGTCATCTACACCGGCCTGCACCAGACGCCCGAGCAGATCGTCGACACGGCGATCCAGGAGGACGCCGACGCGATCGGCCTCTCCATCCTCTCCGGCGCCCACAACACCCTGTTCGCCAAGGTCATCGAACTCCTGAAGGAGCGCGAGGCGGAGGACATCAAGGTCTTCGGCGGCGGGATCATCCCCGAGGCGGACATCGCTCCGCTGAAGTCCCTCGGCGTGGCCGAGATCTTCACGCCCGGGGCTACGACGACGTCGATCGTGGAGTGGGTGCGGGGGAATGTACGGGCGGGGGCCGGGGCGTAGGCGGTTCAGCCCCCACCCCGCCCCTCCCCGAAACCCCTCAGCCGGGGGGCTGGTGTTCCGTAGCGTGTGGGGGCCTTATTGGGGGCCCGGAGTTCGCCTGCGGGGCGGTGGCGGGCTGGTCGCGCGGTTCCCCGCGCCCCTTTCGGGGCGGGACTGCGTCTGCGGGCCGGTGGACGGCCGGCCGCGCAGTTCCCCGCGCGCCCCTGTCGGGTCCGGCCCGGTGTTTGTCTGCGGGGCGGTGGCGGGTTGGTCGCGCAGTTCCCCGCGCCCCTTTCGGGGCGGGACTTCGTCTGCGGGCCGGTGGACGGCCGGTCGCGCCGTTCCCCGCACGCCTTCAGGGCTTGGTGGTCGTCTGCGGGTGGGTCGGTGGGTGCTCGCGCCGTTCCTCGCGGCCCTTCAGGGCTTGGCTTTGACTGCGGGTTCTCTGTGGCTGAGCGCACAGTTCCGCGCGCCCCCAGGTGCTCAGGGGCGCGGGGAACTGCGCGACCAGCCACCCACGGTCCGCAGACGAAAGTGGGCCCGGGTCGCTGGGGGCCGGGGCCGCAGGTCCCGCTCCGGGGCCGGGGCGGGGCCCGGAGGCAGGAGCTGTCGGGGGACGGGGCGGATCAACCCCCCAGCTCCCCCAGCATCACCCCCCGCAACCCCAACGTCCCCACCAACCGCTGAAACGCCTCAGCCCAATACCCCCCCGCCCCCGGCGAAGCCCCCTCCTCCTCCGCCGGTACAGCCGTCAGCCCCTCCAGCCTCCCCGCCTCCGCAGGGTCGAGGCACCGCTCCGCCAGCCCCATCACCCCGCTGAAGCTCCACGGATAGCTGCCCGCGTCCCGCGCGATCTCCAGCGCGTCCACCACGGCCCGTCCCAGCCCCGCCGACCACGGCACCAGACACACCCCCAGCAGCTGGAACGCCTCCGACAGCCCGTGCGCGGCTATGAACGCGGCGACCCACTCCGCCCGTTCCTCCTCCGGCAGCGTCGACAGCAGCTTGGCCCGCTCGGCCAGCGACACCGTCCCCGCGTTCCCGCCCGGCGGGGAGGACGGGGTGCCCAGGAGCGCCCGCGCCCACTCCGCGTCCCCCTGCCGCACCGCCGCCCGGCACCACGCCGCGTGCAGCTCGTCCCCCCAGTCGTCGGCGACCGGCAGCGCCACGATCTCCCGCGCCGAACGCCCCCCGAGCCGCCCCGGCCAGCTCCCCAGCGGCGCGGCCTCCACCAACTGGCCGAGCCACCACGACCGTTCCCCCCGCCCGGTCGGCGGCTTGGGCGCCACCCCGTCCCGCTGCATCGCGGCATCGCACTCGTGCGGCGCCTCCACCGCTATCCGCGCCCCGCCCCCGTCCCCCGACCGGTCGAGCGCGACGCACGACGCCGCCCGCGCCGCCATCCGCCCGGCCAGCGCGGACGCGGGCAGCGCCGACAGCAGCTCGGCGGCCGTGGCCCGGACGTTGCGGCTGCGGTCGGCGAGCGCCTGCTCCAGGAACGGCTCGTCCTCCCCGGACAGCCCCGTCCGCAGCGAGTCGAGGAACATCAGCCGGTCCTCCGCCCGCTCGGCCGCCCATGTCCCGGCGAGCAACTCCCGCGCGGCGCCGGGCTCGTACGCCCGTACCGCCGCCAGCAGCGCCACCCGCTCGGCGAACAGCCCCTCCTCCCAGAGCCGGCGCACCGCCCCGGCGTCCGAGACGTCGGGCAGAGCCGCACTCCCCGGCCCGCCGCGCAGCGCGAACCGCCACTCCGGGTTCAGCCGGGCCAGCCACATCCCGCGCGGCCCGGCGAACGCGAGGGCCTGGGGCCGCAGGTCCGTACGCGCCCGGGCCGCGTCGAGCAGCGCGGGCAGCAGGTCCGGCGGCGCCCGGAACCCCCGCTCGGCCGCCGCGCCCAGCCACTGCGGCAGCAGCTCCGCCAGATCCGGCGCCGCCCCGCGCCGCCCCCCGGAGTGCGCCGACGCCGAACGGTCCGCCAGCAGTTGCCCCAGCCTCCGCCGCGCGGCCCGCGGCAGCGGCGGCCGGTCGTCCCGCGGCGCCTCCCCGGGCCGTACGGACGCAGGCGCGGGCAGCAGGCCCGCCCGGCGGCGGACGGTCTGCCGCGCGGCCTCGTCGAGCAGTGCGGCCGGCTCCCCGGCGGCGGGCCGCCGCTCGGTGCCGAGCAGCGCGGTGGTGACCAGCTCCTCCCAGGAACCGGCCCGCTCCCCGGCAGCAGCGGACATGGTGGCCTCCCCTCCCTGCATACGTGCGCCCTCCCCTCCTCGTACGTGACCTTGGACGTGACCCGGTCCGTGTTCCTGGACATGTTCCTGTCCGTGCCCCTGGGTCTGTCCCTGTACGTGACCCTGTGCGTGCCGCCCGACCGCCCTCACCTCAGCCGCACCGCCTCCGCCTCGCCCGGCGCCCACGCCGCCAGGGGCGCGAAGCCCCGGTGGCCGCACTCGCCGAACACCGTCACCGGGCCGCCGCCCGACAGCGCGACGAGCTTCCACAGCCCCGCCCGGTCGGCCGCCGCCGGAGCGACCGGCAGCGCCGACTCCCCGTCCGCGTCCGCGAGTTGCCACCCGTCGCCGCCCTCGCCCGGCGGCACCGGTATCGCCCCGCTCAGCGTCACCGGCCAGGCGTCCAGCCACGGGTCGTCCCGCAGCGCCCGTCCGTACCGCTCCAGCGCCTCGGCCGTGGTGCCGCCCGGCGGTGGTCCGGCCGCCGGGACCGGCGCCCCGAACCGCTCGCCCAGCGCGGCGCGCACCTGCCCGCCTCCCGGATACGGCGTGAGCTCGGCGTCGATCGCCAGGCCGACCGGCAGGGCGAGCTCGGGAGCCCGGCCCGCCGCGCCGAAGTCGAGCACCATCGCCGCCCGGCCCGACTCCCGGCCGTGCAGCCAGATCCGGCGGGTGGTCAGCTTGGCATCGGCCGTGTCGTACTGCGCCAGGACCTGCCACAGGTCCCGCACCGGCGGCCCCTGCGGCGGCGTCGGCACCCCGACCCGCGCACGGACCGTCGCGGCCAGCGGCTCGGGCAGCGCCTCACGGCCCACCCAGGCGCGGTCGAGCAGATGCAACAGCGCGCACTCCTCCAGGAGCCGCACCGGCCAGCCCGGCCCGGAGCCCGGTATCGCCCCCAACTCCCGCACCCGGCCGGCCAGTCCCGGCGCCTGGGCGTCGACCATACGGGCGGCCGTCTCCTCCCACAGGCCGTACCCCGGCCGCTCGGCGGCCGCCAGGCCGCCGCGCAGCAGGTCCTCAAGGCGCTGCTCCAGCTCGCCCGCCCCGGCCGTGACCCGCTCGGCGCGCTTCTCCGCGCGGCGCCGGGCCGCCTCGGGATCGGCCGTCCTCGCCTCGGCCGGCGCCGCCCCGCTCTCCTTCTTCTCCGCCCGCGCCCGTCTGCCGCGCAGCCACTCCTCGGCCCACCCGGGCACGTCCCCGTCCGCGACGGCCGGCACCGCCCGCTCGTCCGCCGCCCAGAGCAGCAGCAGTCCCAGCGCGTGCTTGCACGGAAACTTCCGGCTGGGGCAACTGCACTTGTATCCGAGCCCGCCCGTGTCGACCACCGTCTGATACGGCCTGCTGCCGCTGCCCTCGCACAGGCCCCATACGCTCACGTCGTCGCAGCCGCTCTCCGACCACGGCCCGGCCGTGCCCAGCCTGCTTCCCGCCTTGCGTGACGCGGCGTCAGGAGCCAGGGCCAGCACCTGATCCGCCGTCCAGCGCACCCCCTGCTGATTCATGGTTTCGAAGGTAGACGCCCCCACTGACAATCACCGCTGCCACCACGTTGACCTGCTCTTTCACTCGCGCCGAGGCCGATTGTCAGTGGCGTGGTGCACGGTGGAGTCACATCGGGTCGACTGATCTGGAGGGGGATCCATGACCGTGTCCGCAACCCATTCCGCGGGAGCCGCGAGCGGTGTCGAGGCGGCAGCCGCCGAGGCCCTGCGGCCGCACGCCGAGCACGCGTTCGCGGCGGAGCTCAAGGCACTGGCGGCCGCCGACGACCGGCCGAGGCCCGCCCGCTGGCAGCTCTCGCCGTGGGCCGTCGCCACCTATCTGCTCGGCGGCACCCTGCCCGACGGCACGGTGATCACGCCGAAGTACGTGGGCCCGCGCCGCATCGTCGAGGTCGCCGTCACCACCCTCGCCACCGACCGCGCGCTGCTGCTGCTCGGCGTCCCCGGCACCGCCAAGACGTGGGTGTCCGAACATCTCGCCGCCGCCGTCAGCGGCGACTCCACGCTGCTGGTGCAGGGCACGGCCGGCACCCCGGAGGAGGCGATCCGGTACGGGTGGAACTACGCGCAACTGCTCGCGCACGGCCCCAGCCGGGACGCCCTGGTGCCCAGCCCCATCATGCGGGCCATGGCCGAGGGGATGACGGCCCGGGTCGAGGAGCTGACCCGTATCCCGGCCGACGTGCAGGACACCCTGATCACGATCCTGTCGGAGAAGACCCTGCCCATCCCGGAGTTGGGCCAGGAGACGCAGGCGGTGCGCGGCTTCAACCTCATCGCCACGGCCAACGACCGGGACCGGGGCGTCAACGAGCTGTCGAGCGCGCTGCGCCGCCGCTTCAACACGGTGGTGCTGCCCCTTCCGGCGACCGCCGAGGAGGAGGTCGACATCGTCTCGCGCCGCGTCGACCAGCTCGGCCGCTCGCTGGACCTGCCCGCCGCCCCCGAGGGCATGGACGAGATCCGCCGTGTCGTCACCGTCTTCCGCGAGCTGCGCGACGGGGTGACGGGTGACGGCCGCACCAAGCTCAAGTCCCCCTCGGGGACGCTCTCCACGGCCGAGGCGATCTCGGTGGTGACCGGCGGGCTCGCGCTGGCCGCGCACTTCGGCGACGGCGTGCTGCGCTCCGGTGACGTGGCGGCGGGCATCCTCGGCGCGGTCGTCCGCGACCCGGCGGCGGACCGCGTCATCTGGCAGGAGTACCTGGAAACGGTGGTGCGCGAGCGCGACGGCTGGAAGGACTTCTACCGCGCCTGCCGGGAGGTGTCGGCATGACCGGCCTGCCCCCGGCGGCGCCCGGCGCGGCACCGCCGCCGGGCCCCTGGCTGCTCGGTGTGCGCCACCACGGCCCCGGCTCGGCGCGAGCGGTCCGGGCGGCCCTTGAGGCGGCGCGGCCCCGGGCCGTGCTGATCGAGGGCCCGCCCGAGGCCGACGGACTGCTCGCGCTCGCCGCCGACCCGGACATGCGGCCACCGGTCGCCCTGCTCGCGCATGTGGTGGACGATCCGCGCCGCGCCGCCTTCTGGCCGATGGCCGCGTTCTCACCGGAGTGGGTGGCCCTGCGCTGGGCCCTGGAGGAGGGCGCGGAGGTCCGCTTCATCGACCTCCCGGCGTCCCACTCGCTGGCCCTGGGCGAGACGGGCCCGGAGACGGAACCGCTCGACGCGACCGGCAGCGGGCCCGGGGCGGACGCGGGTCCGGAAGACGCCCCCGCCGAGCCCGCCCTGCGGATCGACCCGATCGGTGTGCTCGCCGGAACCGCCGGATACGACGACCCGGAAGCCTGGTGGGAGGACGTCGTGGAGCACCGCGACGGCACCCGGGCAGCCGACCCGTACGGCCCGTTCGCCGTTCTGGGCGAGGCGATGACGGCGCTGCGCGAGGCGTACGGGGACGGCGGTCACGCGCGCGACCTGGTGCGCGAGGCGTATATGCGTCAGCGACTGCGCGCCGCGCGGCGCGAGTTCGGCGACGAGGTCGCGGTGGTGTGCGGCGCCTGGCACGTGCCCGCGCTCGCCGCCCGCACCACCGTCGCCGCCGACCGGGCGCTGCTCAAGGGCCTGCCGAAGGTGAAGGCCGAGCTGACCTGGGTGCCCTGGACCCACCGCCGCCTCGCCCGGCACAGCGGCTACGGCGCGGGCATCGACTCGCCCGGCTGGTACGGGCATCTGTTCTCGGCCCCCGACCGGCCCGTAGAGCGCTGGATGACCAAGGTCGCCGGGCTGTTGCGCGAGGAGGACCGGCAGGTCTCGTCCGCGCACGTCATCGAGGCGGTGCGGCTCGCCGGGACCCTGGCCGCGATGCGCGGGCGCCCGCTGCCGGGCCTGACCGAGACGACCGACGCGGTGCGGGCGGTGATGTGCGAGGGCTCCGACGTGCCGCTCGCCCTCGTCCAGGACCGCCTCGTCGTCGGCGATGTGCTCGGCGAGGTCCCGGACGCCGCCCCGGCCGTTCCGCTCCAGCGCGACCTCACCCGCGCCCAGCGCACCCTGCGGCTCAAGCCGGAGGCGCTGGAGCGGGAGCTTGAGCTGGACCTGCGCAAGGAGACCGACGCCGCGCGCAGCCGGCTGCTGCACCGGCTGGGCCTCCTCGGCATCGGCTGGGGCGAGCAGTCGGTGTCCCGGGGCAGTACCGGCACGTTCCGGGAGAGCTGGCGGCTGCGCTGGGAGCCCGAGCTGTCGGTGCGGGTGGCCGAGGCCGGGGTGTGGGGCACCACGGTCCTGGCCGCCGCCACCGCCCGGGCCGAGGCGGAGGCCGCCGGGGCGACGGCGCTGGGGGAGATCACCGCGCTGGCCGAGCGGTGTCTGCTCGCCGAGCTCTCCGACGCGCTCCCGGTGGTGATGCGCGCGCTCGCCGACCGGGCCGCGCTGGACACCGACGTCGCCCACCTCGCCCAGGCGCTGCCCGCCCTGGCCCGGACACTGCGGTACGGAGACGTCCGGGGCACCGGGACGGCCGGGCTCGGGGAGGTCGCAGCCGGGCTCGCCGAGCGGATCTGCGTCGGACTGCCGCCCGCCTGCACCGGCCTGGACGCGGACGCCGCCACCGAGATGCGCCGCCGGATCGACGACGTCCACACCGCCATGGCCCTCCTCCCGCAGGCCCCCGGCGGGCCGGTCACGCTGCGGGACCGCTGGGCGTCGGTCCTGGCCCGGCTGGCCGGGCGCGACCCGGTGGCGGGGGAGATCCGGGGCCGCGCCGTGCGGCTGCTCCTGGACGACGGACGGCTTCAGGACACCGAGGTGGAGCGCCACATGGGCCTGGCGCTCTCCGTGGGGACCCCGCCCGGCGAGGCCGCCGCCTGGATCGAGGGATTCGTCGGGGGCGCGTCGGGCGGCGGAATGCTCCTCGTCCACGACGAGCGGCTGCTCGCCCTGGTCGACACCTGGCTGACCGGCGTCCCGGCCGACGCCTTCACGGACGTGCTGCCGCTGCTGCGCCGCACCTTCTCGGCGTACGAACCGGGCGTGCGCCGCACCCTCGGCGAGCTCGTCCGGCGCGGCCCCGGCGCCCCCGGCCCGGCAGCCGGTGCCACGGTCCCCGGCTTCGGGCCCGGGCTCGACCAGGAGCGCGCCGACGCCGTGGAGCCGCTGCTGCGGCTGCTCCTCGGCGGCGCCCACGCCCCCGGCACACACCCGCGGCAGTCCGACCGGGACCAGATGGCAGGAGCGGCGACGTGAGCACAGGCCGGGCGACAGACACCGCACACCCCGACACGGCCTCCGGCGAGCGGCTGCGCCGCTGGCGGATGGTGCTCGGCGGGGAGCAGGGTGCCGAGGGGACGGGCCACGCGCTCGCCGGGCGCGACGCCGCGATGGACGGCGCCCTCTCCGCGCTCTACGGCGCCTCCGGAGGCCAGGGCGCCTCCAAGGACCGGGGCGCGGGGCTCGGTGCCTCCGCCCCGAGCGTGGCCCGCTGGCTGGGCGACATCCGTACGTACTTCCCCAGCTCCGTCGTCCAGGTCATGCAGCGCGACGCCATCGACCGGCTCGGGCTCTCCGCGCTGCTCCTGGAGCCGGAGATGCTCCAGGCCGTCGAGGCGGACGTGCACCTGGTGGGCACGCTGCTCTCGCTCAACAAGGCGATGCCGGAGACCACCAGGGAGACGGCCCGCACGGTCGTCCGCAAGGTCGTCGAGGACCTGGAGAAGCGGCTCGCGACGCGGACGCGGGCGACGCTGACGGGCGCCCTGGACCGTTCGGCACGGATCAGCCGCCCCCGCCACCGGGACATCGACTGGGACCGCACCATCCGGGCGAACCTGAAGAACTACCTGCCCGAGTACGGCACGGTCGTCCCGGACCGCCTGATCGGTTACGGACGGGCCGCCCAGTCCGTCAAGAAGGACGTCATCCTCTGCATCGACCAGTCCGGCTCGATGGCCGCCTCCGTCGTCTACGCCTCGGTCTTCGGCGCCGTCCTCGCCTCCATGCGCGCGCTCGCCACCCGCCTCGTCGTCTTCGACACGGCCGTCGTCGACCTCACCGACCAGCTCGACGACCCGGTGGACGTGCTGTTCGGCACCCGGCTGGGCGGCGGCACCGACATCAACCGGGCCCTCGCCTACTGCCAGTCGCGGATCACCCGTCCCGCGGACACCGTCGTC
Source organism: Streptomyces sp. NPDC026377 (assembly GCF_055567715.1). Classification (NCBI taxonomy): domain Bacteria; kingdom Bacillati; phylum Actinomycetota; class Actinomycetes; order Kitasatosporales; family Streptomycetaceae; genus Streptomyces; species Streptomyces sp. NPDC026377. The sequence goes on from NZ_JBVHPV010000011.1 coordinate 164,476, forward strand.
GTACTGATCAGTGATCTTTACGAGGGAGGGATCCGCGACGAGATGCTCAAGCGGGTGGCCGCGATGAAGGCGTCCGGAGTGCAGTTCGTGGCCCTGCTCGCGCTCTCCGACGAAGGAGCCCCGGCCTACGACCACGAGCACGCGGCGGCCCTGGCGGCCCTGGGCGCGCCCGCCTTCGCCTGCACCCCCGACCTCTTCCCGGAGATCATGGCGGCGGCCGTCGAGAAGCGGGCCCTGCCGATACCTGACACGCTGTGAGCAGGTGATCTGTGACAGGTATCACCGCTCCGGTGTGATCTGCGATTTAGGGAGCTCGCTCTGGCGGGGATAACCTGCGAGACGGACATGCCGCGTACCCGGCCACCGTGTACGCCTCCCTCAGTGACAGCGCCGTCACGTTGCCCTTCGCGGCACGCCCACGCAGAAAACGAACCGCGAGACCACTGAAAAGGGACGGACGCGCGTGGACCTGTTCGAGTACCAGGCGAGGGACCTCTTCGCCAAGCACGGTGTACCGGTGCTGGCCGGTGAAGTGATCGACACGCCTGAGGCAGCCCGCGAGGCGACCGAGCGGCTGGGCGGCAAGTCCGTCGTCAAGGCGCAGGTGAAGGTGGGTGGCCGTGGCAAGGCCGGCGGCGTGAAGCTGGCGGCGACCCCGGACGAGGCCGTCGCCCGTGCGACGGACATCCTCGGCATGGACATCAAGGGCCACACGGTCCACAAGGTGATGATCGCCGAGACCGCTCCCGAGATCCTTGAGGAGTACTACGTCTCGTACCTCCTCGACCGCACCAACCGGACCTTCCTGGCCATGGCCTCGGTCCAGGGCGGCATGGACATCGAGGAGGTCGCGGAGAAGACCCCCGAGGCCCTCGCGAAGGTCCCGGTCGACTCCAACGAGGGTGTGACCATCGAGAAGGCCCGCGAGATCGTCGCCCAGGCGAAGTTCCCGGCCGAGGTCGCCGAGAAGGTCGCCGAGGTCATGGTGACCCTGTGGGAGACCTTCGTCGCCGAGGACGCGCTCCTCGTCGAGGTCAACCCGCTGGCCAAGGTCGCCTCCGGTGACATCCTCGCCCTCGACGGCAAGGTGTCCCTGGACGAGAACGCCGAGTTCCGCCAGCCGGAGCACGAGGCGCTGGAGGACAAGGCCGCGGCCAACCCCCTCGAGGCCGCTGCCAAGGCCAAGGGCCTCAACTACGTCAAGCTCGACGGCGAGGTCGGCATCATCGGCAACGGCGCCGGGCTCGTCATGAGCACCCTGGACGTCGTCGCGTACGCCGGTGAGAACCACGGCGGCGTGAAGCCGGCCAACTTCCTCGACATCGGCGGCGGCGCGTCCGCCCAGGTGATGGCGAATGGCCTGGAGATCATCCTCGGCGACGCGGACGTCAAGTCCGTGTTCGTCAACGTCTTCGGTGGCATCACCGCCTGCGACGAGGTCGCCAACGGCATCGTCCAGGCGCTGAAGCTCCTCGCCGACAAGGGCGAAGAGGTCACCAAGCCGCTGGTCGTGCGTCTCGACGGCAACAACGCGGAGCTGGGTCGCAAGATCCTGTCGGACGCGAACCACCCGCTGGTCCAGCGTGTGGACACCATGGACGGCGCGGCCGACAAGGCCGCCGAGCTCGCGGCCGCGAAGTAAGGGACGAGGGAAACCACAGCCATGGCTATCTTCCTCAACAAGGACAGCAAGGTCATCGTCCAGGGCATGACCGGTGCCACGGGCATGAAGCACACCAAGCTCATGCTCGCGGACGGCACCAACATCGTCGGCGGTGTGAACCCGCGCAAGGCCGGTACGTCCGTCGACATCGACGGCAACGAGATCCCGGTCTTCGGCACGGTCGCCGAGGCGATGGAGAAGACCGGCGCCAACGTGTCCGTCCTCTTCGTGCCGCCGGCGTTCGCCAAGGCCGCCGTGGTCGAGGCGATCGACGCCGAGATCCCGCTCGCCGTGGTGATCACCGAGGGCATCGCGGTCCACGACTCCGCCGCCTTCTGGGCGTACGCGAAGGCCAAGGGCAACAAGACCCGCATCATCGGCCCGAACTGCCCCGGTCTGATCACGCCGGGCCAGTCCAACGCCGGCATCATCCCGGGCGACATCACCAAGCCGGGCCGTATCGGCTTGGTGTCGAAGTCCGGCACGCTGACGTACCAGATGATGTACGAGCTCCGTGACATCGGCTTCTCGTCCGCCGTCGGCATCGGTGGCGACCCGGTCATCGGTACGACGCACATCGACGCGCTCGCCGCGTTCGAGGCCGACCCCGACACCGATCTGATCGTCATGATCGGTGAGATCGGCGGCGACGCCGAGGAGCGCGCGGCCGACTTCATCAAGGCCAACGTGACCAAGCCGGTCGTCGGCTACGTCGCGGGCTTCACCGCGCCCGAGGGCAAGACCATGGGCCACGCCGGCGCCATCGTCTCCGGCTCCTCCGGCACGGCCGCCGCCAAGAAGGAGGCCCTGGAGGCCGCGGGCGTCAAGGTCGGCAAGACGCCGACCGAGACGGCCAAGCTGGCGCGCGAGATCCTCGCCGGCTGACCTCCCGGTCACCCGTACGGCTGGTCCGTACGTCTGCACGCGCGTGGGCCCGTACCCCCTCGGAAATCACCGACAGGGGGTGCGGGCCCACGCGCGTTCGACGTCGCACGCGGGTTCAGTGCGCCGCGCGCGGGTCCGGTGCGTCGCGCGCCGGTCAGCGGACCTCCGGGACCAGCCGTTCGGGGCCGTGCACGGGCTCGTCGAGCAGCTTGCGGTGGAGCTCCACGTCCTCCTCGCCCTGCCGCTGCGGGCCGCTGTTGAGCGGTACGTTGCTGATGCGCTGGCCCGGGGAGACCGGCGGGATGTAGCGGGTGGGCGCGGTGGAGAGCGTGAAGGCGGTCGCGCCCACGATGACGGCGGTCAGGCTGACGGCGGCGCGCGTCCAGACCCGGATGCGGCGCTCACCACCCGTGCGTACGCGCCGGGGCCCGGGCAGCTTCACGACGCCGTGCGTCTGAGCGTGGACCAGGTCGCCGAGGCGCTGGCGCAGCAGCGCGGACAGTGCCTCTGGGGTCGCGGCCGCGGCGAGCTCCGGCACGCGGAAGGCGACGGCCTCGCGGGCGTGCAGCAGCCGGTTCGCGGCGGCCGGGGTGCTGGCCTGGGTCTCGGCGGCGGTCTCGGGCAGATCGAGGCCGAGGCCGTCGTAGAGCAGGAGGGTGCGGCGGTAGGCGGGCGGCAGTTCGAGGAACGAGCGCAGCAGCCTGCGGAGCCCGCGGTCGGCCGGGGGCCGGTCGGGGCGGCGGTGCGAGGGGCGGAACCGGTGCCAGGGGGAGAGAGCGTACTCGTGTGCGGCGGCCCGTACCCAGCCGCCCGGGTCCGGGTCGGTCGCGACCTCGGGCCAGTGCTGCCAGGCGAGGTGGAAGGCACGCTCGACGGCCTCCTTGGCCAGCCGCCGACGCCCGGTGAGCAGGTACGTCTGGTGGGCGAGCGGGGTGGCGAGGGCGGCATAGAGGGCGTCGAAGGCTTCGCCGGCGGTGTCGAAGAAGGGGTGGGGGTGGCCGGGGGGGCCGGGATCGGGGTCGGCGTCGGCGTCGGCGTCCGGGCCCGGGTCGGGGTCCGTCCCGATGTCCGCGCCAGGATCCGCGACTACGTCCGCGCCGGGACCCGCGACGACGTCCGTGCCGGGGCCCGCGCCTGCATCCGTCACACCCGTGCCGGGGCGGGGAGCCACGTCTGCGTTCGCGCCGACGTCCGTGCTGGTGCCGGGACCGACGCCCGCGCCGACACCCGTGCCGGGGCCGGGGCCGACGTCCGTGCCGGGGCCGCCGAGGCCGGGGGCCGCAGCCGCCGCCGTGCCGGAAGGGGCGGCCGGGGCTGCGGAGGCCGGGGCTCCCTTGAGCCGGCCTTCGGGGGCCGGGCCCTTGGACAGCGTGACCCGGGGCTTCCCGCCCGCGCGTTCGGCGGGGAGCGGGGCCTCGCCGGCCGGTGAGGGGAACGGCGCCGGGGCGGGGCCATGGGAATGGGCCGGATCGTGGGCCGGATCGTGGCGGACCGGGATCGGGGCCGAGGCCGGGGGCTTGGCGGCGCGCTTCGCGGCGGCACGGGGACGGCGGGTGCTGTGGCGTTTGAGGGACACCCCGGCTTTCCCCCGGACGGCCGGGGCGCCCGGCCCCGTACCGGTATCGGCACCGGGGTCGGCGCCACCCTGCGCGCCCTCACCCCGTGAGGAGGCGTCGGCGTGCGGCGCCGGGGCCCCGCCGGAGCCCGTGGCGGACCGTTCCTCCGGGGTCGGCAGGGGCGGCGACGACATGGCGGCACCGGTGTCGGACGTGCGCTCTGTCATGAAGGGCTCCCTGGACTCCCCGCGAAGGCCGAGACGGCCGTACCGCCCGCAGCCTTACCCCGAGCGGAAAAGTACATAAACGTATATTGGGCGACACGGCGGGCATTTTCCCGTTACGCGGATAAAGCGCGTGTCGTTGGCAGCATGGCGGCGTGACACAAGTGACCGATCGCGGCCTGATGGTGCCGACGGCCCAGGGCCGCTCGTCCGTGCTGGCCACCTGCGTGCTGCGCGGGGTGATGGCGGCGGGGCTGGGCCTGGGCGCGCTCTCCGTGCTGGTGACGGTGGTGTGGATCAGCTCGCCGTACCCCGACAGCGGGCCCGGCGGCGCGTTGCGCGCGGCCGCCTCGCTGTGGCTGCTCGCCCATGGGGCACAGCTCGTCAGACCGGACACGCTCAGCGGGGTGCCCGCGCCGGTGGGGATCGTGCCGCTGCTGCTGGTCGGGCTGCCGGTGTGGTTGGCGCACCGGGCGGCGCGGGACGTGCCGGCGTACGGGGACGAACAGGAGTACGCAGACGGGGCGGAGGAGGGCGACGAGTCGGTGGTGCTGCCGCCGCCCTGGACCGCCTTCGCGGCGGTGACCGGCGGATATCTGCTGGTGGGCGGGGCGGCGCTGCTGTACGCGTCCGACGGCCCGCTGCCCGCCGCGCCCTTCAGCGCCGTACTGCATCTGCTGCTGGTGGTGTCGGGGGCGGTGGCGGCCGGACTCTGGACCGCGTACGGCCGTCCGCGCGTTTCGCTGCCGCGCCGGGTGCCAGACGCGGTGGGGCGGGTGCTGGTGGGTCGTCATGTGCATACGGCTGTACGAGCCGGGTCGGCCGGGACCGCTGTGCTGCTGGCGGGCGGGGCGCTGCTCGCGGGGACGGCGCTGGTGTGGCACATCGGTACGGCCCAGGACACGTTCCTGCGGCTGGCGGAGGACTGGCCGGGGCGGCTGGCGGTGGTGCTGCTGGCGCTGGCGCTGCTGCCGAACGCGGCGGTGTGGGGGGCGGCGTACGGGCTGGGGCCTGGGTTCCTGCTCGGGGCGGGCGCGGTGGTGACACCGTTCGGGGTGACGGGGACACCGGCGGTGCCGCACTTCCCCCTGCTGAGCGCCCTGCCCGAGGAGCCGCGCGGCAGCTGGCTGACGTGGTCGGCGGCGGCGCTGCCGGTGCTGGGCGGGGTGGCGGTCGGCTGGTGGACGGCGCGGCGGGCGACGGGTGGGGAGGAGGCGTGGCGGCGCGGGGAGACGGCGCTGGCCGCGCTGTACGGGGCGGTGGTGTGCGGGGCTGCGTTCGCGCTCCTGTCCGCGCTCTCGGGTGGCCCGCTCGGTACGGCGCGGCTGGCGGTGCTGGGGCCGGTGTGGTGGCGCGCGGGCGGGGCGGCACTCGGGTGGACGGCGGGGGTGGGGGTGCCTGCGGCGCTGGTGATGCGGTGGTGGTGGGGAAGGGTGCCGGCGGAGCCGGAGGTGCCGGAGGCGGTGCCGTCCGCCGTTCCGGACGGGCTGCCCGTGCGGGCCGGGGTGTCGGGGGCGCGTGTTCCTGCGGAGCGGGACCGGGGGAGGGCGTGGTCGCGGGTCTTCCGGTGGCGGCGGTCTGCGGGCGGGGTGCGGTGGTGGGCGCGGCTGGTGTGGTGGCGGCGTCCGGGGGCCGGGGTCCGGGTCGGGGGCGAGGTGCTGGATCGCGGTGAGTACGAGCCGTACGACTTCCTGCCGACGGGGGCGGCGGGGTCGGGGGCGTGGCACGAGAGCGGGGCGCGGGAGGCGCGGTGGGCGGCGTTGCGGGAGGCGTCCGGGGGGTTGATGCCGGAGATCGCGGCGGGGGCGGTTGGGGGTGCGGGGGTGGCCCGGGCCGGGGGTGCGGGGGTGGCTGAGCCGGGTGTGGAGGCGGGTCCGGCCGGGGGTGCGGGTGTGGCTGAGCCGGATGTGGGTGCGGCCCCGGCCGGGGGTGCGGGGTGGGAGCCGCAGGGGGATGGAGGCTCGGGGGAGGGGTCCGGGCCGCACTAGCCACCCCCGGCCCCGCCCACCCGCCCGCCCGTTCGGCGGGGTTGGTGCGCCCGGGCCTCTGGAGGTGGCCTATTCGTCGTCGGCGTCTGCGGCCCGGTGGTCGCGGTACCCGTCCCGCCCGCCCGCCCGTTCAGCCGGCGTCGGCGTCTGCGGCCCAGCTGTCGCGGCACCGGTTCCACTCGCCCGTCCGTTCGCGCGGTCGGGTTGGGGCGGCCCGGGCCTCTCGTCGTGGCTTGCCCCCGTAGGCCGGCTTGGACCTACCCGCGCACCCCGGCAACGGCGTCGGGGTGCCCCACCCCCCCGTCATCACCCGACCGCCGTCGGCGCCCCCGCCCGCCCAAGGGGCCGCCCTACTCCTCGACCCCGAACACCGGCCGCAGCGGCTTCGGCAGCATGTCGTTGCACGACAAAGAGCCCGTCTTCGTCAGGGCGTCGTCCACGCACGTGTAGTAGTCGCGGTACACGATCTGCATGGTGAACGTCGCCGCCACGATCGACAGGGACAGGATCGCCGTCACCAGGCCCGTCACCGCCGCCGTCGTCTGCGGCTTCGCGGGGGGCGCGGGCGGAGTCGGAGTCGAGGCGGGGGTCTCGGGCGGCTTCGGCTTGGCACGCAGGGAGCTGATCGCCCAGTACAGCGCCAGCGAGCCCAGCAGCAGTGCGATCTCGGGCATGTCGAACAGGGCGAAGAAGAACGCCCACATGCCCGAGAGCAGCGCGTAGCGCGCACGGCGCTGGGCCGGATCCGTGGGGTCCCAGCGCAGGGCGGGGCCCGGCGGCGGATTCTGGCCGGGGCCCGAGCCGCGCTCCGGGTCCTCCGGCCGGTTGCCGAAACCTCCCTGGCCCGGACCCGGCTGGCGGCTGCTCCACTGGCTGCCCCAGGGCGAGCCGCCTTCTGCCGGACGGCGCGGCCGCCACGGCTGGTCGGGGCGGCCCTCCGGCGGCGGTGCGAACGGGTTGTCGTCGGACGGCGCCCGGTCCCGGCCGCCGTCCTCCGGCGCCCGCCCCGGGCCCCCGCCCGTACCTGTACCCGGGCCTGTGCCGGTACCGGGGTCCGTACCTGTACCTGTACCTGTACCAGCGTCCTTACCTGCGCCCGGGTCCGTACCTGCACCACCCTCCGTACCCGTACCCCGATCGGCACCCGCCCCCGGGTCGGCACCCGCCCCCGCCCTCTCGGCTCCCCCCTCCCGCGACCGCGTCGCGGATTCCGTCGACCCCGACGAATCGGGTCCCGACGAATCGGGTCCCGATGAATCGAATCCCGACGAATCCGTCGTCGCGGGGGACTGGCGTTCTGCGAACGGCTGGTCGCGTCGGTCCGGCATCTGGTGAACGTCTTCCCCTCGGACCCCTCGCCAAGGGGGTCGCATTCGTCGAGCATTCAGGTGGAGTCGCGTCGCGTGTCCGGCCGGGCCGCCCGCCCGTGCGGGGGTCCGGCCGGACACGCGACGCGACTCCGGCCCGTGCTCATGTCCGTGCTCATGTCGTCGTCGTGGCGCGGTCCGCGGACCGCGCCTCCCCAGACGCTACCTGCCGGGCCTGCCCCCGTCCCGTGGGGGCGGTTCGGTGTGCCGGTATCGTTGCTGACGGTCGGCGCATTCGTAGGGTTCCCCGTATCGAGGGGGACGACTCGTTCGTACGACCGTACAAAGGTGCGTCGCGGGCGGAGTCCGACCGGGCGCCCGGCCCCGTCCGGCGGGGCGGACCGCACGCACCGGCACAGACCCGCCCACCACGCCTCACCCCGCACCCCGCACGCGAGAAAGGGCCCAGCCGTGGCCTCCCCGCCCCCCTCCGCCGCGCCCGCGCGCCTCGTCGTGCTGGTCTCCGGATCCGGTACGAACCTCCAAGCGCTGCTCGACGCCATCGCCGCCGACCCCGAGGGGTACGGGGCGCGGATCGTCGCGGTCGGGGCCGACCGGGGCGGCATCGTGGGGCTGGAGCGGGCCGAGAAGGCCGGTCTGCCCACTTTTGTCTGCCGGGTGAAGGACTACCCGACCCGCGACGGCTGGGACCTGGCGCTCGCCGAGGCCATCGCGGCGTACGAGCCGGACCTCGTCGTCTCCGCGGGGTTCATGAAGATCGTGGGGAAGCACTTCCTCGCCCGGTTCGGCGGGCGGACCGTCAACACCCACCCCGCCCTGCTGCCCAGTTTTCCCGGCGCCCACGGCGTCCGTGACGCTCTCGCGTACGGCGCCAAGGTCACCGGATGCACCGTCCACTTCGTCGACGACGGCGTCGACACCGGCCCGATCATCGCCCAGGGTGTGGTCGAGGTCCGGGGGGACGACACGGAGGACGCGCTCCACGAGCGCATCAAGGAAGTCGAGCGAAGGCTGCTCGTCGACGTCGTGGGGCGGCTGGCCCGCGACGGCTATCGCATTGAGGGACGAAAGGTTCTGTTGCCGTGAGTAGCAAGCGGGAGATCCGTCGCGCGCTGGTCAGCGTCTATGACAAGAGTGGGCTGGAGGAGCTGGCGCGGGGTCTGCACGCGGCCGGGGTCGAGCTCGTCTCCACCGGCTCGACGGCCGGGCGCATCGCGGCCGCCGGGGTGCCGGTCACCAAGGTGGAGGAGCTGACCGGCTTCCCCGAGTGCCTGGACGGCCGGGTCAAGACGCTGCACCCGCGCGTCCACGCCGGCATCCTCGCCGACCTGCGTCTCGACGCGCACCGCGAGCAGCTGGCGGAGCTCGGCGTCGAGCCGTTCCAGCTCGTCGTGGTCAATCTGTACCCGTTCAAGGAGACCGTCGCCTCGGGCGCCTCCGCCGACGAGTGCGTCGAGCAGATCGACATCGGCGGGCCCTCGATGGTCCGCGCCGCCGCCAAGAACCACCCGTCGGTGGCCGTGGTCACCAGCCCCGAGCGGTACGCGGACGTGCTCGCGGCCGTCGAGAGCGGCGGCTTCGACCTGGAGGCCCGCAAGCACCTGGCCGCCGAGGCGTTCCAGCACACCGCCGCGTACGACGTGGCCGTGGCCTCCTGGATGACCAATGTGTACGCGCCCGAGGAGGGCGCGGCGCTGCCCGGCTTCCTCGGCGGCACCTGGGAGCGCAAGGCCGCCCTGCGCTACGGCGAGAACCCGCACCAGGCCGCCGCGCTCTACACCGACGGGCAGCCGGGCGGCATCGCCAACGCCGAGCAGCTGCACGGCAAGGAGATGTCCTTCAACAACTACGTGGACACCGAGGCCGCCCGCCGGGCCGCCTACGACCACGACGAGCCCTGCGTCGCGATCATCAAGCACGCCAACCCGTGCGGCATCGCGGTCGACGCCGATCTGGCCACCGCCCACCGCAAGGCCCACGAGTGCGACCCGCTGTCCGCCTTCGGCGGTGTCATCGCGGTCAACCGCCCGGTGACGGTCGCCATGGCCGAGCAGGTCGCGGAGATCTTCACCGAGGTCATCGCGGCCCCGGGGTACGAGGAGGGCGCGCTGGAGGTCCTGGCGCGCAAGAAGAACATCCGCGTCCTCAAGGTCGACGGCACCCCGCACCAGCCCGGCGACCTCAAGCCGGTCTCGGGCGGCGCCGTGCTCCAGCAGACGGACGTGTTCCAGGCCGAGGGCGACGACCCGGCGAACTGGACGCTGGCCACCGGTGAGGCGCTCTCCGCGGAGGAGCTCAAGGAGCTCGCGTTCGCCTGGAAGGCGTGCCGGGCCGTGAAGTCCAACGCAATCCTGCTCGCGAAGGACGGGGCCTCGGTGGGTGTCGGGATGGGCCAGGTCAACCGGGTCGACTCCGCAAAGCTCGCGGTGGAACGGGCGGGCCAGGAGCGGGCGCGGGGCTCCTACGCCGCCTCCGACGCGTTCTTCCCGTTCCCGGACGGGCTGGAGATCCTGACCGCCGCGGGCGTGAAGGCGGTCGTGCAGCCGGGCGGTTCGGTGCGGGACGAGCTCGTCGTGGAGGCCGCGAAGAAGGCGGGCGTCACGATGTACTTCACCGGTACGCGGCACTTCTTCCACTGAGTGGCGCCGTCCCCGAGCGGCCCGAGGGCGCACATGCCGAGGGCCGCACCCCGTATGCGGAGTGCGGCCCTCGGTGCGCGTGCGTCAGTAACGCGGGCGGTTGAACCAGGCCGCGCCGTCGCGGGTCATCATGGCCGCCGCCATGATGCCGCCGAAGGCCAGCCACAGCAGGGCGATGACCAGCGCGCTGGAGCTGCCGGCGTCGGCCGCGGTGGCCAGGATGAGGATGCCGACCAGGGCGCCCAGGATGCCGTAGACCATCGTCGTGATGCGGACGCCCTGGCGACCGCGCGAGAGCCGTGCGCCGAGCGTGATCGACAGGGCGGCCAGGCCGAGGGCGACCAGGGCGATGAGGACCATGACGCCTGCGGCGGCGTGGCCGAAGTCCGAGGCGAAGTTGTCGCCGAAGGTGTCGTCCGTCTTGTCCGACGCGTCGTCCGCCACCGCGGCGAAGAACAGCCACGCCAGGCCGCTGAGCACCTGGACCGCGCCCACGATGAACAAGAGGACGCGGGCGGTCTGCATCAGGCCCGGCATCTGCGGGGGCATCACCATGCCGCCGGGGTAACCCGGGTACGCGGGCTGCTGCGGGTAGCCGTACGGCTGCTGCTGCGGAGGGCCCTGCGGGGCGGCCGGGTAGCCGTAGCCCGGCGGGCTCTGCGGCGGCGGGGGCGGCTGGCCGTAGGGGTTGTTCGGGTCGCCGAAGCTCATGGCGGGGTTCCTCCGTTGTTCCGTGCGGGGACGACGCGGCCCGAGCGGAGGAAAGATGATGTGTGAGCGGTTCGCCCCCCGGCACTGCCCGCGGTACTGCACGGATCATCGTTCTCAACGAGGCATATGTTTGTCCAGCCGGAAGCTGGATGTGTTGTGCAAGTGCAACTTGGGCGATCATCGGTCGCCCTGGAAGAATGGGAAACATGACCGCCCAGATTCTCGATGGCAAGGCCACCGCCGCAGCGATCAAGTCCGATCTGGCCGTCCGCGTGGCGGCCCTGAAGGAGAAGGGGATCCACCCCGGTCTCGGCACCGTCCTGGTCGGTGAGGACGCCGCCAGCCAGAAGTACGTGGCGGGCAAGCACCGCGACTGCGCCCAGGTGGGCATCGCCTCCATCCAGCGCGAACTGCCCGCCACCGCCACGCAGGAGGAGATCGAGGCGGTCGTCCGGGAGCTGAACGAGGACCCGGAGTGCACCGGCTACATCGTCCAACTCCCGCTGCCCAAGGGCATCGACGAGAACCGCATCCTGACGCTGATGGACCCGGCGAAGGACGCGGACGGACTGCACCCCACCAACCTCGGCCGTCTGGTGCTCAACGAGCCGGGCCCGCTGCCCTGCACGCCGTACGGGATCATCCAGCTGCTGCGCGAGCACGGCGTGGAGATCAACGGCGCCGAGGTCGTGGTGGTCGGCCGCGGGGTCACCATCGGGCGCCCGATGCCGCTGCTGCTGACCCGCCGCTCGGAGAACGCGACGGTGACGCAGTGCCACACCGGCACCCGTGACCTCGCCGCCCATCTGCGCCGCGCCGACATCATCGTGGCCGCCGCCGGGGTGCCGCACCTGGTCAAGCCCGAGGACGTCAAGCCGGGCGCGGCCGTCCTCGACGTCGGCGTCAGCCGTGACGAGAACGGCAGGATCCTGGGCGACGTGCACCCCGGCGTCGCCGAGGTGGCGGGCTGGATCTCGCCCAACCCGGGCGGCGTCGGCCCGATGACCCGCGCCCAGCTGCTGGTCAACGTCGTCGAGGCGGCGGAGCGCGGCGCGTCCGCGAGCTGACCGGAACCGGAAAGGGACCGAGGCATGGACGCCGACACGAGTACGGCAGACGGCGGCGCCGGCGGGAACGACCCCGCCGGGCCGCCGGTGAGCGGCGCCCAGCCGTCCCCCGACGGGGTGGTGGCCGCCCCCGCCCCCCGCAAACCCTCCCGGCGGTTCCCCTCGGTCACGCGGTACACCGCGCGGCCCGAGGGCGGTGGGCGGGCGGCCTCCGGGGCCTCGCCCGCGCCCGCGCGCCAGTGGCCGCTGCTGAGCGTGCTGGGGTCCACGGGGCTCGGGCTGCTGCTCGTCTCGCTCGACCTCTTCCGGGCCGGGCTGATCATCATCGGCTGTGCTCTGCTGGCGGGCGCGGCGCTGCGCTGGCTGCTGCCGTCGGTGGGGATGCTGGCGGTGCGTTCGCGCTTCACCGACATCGCCACGTACGGCTCGCTGGGCGTCCTGATCGTGCTGCTCGCCCTGGTGGCGCAGCCCAGGCCCTGGCTGGAGATCCCGTTCCTGGAGGACGCGGTCCGCTTCACCGTGCGCTGACCCGCCCGGAACGTCCCGTAAGCAGACGGAACCTCCCGTAACCAGACGGGACACCCGGTAAAACAGAACGGCGCCCGTCCTCTCCCCCGTGGGACGACGGGCGCCGTCTGTCCCCCGTGGATGTAAGAGTCATGGACGCGCCAAGGCGGCTACAAGGGAAGCCGGAGGCCTGTGGCGCGGAGGTGACCGTTCCGCAACTGTGTGCGCGTCGGGCAACAGCCTTCCCGGGCGGTGGGGGCCTTGGTGACGGCACCCTCCGCCGATGGGAGGATGGGGGCGGAACAGGGCCAAGGGTGTGCCGGGGGCGGCATCGGGCCTCGGGGGCACATCGGGCACACATGGGGGGACAAGGGGGAAGCACATGCCTCGCTGGAAGGCGCTGCCGGAGGAACTCGACCCGCAGGTGAGGGAGTTCGCCGGCCAGCTGCGCAGACTGGTCGACCGCAGCGGACTGAGCCTGGCGGCGGTCGCCGACCGCACCGGCTACAGCAAGACCTCCTGGGAGCGGTATCTGGGCGGACGGCTGCTCGCGCCCAAGGGCGCCGTCGTCGCGCTCGCCGAGGCCACCGGGGCAGATCCCCTCCATCTGACCACCATGTGGGAGCTCGCGGAGCGCGCCTGGAGCCGCGCCGAGATGCGCCACGACATGACGATGGAGCAGATCCGGATATCCCAGGCGCGTGCGGCTCTCGGTGAGTTCGGGCCGCCGCCCGGCGGCGGACCGCAGACCCCGGCCCTCCAGCGCACCGCCGAGCCGCTGCCCACCACGCCCCGCCCCTTTGGCCCCGGCGCCCCGGGGGCCGGTCCGGGCGCGGGCCCGGGCGTGCCGCCGCAGGGCCCCGGGCGGGCCCCGGGCGGAGGGGACGGGCCAGGACCGGGCCGGCGGCGGCCCGCCCTGATCGCGGCCGGTGTCGTGGGCGTCCTGCTCGTCATTGCCGCGGTCGTCCTGCTCACCGGAGTGGGGAGCGGCGGCGAGGACAAGGCCTCCCCGGCCCCCTCGGCCACCCCCACCACCGCGGCGCCCTCCCTGCCCGCGGGAGTGAAGTGCGTCCGCGACAGCTGCACCGGACAGGACCCGGAAGCGATGGGGTGCGGCGGCGCGTTCGCGAAGACGGTGGCGTCCACGAAGGTCGGCACCGCCCTGGTCCAGGTCCGCTACAGCCCGGCCTGCCAGGCCGCCTGGGCCCGTATCCAGCAGGCCGCGCCCGGCGACGAGGTGCGGATCGGTTCGGGCGCAACGGTCGGCGGGACCGGGACGGTGGACGCGGACAAGGAGGCGTACACCCCGATGCTCGCGGCCGACGGCCCCGGATCGGCCCAGGCGTGCGCGACCCTCGCCTCGGGCCGCAAGGGCTGCACCGCCGCACGGTGAACGTGCCCCGGCGGCCCGGACGGGCCACCGGGTGAGGCGTCCCACAGGGGGGCGGGGGTTCGGGAGGGCCGGGGTCGGATAGCCTGACCGCTGGATGTCTCTTCACGTCAAGATTCAGTTCGGGAGACCCGCGGGACGAGCCGCTCCCCGAGCCGGGCCTTGACGTGAGGAGACAGCCGGAACTAGGGGGCACAACCCCCACCACCTGCTGTTCTAAACGGAGATCGCCATGACCCGCACTCCCGTGAATGTCACCGTCACCGGCGCGGCCGGACAGATCGGCTACGCGCTGCTCTTCCGTATCGCCTCCGGTCACCTGCTCGGCGCGGACGTGCCGGTCAACCTCCGTCTGCTGGAGATCCCGCAGGGCCTGAAGGCCGCCGAGGGCACCGCCATGGAGCTCGACGACTGCGCCTTCCCGCTGCTGCGCGGCATCGAGATCACCGACGACCCGAACGTCGCGTTCGACGGCGCCAACGTGGCGCTGCTCGTCGGCGCCCGCCCGCGCACCAAGGGCATGGAGCGCGGTGACCTGCTCTCCGCCAACGGCGGCATCTTCAAGCCGCAGGGCAAGGCCATCAACGACAACGCCGCGGACGACATCAAGGTCCTCGTCGTCGGCAACCCGGCCAACACCAACGCCCTGATCGCCCAGGCGGCGGCCCCGGACGTCCCGGCCGAGCGCTTCACCGCGATGACCCGTCTGGACCACAACCGGGCCATCTCGCAGCTCGCGAAGAAGACCGGCGCGGCCGTCTCGGACATCAAGCGCCTGACCATCTGGGGCAACCACTCGGCCACCCAGTACCCGGACGTCTTCCACGCCGAGATCGCCGGCAAGAACGCCGCCGAGCTGGTGAACGACGAGGCGTGGCTGGCCGACACCTTCATCCCGACCGTCGCCAAGCGCGGCGCCGCGATCATCGAGGCCCGTGGCGCCTCCTCGGCCGCCTCCGCCGCCAACGCCGCCATCGACCACGTGTACACGTGGGTCAACGGCACCGCCGAGGGCGACTGGACCTCCATGGGCATCCCGTCGGACGGCTCCTACGGCGTCCCCGAGGGCCTCATCTCGTCCTTCCCGGTCACCGTGAAGAACGGCACGTACGAGATCGTCCAGGGCCTGGAGATCAACGACTTCTCGCGCGCCCGCATCGACGCCTCGATGCAGGAGCTCAAGGAAGAGCGCGACGCCGTGCGCGAGCTCGGCCTCATCTAGCACCACCCGAGCCCCGGCTCACCCACCACCCCCGTCGGCCCCACCGAGCCGGCGGGGGTGGTCTTTTTGGCGTACGACACGGACGGCGCCCCTCCTCTACGCTGTGGCCTTCCGCAGCGGGCAACTCGCCCGCGAGCGCGGGGAGTTCGCTCGCCGGGGGGAGTGTTGACGCAGACCGACCCGACGCGGCTGCCGGGCCGTCCGGGGCCCGGTGGTCCGCCCCGCCCGAGGGCGCCCGGCGCCAGCGAGGCGACCCGGCTGCTGTGCGCGGGCGCGTATCTGGACGGTTCCTTCCGGGACGCCGTCATCGACGAGCTGTACGTCCATGAGGAGCGCATCGCCGCGCCCTCGCTCGGCATCGACGCGGCGCGCGTGCTGGCGCACGCCCTGCGCGCCCGGCGCCTGGAACTCGGCTGGTCCGCCGCGATCGTGCTGCTGTGGATCGTGGCCGTCCCGCTCACCCAGTGGCTGATCCTCGCCTACCTCCCGGCATTCGCGCTGTTCACGCTGGCCGGCTGGATCCGGGGGCCGCTGGAGCGGCCGCCCCTGGTCCGCCGGATCGTCGCCTGGTACGTGCGCTGGGGTGGCTGGGGGTTCTACGGGTGGGCGCTGGCACTCCTGCTGGAACCCGCCGTCGAGGGCGGGGCGGCGGAGCTGCCCGGGCCCCTGGGCGCGGCGGGGCTGCCCGGGCCCCTGGGCGGGGGGCCCGCCGGCGACGCGCGCATCCAGGCGTGGTGCGCGCTGGTGCTGCCGCTGCTGCTGGCGTGGGCGGTCGCCATGCAGCGCGGGCAGTTCGCCAAGTCGCTCACCGAGGAGCTGTCCCGATCCCGCTTCCCGGCCCTCGCCGCCGACCCGGCCGAGGCCGCCGAGGGCGCCCGCTTCCAGCGCCTGTCCCGCCGTATCCGCGCCGAGCAGCACGCGCCGCTGGTCCTGTACCGCGTCGCCAACCCGTTCTGCGGCGCGGGGAGGCCGTACGAGCCGTGGTCCCTCTCCGTCGAACTGCGCCCGCGCGAGGACCGCGAGCCCGAGCCGCTCGACAACAGCGCCATCCTGCGCCGGATCGTCCCGCTCCTCGAAGCGCTGCGCGTTCCCTCCCCGCACGGCTCGCCGGAGCTCGCCGACGCGGTCCGCGACCGGCTGCGGGAGCTGGAGCTCGACGAGATCGTGTTCCTGCCGGTCGTCGGGCTGCCGGCCCGCGCCGACGCCCCGTACACCCCCGGCGCCTTCGAGGAGCACCGCGCGCACGCGATCGAGGAGGGCGGCGAGACCCGGCGGCACTTCCTGCGGATCCGGGTCGGCGGCTGGGGCGAGGAGATCGTCACCACGGTCTTCGTCCGGGTCCACACCCAGGGCGGGATGCTGATGCTGGAGGTCGCCCCCCATGTGCTGCGCCCGGTCAGGCGGCTGTACCAGGACGCCGACCGGGCCGCTCACCGCTACCGGCACAACAACCGCTTCGGCAAGGCCGCCTGGGCGGTGGGACACACTCCGGCCGCCGCCGGGCACGCGCTGCTCACGCTGTGGCGCGGAGCCGTCTCGCTGTGGCGGCTGGCCACCGGCGGGCACGGCGGGGCGCTGCCGGAGGGGCCGGTGCGGGCGGTGCGCGAACTCGGCTCCGACGACGACGCCTCGCTCTTCCAGGAGATGGACGTCAGCCGCTATCTGAAGTCCATCCAGGACCGGGTGGCCAACGGGGTGCGGCTCGCGCTCCAGGAGGCGGGCTGGGAGACGGACGAGTTCGTCCAGAAGATCGTGAACGTCGCCGAGGGGGCGACGTTCATCGAGACCGCGAAGGGTGCCATCGCGATCGGCGACCGCAACACGGTGATCAGCCGGACGGGCAGACGGAGAACAGGCAGAGGGAGAACGGGAGACGGCCGTGGCGACGGATGACGGGCAGGACAGGACGCGGGGCGGGATCAGCATCGGCAGTGTGGTGGGCGCGATGGCCATCGGTGACCACAACACCGTCACGCACCAGCAGGGCGGCGCGCCGGTGGACCCCGCCCAGACGGAACTGCTGCAAGCGATAAGGGAGTTGCGCGCCGACCTCGCGCGCGTGGTCGCGGGCGAGCGCGTCCGGGTGCTCGACGGCGCGGCGGCCGACGCGGAGGCCGAGATCGCCGCGGCGGGCGCCGCGGGTCCGGGGCGCCTGGCCCGGCTGCGCGGGGCGCTCGACGGCGCGGAGGGCCTCACCGGCGTCCTCGCCTCGGCCGCCGCCGTCGGCCGGGCGCTCGCCTCGCTCCTGGGCGGCTGAGCGATGAGCGCGCGGGGCGGCGGGGGCGCCTGGTGGAACGCCGAGACGCAGAGCTGGGAGCAGGGCGCGCCACCGCCCGGCCGCGACGCCACGGCCGCTCGGCCCCCGGACCCGCCCGCCTTCGGTCCGCCGTACGGGGCGCCGCCGCCCCTGCCGCCCGGTCCGCCGTACGGGGCCCCGCCGCCCCTGCCGCCCGGCCCGCCGCCCTCCGCGCCGGTCCGGCCGGTGCCGTACCACGAGGCGGAGACCGAGCGGGCGTACGAGCTGCCGCGCGATCCGGCGCACCCGCCCGCGTACGCGCCGGTGGCCCCGGGGCGTCGGCGGCAGCGGGCGGTCGTCGCCGCCGTGGCCGCCGCCGTCCTCGCGGGCGGGGCGGCCGGAGGCTGGCTGCTGTGGGGCAGGGACGGGGGCTCCGGGAGCGGGGGAGTGGCGGGATCCTCGGCCTCGGCGCCGGTGGGGGAGCCGGCGAACAGCCCGGGCGACGACCCGACGGGCACCCCCACGGACCCGCCCTCGGACGCCCCCACGACCACCCCCACCGACGGCCCGTCCGGCACGCCGGCGCCGGGATCCACGGACACCGCCACGCCCGACACCGGAACCGCGACCGGAGCGGCCGCCGCTCCCGAGGGCTACCGCCACGTGGACGACCCGCTCGGCTGGAGCGTCGCCGTCCCGGCCACCTGGACCCGTACCGAGGAGCGCGGCAGCGCCCTCTACCGCTCGCCCGACGAGCGGTATGTGCTCCAGCTGTTCCGGCTGACGGAACCCGGCATCACTCCGTACGAGGCGCTCCGCATCACCTCGGACAACCTCGGCAACCACCGCGGCTACGAGGAGATCTCGCTGCGCCGCACGACCGAGGTGACCGCCACGGACGCGGCCGAGCTGGTCTACGCGTACAACCGCACCGTCCAGACCGACCGTGTCCAGGGCATCGCCCGCTCCTTCGTCGCCGGGAACGGGGTGCCGTACACGCTGCTGGTGTACGGCCCCGACGAGGACTGGCCCGCCCAGCGCGGGGTCCTCACCACGGTGCTCGGCACGTTCGCGCCGGAGTGAGGGCGGGCCCGCGTGCCCCTTCTCCGGCTCAGCCGGCGCGCAGGTGGTCCGCGGCCTCCCGTACCGCCTTCATCGCGCGGCGGTGGAGGAGCGGGCCGAACGTGACGCGGGCGGCGCCCAGTTCGCCCAGGCGGCGCGGGGTCGGGCCGTCCGCGAGCGCCACCTGGTTGACCGGGACCGGCACGGCGGCGGCGATCTTCGGCAGATGGTCGGCGGGGGCGCCGTACGGATAGACGCAGTCGGCGCCCGCCGCCACGTAGGCGCGCGCCCGCGCGATGGTGGCGTCCAGGTCGTTCACGCCCTCGATGTAGGTGTCCACGCGCGCGTTGACGAAGAGCCCGTCCCCGGCCGCCTCGCGCACCTCCGCCAGCCAGTCGGCGTGGCGGGCCGGGTCCTTGAGGGCGCCGTCGGCGGAGTCCTCCAGGTTGCAGCCGACCGCGCCGGTCTCCAGAAGGCGCTCCACCAGCTCCTTGGGGGCGAGGCCGTAGCCGCCCTCGACGTCCGCCGAGACGGGCACGGAGACGGCCCGCACGATCCGGGCGACCGCCGCGAACATCTCGTCCCCGGGCGTGGCGCCGTCCGCGTAGCCGAGCGAGGCGGCGACCCCCGCGCTCGGCGTGGCGAGCGCCGGGAAGCCCGCCTCCTCGAAGACGCGGGCGCTGGCCGCGTCCCAGGGGCCGGGCAGGATCAGGGGGTCGCCCGTGGCGCGCCCGTGGTGCAGGGCGCGGAAGGCGGCGACGGGGGTCAGCTGTGCCATTCGGTCTCTCCGGGTGCGGTGCGCCGCGCCACCATCAGCCGGTTCCAGCTGTTGATGGCGGTGATCGCGGCGATGAGGTGGGCCAGTTCGGTCTCGTCGAAGTGCTTGGAGGCGCGTGCGTAGAGCTCGTCGGGAACGAATCCGTCGGTCAGGACCGTTATGCCTTCGGTGAGGGCGAGGGCCGCACGCTCGCGCTCGCTGAAGCGGTCGCCCGCCTCGTGCCAGGCCGCGACGAGATCGAGCCGTCCCTCGGTCTCGCCGTGCTCGCGCGCGAGGTCGAGATGCATGTCGAGGCAGAAGGCGCAGTGGTTCAGCTGCGAGGCACGGACCATGACCAGCTCCGTCAGGGTCGGGTCGAGCGCCTTCTTGGCGGCCGCGCTCACCGCCGCCAGGGCCCGGTAGACCTCCTGCGGGACCTGCCAGGCCCGGGCGGTCACTTGTACATCCCGGGGGTGTAGTGGCCCGGCACCATCCGGGTGGTGACGCCGAAGCGGTTCCAGGCGTTGATCACCGTGATCGCGGCGATCAGATGGCCCAGCTCCGTCGCGTCGAACTGCGCGGCCGCCCTCGCGTACACCTCGTCCGGCACGAACCCGTCGGTGAGGACCGTGATCGCCTCGGTCAGCTCGATCGCCGCGAGCTCCCTGGCGGTGTAGAAGTGCTGGGACTCCTCCCAGGCGCTGAGCTGCACGATCCGCTCGACCGACTCGCCCGCCGCGAGGGCGTCCTTGGTGTGCATGTCGAGGCAGAAGGCGCAGTGGTTGAGCTGCGAGGCGCGGATCTTCACCAGTTCGTGGATCACCGGGTCCACCCCGCGCCCGGCCGCCGCGTCCAGCTTCACCATGGCCTTGTAGACCTCGGGGGCGGCCTTCGCCCAGTGCAGCCGGGGAGTGTGCTCGGCGGCGTAGGAGCCGCTCTCGCCCTGGTCGTTCCCGCTCACGCCGTCCCCCGTGATTCCCGTGTTCTCGTCCGTCGCCGTCATACGGATGACGGTACGCGGCACATGTCACACGGGTATGGTCCATTTTCATGGCGGAATCCTGGGCCACTTCCTCCGGAACTCTGGCCGAAGTCTTCGGTGTCGACTTCCATGTGGAGGTGGGCGCGGGCGGGTTGCGCGCCGGGCTCATGGACGCGCTGCGCGAGGCGGTGCGCGGCGGCAGGCTCGCGCCCGGCGCCCGGCTGCCCTCGTCGCGCTCCCTCGCGGCGGACCTGGGCATCGCACGCAACACGGTGGCCGACGCGTACGCCGAACTCGTCGCCGAGGGCTGGCTCACCGCACGCCAGGGCTCGGGGACCCGGGTCGCCCAGCGGACCGCGCCGCGCCGCCCGCAGCCGTCCGGGCCGCGCCACCCGGCGCGCCGCAGCCCCGCGTACAGCCTGATCGCCGGCAGCCCCGACCTGGCGTCCTTCCCGCGCGCCGAGTGGCTGAAGGCCTCCCGGCGGGCGCTGACGGCCGCGCCGCACGAAGCCTTCGGCTACGGCGACCCGCGCGGGCGCATCGAGCTGCGCACGGTCCTCGCCGAGTATCTGGCGCGGGCGCGCGGCGTCCACGCGGCCCCCGAGCGGATCGTCGTCTGCGCGGGCTTCGTGCACGGTCTGATGCTGCTGGGCCGGGTGCTGCGGGCGCGCCGGGTCCGTGAGATCGGCGTCGAGTCGTACGGGCTCGATGTCCACCGGGACCTGCTGGCGCGGGCGGGCCTGCGCACCCCGCCGCTGCCCTTCGACGAACACGGCACGCTGACGCAGGAGTTGGGAGCGGGGAGGGGGCTGGGGGCGGTGCTGCTGACGCCCGCGCACCAGTTCCCGGTCGGGGTCGCGCTCCCACCGGACCGGCGCGCCGCGGTCGTCGACTGGGCGCGGGCGGTGGACGGGCTGATCCTGGAGGACGACTACGACGGCGAGTTCCGCTACGACCGCCAGCCCGTCGGGGCGTTGCAGGGCCTCGACCCCGACCACGTCGTCTACCTGGGCACGGCCAGCAAGTCGCTCGCGCCCGGGCTGCGGCTGGCCTGGATGGTGCTGCCGGAGCGGCTGGCGGGGGAGGTGGCGGAGGCGAAGGGGGACGTGGACTGGTCGTGCGGCGCGCTCGACCAGCTGACGCTGGCGGAGTTCATCGCGTCCGGGGCGTACGACCGCCATGTGCGGGGGATGCGGCTGCGCTACCGGCGCCGGCGCGACCAGCTGGTGGCCGCGCTGGCGGCGCGGGCGCCGGAGGTGCGGGTGAGCGGGATCGCTGCGGGGCTGCACGCGGTGCTGGAGCTGCCGCCCGGCACCGAGCGCGCGGTGATCCAGGCCGCGGCCTGGCAGGGCCTGGCCCTCCAGGGCCTCTCGGCCTTCCGCCACCCGGCGACGCCGCCGTCACGGGACGCGCTGGTGGTGGGGTATGGGGCGCCGCCGGACTGGGGGTGGGCGGGGGCGCTGGACGCGCTGTGCAGGGTGTTGCCGTAGGGGCGGTGCTGGTGCGCGGCCCGTCTGTGCCGTGTCGCGCGGTTCCCCCGCGCCCCTGCTGGGCCGAGGGTTCGTCTGCGGGCCGTCTGTGGCTGGTCGCGCAGTTCCCCGCCCCCCTTGGGGGCCCGGTGTTTGTCTGCGGGCCGGTGGTGGGTTGCTCGCGCAGTTCCCCGCGCCCCTCGGGTACTTCGGGATGTCGCAGCTTCAGTTCCTCGGGCGGGAGGGGTCCGGGCCGTAGGCCCAGCCTTTCAGGGGCGCGGGGAACCGCGCGAGCAACCGCGCGAGCAGCCCCCACCCACCCGCACGTCGACGTGAAACCCTGCTGCGCGCGGCCGGGGGGCGGGGCACAGCCCCGAGAAGCCGCCTACACCTCACCCCGAGACGCCCCCGGCGCCTCCCCGAACCGCCCCAGCACCAGCGCCCCCGCAACCCCCACCCCAAACCCCACCACCGCCAACCACCCCAACCCCGCCCGCGTACGATCCCCCAGCCACCCCACCCCCACCAGCGCCGGCCCGACCGTCTCGCCCAGGACCATCCCCGCTGTCGCCGTCGTCACCGAACCCCGCTGGAGCGCCGACGTCAGCAGCAGGAACGCCGCGCCCCCGCCCAGCAGCAGCGCGTACAGCGCGGGTTCGGCGAGGTCGAAGGAGTCGATGAGCCGGACCGCCACCTCCACCACCCCGAACCCGAAGCCCGCCCCGAGCCCCAGCACCAGCGCCCGGGCCCGTCCGGGCAGGCGCCCGGCGACCGCCCCGGCCAGCAGGATCGCGACCGCGACCGCGAGCAGCGCCCAGGGCAGCGCGGCGGGTCCGCGCTCATGGCCCTCCTCGCCGGACGCGAGCCCCAGCATCGCCAGCCCGGCGCAGACGACCCCGACCGCAGCCCACTCCGTCCCGGACAGCCGCACCGCAAGCACCCGCGCCGCGACCACCGCCGTCACCGCCAGCGACGCGGCCAGCGCCGCCCCGACCGCGTAGATCGGGACGGCCCGCAGTGCCACGATCTGGAGGACGAAGCCGAGCCCGTCCAGCGCGAGCCCGGCCAGGTAGCGCCACTGCCGCACGGCCCGCAGCAGCAGCGCGGGATCGACCCCCGTCCCCCCGGAACCGGCCCCGGACCCCGCGCCCGGCCCCGACGCCGCCCGCGCCGCGACGGCCTGCAGAACGGTCGCGGTGCCGTAGCAGACCGCCGATCCCAGCGCACAGATCATCCCAAAGAGCACAGACGGACTGTAATGGAAGGGAGTTCAGGGGGCAGGAGCCAACGGATTCCTCGTCCCGGATCACCGGGAACTAGGGTGTGGCCGGTTCACGTCCAAGACATCGGTTCATGTCCCAGACAGTCCAAGACATGGGTTCGTGTCCCAGAGATACGTACGGTTCGCGAGGGGGAGGTCCGCACATGCGCAGATTCCGGTCCACGACGGTGGTGCTCGGCGGCATGGGAGTGCTCGCCGCCACGCTGGCGGCGTGCTCCCACGAGCCTGACCGCCGCTGCGTCGACCCCGTCACGCACAAGGAACTCCCCAAGTACGAGTGCAAGAGTGGCGGCCACGGCTCGTACTACTACGGCGGCCACGTCCGCAACGGCACGGTCTATGGCGGCTCCTTCCGCTCAAAGTCGGACTCCTCCGGCTCCTCCGGTTCCTCGGGATCCTCCACGGCCGGCTCCTCCGGCGGTGTCGACCGGGGCGGGATAGGCGGCCACTCCGGCACGGGCGGCGGCTGACGGATGCAGCGGCACCGCATCGACCCGCGCCCCGGCTGGCAGCAGACCGTCGAGGCCCAGGGGCTGATCTACCCCCTCACCCGCCACCCGGACGGCTCGCTCCGCCCGTACTGGGACGAGAGCGCGTACTACTCCTTCACCCTCCCCGAGGTCGAGGCGCTGGAGGAGGTCGTCGAGGAGCTGCACGCCATGTGCCTGGCGGCGGCCGCGCACATCGTCGAGCAGAATCGTTTCTCCGATCTTGGGATCACCCACCCGCCGCTCGTCGCCCGGGTCGCCGAGTCCTGGCACCGCCGCGCCGAACTGCCCTCGGTCTACGGCCGTTTCGACCTGCGTTACGACGGCACGGGCCCGGCGAAGATGCTGGAGTACAACGCCGACACCCCCACCTCGCTCGTCGAGGCCGCGAGCCCGCAGTGGTTCTGGATGGAGGAGCGCTTCCCCGGCGCCGACCAGTGGAACTCGCTCCACGAACGGCTGGTCGCCGCCTGGAAGCGGCAGGCCCCGCTCCTTCCGCCCGGCCCGCTCCACTTCGCCCACTCGGACGACGACGAGCTCGGCGAGGACCTGATGACCGTGGCGTATCTGCGCGAGACCGCCGAACAGGCGGGCATCGAGACGCGGGCGCTGTCGGTGGAGCGGATCGGCTGGGACAGCCTGACCGGCCGTTTCGTCGACGAGAGCCTCCGCTTCATCCGCAGCTGCTTCAAGCTCTACCCGTGGGAGTGGCTGACGACGGACCGGTTCGCCCCGCACGTCCTCGAGACCCTGGACAACGGCGGCGGCACCGGCAGCACCTGCTGGATCGAGCCCGCCTGGAAGATGCTGCTCTCCAACAAGGCGCTGCTCGCGATCCTGTGGGAGCTCTACCCCGGCCACCCGAACCTGCTCCCCGCCTATCTGGACGGGCCGCGCGAGCTGGCCCGCACCGGCGGTTACGTCTCCAAGCCGCTGCTCGGCCGGGAGGGCGCCGGGGTCGAGATCCACCACCCCGGCGCGCCACCCGTCGCGCGCGCCGAACCCGTCTGCTACCAGGCCCTCGCCCCGCTCCCCGACTTCGACGGCAACCGGGTCGTCCTGGGCGCCTGGGTCGTCGAGGACGAGGCGGCGGGCCTGGGCATCCGCGAGTCGGCGGGCCCGGTCACGGACGAGTACGCGCGGTTCGTCCCGCATCTGATCCGCTAGCGGGTCCGGCGGGTCCGGCGGGTCCGGCGTGTCCGGCGGGTCCGGGGCGGCTCCGGGTCTGTCCGGGCCCGGACCGCCGCCCCGCCCCGCCCGCCCCGCCCCGGCGGGGCCGCCGCGCGTCCGCCCGCCCCTACTCCTGTCCCAGCACCGCCCTGAGCTGGTCGAGCCCCCAGTCCAGGTCCTCCTTGCTGATCACCAGCGGCGGGGCGATCCGGATCGTCGAGCCGTGGGTGTCCTTGACCAGGACGCCCCGGTCCATCAGCCGCTCCGAGATCTGCCGGCCCGTCCCGAACTCCGGGTCGATGTCGACCCCCGCCCACAGGCCGCGCCCGCGCACCGCCCGGACGGCGCCGGTGCCCGCCAGCAGGCCCAGCTCGTGGTGGAGATGCTCACCGAGTTCGGTGGCCCGCTGCTGGTACTCGCCGGTCCGCAGCATCGCGATGACCTCCAGGCCGACCGCGCACGCCAGCGGGTTGCCGCCGAAGGTCGAGCCGTGCTCGCCGGGCCGGAACACGCCGAGCACCTCCGCCGAGCCCACCACCGCCGAGACCGGAACCACCCCGCCGCCGAGCGCCTTGCCCAGCACGTACAGATCGGGCACCACGTCCTCGTGCTCGCACGCGAACGTCCGCCCGGTCCGGCCGAGACCCGACTGGATCTCGTCCGCGATGAACAGCACGTTCCGCTCGGCCGTCAACTTCCGTACGCCCGGCAGATATCCGGCCGGGGGCACCAGCACCCCGGCCTCGCCCTGGATCGGTTCGAGCAGCACCGCCACGGTGTTCTCCGTGACGGCCGCCGACAGCGCGGTCAGGTCCCCGTACGGCACGATCTCGAAGCCGGGGGTGTAGGGCCCGTAGTCCGCGCGGGCCTCGTGGTCCGTGGAGAAGCTGACGATCGTCGTCGTACGCCCGTGGAAGTTGTTGGACGCGACGACGATCTTCGCCGTCCCGTCCGGCACCCCCTTGACCCGGTACCCCCACTTCCGGGCGGTCTTCACGGCCGTCTCCACGGCCTCCGCCCCGGTGTTCATGGGCAGGACCATCTCCTTGCCGCACAACTGCGCCAGCTGCCCGCAGAACTCGGCGAACCGGTCGTGGTGGAACGCCCTCGACGTGAGCGTCACCCTCTCCAGCTGCGCCTTCGCCGCGTCGATCAGTCTGCGGTTGCCGTGTCCGAAGTTCAGCGCCGAGTAACCGGCGAGCATGTCGAGGAAGCGGCGCCCCTCGACATCGGTCATCCACGCGCCCTCGGCCGAGGCGACGACGACGGGCAGCGGATGGTAGTTGTGCGCACTGTGGGCCTCGGCAGAGCGGATGGCGTCCGATGTAGTCGACACGGGGTCTCCGTTTCATCGTGCGGCGTGGGACGGGGTAGGGCCCAGTTTCTCTCGTCGTTCGGATGCTGGACGGGGAAACCTTGATTCCCGGTGTGCCCGTTAGGGTGGATGGCACGTACGGCGACTGGCGCACGGGGAAGCGACCTCGGGGAAGCCGTGCGTGCCACGCGCACGAGGTGCCGCCCGCCTGGGCACCCCGGGACCACCACGGACCCCGGAGGACGCCATGAGCCTGCCCCTTTCCCACCCCGCCCCTTCCCATCCGGCCCTTTCCGCCGCCGACCCCGAACTCGCCGCCCTCGTCGCGGCCGAGGAGCGGTTGCAGTCGGACACCCTGCGGCTGATCCCCAGCGAGAACTACGTCTCGCGGGCCGTCCTCGAAGCCTCCGGCACGGTGCTGCAGAACAAGTACAGCGAGGGCTACGCGGGCCGCCGGTACTACGAGGGCCAGCAGAACATCGATTTGGTCGAGACGCTCGCGGTGGAGCGCGCCAAGGCGCTCTTCGGTGTCGAGCACGCCAACGTCCAGCCCTACTCCGGCTCACCCGCCAACCTCGCCGTCTACCTCGCCTTCGCCGAGCCCGGTGACACCGTGATGGGCATGGCCCTGCCGATGGGCGGCCACCTCACCCACGGCTGGGGCGTCTCCGCGACCGGGAAGTGGTTCCGGGGTGTGCAGTACGGCGTACGCCACGACACCGGCCTGATCGACTTCGACGAGGTGCGCGAACTCGCCCTCAAGGAGCGGCCGAAGATCATTTTCTGCGGCGGCACCGCCCTGCCCCGCACCATCGACTTCGCGGCCTTCGCTCAGATCGCCCGGGAGGCGGGCTCCGTGCTGGTCGCCGACGTCGCCCACATCGCGGGTCTGATCGCGGGCGGCGCCCACCCGTCCCCGGTCCCGTACGCGGACGTGATCTCCACGACCACCCACAAGACCCTGCGCGGCCCGCGCGGCGCCATGCTCATGTCCCGCGAGCAGCACGCCAAGGCCATCGACAAGGCCGTCTTCCCCGGTCTCCAGGGCGGCCCGCACAACCAGACCACCGCCGCGATCGCCGTCGCCCTGCACGAGGCGGCCCAGCCCTCGTTCCGCGACTACGCCCACGCCGTCGTCGCCAACGCCCGGGCCCTCGCCGAGCAGCTCCTCGCGCGCGGCTTCGACCTGGTCTCCGGCGGCACCGACAACCATCTGATCCTGATGGACCTCACCCCCAAGGACGTCCCCGGAAAGGTCGCCGCCAAGGCCCTCGACCGGGCCGGGATCGTCGTCAACTACAACACCGTCCCCTACGACCCCAGGAAGCCGTTCGACCCCTCCGGCATCCGGATCGGCACCGCCTCCCTCACCTCGCGGGGCCTGGGGACCGAGCACATGGCGGCCGTGGCCGACTGGATCGACCGGGGCGTCGGCGCGGCCCGCGCCGGCGACGAGGACGCCCTCGCGGTGATCCGGGACGAGGTGGCCGAGCTGATGGCCGCGTTCCCGGCGCCGGGGCTGTCCGCGGAGTAGGCGCCACCGCGCCGGGAGCGGGGCCGCGGCGGGCCCGGAGGAGGGACG
This sequence comes from Streptomyces sp. NPDC026377, assembly GCF_055567715.1. NCBI lineage: Bacteria > Bacillati > Actinomycetota > Actinomycetes > Kitasatosporales > Streptomycetaceae > Streptomyces > Streptomyces sp. NPDC026377. Next base: position 191,999 of record NZ_JBVHPV010000011.1, read on the forward strand.
CGCTGTGTTCCTCCTCACTCCCGGCGCTGCGTAACGCCAGGGTGGAACGGTTCCTGTCCACAGGAATTTCCGAGCTGTCGGCGGTACCTGAGAGAATGATGAGCATGGCCTCTGATCGCCCGCCCGTCGCCCACCACCACCCTCAGGGGAATGGCTCCGCCATGCTGCATCGCCCGCGAGTGCTCTCCGGAATCCAGCCCACCGCAGGCTCGTTCCACCTCGGCAACTACCTCGGCGCGGTCCGCCAGTGGGTGGCGCTCCAGGAGTCCCACGACGCGTTCTACATGGTCGTGGACCTGCACGCGATCACCGTTCCGCAGGACCCGAAGGAGCTGCGGGCCAACACCCGGCTCGCCGCCGCCCAGCTCCTGGCCGCCGGGCTCGACCCGGAGCGCTGCACGCTCTTCGTGCAGAGCCATGTGCCCGAGCACGCCCAGCTCGCCTGGGTCATGAACTGCCTGGCGGGTTTCGGCGAGGCGTCCCGGATGACGCAGTTCAAGGACAAGGCGGCGAAGCAGGGCGCCGACCGCGCCACCGTTGGTCTCTTCACGTACCCGATCCTCCAGGTCGCCGACATCCTGCTCTACCAGGCCAACGAGGTCCCGGTCGGCGAGGACCAGCGCCAGCACGTGGAGCTCACCCGCGACCTGGCCGAGCGCTTCAACGGCCGTTTCGGTGAGACGTTCAAGATCCCCGCGCCGTACATCCTCCGGGAGACCGCGAAGATCTACGACCTCCAGGACCCGTCGATCAAGATGAGCAAGTCGGCGTCCACGCCGAAGGGCCTGATCAACCTGCTCGACGAGCCGAAGACCACGGCGAAGAAGGTCAAGAGCGCGGTCACCGACACGGACACGGTGATCAAGTACGACGCCGAGAACAAGCCGGGCGTCTCCAATCTGCTCACCATCTACTCGACTCTCACCGGCCGGACGATCCCCGAGCTGGAGACGGCGTACGAGGGCAAGATGTACGGGGCGCTGAAGACGGACCTCGCCGAGGTGATGGTGGAGTTCGTCACGCCGTTCCGGGACCGGACCCAGGAATATCTGGACGACCCCGAGACGCTGGACTCTGTCCTGGCCAAGGGTGCGGAGAAGGCGCGCGCGGTCGCCGCCGAGACCCTGGCCACGGCATACGAGCGGGTGGGGTTCCTGCCCGCCAAGCACTGAGCCGCGCCGAGGCGCGCGGTGTGGGGGGCGTGCGGCGTGCGCGCGCGGGCCGTGGGGCGGGGTGCGCTCCGGCCCGGGGGACCGAAGGCCGGGCCGAGGGCTCTGGCCAGAAGGGCCGGGCGCCCGCCACACTGCACACTGACGGACACAGACGTACCCGGACAACGACGGAGGAGAACGACGTGGGGACCGTAACGCTCGGCGTTTCGATCGCGGTCCCGGAGCCGTACGGCAGCCTGCTCCAGGAGCGGCGCGCGGGCTTCGGTGATCCCGCCGCGTACGGGATTCCCACGCATGTCACCCTCCTGCCGCCGACCGAGGTCGACGCGGCGTGCCTGCCGGCGATCCGGACCCATCTGGCCGAGGTCGCGTCGGCGGGGCGGGCGTTTCCGATGCGGCTGGCGGGGACGGGGACGTTCCGGCCGCTGTCGCCGGTGGTGTTCGTGCAGGTCGTCGAGGGTGGGGCGGACTGCGCGTGGCTCCAGCAGCGGGTGCGGGACGAGGCCGGGCCGCTCGTGCGTGACCTGCACTTTCCGTACCACCCGCATGTGACGGTGGCGCACGGGATCTCCGAGGAGGGGATGGACCGGGCGTTCGAGGAGCTGGCGGGGTTCGAGGCGGAGTGGACGTGTGGGGGGTTCGCCCTGTACGAGCAGGGGGTGGACGGGGTGTGGCGGAAGCTGTACGAGTACGGCTTCGGCTTGAGCGGGGTGCCGGCCCAGGGCGGCTCCCGCGACGAGCCGTCGGTCCGAGCCTGAGGGTCGCCCTCCCCGCCCGCACCCTCTCCGGGCTGCGCCCTGGGCTCCTTCTTTCGGCTGCGGGCCGTGCTGGGTTGCTCGCGCAGTTCCCCGCGCCCCTGGGCACCTGGGGGCGCGGGGAACTGCGCGACCAGCCCCCACCGACCCGCAGACAAACACCGGGCCCCAAAGGGGCGCGGGGAACTGCGCGAGCAACCCGCCACCGGCCCGCAGCCGAACGCCCGACCCATCAGGGCCGCGGGGAACTGCGCGCTCAGCCACAGACGGGCCGCAGACGGAATCCCTGGCGGGGGCCGCGCCCCTACACCGGCAGTCGTCGGAAGAGCGGCCTCGGTACGTGTCTCAGGGCCGACATCACCACCCGTAGCGTCCCGGGCACCCACACCACCTCCGCCCTTCTCCTCAAGCCCGATTCGATCGACTCCGCCACGGCCTCGGGGGTGGTCGCCAGGGGGGCCTCCGGGAGGCCCGTGGTCATTTTGGTGCGGACGAAGCCGGGGCGTACCACCATCACGTGGACGCCCGAGCCGTGGAGGGCGTCGCCCAGGCCCTGGGTGAAGGCGTCCAGGCCCGCCTTGCTGGAGCCGTAGATGAAGTTGGCGCGGCGGGCCCGTTCGCCCGCCACCGAGGAGAGCACCACCAGGGAGCCGTGGCCCTGGGTCTGGAGGGCCTTCGCGCAGATCAGGGCGGCGGAGACCGCGCCGGTGTAGTTGGTCTGCGCGACCCGTACCGCCGCCAGCGGCGATCCCTCGTCCCGTACCTGGTCGCCCAGGATGCCGAACGCCAGCAGGACCATGTCGATGTCGCCCCGGGCGAAGACGCGGCCCAGGGCCTGCTCGTGCGACTCGGCGTCCAGCGCGTCGAAGGCGAGCGTGTGCACGTCCGCGCCGAGGTCGCGCAGCTCCGTCGCCGCCGCGTCCAGCGCGGGCGAGGGGCGGGCGGCCAGCCAGACCGTACGGGTGCGGCGGGCCACCAGGCGGCGCGCCGTCGCCAGGCCGATCTCGGAGGTGCCGCCCAGGATCAGCAGGGACTGGGGGGTGCCGAACGCGTCCTTCATCTCGTGACTCCTCGTAACTCCGGGGAAGCGGGCGGTCCTTCAGAGGTGCAGACGGCGGGAGAGGTCCGAGACGAAGACCCCCTCCGGGTCCAGTTCGCGGCGCAGGGCGCGGAACGCGGCCAGGCGCGGGTACATGGACTCCAGGACCTCCGGGCGTACGCGGGAGTCCTTCGCCAGATAGATCCGGCCGCCCGCGCCCGCCACCTCCTCGTCCAGTTCGTCCAGGAACCCGGCCAGGCCCGGCAGTCCCGCCGGGATGTCCAGGGCCAGGGTCCAGCCGGGGAGCGGGAAGGAGAGCCAGCCGGGGTCGGCCTCGCCGAAGCGCTTGAGGACCGCCAGGAAGGACGGGCAGCCCCGGCGCGCGATCCGGCGCACCACCCGGCGCAGGGTCTCCTCCTGGCCGTGGCCGACCACGAACTGGTACTGGACGAAGCCGGCCCTGCCGTAGATCCGGTTCCAGTGCGGGACGCCGTCCAGCGGGTGGAAGAACTTGGCGATCGACTGGAGCTCCCCGGTCCGGTGCCGGGGGGCCCTGCGGTACCAGAGCGCGTTGAAGGCGGAGACCGAGGCGCGGGTCAGCAGGCCCCCCGGGAGGTGGGGCGGGGCGGGCGGGAGCCGGGGCGGGCCGAAGTGCAGCGGCGCCCTGCTCGCGCGTCCGCGCAGCGCCCCGAGCGGCGCGTGGTCGCCCCGGGTCAGGACCGCCCGGCCCGTCCGCGCGCCCCTGGCCAGCAGGTCGATCCAGGCCACCGAGTAGCGGTAGCGGTGGTCGGTCGCGGTCAGCCGGGCCATCAGGTCGTCCAGATCGGCCGCCCGTTCGGTGTCCACCGTCATCAGGGACGTCTCCACCGGGTGCAGGCGCAGCTCGGCGGCGAGGATGAGCCCGGTCAGGCCCATGCCGCCCGCCGTCGCGTGGAACAGCTCGTCCGAGGGGGTGAGCCTGCGGACGGTGCCGTCCGCCGTGAGGAGGTCGAGGGCGCCGACGTGGCGCGAGAAGGCGCCCGAGCCGTGGTGGTTCTTGCCGTGGATGTCCGCGCCGATCGCCCCGCCGACGGTGACGTACCGGGTCCCGGGCGTCACCGGCACGAACCAGCCCAGCGGCAGCAGGACCTCCATCAGGCGGTGCAGGCTCACCCCGGCCTCGCAGACCACCACGCCCGCCTCGGCGTCGATGGTGCGGATGCGGTCGAGGCCGGTCATGTCCAGGACGGCGCCGCCTGCGTTCTGCGCGGCGTCGCCGTAGGCCCGGCCCAGGCCCCGGGCGATGGACCCGCGTGCCCCGCCCGCGAGGACGGCGGCCACCGCCTCCTCGTAGGTGCGCGGGCGGACCAGCCGGGCGGCCGTCGGGGCGGTGCGGCCCCAGCCGGTCACGGGCGTCGGGGCGGTGGCGGCAGGCATGACAGCGACCGTAGCCGGGCTTCTCCGGCGAATGTGGCGTTATGCCCTTTTTAGTGCGGTGCTCACCGAAATGGGTGATTGAGTGAGTGTCAAGCGGCATTGACGCGCATCCGGCGCCGCCGCCGGGGAGAGTCGCGTACGGCCGACGGCCGATCGGCGGGGCTGTCTCACGGGATTGGGGTGGCAGATGCGGTACTCCGACGTGGACCACCGGCTGCTGGCGGCGCTGCGCGACTGCGGCGCCGAGCCACGGGTGGCCGCGGTCGCCCGCGCGTTCTCCTTCGCCGGGGAGCACGCGGCGGTGTGGCTGGCCGGCGGGGCGCTGGCCGCCGCCGTCGACCGGGAGCGGCGTACGGGCTGGCTGCGCGGGGCCGCGCTGGTGGCGGCCGCGCACCTGGGCGGTATGGGCGTGAAGCGGGTGGTGCGGCGGCCCCGGCCCTCGCCGGCCGGACGGGAGCCGCTGGTGCGCACCGCCGGGCGGCACTCCTTCCCGAGCGCGCACGCCACCTCGGCCGCCGCCGCGGCCGTCGCCTACGGCGCGCTGCGGCCCGCCGGGGCGCGCCTGGTGCCCCCGCTCGCCGCCGCGATGTGCGTGTCCCGGCTGGTCGTCGGCGTCCACTACCCCTCGGACGTGCTGGCCGGCGCCCTCCTGGGCGGGGCCACGGCCCGGCTGGGGACCCGGTGGCTGAGCCGTGGCCGCCCACCCGCCCGGCCGCGACACGCGGGAGCCGCCTCATGAGCCGTCCTGTCGCCGTCCTCGAAGAGCACCTCGCCCGGCACCCGGGGCGGCGCGCGCTCGGCGTGCCCGCCGGTGTGCTCAGGACCGCGCGCCCCCGACAGTGGATCAAGAACGTGCTGGTGGCCGCCGCGCCCGCCGCCGCCGGACAGCTCGGCTCGCGGGACACCCTGCGCCAACTCGTGGTGGTCTTCGCGCTGTTCACGGCCGCCGCCTCGGCGGTCTACCTCGTCAACGACGCCCGCGACGCCGCCGCCGACCGCGCGCACCCGCACAAACGCCACCGCCCGGTGGCCACCGGGCAGGTGCCGGTGCCCGTCGCGTACGCCACCGGAGGGCTGCTCGCACTGCTCGCCCCGCTCGGCGCGGCCCTCACCTGCAACGCCATGACGGCGGCCCTGCTGACCGGGTACGTGGTGATGCAGCTCGCCTACTGCGTCAAGCTCAAGCACGTCCTCGTCGTCGATCTCGTCGTGGTCACCGCCGGGTTCCTGATGCGGGCCATGATCGGCGGGGTCGCGCTCGCCATCCCGCTCTCGCGCTGGTTCCTGATCACCGCCGGGTTCGGCGCGCTGTTCATGGTCGCGGCCAAGCGGTACTCCGAAGCCGTCCAGATGGAGGGGCGCGGCGGCGCCACCCGCGCGCTCCTGGACGCCTACACCACCGGCTATCTGCGGTTCGTCTGGCAGCTCGCTGCCGGGGTCGCGGTCCTGGCGTACTGCATGTGGGCGCTGGAGAGCGGCGGCATGACCGGCGGCTCGCTGCTGCCGTGGCGGCAGCTGTCGATGGTCCCGTTCATCGGCGGGATCCTGCGGTACGCCGTCTTCGCCGACCGGGGCAGCGCGGGCGCCCCCGAGGACGTGGTGCTGCGCGACCGGGCGCTGGTGGTCATCGCCCTGGTGTGGATCGCGCTGTACGGGCTGGCGGTGTCGGACCTGTGAGGGGCGTGCGCCGGGCCGAGCTGGCGGGCTTCGCGCTGACCGGGATCTGCGCGTACGCCGTCGACCTCGGCCTGTTCGTGTGGCTGCGGTCGTCGCTCGTCTGGGACCCGCTGGCCGCCAAGTGCCTCTCCTTCGTGGCGGGGTGCACGGTCGCCTACCTCGGCAACGCCTTCGGGACCTACCGGGGCAGCCGGGCCGGAGCGCGCGAGTACGCCGTGTTCTTCGCGGTGAACATCGCGGGCGCGCTGGTGCAGCTGCTCTGTCTGGCCGTCAGCCATTACGGCCTCGGCCTCACCTCGCCGCGCGCCGACACGCTCTCGGGTGCCGTGTTCGGCATGGCACTCGCCACCTGCCTGCGCTTCTGGGGGACCCGGACGCTTGTCTTCCGGGGTGAGGAGGGTACTCGCACGTCATGGACTGGCTGAAGAATCTCCCCGTCGTCGGGCCGTGGCTCGCCCGGCTCATGCGGACGCACGCGTGGCGGTCGTACGAGCGGCTCGACCGGGTGCGCTGGTCCCGGCTCGCGGCCGCGATCACCTTCGTCAGCTTCCTCGCGCTCTTCCCGCTGCTCACGGTGGGCGCGGCCGTGGCCGCCGCCGTGCTGACCCCGGGCCGGGTGCGGAAGCTCCAGAACACCCTCGCCGAGCAGGTCCCCGGCATCTCCGACCAGCTCGACCTGGAGGACCTGACCCGCAACGCGGGCACGGTCGGGGTCGTCGCGGGCGCGCTGCTGCTGTTCACCGGCATCGGCTGGATCGGCCAGATGCGCGGCTGCCTGCGGGTGGTGTGGGACCGGGACGACGAGGAGGAGAACCCGTTCCTGCGCAAGCTCAAGGACGGCGGCGTGCTGGTCGGCCTCGGCGGCGCGGGGCTCGCCTCGTTCGGCGCGTCCTCGATCGGCTCGACGGCCGTGGGCTGGGCCGCCGCCCAGCTGGGGCTCGAGCACAACGGCGTCGGCCGGGTGTTCGTGGGGATCGTGGCGATCGCGGTGGCGGCCGCCGCCGACTTCCTGGTCCTGATGTACGTCCTGACCCTGCTGCCCGGGGTCTCCCCGCCGCGCCGCCACCTGCTGACCGCCGGGGCGATCGGCGCGGTGGGGTTCGAACTGCTGAAGGTGCTGCTCGGCGGCTATATGCAGGGGGTCGCGGCCAAGAGCATGTACGGGGCGTTCGGCGTGCCCATCGCCCTGCTGCTGTGGATCAACTTCACCGCGAAGCTGCTGCTGTTCTGCGCCGCCTGGACCGCCACCCCCGCCAAGGAGGACGACCCCGCCCTCACCGCTTGCGACGCACCAGCTCGGGAAGAGGCAAGCGCCGGTTGAGCAGGAACACCCCGGCCGCGACCACGAGGAGGGCGCCCGCCGCGATGCCGAGCGCGGTGGCGACACCACCGGAGCCGGGCCCCTTGCGCGTGGTGACCGCCGCCTTCGCGGGGTCCTGGGCTCCGGTGCTCGAAGGCGGCTGCGAGCCCGGCGGGGTGTTCGCCGGAAGGGCCGACCTGGGGGGTACGAGCTCGCCCACCGGGGTCACCTTGCCGACCGCCGAGAAGCCCCAGTCCAGCAGGCGGGCGGCCTCCTTGTAGACGGCCTGGCCCTCGGAGGAGTCCGGGTTCATCACGGTGACGAGCAGCACCCGGCCGCCCCGCTCGGCGACCCCGGTGAAGGTGGCGCCCGCGTTGGTGGTGTTGCCGTTCTTGACCCCGGCGATGCCCTTGTAGGGGTCCAGGCCCCGCTCGCCGACGAGCAGCCGGTTGGTGTTCTGGATCTCGAAGTAGTCGCGCTCGTGGTTCTTGCCCTCGACGCCGGGGAACTTGGCGGAGGCGGTGGAGCAGTAGTCGCGGAAGTCCTTCTTCTGCAGTCCCGAGCGGGCGAACAGGGTGAGGTCGTAGGCGCTGGAGACCTGGCCCGGGGCGTCGTAGCCGTCGGGCGAGACCACATGGGTGTCGAGCGCCTGGAGGTCCTCGGCGTGCGCCTGCATGTCCTGGACGGTCTTGGGCACGCCGCCGTTCATCGACGACAGCACGTGCACGGCGTCGTTGCCGGAGCGCAGGAAGACGCCGAGCCACAGGTCGTGCACGGTGTACGGCAGGTTCGCGTGGATGGGGACGATGCTGCTGCCCTCGCCGACGCCCTCCAGGTCGGCGGGGGTCACGGTGTGCACGTCGGTCCGGGGGAACTTGGGCAGCACCGTGTCCGCGAAGAGCATCTTCAGGGTGGAGGCGGGAGGCAGCCGCCAGTGCGCGTTGTGCGCGGCCAGCACCTGGCCGTTCTCCGCGTCCGCCACGATCCAGGAGCGGCCCGTGAGGTCCATCGGCAGCACCGGCGCGCCGGGGCCGAGCTTCACCTGGGTGCCGGGCTGGGCGAGCAGCGCGCCGCCGACGGCCGACATCCCGGCGGGCGGCGGGTCGGGGTCCTTGCGGGTCTTGCCGGGCTTGCCGGACTGGCCCTGCGTGCCCGGTTTGTCATCGGTGGGCAGCGCCGACGCGGGCGCGGCCGCGAGCGCGGGCAGCAGCGCGGCGACCGCGATCGCCAGGGCGATCCGGGCAGGCTTCTTCACAGCAGACACGGACGAGAACGTACAGGCCCCAGGTGTCGATCCGAACACCGGAGGGGTGACCCGCCGGGGGCCGCCACCCGCCCGGCTGTGCCCGCTTCGCCCCGGTGATACTGATTCCATGAAGCTCAGCAGCCGCGTCTCCTGGTTCCTGCTCGCGTTCGGAGTGTGGAGCTGGATCATCTGGATCACTTTCGTCAAGAACCTGTGGAAGGACGGCAGCGGGCTGGCCTTCGACGACGGGGGCGACCCGACGGCGTACTTCTGGGTGCACCTCACCCTCGCCGTCGTGTCCTTTCTTCTGGGGACGGGTGTGGGCGTCATCGGGTTCCGTTCCGTACGCCATCTGCGCGCTGGAGCCGCTGGGGCGGCCGGGTCACGGACCGCTAACGACTAGCGGCGCCCCCCTTGTCACGCGCGGCTAACGAGTAGCTGTGTAGTGAAGATTTCCTCTTCCGCATGTGAAACCCGTGTGATTGGGTGAGCGCCATCACAGGGGTGCGCGAGGGGGTTCGGCACGCCCTGAAGGGTGGGGCGTTGCGAGGAGAGCACGGCGATGCGGTCGATCCGTATGCGGATTCTGGCGATTTGCGCGGTACTGGTGGTCGTCGGGGTGGGGGGATGGCAGCTGCTGCCGTCCGACGGCAAGAAGAAGGACCCGATCGCGGTCGGGACGACGGACGCGATCACGTCCCTGGACCCGGCCGGTGCCTATGACGCGGGCTCCTGGGCGCTGTACAGCAACGTCTACCAGACCCTGCTCACCTTCAAGCCCGGCTCCGCGGTGCCGGTGCCGGACGCGGCCCGTGGCTGCCGGTTCATCGGGCTGAAGCTGATGACGTACCAGTGCGAGCTGCGCGAGGGGCTGACCTTCTCGTCGGGGCGGAAGATGACGGCGGCCGACGTCAAGTTCTCCTTCGACCGGGTGATGAAGATCAACAGCGATGTGGGCCCGGCCTCGCTGCTCTCCTCCCTCGGCTCGGTCAAGGCCGACGGCGACACCGTCACCTTCAACCTGAAGACCAAGGACGCGACCTTCCCGTCCAAGCTCGCGACCGGCGCCGGGTCGATCGTCGACAGCGATGCCTACCCGGCGGCCTCGCTGCGCAAGGGCGACGGCGTGGTGGGCTCCGGCCCGTATCTGCTGAAGTCCTTCCAGCGGGGCCGGAGCGCGACGCTGGAGCCCAACCCCGACTACCGCGGGGCGGTCGGCAAGAAGGGGTTGCCGATCCAGGTGCGCTACTACGCCGAGGCCGACCAGCTCAACCAGGCGTGGAAGGGCGGGCAGGTCGAGGTCGCGCACCGGCAGATGCCGCCCAAGGTGCTCGCCAAGCTCTCGCCGGGCGACCCGGACATCCGCATCAGCGAGACGCCCGGCGCCGAGACCCGCAACCTGAACATCAACGTCCGGCCCGGCCATCCGCTGGCCAGGACCAAGGTCCGCCAGGCGCTGGCCGCGCTGATCGACCGCCCGGCGCTGGCCACCTCGGTCTACGACGGCACGGTCGAACCGCTGTTCTCGCTGATCCCGCAGGGCTTCACCGGCCACAGCACGGCCTTCTTCGACGCCTACCCCAAGGTGGACGTCGGGAAGGCGAGGTCACTGCTGAAGTCGGCGGACGTGCGCACCCCCGTGAAGTTCACCCTCGCCTACCGCAAGCTCGCCGCCAACGGCGCCGAGGCGGAGCTGCTCAAGGCGCAGCTGGAGAAGGGCGGCCTCTTCGAGGTCGACCTGCTGGCCGAGGCCGACTGGACGAAGATGCAGAAGAACTACGCGGCCGGAGTCTACGACGCCTACACCGCGGGCTGGGTCGCGGACTTCCCCGACCCGGACAACTTCAGCCAGCCGCTGGTCGGCACGGGGAACAGCCTGCACACCGGGTACTCCGACAAGGACGTCGACGGCATCATCCAGCGCACCCAGCAGTACAGCGACCGGGGGCGCACCGCCGACGACTTCAAGGCGCTCCAGGACAAGGTCGCCGAGGACGTGCCGCTGATCCCGCTGTGGCAGGGCAAGGACTACGTGGTCAGCAGCCGCAGCGTGGGCGGCCTGCAGTACCTGTCGGACGGGACCGGTGTGTGGCGGCTGTGGGAGCTGGGCTGGATCTGAGCCCGGCTCAGGGCTTCTTGCGGGCCGTCGCCGCCTGGGCCATCCCCGGCAGGAAGTCCGTGAACAGTTCGTGGACCTCGTGGACGAGGGGGCGCAGCACCCGGAAGCGGGCGAGCGCGACACCGCGCGTGGTCAGCCTGGCGCCGCGCGCGGCGAGCCGGTAGCTGCGCTCGCTGCCCTCGGAGCGGTCGAACACCCAGTACAGCACCAGGCCCATCTGGGACAGCCACATCAACTCGGGCAGCACGTCGGCGAGTTCGGCGGGGACCTTGGACCTGGCCCCCGCCAGCACCTCGCGGTGCACGTCGATCGCGGCCTCGCGGGCGTGCTCGGACTCCGGTGAGAACGGGCTGAGCGGACTGTCCGGGTCCGCCGCGTTCTTGAAGAACTGCGCGGCGAACTCGTGGTACGGGGCGGCGATGTCCAGCCAGGCGCTCAGCACCCCGGCGAGCCGCGCCTGAAGATCGGTCTCGCGGTCCAGCACGTCCCTTACCGCCGCCTGGTGTTCGGCGGCGATCCGGTCGTAGAACCCCTGGATCAGGTGCTCCTTGCCGGCGAAGTAGTAGTACGCGTTGCCGACGGAGACCCCGGCCTCCTTGGCGATGGCCCGCATCGTGGTCCTGTCGTACCCGAGCTCCTGGAACAGCCGCATGGCTGTCTCCAGGATCAGGGTGCGGGTCTGCTCGCCCCTGGCGGGCTCGGACCTGCTCGGGGGGAGCTCGGACTCTGCGGGCACACGCGCGTTCTCTGCTGGCACGGCACGAGCCTAATCGGCCACGGGAGAGCCGCTGTCGCAGGTCGGCCGGTCCGGTGCGGGCACGGCCGGGGCGGGGCGCCCGAACCGGCGCACCCCGGGCACCGCCGCCGTCGCCAGACAGGCCCCGCCCACCACCACGGCCGCCACCAGCAGCGGCGCCCCGGTGCCCCAGGCGTCGGCGGCCAGGGGAGCGAGGGCGTACCCCAGCGGCATCGCCGCGAGCGAGAGCAGCCAGTCGTAGGAGGTGACCCGGGCCAGGGCGTGGGCCGGGACGGCCGACTGCACCGCCGTCTCCCAGACCGGCGACAGGAAGCCGAGGCCCGCCTGGGCGAGGCCGTACGCGGCGATGACGAGCGGCGCCGGGGCGGAGAGCGCGAGCAGGGTGAGCGGGAGGGCGTAGGTGGCCAGGCCCAGGTTGGCCACGAGGACGGGCCGCCTCGGGCGGGCGCGTCCGGCCGCCAGCGAGCCGAGCAGCAGGCCCACCGCGCCGGTCTGGAGGAAGGCCAGCCAGAACGTCCTGCCGTCGAACTCCTCGAAGGCGATGGCGGGTCCCAGGGTCATCAGGACGGCGGCGGCGCCGTTCCACGCGGAGTGGGCGAACAGGCTGGTCCAGTACCAGTCCCGCGAGCGCACCTCGCTCCAGCCCTCCTTGAGGTCGGCGGCCAGCGAACTGCGGGGGAGGGGCACGTGCCGCACCCGGAGCGCGCTCAGCAGGGCGGCGCTGACGGCGAAGGACGCCGCGTCCAGGACGAAGGCCCAGCCGGGGCCGACGGTGAGGATGAGTGCGCCCGCGAGCGCCGGACCGCCCACCCGGGTGGCGCTGGAGACCACCCCCAGCAGCGCGTTGGCGCGGCCCCGGTTCTCCTCCTCGACCGTCCCGGTGATCAGCGGCGCCTGGACGGGCATCGCGAAGGCGGAGGCGGCGCCGCCGATCGCCTCGGCGAGCGCGATCTGCCACAGCCGGGGGTCGCCGCCGAGCAGTTCCACGCCCACGAAGAGCTGGGTGGCGCAGCGCAGGAGGTCGGTGGCGAGGGCGACGGTCCGGGCGTTCAGCCGGTCGCCGATCACCCCGCCGACCGGCAGGAGCAGCAGTCTGGGGACCATCGAGCAGCCGAGCACGAGGGCGAGATCGGCGGTGGAGCCGGTCGCCAGGAAGACGGCGAGGGCGAGCGACGCCGGGATCACGGCGTCGCCGAGCAGGGAGAGGGAGCGGCCGATGAAGAGCAGCCGGAAGGCGCGCGTGCGCAGGGGGTGGGCCGGCGGGTGCGGCGGCTGGGGCAGGGGCATGCCGAGAATCTATTTCGGAAGCGAATAATTCGTCAACGAAATATCCGGAACCGAAGGAGTGCGGGTCCGGCCGCGTACGTACGATCGGGGCATGGAGCACGCAGACGAGGGGGCCCCGGCAGAGCGGGACTGGACCGACGGGCACGTGGAGCGCTGGCTGCCGGTGCTGCCGGGACTGGACCCGGTCGTCGAGGGCGCGGTGACCCGGATGAAGATGCTCTCCGGCCACCTGCGCCGGGTGCGGGAGCGGTCCCTGGCCGACTTCGCGCTCGACCGGCCGGAGTTCGACACGCTCCACAAGCTGGCGGGGCGTGGCGGGACGGCGACGCCCTCGCAGCTCGCCATGGACCTCGACCTCGCGCCCGCGTCCGTCACCGGGCGCCTGGACGTGCTGGAGCGGCGCGGCTTCGTGCGCCGTACGCCCTCCACGACGGACCGGCGGCGGGTCCACGTCGAGCTGACCGAGTCCGGCCGCGCGGTGTGGCGGGGCGCGATGGACATGTTGGGGGACGAGGAGTCCCGGGTGCTGGGGGCGCTGTCGCCCGACGAGCGGGAGCTGCTCAACGACATGCTGCGGCGGATCATGGTGGTCGCCGAGGGGCGCTGAGCCCGGCGCCCGGCACGGCCGAGGCCCCGCCTCCCGGAACGGGAAGCGGGGCCTCGGTCGCGTACTGCCCGGGTGATCAGAAGCGACGCGTGATCAGCGCGCGCTTGACCTCCTGGATCGCCTTCGTGACCTCGATGCCGCGCGGGCACGCGTCCGTGCAGTTGAACGTGGTGCGGCAGCGCCACACGCCGTCCTTGTCGTTCAGGATCTCCAGGCGCTGCTCACCGGCCTCGTCACGCGAGTCGAAGATGAAGCGGTGCGCGTTGACGATCGCCGCCGGGCCGAAGTACTGGCCGTCGTTCCAGAACACCGGGCACGAGGACGTGCACGCGGCGCACAGGATGCACTTCGTCGTGTCGTCGAAGCGCTCGCGGTCCTCGGCCGACTGAAGGCGCTCGCGCGTCGGCTCGTTGGTGTCCTTCGTGATGAGGAAGGGCATCACGTCGCGGTACGCCTGGAAGAACGGGTCCATGTCCACGACCAGGTCCTTCAGGACCGTCAGGCCCTTGATGGGCTCGACCGTGATCGGCTTCTGCGGGTTGATGTCCTTGATCAGCGTCTTGCACGCGAGGCGGTTCTTGCCGTTGATCCGCATCGCGTCGGAGCCGCAGATGCCGTGGGCGCAGGAGCGGCGGAAGGTGAGCGAGCCGTCCAGGTCCCACTTGATCTTGTGGAGACCGTCGAGCACGCGCTCCTTCGGGTCGATCTCCAGCTGGAAGTCCTGCCACGTCGCCTCGGCCGAGACCTCCGGGTTGAACCGGCGGACCCGGAAGGTGACCGTGATGTACGGCGAGTCGGCGAAGCCGGGCTCCGGCGCGCCGGCCTTGTCGTCCTTGCTGAGGGTGGGGGTTGCCATCAGTACTTACGCTCCATCGGCTGGTAGCGGGTCTGGACGACGGGCTTGTAGTCGAGTCGGATCGAGTCCTTGCCGCCGTCCGCGACCTCGCGGTACGCCATGGTGTGGCGCATGAAGTTGACGTCGTCGCGGTTGGGGTAGTCCTCGCGGTAGTGACCGCCGCGGGACTCCTTGCGCGCCAGGGCGGAGACGGCCATGACCTCGGCCAGGTCGAGCAGGTTGCCCAGCTCGATGGCCTCCAGGAGGTCGGTGTTGAACCGCTTGCCCTTGTCCTGGACCGAGACGTTCTTGTAGCGCTCGCGGAGCTCCGCGATCTTCTCCACGGCCGTCTTGATCGTCTGCTCGGTGCGGAAGACCATGACGTTGGCGTCCATGGTCTCCTGGAGCTCCTTGCGGATCACCGACACCCGCTCGGTGCCGGTCGACGACAGCAGGTTCTCGACCTGCGTCTGGACCAGCTCCGCCGGGTTGGCCGGCAGCTCGACGAAGTCGGCCTTCGCCGAGTACTCCGCCGCCGCGATGCCCGCGCGCTTGCCGAAGACGTTGATGTCCAGGAGCGAGTTGGTGCCCAGGCGGTTGGCGCCGTGCACCGACACGCAGGCGACCTCGCCGGCCGCGTACAGGCCCGGGACGACGGTGGTGTTGTCCGCCAGGACCTCACCCTCGACGTTGGTCGGGATGCCGCCCATGGCGTAGTGCGCGGTGGGCTGGATCGGGATCGGGTCCGTGTAGGGCTCGATACCGAGGTACGTCCGGGCGAACTCCGTGATGTCGGGCAGCTTGGCGTCCAGCTGCTCCGGCGGGAGGTGCGTGAGGTCGAGGTAGACGTGGTCGCCCTCGGGACCGCAGCCGCGGCCCTCGCGGATCTCGGTGTAGATGGAGCGCGAGACGACGTCACGGGACGCGAGGTCCTTCATGACCGGCGCGTACTTCTCCATGAAGCGCTCGCCGTCCTTGTTGCGGAGGATGCCGCCCTCACCGCGGGCGCCCTCCGTCAGCAGGATGCCCATGCGCCAGATGCCCGTCGGGTGGAACTGGAAGAACTCCATGTCCTCCAGCGGGATGCCCCGGCGGTAGCAGGCGGCCTGGCCGTCACCGGTCAGGGTGTGCGCGTTGGAGGTCACCTTGAAGAACTTGCCGGTGCCGCCGGAGGCGTAGATCACGGACTTCGCCTGGAAGACGTGGATCTCGCCGGTCGCGAGCTCGTACGCCACCACACCGGCGGACGTCTTGACGCCGTCGACCTCGGTGATGAGCTGGTCGAGCACGTAGAACTCGTTGAAGAACTCCACGCCCTCCTTGACGCAGTTCTGGTACAGCGTCTGGAGGATCATGTGGCCGGTGCGGTCCGCGGCGTAGCAGGACCGGCGCACCGGGGCCTCGCCGTGGTTGCGCGAGTGGCCGCCGAAGCGGCGCTGGTCGATGGTGCCGTCCGGGGTGCGGTTGAACGGCAGGCCCATCTTCTCCAGGTCGAGGACGGCGTCGATGGCCTCCTTCGCCAGGATCTCGGCGGCGTCCTGGTCGACCAGGTAGTCACCGCCCTTGACCGTGTCGAAGGTGTGCCACTCCCAGTTGTCCTCCTCCACGTTGGCGAGCGCGGCGGCCATGCCGCCCTGCGCCGCGCCCGTGTGGGAGCGGGTGGGGTAGAGCTTGGTGAGCACCGCGGTGCGGCTGCGCTTCGTCGCCTCGATGGCGGCGCGCATACCGGCGCCGCCGGCGCCGACGATGACGGTGTCGTACTTGTGGATCTTCATCAGAAATTCCTCAGTCCCTCAGCCCGTGGCCTAGCGGATGTTCGGGTCGAAGGTGAAGATCACCAGCGTGCCCAGCAGGACGGTGAACACCGTGGCGGTGTAGAGCAGCATCTTCAGCCAGAAGCGGGTGTTGTCCCGCTGCGCGTAGTCGTTGATGACCGTGCGC
The DNA here is from genome assembly GCF_055567715.1 of Streptomyces sp. NPDC026377. NCBI lineage: Bacteria > Bacillati > Actinomycetota > Actinomycetes > Kitasatosporales > Streptomycetaceae > Streptomyces > Streptomyces sp. NPDC026377. The sequence continues at coordinate 208,150 of NZ_JBVHPV010000011.1, forward strand.
AGGCCGTTGGCGCCGTGCAGCATCGCCAGCCACAGCATGGCCAGGTCCCAGACCTGCCAGAACGGGTTGGCCCAGCGGCCCGCCACGAAGGCGAAGCCGATCTTGGAGACGCCGCCGTCGAGCACCAGCTGGATGCACAGGTGGGTGACGACGAGGACCACCAGGACGACACCGGACAGCCGCATGAACAGCCAGCCGTACAGCTCGAAGTTGGTACGGGTCGACTTCGGCGTCTTCTTGGTCCGCTTGCGCGGGGCCTCGATGAGCGGCGCGGGGTTGTCGGCGTCGTACAGGCCGGTGGCCTCGACGTCGCCGATCGCGGAAGTGGTTTCGGCAGACATGTCAGTCCTCAGCTCCCGAACAGTTCGCGGGCGGCGTGGCCGAGCACGGGGTACAGCGCGCCGACCATCAGAACGAGCCAGATGATCACCACGGACCACAGCATCTGCTTCTGGTAGCGGGGGCCCTTGGCCCAGAAGTCGACCGCGATGATGCGGAGACCGTTGAGCGCGTGGAAGAGGATGGCGGCGACGAGGCCGTACTCCAGAAGCGCCACGATGGGCGTCTTGTAGGTAGCGACGACCTTGTCGTAGTCCTCGGGGGAGACACGCACGAGAGCGGTGTCGAGGACATGGACGAACAGGAAGAAGAAAATGAGGACACCGGTGACTCGATGAGCCACCCACGACCACATACCTTCCCGGCCGCGGTACAGCGTTCCAGCCGGCACGGAAAAACCCTCCGGGAGCGGGGACTAGGGCCGGCCGGCTTGACTGTCGGTCTGACCCGGCCGGGTACGGTCCACCGGCCCCGGTCATCGTAGCGACGAGATGTCGGTTCGTTCGCGCGGGGTCCTCAGGTGTGATCAAACAGGCAATCAATCAGCCACGGACGGGCTAGGGGCGGCCCGGACGGGGCGCCGAGGCGCCGGTGGTGGGGACGGGTCCACCGGGCGCGTCCGTCGTGTCCGCTTCCGGGTGGTTGGCCGGGAGATGGGTGATCCGGGCACGGGCGAGTCGGCGGGGCGCCCCGCCGTCCGGCCCGTACGGGTCCGGAATGAGGGGGTTGGCGGGGAGCTGGCCCGGTATCGCCGGGCGGCCCGGGGCGCGGGGAGTGTGATGGAGTGGCGGCGGTCGCCTCCGGGCGCGGGCGGGGGCCTCGCCGGACGGCGTTCCGGCTCCTCCAGGCGGACGGCGAACGCGGCCGGCCGGGGCTTCGGGGCGCGCCGGTGAGAGACGGCAGAACCACGGACAGACGCGCAAGCGGGGAGGTGGGAGGTGAAGGAGGGGTGCGAGTGCCGCCACGCTGTCGGCGCGGGGTGGAGGGTGCCCACCGGTCGCGCGCATTTCACCCGGACGTGAGGGGTGGAACGCGCATAGTGGACGACTCCCGGGTTTCCCGCCTCGCTTTCGCCGTGGTTGTTCCCGTATGGGAGGATTCTGAGTGATGTCGCAGTCCAGGAGTGCCGGCGGCGCCGACGGCGCCCGGGGTGAGCGGACGGCCCGGATCAGCCGGGGCGCCCTGATGGCGCGTGTCGCCGTGGCGGCGGTGGCCGCCCTCGTGCTCACCGTGCTGGTCTGGCCGGAGGACGACACCCACGGCGGCCACGGCGGCCGGGTCGACCCCAAGCCCGGCGCCACCCCCTCGCCCGCCCAGATCTACCCGATCTCCTCGCCGCCCCGCACCATCCCCTCCGTACGCCAGCACGAGCCCGCCCGGGGCCCCGGCTTCCGGCCCGTCGCCGCCACCCGGATCGTCGTGCCCGCGGGCAGCGAGACCCTGGCCGACGAGGCGCAGCTGCTCGCGGAGGAGCTCGACCGGCAGTACGTGCAGGGGGCCGCGCCCCGGGCCGGGGACATCGAGCTGGCGCTCGACCCCAGGGCCAAGGCCACCCCCGAGTCGTACGCGCTGACCGTGCGCGAGCGGACCGTGCGCATCACCGGTCCCGACGAGGCCGGGGTCTTCTACGGCACCCGCACCCTCAAGCAGGCGCTGCGCGACGGCGGGGTGATGCCCGAGGGCGTCGTCGAGGACTGGCCCGACCGGCCGCAGCGCGGCCTCAACCTCGACATCGCGCGCAAGCCGTTCACGGCGGGCTGGATCGAGAACCGGCTGCGCGAGATGGCCGACCTGAAGCTCAACCAGCTCGGTCTGCACTTCTCCGACGACCAGGGCTTCCGCATCGAGTCCTCCTCCCACCCCGAGGTCGTCTCGCGCGACCACCTCAGCAAGCGCGAGGTCGAGCGGATCGTCGCGCTCGCCCGCCGACTGCACATCGAGGTGGTCCCGGAGATCGACTCGCCGGGCCACCTGGGCGCGGTGATCAAGGCGCACCCGGCGCTCGCGCTGCGCGGCGCGAGCGGGCGCACGGTCCAGGGCGCGGTCGACATAGCCAACCCGGACGCGGCGCGGATCGTCGACGACCTGCTGCGCGAGTACGCGGACCTGTTCCCCGGCGCGTACTGGCACCTCGGCGGCGACGAGTACCTGGCGCTGACGGCCAAGGACCCGGCGGCCTCCTACCCGGGGCTCGCCGAGGCCGCGCGCGCCAAGTACGGCCCCAAGGCCGGCATAGCGGACCTGGCGACCGGCTGGCTCAACGACCGGGCAGCGGCGCTGCGCCCGTACGGCAAGAAGTTCAAGGCCTGGAACGACGGCTACTTCAAGGACACCTCCGTCGCCCCCGACCCGGCCCGCGAGGTCGAGTACTGGACCGGCAAGGAGCTCGGCGCCCGCGCGCCGGAGGAGTACCTGGCCGAGGGCCGCAGGACGGTCAACCTCAACGACGAGTACCTGTACTACGTCCTGGGCGAGCCCAACGCCTTCAAGTACCCCACCGGCCGGCGCATCTACCAGGAGTGGACGCCGCTGGTGCTGCGCGGCACCGAGCCCGTCCCCGACCGCTACTCCGGCCAGGTCCTCGGCGCCCGGTTCGCCGTCTGGTGCGACCGCGCCGACGCCCAGACCCAGGACCAGGTGGCCCGGGGCATCCGGATGCCGCTGCGGGCCATGGCCCAGAAGCTGTGGGACCCGCGCACCCCGGCCCTGGAGTGGGAGGACTTCAAGGAGCTCGCCGACAAGCTCGGGTGAGCCTCCGCCCGGCCCGGCCGTCCCGGCTGTGACACTTCCGGCCGTCCGCGCGCAGAACAGACCATGGGGGGCGGGGGCCGGCGCCGTGGCCGGACACGGAGCGACGACGCGGAGCTCGGGGCGGCCGTCGCCGGTGCCCAGGGCGGCGACGAGCGGGCCTTCGCCGTCGTCTACCGCCTGGTCCACCCCGCCCTGCTCGCCCAGACGCGGTCGCTGGTGGGCACCGAGGCCGAGGACGTGGCCTCCGACGCATGGCTGGAGATCGCCCGTGATCTGGGGCGGTTCCACGGCGACGGGGCGGGCTTCCGCGGCTGGGCCGCGACCATCGCGCGCCACCGCGCCCTGGACCATCTGCGCCGCCAGAAGCGAAGGCCGAGGACGGTCGGGCTCGACCAGGAGGCGCTGGAGCTGCCGGGCGGGCAGGACACGGCCGAGGCGGCCCTGGAGTTCCTCGCCACCCGCCGGACGCTCCAGCTGATCGCGACCCTGCCGCGCGAACAGGCCGAGGCGGTGCTGCTGCGGGTGGTGGCCGGACTCGACGGGGTGGCGGCCGGGCGGGTCCTCGGCAAGCGCCCCGGGTCCGTGCGCACCTCGGCGCACCGGGGGCTGCGGCGGCTCGCGCAGGGCATGGAGGCCGAGCGGGACCGGTCGTCGTGACGGGCGCGCGTCCGCGCGGGACGGGCGGCACCCGCGCGGAAGGACGACCGGGGCCGCCACCCCCCACAGGAGAGGCCCCGGCCGTCTTCCGTCGGGGCCGTGTGGCGACCCCGTACTCCTCTCAGCGCCATGACTGCGTTTTCTGTCACACCGCGCTCCGTCAGCGAATTGTTGCGAGTTGTACGAGTAATGGACTTAACCGCCGCCGAGGCCGTAGCGTGCTCCTTCGCGCCGCTCGGCGCGGCAGCCAGACCAGCTGCGACACCAGGGCAAGGTGCGGGGAGTGCAGGGGGAAGACGCGGAGCTGACCGCCGCGATACTCGCGGCACAGGGCGGCGACGAGAGCGCGTTCCGTGCCGTGTACCGCGCGGTGCACCCGCGGCTGCTCGGCTACACCCGCTCGCTCGTCGGCGAGTTCGACGCGGAGGACGTGACGTCCGAGGCGTGGCTCCAGATAGCGCGGGACATCGACCGCTTCAGTGGCGACGCCGACCGCTTCCGCGGCTGGGCCGCCACCATCGCCCGCAACCGCGCCCTCGACCACATCCGCATGCGCGGCAGGCGCCCCGCCGTGGGCGGCGACGAGACCGAGCTGACCGGCCGCCCCGCCGACTCCGACACCGCGGGCGAGGCGATGGAAGCGCTCGACACCGGACGTACGATGGCGCTCATCGCCCAGCTCCCGCAGGACCAGGCCGAGGCCGTGGTGCTGCGGGTGGTCGTCGGGCTCGACGCCAAGAGCGCGGCCGCGACCCTGGGCAAGCGGCCCGGCGCGGTACGCACGGCCGCCCACCGCGGCCTCAAGCGGCTGGCCGAACTGCTGGGTACGGAGAACGGCCCGGCGGACCTCGGCGGGGTGCCGCCGCAACGGAATCGGTCGTGCGGTGTGACGCAATCGGGCGCGCCGACGCAGAAGGACATGTGATGGCCGACGAGCGCCACGAATGGCTGGACGAGGACGCCGCGGAGCGGTTGCTGCGCGGCGAGAGCGTCGTTCCCGCCGACGACCGCGCCCGCGAGCAGGCCGAACGGCTCTCCGCCGTACTGCGCGCGCTGGCCGGCCCGGACGTACGCCAGGCCATGGACGCCCCGGGCGCCCGGGAGCTGCCGGGCGAGGCGGCCGCGCTGGCCGCGTTCCGCCACGCCCGCGCCGAGGGCGGCGCCCCCATGGGCGCCCCGGCCGACACCGTCGTACGGGTGGGGCGCGAGCCGCGCTCCCCCCGCGCACCCCGCCGCACGCTGCGCCCGGTCCGCTTCGGCCTGGCCGCGGCGATCGCCGGATGCGCCCTGGGCGGGGTGGCCATGGCCGCCGGGACCGGAGTGCTGCCCGGCCTGGGCACCGCCGACCCCGAGCCGGTGTCGTCCGTGTCGGCCGCCGCGACCCCGTCCCCGATCTCCTCCGGCTCGCCGTCCGGGCGCACCGGCACACCCGCCGGTCCGCGGTCGCCCGCTCCCGGCCGGACCGCGCCGGGGCAGTCCGCCACCCCGGGCGCGAGCGTGCCCGGGACCACCCCGGCCCCGAGGACGACGCCGGACCCGGCGCCCGCGGACGGGGGCGGGCAGGACGACTGGGCCGCCAAGAAGGTCGAGTACTGCCGCGACTACCGCTCCGGGCGCCTGGACCAGACGCGCCGCCACCGGCTGGAAATCGCCGCTCTGGGCGCCGACCAGGTGAAGCAGTTCTGCGACAGCGTGATCGAGCAGGCCGAGCGGGGCGGCAAGGGCGGCTCCGACGGCAGGGGCGGCAGGGGCGGCAAAGGCGGGTCGGGCGGCAAGGGCGGCTCCGGCGACAAGGGCGACAAGGACGGCAAGGGGGACGGCCACGGCGGTCACGGCGGGGTCCTCGGCGGCCTGGGCGGCCGTGACGGCTCCGTCCTGAAGCTGCCCACCGTGAGCTGGGCCACGCCGCCCGCGAACGGCTCACCCGCGCTTCCCGGGCTGCCGGCCCTCCCCGTCATGAGCGCCCCGGCCCTGCCGCCCGCCACACCGTCCGTTCCGCCGGCCTCCCGCGCGCACGCGGCGCAGCGCCCGCCCGCGCCCGTGGACACGGCCCTCCAGAGCGCCGGGCGGGCGCTCGCACACCGGGTCGAACGACAGGTGTGACACTTTTGGGCCGGGCGGCGCAGTAGGAAGTGAGCCGACTGGTCATCGGCGGCGCACAGAGCCCGGGTTCCCCCCGTACCCAGGGCTCGGCGCGAACGGCGCGGGCGGGACACGTTCCCCCGGTCCCGCCCGCGCCCTCCCTCTTCCGCCCGGACAGCGGTCGGCCCGGACAGCGGTCGGCCCGGTGGCCGGATCACGAGGACCCGGCCACCGGGCCGGACCGCCCGCCCATCGGCGGACGGCGCTCACCGCCGGACGGCGCTCACCAGTAGACGACGACCTTGTCGTTCACCTTCACCTGGTCGAAGAGCCTGGCGAGCTTCGCCTTGTCGCGCACGTTCACACACCCGTGCGAGGCACCCGCGTAACCGCGCTTGGCGAAGTCCGAGGAGTAGTGCACGGCCTGGCCGCCGCTGAAGAACATCGCGTACGGCATGGGCGTGTGGTAGATCGACGAGACGTGGTTCCTGCTCTTCAGGAAGACCTTGAAGGAGCCCTCGCGGGTCGGCGTGTACTGCGAGCCGAACCGGACGTCCATCGAGGACTGCACCTTGCCGTTGACGACCCAGTTGAGCGTGCGGGTGGTCTTGCTGATGCACAGCACGCGGCCGGTCATACAGCGCTTGTCCAGCTTGGTCTTCGGCTTGTTGACGGCCTTCCCGTCGAGCTCCTGGCGGGTCGGCTTGGTCGTCATGACGGCCAGCCGCTGCCAGGTGGCGGTGTCGGCCGAGCCGGTGGCGGGCAGGCCGCGCTTGCCCTGGAAGCCCTTGACGGCGGCGGTGGTGACGCTGCCGTACGTCCCCGTCGGCGTGTCGTCGAACCAGCCGACCTGGGCGAGCCGGGCCTGGAGCTCCTTGACCTGCGCGCCCCGCGAACCGGCCGCCATCAGGACCTTCGGCTGGGCCCTCGCGGCGGTCGTGGCCGTGTGCGATGCGGCGACCGCCGCCTCGGCACGGCCCGCGGTCTCGGGCTGGTGGTCGTTGGCGGTGTCCGCCGCGGACGCCGAGGAGGGCGCCTGCGCGGTGGGCTTGTGGTCGGCGGTGGTCCCCGACCTGTGGTCGGCGGTGGTCCCCGACGCCCTGTCGGTCTGGGCACCGCACGCGGCGGTGACGGTCAGGACCGTGGCCGCGGCGAGCGTTCTGGCTATGACAGTGGTGAGATGGTTCCGGCGCATCGTCGCCCCCCTGATATTCCCTCTGGTGATCCCAGAGACTGTTTTCCGGGCAGAACGGTTGCAAGAAGCCGTCGAGGAAGCGAGGCGGAGCCCATGGCGCGCGAGCCGGACGGTGCCCGGCGCACCGAGAGCGGTCTGCCTCTCGACCCGGTCTACGGGCCGCGGGCCCTCGACGGGTGGGACCCGGTCCGGCAGCTGGGTGAGCCGGGCGGGTATCCGTTCACCCGGGGTGTCTACCCGACGATGTACACGGCACGCCCCTGGACCATGCGCCAGTACGCCGGCTTCGGCACGGCCGCCGAGTCCAACGCCCGCTACCGGCAGCTCATCGCCCACGGCACCACCGGCCTGTCGGTCGCCTTCGACCTGCCCACCCAGATGGGACACGACAGCGACGCGCCGCTCGCGCACGGCGAGGTCGGCAGGGTCGGGGTGGCCGTCGACTCCGTCGAGGACATGCGGGTCCTGTTCGACGGCATCCCGCTGGGCGAGGTCTCGACCTCCATGACGATCAACGCGCCCGCCGCGCTGCTGCTGCTGATGTACCAGCTGGTCGCCGAGGAGCAGGGCGTGCCCGCGGACCGGCTGACCGGCACGGTCCAGAACGACATCCTCAAGGAGTACATCGCCCGCGGCACCTACATCTTCCCGCCGGGGCCGTCGCTGCGGCTGGTCGCGGACGTCTTCCGGTACTGCCGGGCCGAGATGCCGAGGTGGAACACGATCTCGATCTCCGGTTACCACATGGCCGAGGCGGGGGCCTCGCCCGCGCAGGAGATCGCGTTCACGCTGGCCGACGGCGTCGAGTACGTCCGTACGGCGGTCGCGGCCGGGATGGACGTGGACGACTTCGCCCCGCGCCTGTCGTTCTTCTTCGTCGCGCGCACCACGCTTTTGGAGGAGGTCGCCAAGTTCCGCGCGGCGCGCCGGATCTGGGCGCGGGTGATGCGGGAGGACTTCGGCGCGAAGAACCCCAAGTCGTGGATGCTGCGCTTCCACACCCAGACCGCCGGGGTGCAGCTGACCGCCCAGCAGCCCGAGGTGAACCTGGTCCGGGTCGCCGTGCAGGGCCTGGCGGCGGTGCTGGGCGGCACCCAGTCGCTGCACACCAACTCCTTCGACGAAGCGATCGCGCTCCCCACGGACAAGAGCGCGCGCCTGGCCCTGCGTACGCAGCAGGTCCTCGCGTACGAGACGGACGTGACGGCGACCGTCGACCCGTTCGCCGGTTCGTACGTCATCGAGTCGATGACCAACGACGTGGAGGCGGCGGCGCTGGGGCTGATGGAGCGGGTGGAGGACCTGGGCGGGGCGGTGAGCGCGATCGAGCAGGGCTTCCAGAAGGGCGAGATCGAGCGCTCGGCGTACCGGATCGCGCGGGAGACGGACGCCGGGGAGCGGGTGGTGGTCGGGGTGAACCGCTTCCGCCTCGACGAGGAGGAGCCGTACGAGCCGCTGCGGGTGGACCCGGCGATCGAGGCGCGCCAGACGTCCCGCCTGGCCTCGCTGCGCGCGGGCCGCGACGGGGCGGCGGTGGCCGCGGCCCTGGAGGAGCTGCGCCGGGTGGCCGGAGGCTCGGAGAACGTCCTGTACCCGATGAAGAGGGCCCTGGCGGCGAGGGCGACGGTGGGGGAGGTGTGCGGAGCCCTCCGGGAGGTGTGGGGCACGCACGAACCCCGCGAGGCGTTCTGAGGGGGCCTGCTTGTTGCCCGGGCTTCGTCTGCGGGCCGGTGGGCCGGGTGTTTGTGTGCGGCCCGGTGGTGGGTTGCGCGCGCAGTTCCCCGCGCCCCTGTCGGGCCGGGCGTTTGTCTGCGGGCCGGTGGTGGCTTGCTCGCGCAGTTCCCCGCGCCCCTGGGCAACCAGGGGCGCGGCCAGCTCTCGCCGACCCGCCGGCGAAGGCCGGGCTTTCAGGGGCGCGGGGAACGGCGCGAGAAGCGAATACGGCCCACAGACGACCGCTGGTTTGAGGGGCGCGGGGAACTGCGCGACCAGCCCACCACCGGCCGACAGTCGAAGTCCGGGCCTTGAAGGGGCGCGGGGAACTGCGCGAGCAACCCACCACCGGGCCGCAGACGAACTTCCGCCCCATAAGGGGCGCGGGGAACTGCGCGACCAGCCCACCACCGGCCGACAGTCGAAGTCCGGGCCTTGCAGGGGCGCGGGGAACTGCGCGAGCAACCCACCACCGGGCCGCAGACGAACTTCCGCCCCATAAGGGGCGCGGGGAACTGCGCGAGCAACCCACCACCGGGCCGCACGCAAACACCCGCCCCCAGGGGCGCGGGGAACTGCGCGAGCAACTCACCCCCGGCCCGCACACAAAGACCCGGCCCCCAGCAACGCGAGGAACCCCGCGATCGGCCACCCGCCCCGCCCCGCAGGGGACCCGCGCGCTCAGCCCGGCCCCGCCGCACCCCCATACACCCCCTCGATCCCCGCGATCACCACCCGCAACCCCGCCTCGAACCTCTCCCCGTACCCCTCGAAGAGATCCCCCCCGACCGCCGCCGCCAGCGGGTACTCCGACAGCCGGGCCGCCCGCGCCCCCACGTCGAACGGCTCGGCCCCCATCCCCTGCTCCTCCGCCACGAATCCCATCGTGTACGCGTACGCCGTCGTCCCGGCCAGCGCCGCCTCGCTCGGGCCGATGCCCGCCGCGCCCATCGCGGACAGCAGGCCCTCCAGCGCCCCCGCGTGGTCGGTGCCGGTGAAGCGGGCGCCCCCGTACACCTTCGCGCCGTCGCGGTAGCTGAGCAGCATGGCCCGCAACGCCCGGCTGTACCCGGCCAGTTGCTCCTGCCAGGGCGCGTCGGGAGGGACGCCGGGGACGCCGGGCGCGTCCCCCGCCATCCGCCGGTACATCACCGTCGCCATCTCGTCGAGCAGCGCCTGCTTGTTCTTGAAGTGCCAGTAGAGCGCGGGCGCCTGGACCTTCAGCTCCTTGGCGATCGCCCGCAGGGTGAGCCCGTCGAGGCCCACCTCGTTCAGGAGCCGCAGCGCGGTGTCGGCGACCAGCGCCCGGTCGATTCTCGTCGTAGCCACCTTGACAATTTAACACCGTTAAGCACATGCTCCCCGGCATGGAACTTAACAGCGTTAAGGACAGCGTCGAGGGCGCCCCCGTCCCCGCTCCCGCCCCCATCGACGTGGACGTACTCATCTGCGGCGCCGGCCCCACCGGCCTCGTCCTCGCCATCGACCTCGCCCGCCGCGGCGTCCCCGCCCTGCTCGTCGAGAAGGCCGGCCGGCTCTTCCCCGGCTCCCGGGGCAAGGGCCTCCAGCCGCGCACCCAGGAGGTGCTGCACGACCTCGGCCTCCTGGAGACGGTCCGCGCGGCCGGGCGCGAGTACCCCCGGATGCTCGCCTGGGAGGGCCCGGACGGGACCACGCGCGGGCGCGAGTGGGACATGATGGAGCGCTCGGAGCCCACCGAGCAGACCCCATACGCGAACGGTCTGCTCATCGGCCAGGCGCACTTGCAGGAGCTGCTTCACGACCGTCTGCGTGCCCTCGGCGGCGAGGTCGTCCTCGGCGCCGAGCTGACCGGGCTCGACCAGGACGAGCACGCGGTCACGGCCCGTTTCGCGGACGGCCGCGAGGTCCGCGCCCGCCAGCTGGTGGCGGCCGACGGCGGCCGGTCCACCGTGCGCAGACTGCTCGGCGTCGCGATGCACGGCGAGCCGGTCGACCCCAAGCCGATGCTGGTGGCCGACGTGGTCGTCGCGCCGGACGCGTTCGTCGACGAGGACCACTGGCACGTCTGGGCGGGCGGCGACGGCGGCGCCCTGGTGCTCTGCCCGCTGCCGGGCGCCCCCCGGCTGTTCCAGATGGTCGCCCAGTACGACGACGTCGAGACGGCGCCGGACACCAGCCCCGAGGGCGTACGGAAGCTGATCGCCGCCCGTACGCCGGTCACCGCCGACGAGATCACCGAAGTCGTCTGGGCCTCGGACTTCCGGCCCCGGGCCGCGCTGGCCGAGCGGTTCCGGGTGGGCCGGGTCTTCCTCGCCGGGGACGCCGCCCATGTGCACTCCCCGGCCGGTGCCCAGGGCCTCAACACCAGCGTCCAGGACGCCTACAACCTGGGCTGGAAGCTCGGCCAGGTGCTGCGGCACGGCGCTCCCGCCGAGCTGCTCGACACCTATGAGCCGGAGCGGCGGCCGGTCGCCGCGGGCGTCCTCGGCATCAGCACCCGGCTGCACCGCCAGGCCCTGCTGGGCGGGGACAGTCAGCGCGGCAACGTGGTCAAGCAGCTCGGCATCGGCTACCGGGGCGGCCCGCTCTCGGCGGGCCGGGCCGGGACCCTGGAGGCCGGGGACCGCGCGCCCGACGGCGTCCTGCCCGAGGGCCGCCTCTTCGACCTGTTCAGCGGCCCGCACTTCACCCTCCTCGCCATCGGCACCGAGCCCCCGGCGGTGGACAGCGAGCTGGTCCACGTCCACACCCTGGACGCGTACGAGCCGTACGGACGCGGGCTCTTCCTCGTCCGCCCGGACGGCTACGTGGGGTGGGCGGGCGAGACGGCCCAGGGGCTCGCCGGGTACCTGGCGCGGGTCGGAGCGGCCCTCAGCGCGTCCGTCGCCTGACGGCCCGCGCCCGCCGCGCCAGTCTCCGTACCGCCGCGTTGCGCGGGATGAAGGCGAGCTGGGCGGGGACGGCGCCCGGCAGGCCCAGGGTGGTCAGGCGGCGGCGCTTGAAGTAGCGCCAGGTGTACGGGGTGAGGTGGTGGGCGAGGTAGTGCTCGGCGGCGGGGCGCAGGTCGGGGCGGATCTCGGACTGCATCGCGTAGCCGACCGCCGCCAGCAGCGCCGCCGGGTCGTGCGGCGGCCGCGGCGTCCCGCCCTCCAGCGGCGGCAGCAGCGCGTCCACCAGCGTCACCGGCACCCGGTTGCTGTTCTGGTACGGGGTGAGGCGGTCCAGGAGCAGTTCCGTGCCGGTGCGGGCGACCGGGAGGCCATAGAACGCGGACGCGGTCAGCAGGGCGGTGGAGAAGCAGCCGACCACCAGCGCGGGGGCGAGGTGCTCGTACAGCACCTCCGCCGGCAGCGGGTACTCCAGGACCGTCAGCTCCACCCCCAGCGCCACGGCCTCGGCGCGCAGCGCCTCGGTCCAGGCGGGCGGCGCCGAGGGGTGCGGCTTGAAGACGAGCCGGTGGTGGCCGCGCGCGGCGGCGCCCCGCACCATGGCGAGGTGCAGCGCCTCCTCCTCGGCCTCGGTGAGGATCGAGAGCGCGGCCAGGTACTGGCCGAGCAGCAGGGCCGCGCCCTCGGGCACGTCGAGGCCGGCGCCCTCGGCGGACAGCTCGCCCACCACCTTGGTGAAGGCCGCCGTCGGGATCACCTCCGCGCCCACCCCGAACTCGCCCAGCAGCAGCGGCTCCAGGCCCGGCACCAGGTCCAGGTGGAGCACCCGCCGCACCCGCGAACCCACCAGCGGGTCCAGCTTGTTGCGGGTGGGGCCGTAGCTCATCAGCCCGTCCGCGTACACGTGCAGGGGCGCGTCCGGGAAGAGCTGGGCGACCGCGCCCGCCGGGTTGACCTGGATGGACTCCACGGCCAGCTCGATCCGGTCGTCGCCGAGGTCCCAGGCGCGCCGCAACTGCCGCTCCCACAGCGGCACGTCGTCCGCGCGCGGCGACCAGCCGGCCGGGTGCATCGGCGCGATGGTGTCGTTCCACGACAGCACCCCGTCGAAGCGCCCGCGCAGGGACGCGAAGCCCGGCAGGGTGTCGAGGGCGGGCGAAGTCTCCGGTACGGGCGCGTTGTTGCTGATCAGGAGCAGGCGCCGGTCGGCGGGGCCGAAGCAGCCGCTGTCGATCGCGGCGGCCAGCGTCGCCGTCCCGTACACCGTCGTGGCCAGGAATATCTGCGTCGTACGCATCAGGCCGCGGCCCCCGCCGAGGTGCGGGAGGGGGTCCGGCCGCGCAGCCGCCGCAGCCGGGAGGCGCGGCCCGAGTCCATCGAGTCCAGCGCCTCCTTGAGGACGTCCTGCGGCATTCTCCTCAGCGCCCGCGCGCTCCTGTTCCGCAGTTCGCGAGCCACGGCCGGTTCGAACCTTTCCCTGTTTCCCAGGTGGTGGGAGATGATGGCGCAGTACGTCCGTACCGCCTTCGGCAGCAGTTCCCCGGCGCGGGGATCGCGGGCCGTTTCCTCGATCACCTGGTCGAATGCCCGGAGGAAATCCAGCTGGCGCACGTCTCCTATCTGCGTGAGCGACGTCGCCACTCCGCGCCGGTAGTGGACACCGAGCAGACCCAGCACCGCGAAGGACTCCGCCTCCCGGTGCAGCCGCCAGATCCACGGCCGGTCCTCGGCCGTGCGCAGCCCGTCCGTGAAGTGCAGCAGACCCCGCTCCACCAGCCGCCGGTGGTAGATCCCGGCCCAGGCGAACGCGTAGTCCACCGAGGTGGAGCGGGTGGCCGGCAGGATCGCCGCGCGCGGGTCCAGTACTTCGCCGCGCCGTCCGTGCGGCACCCGCTGCACCGAGCGCCGGGTGCCGGTGCACTGGACGTGGTCGGTGCGCAGGAAGTCGCAGCCCAACTCCTCGATGGCGGCGACGAGTTGGCTGTAGTAGCCCGGCGCCAGCCAGTCGTCCCCGTCGAGGAAGGTGACGTACTCGCCGCGGGCCGCGTCGATGCCGGTGTTGCGCGCGGTGGCGAGACCGCCGTTCTTCTCGTGCGTGAGGACCACCGCACCGGGCAGCTCGCGCCCGGCGCGGGCCAGCAGCGCGGCCGTACCGTCCGAGGAGCAGTCGTCGACCAGCAGGAACTCGAAGTCCTCGCGCGCGTTGTCGCGCAGACTTCTCAGGGTGTCGGGGGCATAGGCGCGCACGTTGTAGAACGGCACGACCACGGAGAGCTTGACCACCCGGGTGACGCTAAAGCGGCGCCGCGTCATACGCGCTGTCCGGGCGAGGGATGGTGGGTGAACAGTGGACGACCGGGCTGTTAACCGGTGCGCTCCCCGGGCTCTTCCCCCTTTCGTAGACGCGCTGTTAACCATCTGTTGCGGCCCAGTTGGGCCGCCAAACGGAATGGATTCCTAGCTTCTTCGACGTGCCGTCCGTTACGAATCCCACCGACACCGCGCCCCGGATCGCCGTTCTCGCCGATTCCGACACCCGGTGGAAATGGGGTGCCCTCACCGCCCGCCGCATCGCCGGGAGCCCGCCCCGGCTCAGCGGCTTCCTGCTGCGCGGCCGGGCCACCCCCACCCCGCGCCAGCTCGCCGAGGTCGGCGTCGACGCCGACGCGCTGCGCGAGGTGACGATGGCCGCGTTCCTGCGCGCCGTCGAGCGCGAGCCGTACGACGTGGTGGTCCTCGCGCTGGTCGGCGGCGCCGCCCAGGCCGCTTTGCACGGCCTCGCCCGGCTCTGGCCGGCCGGGACCCGCAGGCCCGTCCTGGTCACCGGCTACGTCGGCGTCGTCTACGAGAAGCTCACCGACGGCCTGCTGCTGCGCCACGGCGCCGACGTGGTCCTCGCCAACTCGGCCCATGACGCCGAGCGGTTCCGCGCGGTGTACGCGGGCGTGGGCGCCGACGCCTCGGCGGTCACCGAGGCCGCCCTGCCCTTCCTCGGCGGCGCGCCCCACCGCCCCGAACCGGGCCGCGACACGCTCGTCTTCGCCGCCCAGCCCTCGGTGCCCGAGAGCCGCGCCGACCGGCTCTACCTGCTGCGGCGCCTGATCGGCCACGCCCGCCGCCACCCCGGCCGCGAGGTGCTGCTGAAGCTGCGCTCCAAGCCCGGCGAGCACACCACGCACATCGAGGAGCAGCCCTACCAGAAGCTCGCCCGCTCCCTCGAAACGCCGCCCAACTTCCGTCTGGTGTACGGGAACATGGGCGAGGTCCTGGACCGCACCGACCTGCTCGTCACCGTCTCCTCGACGGCGGCCCTGGAGTCCCTGCACCGCTCGGTGCCCACCGCCGTCCTCACCGACCTCGGGGTGCGCGAGAGCCTGGGCAACCACCACTTCGTCGGCTCCGGCTGCCTCGCCTCCTGGGACGAGCTGGACGCGGGCCACCGCCCGGTCGCCGACCCCGGCTGGCTCGCCGCGCAGGGCGTCGCGCCCGGCGAGGCGTACGCCACCGCCTTCGACGCGGCCCGCGCGCGCATCACGGACCTGCTGGCCCGCCCCGGCCTGCCGCCCGTGCGCCCCTACTACACGCCCGCCACCGCGCCCGGCTATCTGCCCGGCATCCTCGCCCGCCACCACCTCGCCCCCGACGGCACCCCGCTGCCGGGCGCCGCGCCCGAGACGGAGGCCACCGGCGTACGACGCCTGGTGCGCGACGCCGTACGGGACGCGGCCCGCGGGGCCTACCGCCACGGAGTGCAGCGCGTGGCCCCGGTCATCCGCCGGATGGGAGAACTCTGATGAACGCGCAGCCCGTGACGACCGCCCGGCCCAGGAAGGTCCTGGCCGTGATCCCGGCCCGGGGCGGCTCCAAGGGCGTCCCCGGCAAGAACCTCGCGGCGGTCGGCGGCGTCCCGCTGGTCGTCCGGGCGGTACGGGCCTGCCTCGCCGCGCGCCACGTCACCGATGTCGCCGTCTCCACGGACGACCCGGCGATCGCGTCCGCCGCCGCCGCGGCCGGCGCCCACGTCGTCGTACGCCCCGCCGCCATCGCCGGGGACACCGCGACGAGCGAGGCCGCCGTGCTGCACGCCCTCGAAGGGCACACGGACACCGACGTGGTGCTGCTCGTGCAGTGCACCAGCCCGTTCCTGAGCCACCAGGACGTCGAGGGCGTCGCCGAGGCGGTCGTCGTGGACGGCGCCGACACGGCCGTCACCGTCGCCCCCTTCCACGGCTTCCTCTGGCGCGAGTCGCCCGACGGCGGCGAGGGCCTGGGCCACGACACGTCCTTCCGGCCGCGCCGCCAGGACCGCCCCCAGGACTTCCTGGAGACCGGCGCCGCCTACGCCATGGAAGCCGAGGGCTTCCGCACCCACCGGCACCGCTTCTTCGGCCGCACCGCGCTGGTGCGCACCGACCCGGCCCGGGTCCTGGAGATCGACGACCCGCACGACCTGGAGCGCGCCCGCGCGCTCGCGCCGCTGCTCGACCCGGCGCGCACCCCGGCCCGCGAGGAGGTGGACGCGGTCGTCCTCGACTTCGACGGCACCCAGACCGACGACCGGGTCCTCATCGACGCCGAGGGCCGCGAACTGGTCGCCGTGCACCGGGGCGACGGGCTCGGCGTCGCGGCCCTGCGCCGCGCCGGCCTGAAGCTGCTCATCCTCTCCACCGAGCAGAACGCGGTGGTCGCCGCCCGCGCCCGCAAGCTCAGGGTCCCCGTGCTGCACGGGGTCGACCGCAAGGACCTCGCCCTCAAGCAGTGGTGCGAGGAGAACGCCGTCGACCCGGCCCGGGTGCTCTACGCGGGCAACGACGTCAACGACCTGCCCTGCTTCTCCCTCGTCGGCTGGCCGGTCGCGGTCGCCGACGCCCACGAGTCCGTGCGCGCCGCCGCGCGCACGGTCACCGCCACCCCCGGCGGCGAGGGCGCGATCCGCGAGATCGCCGCCTGGCTCCTCGGACCCGAGCTCCACCACACCCCTGTGTCCAGCCCCCCGCTCCCCACCGCCACCGCCCAGTAAGGACACCCCTCATGAGCAACCGTCTGCGCACCTTCGGCAGCCGCACCGCCGGACCGGGTCAGCCGGTGTACGTCACCGGTGAGATCGGCATCAACCACAACGGTGACCTGGGCAACGCCCTCGCCCTGATCGACGCCGCCGCCGACGCGGGCTGCGACGCCGTCAAGTTCCAGAAGCGCACCCCCGAGATATGCACCCCGCGCGACCAGTGGGACATCGAGCGCGACACCCCGTGGGGCCGGATGACCTACATCGACTACCGCCACCGGGTGGAGTTCGGCGAGTCGGAGTACCGCGCCATCGACGAGCACTGCGCGAAGCGCGGGATCGACTGGTTCGCCTCCCCGTGGGACACCGAGGCCGTCGCCTTCCTGGAGAAGTTCGACCTGCCGGCCCACAAGGTCGCCTCCGCCTCGCTCACCGACGACGAGCTGCTGCGCGCCCTGCGCGCCACCGGCCGCACCGTCATCCTCTCCACCGGCATGTCCACCCCGAAGCAGATCCGGCACGCCGTCGAGGTGCTCGGCAGCGACAACATCCTGCTCTGCCACGCCACCTCCACGTACCCGGCCAGGGCCGAGGAGCTCAACCTGCGGGTGATCAACAGCCTGATGGCCGAGTACCCCAACGTGCCCATCGGCTACAGCGGCCACGAGACCGGACTGCAGACCACCCTCGCCGCCGTCGCCCTCGGCGCCACGTTCGTCGAGCGCCACATCACCCTGGACCGCGCCATGTGGGGCTCCGACCAGGCCGCCTCCGTCGAGCCCGGCGGCCTGGCGCGGCTGGTGCGCGACATCCGCACCATCGAGGCCGCGCTCGGCGACGGCGTCAAGAAGGTCTACGAGTCGGAGCTCGCCCCGATGAAGAAGCTGCGCCGGGTCAGCGGGGTCGTCGCCGAGGCCGAGGCCGCCGGCGCCGAGGTGGCCGGCGCCGACCGCGCGCCGGCCTCGGTCTGAGCCGGGGCCGGCCGCCGTGCCTCGGGACACCTCCGCCACGATCGCCTTCGTGGAGAGCCCGGTCCAGCTGCTCAACGTGCTGGAGTGGGCCCATTCCACCCGCCCGCTCCTGAACGGCGTACCGGCCCAGCGGTGCGGCCCCCAAGGCGCGGCGGCCGGCCACGACGACCTCACCGTCGTCGTCCTCTCGCCCACCGACCCGATGTCCCGCGGCCAGCTGCGCCGGATGGCGGAGCTGGCCCGCGAGGAGGGCATGCGGGTGCGCTGGGAGGAGGCCCGCGGCGGGCCGAGCGCCCCCCTGCGCACCATCGGCGGCCTCTCCTCGCTGCTGCGCCGCGCCGACCGGATCGTCATCGGCGACCCGTTCTCGCGCTACGTCCAGCTGCTGCTCACCGTGGCGCGCGCCCGTGACCTGGTCGTCGTCGACGACGGCACCGCCACCATGGAGTTCGTCGCCCAGCTCGGCAGCGGCGAGCGGCTGGTCCGCTGGCACCGGCGCGGCAGCCGGGCAGGGGCGCGCGATCTGGTCTTCGCCCCCTTCGCCGCCTCGGCGCGCCGTCGCCTCACCCCGGCACGGGGCCGTACGGTCGAGGTGTTCAGCGCCATGCCCGTCCAGGCGCCGGAGGCGGTCACGGTCACCCCGAACACCTTCGGCTGGACCCGGGCCCGGTTCGGTCCGCCCCGCATCACCAAGGGCGCCGACCTGGTGGGCACCTCGCTGGTGGAGACGGGTGTGGTCGACCCCGACCGCTATCAGGAGGCGGTCGCGGCCCTGGCCCGCACCCACGGCGCCACCCGGTACTTCGCCCACCGCCGCGAGTCCCCGGACAAGCTGCGCACCCTGCATCTGCGGACCGGGCTCGAGATCGTCCGGCCGGACCTGCCGCTGGAGCTCATCGCCCGCCGGGGACCCGTCGGGCGGACGATCCTCAGCTTTCCCTCGACCGTTGTCCACACCCTGCCGCCGGCGCTCGCGGGCACCGGGGTGCGGCTGCTGGTCTGCGACATCGACCCGGGCTGGCTCACCGAGAAGGCCTCCCCGCGCGCCCAGGGCTTCCTCGCGGACGTCACCGGCTCGGCCCGGACCGCCCACGGGCTGCGCATGGTCGCGGCCTGAGCGGGCACCCGCCCCCCGGGACGCCGTCCGGTCGAGGCGAGGAGCCCCGGCCGGGCCCCGCCGCGCCCCGGCCCGGGACGGGTGCGCCGAGACGGCGCTGAGATCCCCCTGAGAGGGCGCTGGGAAACCGCTGCGACCCGTCTGAGAAGCGGGCGGCGAGTTTACCCAGCCCGGAGGGCGGACAACCGCCGGGAGGACAGATTTCTTTCCCCTATCGGGCTGAACTTTTGTTGATCGACGGTTAGTTGGCCCCTGAAGGGGCCTACTCTTCAACAGGTGAACCAGTTGATGTCGCGCGCCTCCGACGAACCCGAAGCCGAGCTGCCCGGGGAAGCCCCGCTGCCCGGGTTGCTCCCCGAGCCCCTTCGCGCCGAACTCGTCGCGTTCCGCCG
The DNA here is from genome assembly GCF_055567715.1 of Streptomyces sp. NPDC026377. Lineage (NCBI taxonomy): Bacteria > Bacillati > Actinomycetota > Actinomycetes > Kitasatosporales > Streptomycetaceae > Streptomyces > Streptomyces sp. NPDC026377. Next base: position 227,245 of record NZ_JBVHPV010000011.1, read on the forward strand.
GGATCTGCACATGCATCCCGAGCTGGGAAACCAGGAGTTCCGCACCACCGCGGCGATCAAGAAGCGCCTGGAGGCGGCCGGGCTCAAGCCCCGGGTCCTCGACAGCGGTACCGGACTCCTGTGCGATGTCGGCACCTGGACGGGGGGACGGCCGATGCTGGCGATCAGGGCGGACATCGACGCCCTGCCGATCCCGGACGCCAAGGTCAACACGCCGTACCGGTCCACCGTCCCCGATCGGGCGCACGCCTGCGGCCACGACATCCACACCACCACCGTGCTCGGCGCCGGTCTCGTCCTGGCCGACCTCGAACGCCAGGGCCTGCTGCCCAACCCGGTCCGGCTGGTCTTCCAGCCCGCCGAGGAGGTGCTGCCCGGCGGCGCCACCGACGCGATCCGCTCCGGCGCGCTCGACGGTGTGGGCCGGATCATCGCGGTCCACTGCGACCCGCGCGTGGACGCGGGCCGGATCGGGCTGCGGACCGGGCCGATCACCTCGGCCTGCGACCGGCTGGAGATCACCCTGGACGGGCCCGGCGGCCACACCGCCCGCCCGCATCTGACCACCGATCTGGTGACCGCCGCCGCCCGGGTGGTCACCGACGTGCCCGCGCTGCTCGCCCGCCGCATCGACGCCCGGGCGGGGCTCGCCGTCACCTGGGGCCGGATCGACTCCGGGCACGCCTGCAACGTCATCCCGATGCGCGCGGAGCTGGCCGGAACCGTGCGCTGCCTGGACCTGGACGCCTGGCGGGAGGCGCCGGACAAGGTGCACGCCGCGATCTACGAGGTCGCCACTCTGCACGGGGCGAAGCCGGAGATCAACTATGTCCCCGGCGTGCCGCCGGTGGTCAACGATCCGGCCGTGGCCGAACTGCTGCGCGAGGCTCAGACGGCGCGCCGAGGGCCGTACTCGATCGAGGACACCGAGCAGAGTCTGGGTGGCGAGGACTTTTCGTGGTACCTGGAGCGCGTGCCGGGGGCGATGGCCCGTCTCGGCGTGCGCACCCCGGGGTCCAACGCCCGGCTTGACCTGCATCGGGGCGATTTCGACGCCGATGAGGCCGCCATCAAGGTCGGGGTGGAGCTCTTCACTGCCGCTGCGCTGCTCGAAGGACACCGTTCGTAACCGGACACTTCATCGTCTGTTCGCGGCGATTCGATAACGGCTTCCGAACAGGTCTTTACGCGACATCTACGCGCGTTACGATCCGACGCGAAACCAGCGCCGGTAGGGGCGCTCTCGGTTCGTTCTGAAGGGACCTCCTCGTGCGCCGGGTATCCAAGATCGCTGCGGCCGGTATCGCCACCGCCGCCCTCGCTCTTTCCGCCACCGCGTGTGGCAGCACGTCCTCCGAGAAGGACAAGGACTCCTCCGCGTCGTCCAGCGCGGGCGGCAAGGGCGTCAAGGTCGGTGTCGCGTACGACGTCGGCGGCCGTGGCGACCACTCGTTCAACGACTCCGCCGCGCGCGGCATCGACAAGGCCAAGGGCGAGTTCGGCGGTGAGATCAAGGAGCTGACCGCCAAGACCACGGACACCGAGGCCGACCGCGTCGAGCGCCTCACCCAGCTGGCCCAGGCGGGCTACAACCCGGTCATCGGCATCGGCTACGCCTACGCCAACTCGATGAAGCAGGTCGCCGCCAAGTACCCGAACACGTCCTTCGGCATCGTGGACTCGGTCGTCGAGGGCGCCAAGAACGTCGACAACATCGTCTTCACCGAGGAGCAGGGCTCCTACCTCGCGGGTGTCGCCGCGGCGCTGAAGTCGAAGACCGGCCACATCGGCTTCATCGGCGGTGTGGACGTCCCGCTGATCAAGAAGTTCGAGGCGGGCTTCGTCCAGGGCGTCAAGGACACCAAGCCCTCGGCCGACGTCAAGCCCCAGTACCTGTCGCACGGCTCGGACACCTCCGGCTTCGCCAGCCCCGACAAGGGCAAGGCCGCCGCGCAGGGCATGCTCGACGACGGCATCGACGTCATCTACACCGCCGCCGGCTCCTCCGGCAACGGCGCCATCGAGGCCGTCGCGGGCAAGAAGGGCGCCTGGGCGGTCGGCGTCGACTCCGACCAGTACAACCAGGCCTCGCTGGCCAAGTACAAGTCCTCGATCCTGACCTCGGTCGTCAAGAACGTCGACATCGGCGTCTACGACCTGGTCAAGTCGGTCAAGGACGGCAAGCCGCTCACCGGCACCAACAGCTACCCGCTGGCCAAGGACGGCGTCTCCCTCGCCACCAGCGGCGGCTTCATCGACGACATCAAGGCCCAGATCGACGCGGCCAAGAAGAAGATCGTCGACGGCCAGATCAAGGTCAAGACCACCCCGTGACCCAAGGCGGCCCGTCCCGGCCGCCGCAGTCACCGCGCCCGGCTCCGGCCGGGCGCACCCGGCCCGGCGGGCAGAGCGGCACCGCTCTGCCCGCCGGGCATAACGAAGTGTCAACTCTACGCGCGTAGGCCGGAGTTGGCGCGCTAGCTTCTCCGGAAGCCCCCTGCCCCCCGCTCCTGCTCCCGAGGAGAGTGCGCCATCAACGCGTCCAGCCCTCCCGCCGTCGAACTGCGCGGCATCACCAAACGCTTCCCGGGCGTCGTCGCCAACAAGGACATCGACATCACCGTCAAGAAGGGCACCGTCCATGCCCTCTGCGGTGAGAACGGTGCCGGCAAGTCGACCCTGATGAAGATCCTCTACGGCATGCAGAAGCCGGACGAGGGAACCATCACCGTCGACGGCGAGCAGGTGGCCTTCCACAGCCCCGCCGACGCCATCGCGCGCGGAATCGGCATGGTGCACCAGCACTTCATGCTCGCCGACAACCTCACCGTCCTGGAGAACGTGGTCCTCGGTGGCGAGAAGCTGTACGGCATCGGCGCCAAGGCCCGTAAGAAGATCAAGGAGATCTCGGACGCGTACGGCCTGAACGTGCGCCCCGACGTCCTCGTCGAGGACCTGGGCGTCGCCGACCGCCAGCGCGTGGAGATCCTCAAGGTCCTCTACCGCGGCGCGCGCACCCTGATCCTCGACGAGCCGACGGCCGTCCTGGTCCCGCAGGAGGTCGAGGCGCTCTTCGACAACCTGCGCGAGCTCAAGGCCGAGGGCCTGACCGTCATCTTCATCTCCCACAAGCTGGGCGAGGTCCTGAAGGTCGCCGACGACATCACCGTCATCCGGCGCGGCACCACGGTCGGCACCGCCGACCCGAGGAACACCACCACCAAGCAGCTCGCCGAGCTGATGGTGGGCAGCGAGCTGCCCTCGCCCGAGACCCGCGAGTCGACGGTCACCGACGTGCCCATGCTGAGGGTCGACGACCTGCGCCTGGCCGCCACCGACCCCGACGGCGTGGTCCGCGAGGTGCTCTCCGCGGTCTCCTTCACCATCCACAAGGGCGAGGTCCTGGGCATCGCCGGCGTCGAGGGCAACGGCCAGGCCGAGCTCGTCGAGGCGATCATGGGCATGCGCGACCCGGACGGCGGTGTCATCACCCTCGACGGCGCCGACATCTCGCACGCCCCCACCCGCAAGCGGCGCGAGGGCGGCATCGGGTACATCCCCGAGGACCGCCACCGCCACGGCCTCCTCCTGGAGGCCCCGCTGTGGGAGAACCGCGTCCTCGGCCATGTCACCGAGCGCCCCAACTCCAAGGGCGGGCTGCTCGACAACAAGGCCGCGCGGATGGACACCGAGCGCATCGTGCGCGAGTACGACGTACGCACCCCCGGCATCGAGGTCACCGCGGCCTCGCTCTCCGGCGGCAACCAGCAGAAGCTGATCGTCGGCCGCGAGATGAGCCACGACCCCAAGCTCCTGATCGCCGCGCACCCCACCCGGGGCGTGGACGTGGGCGCTCAGGCGCAGATCTGGGACCAGATCCGCACGGCCCGCCGCGAGGGCCTCGCGGTGCTGCTGATCTCCGCCGACCTGGACGAGCTGATCGGCCTGTCCGACACCCTGCGGGTGATGTACCGCGGCCGCCTGGTCGCCGACGCCGACCCCGCCACGATCACCCCTGAGGAGCTGGGCTCCGCCATGACCGGCGCCGCCGCCGGCCACCTGGAGCACGACGGCAGCACCGGGGGAGAGGACCGATGAAAAAGTTCACCCAGCGCATCGACCGGGAGAAGCTGCTCCTCGCGGTCGCGGCCCCCGTGCTCGCGGTGGTCGCGGCGCTCGTCGTGACCGCCCTGGTCATCCTGGCCACCGGCAAGAACCCGATGCCCGCCTTCGACGACATGTTGTCGTACGGCTCGGCCAGTGACAGCCAGGTCTACATCCTCAACAAGGCGACGACGTACTACCTCGCCGGCATCGCGGTGGCCATCGGCTTCCGGATGAACCTCTTCAACATCGGTGTGGACGGCCAGTACCGCATCGCGGCCTTCCTCGCCGCGGTGCTCGGCGGCGCGGTCACCCTGCCCGGTGTCGTCGCCATCCCGATGATGATCCTGGCGGCGATGGCGGTGGGCGCCCTGTGGGCGGCCATCGCGGGCGTCCTCAAGGTCACCCGGGGCGTCAGCGAGGTCATCTCGACCATCATGCTGAACGCCATCGCGACCGCGATCATCGCCTATCTGCTCCAGCCCGAGCGGCTCGGCCAGCTCGACCAGGCCGGCACGCTGGTCTCCACCAAGCCGCTGCCGAAGGACAACTGGTTCTTCGCCATCGACAACGGCGCGGCCGGCTCCATCTGGGGCTTCATCGTCGTCGCCGTACTGGTCGGCGTGGCCTACTGGTTCGTGCTGGGCCGCACCCGCTTCGGCTTCGACCTGCGGGCCGTCGGCCAGTCCGAGTCCGCCGCCGCCGCCAGCGGCGCCAACGTCAAGAAGATGATCGTCACCAGCATGGTCATCTCGGGTGCGGTGGCCGGTCTGGTCGGTCTGCCCACGCTGCTCAACGACAGCCACCAGTTCGACAACAGCTTCCCGCTGGGCCTCGGCTTCACCGGTATCGCCGTCGCGCTGCTCGGCCGCAACCACCCGGCGGGCGTCGCCCTCGCCGCGCTGGTCTGGGGCTACCTGGAGCGCACCACCGGCCACTTCGAAGTCATCGGCTACGACAAGGAGATCCTCGGCGTGATCCAGGGCGTCATCGTCCTGTGCGTCGTGATCGCGTACGAAGTCGTCCGCCGCTACGGCCTCAAGCGCCAGCAGCAGCGCGTCGGCGCCGAGCTCGCGGCCCAGGCCGCCAAGAAGCAGGAGGTGACGGCATGAGCGTCACGACGACCCCCGCCAAGACCCCGCCGCCCCCGGCCGGGCTCAAGGGCAACGCCAAGCGCAAGTTCTCCGCGGCGCAGCTCCTGCTGATCGTCGCGGGCGCACTGCTCCTGGTCTCCGCCGTGCGCATCATCACCGGCGCCGACCAGCTCACCTCCGAGGGCCAGATCAGCGCCGCCCTGGGCCTCGCCGTGCCGATCGGTCTCGCGGGCCTCGCGGGCCTGTGGTCCGAGCGGGCCGGCGTGGTCAACATCGGCCTCGAGGGCATGATGATCCTCGGCACCTTCGGCGCCGGCTGGGTCGGCTGGCAGACCAGCCCCTGGCTCGGCCTGCTGGCGGGCGTCGGCTTCGGCGTCCTGGGCGGCCTCGTCCACGCGGTCGCCACCGTCACCTTCGGCGTCGACCACATCGTCTCCGGTGTGGCCGTCAACCTGCTCGCCGTCGGCGCCACGCAGTACATGGCCAAGCTCTTCTTCAACGAGGGCGACGCAGCGGCGCAGGGCGGCAACCCCAAGCAGTCGCCGCCGGCCGAGACGCTGCCGAGCTTCACCGTCCCGGGGCTGTCCTCCGGCCTGGAGTCGGTCCAGAAGCACCACTGGTTCCTGCTCTCCGACCTCGCGGGCATCCTCGGCGGCCTGGTCACCAATGTCTCCTGGGTCACCGTCATCGCCGTACTGCTCTTCGTGGGCACCTGGTGGGTGCTGTGGAAGAGCGCCTTCGGCCTGCGGCTGCGCTCCTGCGGCGAGAACCCGATCGCCGCCGAGTCGCTCGGCGTCAACGTGTACACCTACAAGTACGCGGCGGTCGCGGTCTCGGGCGGTCTCGCCGGTCTCGGCGGCGCGTTCCTGGCGCTGGTCACCTCGCACATCTACCTGGAGGGCCAGACCGGCGGGCGCGGCTACATCGGCCTCGCCGCGATGATCTTCGGCAACTGGCGTCCGGGCGGACTCGCCATGGGCGCGGGCCTCTTCGGCTTCTCCGACGCGCTCCAGCTGCGCAACGGCGGCACCACGGTGCACGCCCTGCTGCTCCTGCTCGTGGTGCTGCTGGTCGCCCTGGCCGCCTGGAAGGCGTACAAGAAGGCGATGCTCCAGGCGGTGATCAGCGCGGTCGTGGCCGCCGCGATCCTCGTCTGGTACCTGATGACCGACACCGTCCCCAGCGACTTCGTCGGCGCCACGCCGTACGTGGTCACCCTGCTCGTGCTCTCGCTCTCCGCGCAGCGCCTGCGGATGCCCAAGGCCGACGGCATGCGCTACCGCAAGGGGCAGGGCAAGTGACGCCGGACGCCCCCGGTGCGGGCGCCGTCGACTGGGAGGCCCTGCGCGAGGCGGCCCGGGACGCCATGTCCCGGGCGTACGCCCCGTACTCGGGCTACCCGGTCGGCGCGGCGGCGCTCGTGGACGACGGGCGCACCGTCACCGGGTGCAACGTCGAGAACGCCAGCTACGGCCTCGCCCTGTGCGCGGAGTGCGGGCTGGTCTCGGCGCTGCGGCTGGGCGGTGGCGGGCGCCTGACGCACTTCGTGTGCGTCGACGGCCACGGCGCCGCGCTGGTGCCCTGCGGCCGCTGCCGCCAGCTGCTGTTCGAGCACGGCGGACCGGACCTGCTGCTGGAGACCCCGGACGGCGTCCTGCCGCTGGCCGCGATGCTCCCGCAGGCCTTCGGTCCGGACCACCTCACGCAGGACCCCAAGTAACCACCGCGGCCCCTCCGTTGCCGATCAGCCAGGGAGGGGCCGCATCCGTCAGACCTCTCTATGCGCGTAGAGTCGCGTGTACCGCACGGACGAACCGCACCACGCCGGAAGGAATGCCATGGACGTCATCTCCGTCATCCGCACCAAGCGAGACCGGGGCGAGCTGAGCCCGGAGCAGATCGACTGGGTCATCGACGCCTACACCCGGGGTGTCGTCGCCGACGAGCAGATGTCGGCCCTCGCCATGGCGATCCTGCTCAACGGGATGAACCGTACGGAGATCGCCCGCTGGACCGCCGCGATGATCGCCTCCGGTGAGCGCATGAACTTCGACGCGCTCTCGCGGCCCACCGCCGACAAGCACTCCACCGGCGGCGTCGGCGACAAGATCACGCTGCCGCTCGCCCCGCTGGTCGCCGCGTGCGGCGCGGCCGTGCCCCAGCTGTCCGGCCGGGGCCTGGGCCACACCGGCGGCACCCTGGACAAGCTGGAGTCCATTCCCGGCTGGCGCGCGCTGCTCTCCAACGAGGAGATGCTGAACGTCCTGGACACCACCGGCGCCGTCATCTGCGCGGCGGGCGACGGCCTGGCCCCCGCCGACAAGAAGCTCTACGCGCTGCGCGATGTCACCGGCACCGTCGAGGCCATCCCGCTGATCGCCTCCTCGATCATGTCGAAGAAGATCGCCGAGGGCACCGGCTCGCTGGTCCTCGACGTCAAGGTCGGCACCGGCGCCTTCATGAAGACCATCGAGGACGCCCGCGAGCTCGCCTCCACCATGGTCGCGCTCGGCACCGACAGCGGCGTGAAGACCGTCGCCCTGCTCACCGACATGTCCACCCCGCTCGGCCTCACGGCGGGCAACGCGCTCGAAGTGCGCGAGTCCGTCGAGGTCCTGGCCGGCGGTGGCCCGCAGGACGTCGTCGACCTCACCCTCGCACTCGCCCGGGAGATGCTGGACGCCGCCGGGATCAAGGACGCCGACCCCGAGAAGGCCCTCGCCGACGGCTCGGCCATGGACGTGTGGCGCCGGATGATCGCGGCCCAGGGCGGCGACCCGGACGCCACCCTGCCGGTCGCCCGCGAGCAGCACGTCGTCACCGCCCCGAGCTCGGGTGTGCTCACCCGCCTGGACGCGTACGACATCGGCGTCGCCGCCTGGCGCCTGGGCGCCGGCCGGGCCCGCAAGGAGGACCCGGTGCAGGCGGGTGCGGGCATCGAGCTGCACGCCAAGCCGGGTGACACCGTGACGGCGGGCCAGGCGCTGCTCACCCTGCACACGGACACGCCGGAGAAGTTCGACTACGCCCTTCAGACGCTGGGCGGCTCGTACGACATCGCCCCGGCGGGCACCTCGTTCACCGCGAACCCGATCGTCCTCGACCGGATCGCCTGACGCCTGGGCAGTCCGTCCGTGCTCCCCGGACCCGCCCGGCCGATGACTTTCCCGGCCGGGGCGGGTCTGTCCGCATGTGAACCCCAAGCGACCCGCGCTCCTCGTCGTCCCGTCCCCCCTGGCCCTCGCCGACGTCCCCCCGCTGTGCGCGCGGCTGATGGCGCTGTACGCGGCCGGGGCGCGGGAGGTGGTGTGTGATGTGGGCGGGCTGGTGCGGGCGGATCTGGCGGCGGTGGAGGCGGTGGCCCGGCTCCGGCTGACCGCGCGCCGGGCCGGGGGGCGCCTGTCGATACGGAACGCGGGGCCGGGGCTGGGGGCGTTGCTGCGCCTTGCGGGCCTGGAGGAGTGATGGTGCCCGGGCTTTGTCTGCGGGTGTGTGGTGGTTGCCCGCGCAGTTCCCCGCGCCCCTGAAAGCCTGTGGCTGAGCTCGGTTCTCCGGCTGCGGCCGACTGCCCAAGGGGCGCGGGGAACTGCGCGACCGGCCCACCACGGCCCGCAGGCGAACGATGGCATTCAGGGCGCTGGGGAACCGTACGCGTCGCAGACGCACGCGGGGTTGGGGGCGCGGGGAACTGCGCGAGCACCCCCCACACAGCCGCAGACGAAGTCCGGGCACAAAAGGGCCTCGGCGCACTGCGCGTGCAGCCACCCACGGCCCCGGCAGGGGCAGACCCCCTCAGGCCGTGCCGAGCGCTTCGGGCAGGTCGAACAGGGGGAACCAGCGCGCCGTGTCCAGGAACGCGTTCAGCCCGACTATCCTGCCGTCGGCGATCTCCACCACCTGAAGCGCCCACGGCTCATGGCGCCCCCCGGGCCCACTGGGCCGGTACTGGCCGAACGCCGGCGTCCCATTGGCCACCGTCGGCACCAGACGGGACCCCCGGCAGCCGGCCCCGGGCCCCACGTGCCACGCCACGATGTCCTCGGGGCCGCGCAGCCACAGGTCGTACGGCGGCATCGAGAGCGTCGCGTCCTCGTGCAGCAGGGACGTCAGCGCCGACATGTCGTACCCCTCGAACGCCGCCACATAGCGGGCCAGGAGCTTCTGCTGGTCCTCGTCGAGCGGGTCCGCCGCGTCCGAGGCGCGCGGCTGCGACTCCGCCAGCGTCGAACGCGCCCGCTGGAGCGCGCTGTTGACCGACGCCACCGTGGTGCCGAGCAGCTCGGCCACCTCGCTCGCCCTCCAGGCGAGCACCTCGCGCAGGATCAGCACCGCCCGCTGCTTGGGCGGCAGATGCTGGAGCGCCGCCACGAAGGCGAGCCGCACGCTCTCGCGCGCGACCGCCGTCTCGGCCGGGTCGTCCACGGCCGTCGGCAGCACCCGCGCGTCCGGCACCGGCTCCAGCCAGGTGATCTCGGGCCGCGAGCGCAGCACGGCCGAGGAGGCCGTCTGCGGGGCCGTGAGGTCCATCGGGCGGGCCCGCTTGCCGCCCGCGGTCAGCATGTCCAGGCAGACGTTGGTCGCGATCCGGTAGAGCCAGGACCGCAGGGACGAGCGGCCCTCGAACTTCTCGTAACCACGCCACGCCCGCACCAGCGTGTCCTGTACCGCGTCCTCCGCCTCGAAGGCCGAGCCGAGCATCCGGTAGCAGTACCCCGTCAGCTCGGTCCGGTGCTTCTCCAGGCGGGAGTCGAGGTCCGTCTCCACCGCCGGATCCGTCGTCGGATCACCCATCGCGTCCACCCCAGATCGCTCATGTGCTCCAGCTCTTCGGAAGCTACAGGAGCCCACTGACAATCGCGCATCGGACGCACGTCTCAGCAGGTCACCCGGGGTGCGCCGAGGCGCGTCGCGGCGCGGCGGCGCTCGGTGCGGGCGGCGTGGCTGCCGTACAGCGTCACCGAGACGACGCCGAGGACGGCGAGCAGGCCGAGCAGGACCGTGGCGCTCCAGCCGCCGGCGTGGAAGGCGACCGCGCCCAGCGTGCCGCCCGCGCTGCTGCCCAGGTAGTACGCGGACTGGTACAGCGCCGACGCCTGGGCGCGGCCCGTCTTCGCGGTGCGGCTCACCGAGGAGGAGGCGACCGCGTGGCCCGCGAAGAAGCCCGCGGTGATCAGGACCAGGCCCGCCAGGACCGCCGCCAGCGAGTCGAGCAGGCTCAGCACCAGACCCGCGGCCGTGGTGGAGACGGCCAGGTACAGCGCGCCCCGGCGGCCGAGCCGGGCCACCAGCGTCCCGGCCCCGGCCGAGGAGACCGTACCGACCAGGTACACCAGGAAGACCGAGCCGACCACGCCCTGCGGGAGGTGGAAGGGCGCGGCGCTGAGCCGGTAGCCGATCACCGTGTAGACGGCGCCGAAGACCGTCATGAAGAGCGCACCGATCGCGTACAGGCGTACCAGCAGCGGGTCGGCGAGGTGGCCGCGCACGGTGGCCGCCAGCGCGCGCGGGTCGAGGGGCGCCGCCCGGAAGTGGCGCGACCTCGGGAGCAGCAGCCGGAAGACCACCGCGCACCCGGCCGCCAGCAGTCCGACCGCGGCCAGCGCCGCGCGCCAGCCCCACGCCTGGGCCACCCAGCCGGTCAGGATGCGGCCGCTCATGCCGCCGATGGAGTTGCCCGCGACGAACAGGCCGATCGCGGCGACCAGCGCCTTGGGCCGTACCTCCTCGGCGAGGTAGGCCATCGCGGAGGCGGGCAGTCCGGCCAGCGCCGCGCCCTGGACCGCCCGCAGCGCCACCAGCCAGCCCACGCCGGGCGCGAACGGGACCAGCAGCCCCACGCCGACCGCGACCACCAGCGAGACCGTCATCGTCCGGGACCGCCCGAACCGCTCCGACACCGCGCTCAGCGGCAGCACGCACAGCGCCAGCGCGCCGGTCGCCGCCGACACGGTCCAGCTCGCCGCGGAGGCCGATGCCCCCAGGTCCGCGGAGATCAGCGGAAGCAGCGCCTGGGTGGAGTAGAGGAGGGCGAAGGTGGCGACCCCGGCCGCGAAGAGCGCGAAGCTCATCCGGCGGTAGCCGGGCGCGCCCGGGAAGAGCTGGTCGGGGGACGGCGAGGTGGAGGCACCCACGGCGGTGGGTGCCCCGGTACTGGCGGGAGGCATGGTTCGACCGTAGGCCCAGGAGATTCATGCGTCCAATGCGTGGAGCGCGCATAATCGATCCACGTACGCATAAGCAGAGCTCAGGCGGGTGTCTGTCATTGAACAGTTACGAAGAAGACATGGTCGCGGTGCTCACGCCCCGCCTCGCGTACTTCGCCGCGGTCGCCCGGCACGAGCACGTCACGCGCGCGGCGCAGGAGCTCGGCGTGCCCCAGTCGACGCTCTCGCGCGCGATGGTGCGGCTCGAAGAGGACCTGGGCGTCGCCCTGTTCGCCCGCCGGGGCCGCACGGTCTCGCTCACCCCGGCCGGGCGCACCTTCCTCGGCTCGGCCGAACGCGCCCTCGCGGAGGTCGAGCGGGCCGCCGATTCGGTGCGGGCCGACGCCGACCCGGCGACGGGCAAGGTCGCCTTCGGCTTCCTGCACACCATGGGCTCCGAGACCGTCCCCGGCCTCATCCGTGCCTTCCGCGTCACCCACCCCCGGGTCCGTTTCACGCTGGTGCAGAACTACGGCGAGGCGATGATCGAGCGGCTGCGCGCCGGGGACCTCGACCTCTGCCTGACCTCGCCGGTGCCCGACGCCCCCGACCTGGTGGCACGGCGCCTGGACGAGCAGCGGCTGCGCCTCGTCGTCCCCGACGACCACCGCCTCGCGGCCCGCAAGCGGGTGCGGCTCGCGGAGGCGGCCGAGGAGACGTTCGTGACCCTGGAGCCCGGGTACGGCCTGCGGCGCATCACGGACGACCTGTGCGCCCAGGCCGGGTTCGCGCCCCGGGTCGCCTTCGAGGGCGAGGAGGCGGAGACCCTGCGCGGTCTGGTGGCGGCGGGCCTGGGTGTGGCCCTGCTGCCACCGCCCGCGGTGGCCCGCCCGGGGGTGGTCGAGCTGACGGTGACGGCGCCCCGGGCGGTCCGCGAGATCGGGGTCGCCTGGCTCGACGGCCACCCCGACACCCCTCCGGTGGCCGCCTTCAAGGCGTTCCTGCTGTCCCGGCGGGGACAGTTGCTGCCGGTGTGAGTGTCCCGGCGGGCGCTACCCGCCCAGCGACTTCCCGAAGCCGGCCGCCAGCGGCATCCGCAGCCCCAGCGGCGGCGGGGCGGCCAGGGCGTCGGCGACGGGACGCGCGTACGCGTGCGCGAAGAGCGAGCCCTTCACGAAGTCTGCGGCCAGCGCCAGGACTTCGGGCCGGTGCTGGCGGAGCCCGTGCCCGTCGGAGTGGACCTCGAAGCGGCAGGTGTCGCGGTTGGCCTTCTTCGCGCGCGCGGCGAGGCGGAACGACAGCTCCGGGTCGCAAGCCGCGTCATTGGTGCCGTGCACGATCAGCACCCGCCGCCCCACCAGCTGCTTCACCGGCTCCGGTTCGGCCGCCACGTCCTCATCGGGGAGCCAGGGGGCCAGCGCGAGCACGCACTCGACGGCCTCGTGCCCCGCCGCGCGCAACGCCGCCCGCCCGCCCATCCCGTACCCGGCCAGGCACACGGGCACGTCCCCGTACCGCCGCACCACCTCGTCCGCGGCCCACTCGGCGTCCGCCGCGAGCAGGGCGTCGCCGCCGTTCCAGCCCCGGCCCCGGTAGCGCACCGGATGGGCCACCAGTCCGTCGTCCCGGCCCGCCCGGGCCAACCGCCGTGCCAGCGGCAGCGCCGAGGCGTACGCGAGGGGGGAGGGGCGGCGTGCCGAGACGGGGTCGCCGTCCGGCAGCACCAGCACCACACCGCCGACCGAGGAGCCGGCGCCGGTCGCGCCGACGGCCCGTCCGAGCCGGGCAGCAGGCAGGGAAGTCGCATGCTGTGCCATGGCAGAACAGTCTCAGAAGCCGACGTGTACTCCACCCGTCCGCGCAGTCACTGTTACGTATCGGCAACCGGGCGACTCCCGGTGATCTACGCGCGTAGGGGCTAGCATGCGCAGATGACGAGCCAGACCACCGACGTACCGACCACGGACCAGATCCGCCGCGCCCCGAAGGTGCTGCTCCACGACCACCTCGACGGCGGTCTGCGTCCTGGCACCATCATCGAGATCGCCGAACAGACCGGGTACACCAACCTGCCCGAGACCGAGGCCGACAAGCTCGGCATCTGGTTCCGGGAAGCCGCCGACTCCGGTTCCCTGGAGCGGTATCTGGAGACCTTCGCGCACACCTGCGCCGTCATGCAGACCCGCGACGCGCTCTTCCGCGTCGCCGCCGAGTGCGCCGAGGACCTGGCGCAGGACGGTGTCGTCTACGCCGAGGTGCGGTACGCGCCGGAGCAGCACCTGGAGAACGGGCTGACCCTCCAGGAGGTCGTGGAGGCGGTCAACGAGGGCTTCCGGGAAGGCGAGCGCCGGGCCCGCGCCGACGGCAACCGCATCCGCGTCGGGGCACTGCTGACCGCCATGCGGCACGCCGCCCGCGCCCTGGAGATCGCCGAACTCGCCAACTCCTACCGGGACTCCGGCGTGGTCGGCTTCGACATCGCGGGCGCGGAGGCGGGCTTCCCGCCCACCCGACACCTGGACGCGTTCGAGTATCTGAAGCGGGAGAACAATCACTTCACCATCCACGCGGGCGAGGCGTTCGGCCTGCCCTCGATCTGGCAGGCGCTCCAGTGGTGCGGCGCCGACCGGCTCGGTCACGGGGTGCGGATCATCGACGACATCGAGGTCGCCGGGGACGGCACCGTGAAGCTGGGGCGGCTCGCCGCGTACGTACGGGACAAGCGCATCCCGCTGGAGATGTGCCCGACGTCCAACCTCCAGACGGGCGCCGCCGCTTCCTATGCCGAACACCCGATCGGGCTGCTGCGCCGGCTGCACTTCCGCGCCACGGTCAACACCGACAACCGGCTGATGAGCGGCACCAGCATGAGCCAGGAATTCGAGCGGCTGACCGAGGCGTTCGGCTACACGCTCGACGACATGCAGTGGTTCACCGTCAATGCGATGAAATCAGCGTTCATTCCTTTCGACGAACGCCTTGCCATGATCAACGACGTCATCAAGCCCGGATACGCCGAGCTGAAATCCGAATGGCTGTTCAAGCAGACCGCTGCGACCAGCGGTTCCACCCCGCCGATGGGCTGATCGGGAAACACGTCCACACGGCCGGGAGAAGCAAATCCCGGCCTTTTCCCGTGGTTTCACGTGTTTGCGGGGCGCGTGGCGGTCTGACTAGCTTGCAGAGCCGCTCACATCCCCTTCCCTAGGATGAATTCCAGATGAAGCAGTCTGCCGTCAAGACGCTCGGTGCCGCCGCTGTCGGTGTCGCCTTCGCCGCCGCTGCCGCCGGTACGGCCTCCGCCGCGCCCGCCGTGGCCGGAGTCCCCGAGCTCCCCGCCCTGTCCGGCCTGACCAAGACGCTGCCCGTGGAGGGCGTCGCCAAGACGCTCCCCGAGGGCGCCCCGCAGTCGCTGACCGGCGGTAAGCACGCCGTGGGCAAGGGCGCGCCCGCCGCGTCCGACCCGGTGGGCGGCCTGCTCGGCGGCCTGCCGACCGGCGGCCTGCCCCTCGGCAGCGCCGGTCTGCCCCTCGGCGGCTGACGGCGCGAACGCGCCGCCGGCCGGTGCGTGGAGGCCTTGTGGTGGGGCGCACATCCGGTCTCGGGTGTGCGCTCCGCCGCGTCTGTGTCAGGATCGCGGCTCGTACGCGGACAATTGACAGGTGAGTAGGGTTCCACGATGCGTGTGAAGGCGACTGGACTCGCCGTGCTGTCGGCGTCGGCGCTGCTCCTCACCACCGCGTGCGGTTCGGGCGGTGCCTCGGACGGCAAGGCCGCCTCCCGCGCCTCCTCGCCCTCGTCGGCCACCGCCCTCCAGCGGGCGGCCCTCGCCCAGGGCGACGTGCCCGGCTACCAGGTCTCCGCCGACACCACCGCCCGCGCCCGGACCCGCCCGCGGGCCGACCGCCGGCCGTGCCAGCCGCTCGCCGACGTCATGGGCGACCAGCCCGACCCGAGGGCGCGCGAGACGGTCGACCGGGGCCTGGGCTCCCAGCGAAGACTCGGCCTGGCGGTCGCGGCCTCGCTCAGCACGTACGCGCGCCCCGACGCCGAGCGACTCCTCAAGGACCTGCGCGCGGCGGTCGCCGCCTGCCCCCGCTTCACGGCCGACATGGGCGCGACGGCTTCCACGTACGCGCGCGTGACGGCCCGGCCGTACCGGACCGGCGGCGACGAGTCGGTGAGCTGGTCGGCGTCGTCCGCCCAGGTGGGCGTGGAGACACCGGTCCATGTCGTGGTGGTGCGCCAGGGCGCGACGATCGCGCGGTTCATGACGATCAACCTCGGCCCCCCGGCCAGGGGCGGGGCGCAGGAGCTGGTGGAGGTGCCGAGGGACGTGGCGGACAAGCAGCTGGAGAAGGTGCGCCGGGTGCTGGGCTGACCTCCGGGGCGACGGCCGTCACCAGGCGGGGCTGTGGGTCCGCTCCTTGGGGAGGAGGATCCACAGCGCGATGTAGAGCAGGAACTGCGGGCCGGGCAGCAGGCACGAGACCAGGAAGATCACGCGCATCGTGGTGGCGGAGGTGCCGAAGCGCCGTGCCAGCGCGGCGCACACCCCGCCGATCATGCGTCCGTCGCGGGGGCGGGCAAGGGCGGCCATGGGGACTCCTTCGGGCTGAGGCCGGTGTCGTTCCGGGTTCGGTGTCGTTCGCTGCCTCAACCCTGCCGCCCCGAACCGGGCAAAGCGTCGGACTACGGGGCGATCCCGACCCTGGGAATCGTCGGGGTACGACCCTGAGCCTGCGGCGGTACGGGCAGGTCGCGCCCCTGACGCCGCCGCAGCGCGATCCGTCCTGCCGGTACCACGGCGATATGGGCCAGGGCGGCCCCGGCGGTGTTCAGGAGCAGCGCGTCCACGTCGGCGACCTGGCCCGGTACGGACGTCTGCAGCAGGGCGATGCCCAGGGAGACGAGGGCCGCGGCGGCGGTCGTCCGCAGGAGGGAGGCGACGGGGGAGACGTCGAGGCGTCCGCCGACGAGGGGGAACAGCACACCGAGCGGCGCGAGCAGCAGCAGCCCCCCGCCGATCCGGCTCACCGCCTCGGCCCACCCGAGCGCCAGGTCGGCGCGGATGCCGGCGAGCGGGGTGAGGTTGGGCGCGGTCACCCACATGACGTCCCGTGGACGCAGGGTGAGGCACACGACGAGCGCCATGTGAACGAGAAGAAGCCCAGAACCCGCCACGCGGAACGGGACGACGGGGCCGGGGGGGTTGCCCAGGGCATGACGCTGTTGCACGTGGGCGAGGACGCACGGGGGCGGGGGATCGGTTCCGGGGGCTTTTGTCCGTGGGGGGAGGTGGGGGCGGGGGTGGGTGGCACGTGGCTGGGGGTGCGTTGCGGGTTCGTCTGCGGGTGGGCGGGGGATGGTCGTGCAGTTCCCCGCGCCCCCCAGGGGGTCCGGGTCGCCCGGGACAGCGGGTTCAGCCCCCCCCGACGCTCCGAGCGGGACACGGTCGCCCCCTCTCAGGGGCGCGGGGAACTGCGCGTTCAGCCCCTGCCGGTCCGCGGGCGAAAGGAGCGCGGGTTCGGGTGATGGGCCGCAGGCCCTTCTCAGGGGCGCGGGGAACTGCGCGTTCAGCCCCCACCGGTCCGCGGGCGAAAGGAGCGCGGGTTCGGGTGATGGGCCGCAGGCCCTTCTCAGGGGCGCGGGGAACTGCGCGATCAGCCCCCGCCCGTCCGCACGCGAAAGGAGCCCCGGTGCGGGGATGTGAGGCCCTTCAGGGGGGCGGGGGGCCGTAGGCCCCGGCGTAAGCGGGGAGACGGGGTGCGGACCCCGTTCAGGCCCCCCACAACCGGGGCTGGATGGCCCTGCCCCCCCGCACCCGGGATCAAGAATCCGGCGAGGCAGAGGGCCGCAGGGGTTCCCCCAGCGTGGGCACCGCGTCCGGCCGCGACTTCATCTCCCCCGTACACGCGTACGCCCGCACAGGATCCTCCCCGGGCCCCCCGAGCACCACCCGCCCCCCGGACCCCACCGGCGTGTTCTCCGCGTACGTGCACACGATCTGTGACAGCGCGAGCGCGGGCAGGTCCTCGGGCCGCCGGCTGAGCCGCAGCGCCCCCGCCGGATCGCCCTTGCGCGCGGCCGTCACCGTCAGCGGCCCCCGGACGTCCGTCGTGTAACCGGCCGCCTTCTCGTCCCCCGACGGCGTGACCTCCAGCTCGCCGAGCAGCGCCTCCGCGAACCGCAGGCGGTCGGCCGAGGCCCGGCCCTCGGGGATCCGCACCGACCGCTCGGCCGACACCAGCTGCGCCCCGCACACCAGGTAGAGCCGGACCGTCACGCCCTCGAACTGCGGGGAGAGGGGGTTCTCCGGGTTCCCCGGCACCTCGCACGGCACCCGCGAGGGCGCGGGCCCGGCGTCCACCGGGACCGCGGTGGGCCGGATGCCGCACCCCGTGGCGGCGGCGCCGAGCGCGAGCAGGGCCAGCGCCCCGCCGAGGAGCCGCCTCACGCCTCCTCACCCCCGTCGCGCGGCAGCCGCAGCACGAACACCGCCCCGCCCTCGGGCGAGTTCGCGGCGCTGATGTCGCCCCCGTGGATGTGGGCGTTCTCCATCGCGATGGAGAGGCCGAGACCGCTGCCCTCCGACCGCGGCCGGGACGCGCTCGCCTTGTAGAAGCGGTCGAACACGTGCGGCAGCACCTCCTCGGGGATGCCGGGCCCGTGGTCCCGTACCGCGATCACCAGTTCCTCGCCCTCCACCCGCACCGACACCCGTACCGGAGAGCCGCCGTGCTTGAGCGCGTTCCCGATCAGGTTGGCCAGGATCACGTCCAGGCGGCGCGGGTCGAGCCGCGCCATGATGCCGCGTTCGGCGTCCAGGTCCACCGCGTCCAGCCAGGCCCGCGCGTCGATGCACGCGGTGATCTGGTCGGCGATGTCCACGGTGTCCAGGACGAGCCTGGCCGTACCGGCGTCGAAGCGCGTGACCTCCATCAGGTTCTCGACCAGGACGTTGAGCCGGCGCGTCTCGGAGACCACCAGCTGCACGGCGGGCGCGATCATCGGGTCGAGGCTGTCCGCCTCGTCCTCCAGGACCTCGGTGACGGCCGTCAGCGCGGTCAGCGGCGTCCGCAGCTCGTGCGACATGTCCGCGACGAACCGTCGGCTCGCCTCCTCCCGCGCGCTCATGTCGCTGACCTTCTTCTCCAGGCTCTCGGCCGTCTTGTTGAACGTCCGCGACAGATCGGCCAGTTCGTCCGTGCCCGAGACCCGCAGCCGGGTGTCGAGCTTGCCCTCGCCGAGCTGGCGGGCCGCGTCGCCGAGCCGCTGCACCGGCCGCAGCACGGTCGTCGCGGCGGCCTGCGCGAGCAGCGCGGAGCCGAGCAGCGCGAGCCCGGTGGCGATGCCGAGCGACCAGGCCAGCGAGTTGAGGTCCTGCCGCTCCTGGTCGAGCGAGGCGAGCATGTATCCGGTCGCGCCGCCCCCGATGATCTTCGTCCCGCCGACCAGGTACGGCTTCCCGCGCAGGGTCCTGCGCTGCCAGAACAGGTGGTACGGATAGGAGTTGCTGTCGGTGACCTTCAGCTTCTTGCCCACCGCCTCCTGGAGCGAGGCGGGCACGTCGTCGAGCGTGAAGCGGTCCACGTCGGACGCCCCCACGATCGGCTTGCCCGGGTCGCGCTGGTCCACCAGGAGCACCTGGTAGCCGGAGGTGACGTGGTAGCCGGAGCGGCTGCTCGCCGCCATCTGCTGGGCGGTGGTCTGGAGGTCGTGGGCGGTGGGCCGCAGCGGCAGCGAGGCCGCGCGGTTCTGCATCTCCTGCCGGAAGTCGCCGAGCGCCGCGTCCTGGGTCCGTACGAGCACGGCCTCCCGGTTGAGCCAGTACGCGATCCCCGACGCGGAGACGGCGGCGGTCAGCGCGACGAGCGCGAACACGACGACCAGACGCAGGCGCAGGCTGGTCCAGCGGAGGCCGGCGAGTATCGCCTTCTTCACGTTCCGAATCGCTGCTTTCTTGGGTTCGTCCGCGAAGGCGGGCTCAGGACGGGGTGTCGAGGCGGTAGCCCACCCCGCGCACCGTGCGGATCAGCGTGGGCGACGACGGTACGTCCTCGACCTTGGCCCGCAGCCGCTGGACGCACGCGTCGACCAGCCGGGAGTCGCCCAGGTAGTCGTGCTCCCACACCAGCCGCAGCAACTGCTGGCGGGAGAGCGCCTGCCCGGGGCGGCGGCTCAGCTCCAGGAGCAACCGCAGCTCGGTGGGGGTCAGTTGCAGGTCCTCGCCGTTCTTGGTGACCGTCATCGCGGCGCGGTCGATCACCACGTTGCCGAAGGTCGCCGAGTCGGTGGCCTCGCGCTCGCCGCGCCGCAGCACCGCCCGGATCCGGGCGTCGAGGACCCGCCCCTGGACCGGCTTGACCACGTAGTCGTCGGCGCCGGACTCCAGGCCCACGACCACGTCGATGTCGTCGCTGCGCGCGGTCAGCAGGATGATCGGCAGCTGGTCGGTGCGCCGGATGCGGCGGCACACCTCGAAGCCGTCGATCCCGGGCAGCATGACGTCCAGCACGACCAGATCCGGCCGCTGCTCACGGAGCAGCTTCAGGCCGTCCTCACCCGTCGCCGCGGTGGCCACACGGTGGCCCTGGCGGGACAGGGAGAGTTCGAGCGCCGTGCGGATGGCGTCGTCGTCCTCGATCAGCAACAGGAAAGGCACGGAGGTCATTCTGACCCATGGGGGAGCGGAGTTCGACCTTCCGTGGACAGCGCCCCCTTTTCCCCGCGCACGGCCCGCTGTGACAGGCCTGTGACAGTCGTCGGACACCGCGATGAAACTGGCCCGGCAGAGTCTTCCTCGTACCGACCGGAACAAGACTCCACCGACGGGGGGCGCGAGATGAACGCACTGCACAGCACCACCTCAAGCGCAGTTGTCACGCGTCTCCACGACGTCGTGCGGAGCGAGAAGTCCGGTGCCGTGAGCGGACGGGGGTGCGCTCGCGGCACCGGGCGTCAGCACCAGTCGTACATGACGGTGCTCGACGCGGTACCGACCTCGCCCTTCACCGGGGCGGGGACCGGCGGGGATGTGGCGTACGGGGAGACCACGGGGGAGCGTTCCGCCTCCGAGGCCGCACAGGCCGAAGCGGCGTTCACGGCCTATGTGCAGGAGCGCCGGGCCTCCCTGTACGCCACCGCCTACCACCTGACCGGAGACCGGTTCGAGGCCGAGGACCTGCTCCAGAGCGCGCTGTTCTCGACCTACCGCGCCTGGGACCGGATCAGCGACAAGGCCGCGGTCGGGGGCTACCTCCGCCGCACCATGACGAACCTGCACATCAGCGCCTGGCGCCGCCGCAAGCTGAACGAGTACCCGACCGAGGAGCTGCCGGAGACGGCGGGCGACACGGACGCGATGCGCGGCACGGAGCTGCGCGCGGTGCTCTGGCAGGCGCTGGCACGACTGCCCGAACTCCAGCGCACGATGCTGGTCCTGCGGTACTACGAGGGCCGCACCGACCCGGAGATCGCGGACATACTCGACATCAGTGTCGGCACGGTGAAGTCCAGCATCTGGCGGTCGCTCCGCCGGCTGCGCGAGGACGACGTCCTCGCCTTCGGCCGTGACGAGGAGGAGTCCTTCGGCGAGCTGGTGGCCTGAAGGTCTGGTCCGGCGGTGGCAGCCGCCGGAGTACGGGGATCAGGGGGGAGCGTACGGGGGCCGGCGCCTCGGGGGATGCGCCGGGCGTACGGGTAACGGGGGAAACGGGCGGGACCGGGGGCCGGGGGGTCCACTCGGTCCCGCTTCTCCTTTTCGCCCCGGGCTCGCCCCGCGGTCCCGCTCGGCCCGCACTGCCCGGGGGCGCGGGAACCGCGCGACTCACCCCCACCGGCCCGCGGGCCGCCACTGACGGGATCAGACCCGAACAGTGGGCGCGGCCGCGGCAACACACCGCCCCGCGGCCGCCGCCGCCACCCGGCCCAGCGCCTCCTCCTTGCCGCACGGATGCGCCCCCAGCGCGGCCTGGCGCGCCACGATCCCGCGCTCGGCCCGCATCAGCCGCCACCCGCGCCGCAGCAGCATCGGCACCGACTTCCGCCCCTCCTTGAGGTCGCGCAGGAGCCGGCGCCGGAACGTGGTCGAGGGGCGCCCGCGCAGACACAGCGCGTCGGCGAGCACCCCGTGCTCCCGCAGGCGCGTCACGATGTCCGCCGCGAAGATCCCCTCCGCGACGAAGAGCGGCGTGCGGTCGATGCCGAACAGCGTCGTCCCGGTCCGCGAGCTGGTGGCGATGTCGTACTCCGGCACGGCCGTCCGTCCCGTACGGCACAGCTCGACGACGGCCGCCACGGCCGCGTCCGCGTCCCAGGAGCGCGGGGAGTCCCAGTCGACGTCCGCGGAGCCCGGCACCCGCGGCAGGGTCGGGTCACCGGCCTCCTTGTAGAAGTCGTCCAGGCGCAGCACGGGCAGACCCGTGCGGGCGGCGAGGGAGGACTTTCCTGAACCGGAGGGGCCCGTGAGGAGAACGACGCGGGCCGTCGGGATGGCGTGTGCGGTCACGGGACACCAGTCTGAGGCATCCACCCGGGAGGTGGACCCCCCGGGGAGCCCGTTGGTATCGAGCATCACACCTCAACTACGCTGCGTGCTTGAAGCGATACGCAGTGCTGATGTGACGAGAGTGGGACGACATGGCACGAAACACCGCCGGCGGGGCCCGACGCGGCCGTGTGCTGCTGCGGGCCGGGCTCACCGCGACCGCCGCGGGCGCGGCACTGGCCGGGACCGCGGGCGCGGCCCAGGCGCTCGCGGGACCGACGGAGACGGTCGAGCGGACGGTGGCGAACCCCGGCGCGGAGGTCGACGGCACGACCCGTTCCGTGACGGGCGACCTCTCGGCGGGGGTGACCAACGCGCTCGCCCCGGCCAAGACGCTCAGCCTCAATCCGTTCGCCAAGACGTCGGTGGACCCGCTGGACAACGCGGTGGGCACCGAGATCGCGGACTTCAAGCCGATCTCCACGGCGATGGCCACCGGACCGCTGCACGAGAGCGGCGCGCTCAAGGACTTCCCGGTGGTCGGCTCGGCCACGAAGCTGCTCCCGGGCTGAGCCCGTCGAAGACTGCGCTGAGCCGGGACATGCCGAACGGCGCCACGGGTGGGGGCCCGGGGCGCCGTTCGGGGTTCGAGTCCCCGTGGGGTGTGGCTAGTAGGCCGAGCCCGAAGCCCCCAGCGACCCGGTGGGGTGCCACACGGTCTTGGTCTCCAGGAAGGCGGTCAGCCGGTACGTACCGGGATCGGCGGACCAGTCGGCGGCGGCCGGGCGCAGCACGCGCTTGAGGTTGTCCGCGGCGGCGACCTCCAGATCGCGGGCCAGCTCGGGCCCCGCGCCCGTGAGGTCGATCGCGTTCACGTCCTGGTGCGCGGCCAGCGGCGGCGCGAGCTCGGCCGTCCTGCCCGACAGGACGTTGACGACACCGCCCGGCAGGTCGGAGGTGGCGAGCACCTCGCCCAGCGACAGCGCCGGCAGCGGTGCCTTCTCACCGGCGATCACCACGGCCGTGTTGCCGGTCGCGATCACCGGGGCGATCACCGACACCAGGCCGAGGAACGACGAGTCCTGCGGCGCGAGGACGGCCACGACACCGGTCGGCTCGGGCGTGGACAGGTTGAAGTACGGACCTGCGACCGGGTTGGCGCCGCCCACGATCTGGCCGATCTTGTCGGTCCACCCGGCGTACCAGACCCAGCGGTCGATCGCCGCGTCGACGACGGCCGCGGCCTTGGACTTCGACAGCCCCTCGGCCTCGGCGACCTCACGGACGAACTGCTCCTTGCGGCCCTCCAGCATCTCGGCGACTCGGTAGAGGACCTGGCCGCGGTTGTACGCGGTCGCGCCCGACCAGGCGCCGAAGGCCTTGCGGGCGGCGACGACCGCGTCACGGGCGTCCTTGCGGGAGGACAGGGGCGCGTTCGCCAGCCAGTTGCCCTTTGCGTCGCTCACCTCGTACACCCGGCCGCTCTCGGAACGCGGGAACTTCCCGCCCACGTACAGCTTGTAGGTCTTGAAGACACCAAGACGCGTCGGCTCGGACTTCTCGCCCGGCTTCTCGGCCGACTTCACGGACGACTTCTCAGCCGACTTCTCAGACATCGAGGTAACCCTCCAGACCGTGCCGGCCGCCCTCGCGGCCGAAGCCCGACTCCTTGTAGCCGCCGAAGGGCGAGGTCGGGTCGAACTTGTTGAACGTGTTGGCCCACACGACCCCGGCCCGGAGCTTGTTCGCGACCGCGAGGATGCGCGAGCCCTTCTCCGTCCAGATGCCCGCCGACAGGCCGTACTGGCTGTTGTTGGCCTTGGCGACGGCCTCGTCCGGCGTACGGAACGACAGCACCGACAGGACCGGGCCGAAGATCTCGTCGCGGGCGATGGTGTGCGCCTGGGTGACGTTGGTGAAGAGGGTCGGGGCGAACCAGTAGCCGTTCTCGGGCAGCTCGCACGCCGGGGACCAGCGCTCGGCGCCCTCGGCCTCGCCGGTCTCGGCGAGCGCGGTGATCCGGGCGAGCTGCTCGGCGGAGTTGATCGCGCCGATGTCGGTGTTCTTGTCCAGCGGGTCGCCCAGGCGCAGCGTGGACAGCCGCCGCTTGAGGGCGTCCAGGAGCTCGTCCTGGATCGACTCCTGGACCAGCAGGCGCGAGCCCGCGCAGCAGACCTGGCCCTGGTTGAAGAAGATGCCGGTGACGATGCCCTCGACCGCCTGGTCGAGGGGGGCGTCGTCGAAGACGATGTTGGCGCCCTTGCCGCCCAGCTCCAGGGTGACCTTCTTGTCGGTGCCCGCCACGGACCGGGCGATGGCCTTGCCGACGGCGGTCGAGCCGGTGAAGGCGACCTTGTTGACGTCCCGGTGCTCCACGAGTGCCGCGCCCGCGTCGCCGTACCCGGTGAGGATGTTGACGACGCCCTTGGGCAGGCCCGCCTGGCGGCAGATGTCCGCGAAGAACAGCGCGGTCAGCGGGGTCGTCTCGGCGGGCTTGAGGACGACCGTGTTACCGGTCGCGAGGGCCGGGGCGATCTTCCAGGCCAGCATCAGGAGCGGGAAGTTCCACGGGATGACCTGGCCCGCGACGCCGAGCGGCCTCGGGTTCGGTCCGTAGCCGGCGTGGTCGAGCTTGTCGGCCCAGCCCGCGTAGTAGAAGAAGTGCGCGGCGACCAGCGGGAGGTCCGCGTCGCGGGTCTCCCTGATCGGCTTGCCGTTGTCCAGGGTCTCCAGGACGGCCAGCTCGCGGCTGCGCTCCTGGATGATCCGGGCGATGCGGAACAGGTACTTGGCGCGCTCTCGGCCGGGCAGCGCCGACCACTTCTCGAAGGCCCGCCGGGCGGCCTTCACGGCCCGGTCCACGTCCGCCGCGCCCGCCTGGGCGACCTCGGAGAGGACTTCCTCGGAGCTGGGCGAGACGGTCTTGAAGACCTTGCCGTCGGCCGCCTCGACGAACTCGCCGTCGATGAACAGGCCGTACGAGGGCGCGATGTCGACGACGGAACGCGACTCGGGCGCGGGAGCGTACTCAAAAGCGGACGGCTGCATTTTCTTGTCCATGGTCTCAGTCCACCGTCACGTAGTCAGGGCCCGAGTAACGGCCGGTCGCCAACTTCTGACGCTGCATCAGCAGGTCGTTGAGCAGCGAGGAGGCGCCGAAGCGGAACCAGTGGTTGTCCAGCCAGTCCTCGCCCACGGTCTCGTTGACCAGGACCAGGAACTTGATGGCGTCCTTGGTCGAGCGGATGCCGCCGGCGGGCTTCACGCCGACCTGGACGCCGGTCTGGGCGCGGTAGTCGCGCACGGCCTCCAGCAGGACCAGGGTGTTGGCGGGCGTCGCGTTCACCGCGACCTTGCCGGTCGACGTCTTGATGAAGTCGGCGCCGCCCATCATCCCGAGCCAGGAGGCGCGGCGGATGTTGTCGTACGTGGAGAGCTCGCCGGTCTCGAAGATGACCTTGAGGCGGGCCTTGTCGCCGCACTCGGCCCTCACGGCCGCGATCTCCTCGTACACCTTCAGGTAGTGCCCGGCCAGGAACGCGCCCCGGTCGATCACCATGTCGATCTCGTCGGCCCCGGCGGCGACCGCGTCGCGTACGTCCGCGAGCTTGACCGGGAGGGCGGCGCGGCCTGCGGGGAAGGCGGTGGCGACGGACGCGACCAGCACGCCGGACCCCTTCAGGGCCTCCTTGGCGGTGGCCACCATGTCGGGGTAGACGCAGACGGCCGCGGTGGCCGGGGTGGTGCGGTCGAGCGGGTCGGGGTGGACGGCCTTGGCGGCGAGCGCCCGGACCTTGCCCGGGGTGTCCGCGCCTTCGAGCGTCGTCAGGTCGATCATGGAGATGGCCAGGTCGATGGCGTACGCCTTGGCCGTCGTCTTGATCGAACGGGTGCCGAGGGACGCGGCGCGCGCTTCCAGGCCCACCGGATCGATGCCGGGGAGCCCGTGGAGGAAGCGGCGCAGTGCCGCGTCCGACGCGGTCGCGTCGGCAAGGGCAGCTGCAGGTGCATTGGTGGGCATGGTCACCAGATGAGCATATCTACGCGCGTAGCGTCCTGTACAGCCCCGCTGACCAGGGCCGCTTTGGAACCTGCGGTTCCGCTGCCTGTCACATCGCTGTGACAGGCAGCGGACAGCTCCGAGGAACAAGATCCATAAATTCGTTGATGCAGCCCGCCGAAACCTCAACGGCCCCACCCGGACGAGAACACAGCGGCATGCGGCTCTTCCCTCTTCCACCACTTGTCTCCTCGGGAGTCGTCATGCCTAACGCCCTCCGCACCGCCCTCGCCACCGCGGTCGTCGCCGGTGTCGCCCTCACCCCGGTCCTCACCGCGACCACCGCGCTGGCGGCGCCGTCCGTCTCCAAGACGTCCACCGCCAAGAACGACCGCTACTCCGGTGCGCCGGTCTACATCGGCAAGGGGTACGTCGCGGTGCTGCGCAACCACACCGCCGACGGCGGCCCCGAGGCCTGGATCCGTGTGGTCGGCCCGGACTGGAAGCCCGGCGACAACTACATGTTCCGCGTCATGGACAAGCTGGACCGCACCAGGACCAGCGCTGTCGTCGACGGGATCCACCTGCGCCTGAACCGCGTCGGCGGCGAGCTGCCGGAGCTGGTCGTCTCCGGCGCGGGCAGCACCAACCGCACGGTCTACTTCCCCGAGCGCGTGAACGACGCCCCCACGCCGGCCCCGGCCAAGCCCGTCCGTACGGTCGCGCTCAAGGGCGGTCTGACCGCCAGGGTCTACCACCGCGGCGAGCAGCACCGGTACTACACGGCGACCGTGCTCAAGGGCACCAAGGTGCTCGGCGAGCTCAAGGCGGGCGGGGGCTACCAGCCCAAGGACATCGAGGTCTTCGCCGGAATTCAGGTGACCCTCACCGCGACCGGCGACATCACCTCCGTGAACGACTGGGGCAGCGACGGCGAGGGCGAGAGCACCGACTCCGGACGGCTCGTCCGCACCCAGGCGCTCCTCGGCGGCCTCAGGGGCAAGGTGTACGCCCACGGCGAGGGCAAGCACGTGTACTACACGGCCCACGTCCTGGAGAAGAACGGCAACCAGCTCGGTGTGCTGACGGCGGGCTACGGCCGGGCCGTGACGGACCAGAAGGTCTACAAGGAGGTCTGGGTGCGGGTGATCCTGGACTCGCACGGCAAGCTCACCTCGTCCGCGGTCGAGCACGGCGGCCAGACCCCGGACACCAACGGCGGCCAGGCCCCGGGCACCACCGGCAGGACCGCGACGCCCGCCCCCGCCCCGGCTCCGGCCACCCAGACGGGTGCCACCGGCGTCCAGGTCGTCCCCAGGGGCGCGGTCGCGGCCGGGGCCGAGATCAAGGGCGGTGGCAAGGACGGCGACAACACCGTGCTCGTCGCCGGGGGCGCGGGTCTCGCCTCGGTCGGCGCGGCCGGACTCGGGTTCGTGGCGCTGCGCCGCCGTGCGGGCGCGCGCGGCTGACGGTTGTCCGTCCGCCACCCGACGGGGGTGCCGCCACTGGGGCGGACCCCCGTACGCGCGTTCCCGCGCGACCCGGCGGGCGCGTCCGTGCCCTCTCTCGGCCCCGCTCGAACACGTAGTGCACAATCGGCCCCATGACGAGCCCCACGCCGCCCGCCGAGCCCACCTACGCCGACCGCGTCTACCGTTCACCCGGCGGTATCGCCGGAGGTGTACTGCTGCTCGCGCTCGGGCTCTGGCTCGCCGGGGACGCGATCGTGCAGGGGCACGGGAGCGCGCCCTGGCTGGCGCTGGCCGGGCTGCTGTGCGGTGTGCCGCTGGTCTTCGCGTTCACCGTGCGGCCCGCCGTCTTCGCGGGCGACGACCGCCTGCGGGTGCGCAACCCGTTCCGGACCGTGACGCTGCCGTGGGCCGCCGTCGCGGACGTGCGGGCCGGGTACTCCAGCGAGGTGTTCGACCAGGAGGGTACGAAGTACCAGCTGTGGTCGATCCCCGTGTCGCTGCGCCGGCGCAAGCGGGCCGCCCGGGCGCAGGCGCGGGACGCGGCGGGCGACCCGTACGGGCGTACGTCCACCACCGCCGGTGCCGACGAGGCGTCCCGGCTCGCCCCCGCGGACCGGACGATCCGGGAGCTGCGCGAGCTGGCCGAGCGGAACGCCGGGCGCGAGGGCGCGCAGGGCGGGGTGAGCGTGCGGTGGGCGTATGAGGTCATCGCGCCCGCCGTGGCCGGGGCCGTGGTGCTGGCGGTGCTGCTCGCCGTGGGGTGAGATGGGCTGCGGTGGGGGGCGCCGTTCGGGCGCGGGGCGTCGTGGGCTGGTCGCGCAGTTCCTCGCGCCCCTGGAGGGCCGTCGCTTTGAGCTGCGGGGCGTCGTGGGCTTGTTACGGAGGCCCCGGCCACACCAGCAGCATGTAGGAGCCCAGCCAGGCCGAGGACAGGGCCGCCCCGCCCAGGACCAGCACCGTCACATGGCGGCGGGCCCTGGCCAGGGACACCGCCAGGGGGAGCAGGAGCGGGAAGCCGGGGAGCAGGAAGCGGGCCCGGGGGAAGTACACGCCGCCGCTGCCCAGGACCACCAGGAGCAGCACCGCCGAGAAGGCCAGCAGGGCCACGGGCTGGCGGTCCGCCACGCTCAGCAGGAACAGGGCGCCCGCCAGGATCAGGACCAGCGAGACGACCACCAGGAACAGCGCGGGCGAGCGGTCGTACACCAGCAGGGTGCGCAGCTCGCGCAGGGTGTCGGCGCCGCCGTCCCACTCGTTCGTCCACAGCCGCTGGACCGCGAAGTAGCCGTCCCAGCGGCCCAGCCGGACCCCGACCCAGGCGACGAACCCGAACCAGCCCAGCGGAGCGAGGAGCGCCCCCGCCACCGGGCCCCGCGCGGGGCCGCCGCGCGCGAGGGCGGTCAGGGCCGCCACCACCACGGCCGCGGCGACCGCGATCCCCGTGGGCCGGGTCAGCCCCGCCAGCCCCGCCAGCGCCCCGGCCGCCACCCAGCGCCCGGTCAGGATGCAGTACAGCGACCACGCGGCCAGCGCCGTGAAGAGCGATTCGGTGTAGCCCATCCACTGCACGACCGCCACCGGCAGCGCGCCCCACAGGACGGTCAGGACGGTGCCCGCGCGCCGGCCGTAGAGCCGGTCGCCGACCGCGAAGACCCCCCAGGCCGCCGCCGAGGAGCAGAGCACCGCCACGGCCACCCCCACGCTCGCGCGCGAACCGGGCGTCACGGCCGCGACCGCCTTGATCACGGCCGGGTAGAGCGGGAAGAACGCCAGGTTGTTGTGGTAGAGCCGGGTGCCGAGCTCGTGGTCGTAGCCGTGGTCGGCGATGCCCAGGTACCAGTGTGAGTCCCAGGAGGTGGCCAGCGTCGGCCACACGCCGTGGTGCTGGAGGTGCGCCCACCGGGCGAGGACCGCGAGGCCGAGCAGCCGTACCGCGAGATGGCCCAGGAGCGCGGGCGCGGCCCGGGCGAACGCGGCCCGGAGCGTGGCGGGGAGGAGACGGATGCCGTCCCCGCCGCCCTGCCCCCGGGGGCAGCGGGCTGCGGGGACGGCACGGCCCGTACGGCTGCGCGTAGGGGCCACCGGTGAGACGGTCGGGGGCACGGCGGTGCTCCTGGGCTCGGCGGGCGGTTCCGGGCCACCCTTTCTCGGATGATCCGGAAAGGGCCGGGAGCGCTGCGCCGGACGCCGTACGGGATTCACTCGTACGGGTCCCTCGGCCGGGCGCGAGGGGGGCGGGGGGCCCGTCTCCATCTTTCGGCTGCGGGCCGTGGCGGGCTGGTCGCGCCGTTGCCCGCGCCCCTGAGATGTGCGGGGCGCGGGCAACGGCCGAGCCGCTCGGATGCCCGCCGTGGTCACCAGGTCGCGGCCCGGCGGGTGGTCGCGCCGTGCCCCGCGCCCCGCATATCCGGGGGCGGGGCACGGCCGGTCGATCAGATGCCCGCGGCGGCGGCCAGGTCCTTCTTGATCCCCGCGAGCAGGGCGGTCGCCTTCGCGCGGGCCTCGCCCAGCGCCTCGGCGGACGCCACCGGGACCACGACCTCCAGGTAGCACTTGAGCTTGGGCTCGGTGCCGCTGGGACGGACGATCACGCGGGCGCCTTCGAGGTAGTAGCGCAGACCGTCGGTCGGCGGCAGCTCCTCGGTGCCCTGGCTGAGGTCCTCGGCCCGGGTGACCGCGAGGCCCGCCAGCGATGCCGGCGGGTTCTCGCGCAGGCGCCGCATCGCGTCGGAGATGACCGTCAGGTCCTCCACCCGCACCGACAGCTGGTCGGTGGCGTGCAGCCCGTGCCGGACGGCGAGGTCGTCCAGGAGGTCCTGGAGCGTGCGCCCCCGCTCCTTCAGGACGGAGGCGAGCTCCGCGACGAGCAGGGCGGCGGTGATGCCGTCCTTGTCCCGTACGCCCTCGGGGTCGACGCAGTAGCCCAGCGCCTCCTCGTAGCCGTACCGCAGGCCCTCCACGCGGGCGATCCACTTGAAGCCGGTCAGCGTCTCCTCGTACCCGAGACCGGCCGCCTCGGCGATCCGGCCGAGCAGCGAGGACGAGACGATCGACTCGGCGAAGACGCCGCTCACGCCCCGGTCCACCAGGTGCTGGGCGAGCAGCGAGCCGACCTCGTCGCCGCGCAGCATCCGCCAGCCGCCCTCCACCGACGCGTCCGGCACGGCGACCGCGCAGCGGTCCGCGTCCGGGTCGTTGGCGATGACGATGTCCGGGCCGACCGCGCGCGCCGCCTCGAAGGCGAGGTCCATCGCGCCCGGCTCCTCCGGGTTGGGGAACGCCACCGTCGGGAACGCCGGGTCCGGTTCGGCCTGCTCGGCCACGAGCGCGGGCGGCGGGAAGCCCGCCCGGGCGAAGGCCGCCGTCAGGACGTCCTTGCCGACGCCGTGCATGGCCGTGTAGACGACGCGGGCGGTGCGCGGGGACCCGGGGGTCAGCACCGCGTCCGTACGCGCCAGATAGGCCTCCAGGACCTCCTCGCCCAGCGTCTCCCAGCCGTCCTCGGGCCGGGGGACGTCGTTGAGCGAGGCGACCGCGGCGATCTCGGCGGCGATCTCCGCGTCGGCGGGCGGCACGATCTGCGAGCCGTCGCCGAGGTAGACCTTGTAGCCGTTGTCGCGCGGCGGGTTGTGGCTGGCGGTGACCTCGACGCCGGCGACGGCGCCCAGGTGCCTTATCGCGTACGCCAGGACGGGCGTCGGCAGCGGGCGCGGCAGCAGGACCGCCTTCAGGCCCGCGCCGGTCATCACGGCGGCCGTGTCACGCGCGAAGTCGGCGGACTTGTAGCGCGCGTCGTAGCCGACGACGACGAGGCCGTCGCCCCGGCCCTTCGCCTTGAGGTACGCGGCGAGCCCGGCGGCCGCGCGGATGACGACCGAGCGGTTCATCCGCATCGGTCCGGCGCCCAGCTCGCCGCGCAGCCCGGCGGTGCCGAACTGGAGCGTGCCGCCGAACCGGACGGCCAGCTCGTCGAGCTCCTCGTTGTCGATGAGCTTGGCCAGCTCCTCGCGCGTCTCGCCGTCCGGGTCCTCGGCCAGCCAGGCCTTGGCCCGCGCGATCAGGTCCTGCGTCACGTCGACATCCCTTTCGGTACGGATCAGGGTCAGATGCGGTCGAGTACCCGCGTCAGCAGCGAACCCATGCGCGCCGCCGAGTCACGGCCGGCCTGGAGCACCTCTTCGTGGTTGAGGGGCTCGCCGCTCAGGCCCGCGGCCAGGTTGGTGACGAGCGAAATGCCCAGCACCTCGGCGCCGGCCTCGCGGGCCGCGATGGCCTCCAGGACGGTCGACATGCCGACGAGGTCGCCGCCGAGCACACGGACCATGTTGATCTCGGCCGGGGTCTCGTAGTGCGGCCCGGGGAACTGGACGTACACGCCCTCCTCCAGCGAGGAGTCGACCTCCTTGCACAGGGCGCGCAGCCGCGGCGAGTACAGGTCGGTCAGGTCCACGAAGTTGGCGCCGATGATCGGGGAGGCGGCCGTCAGGTTCAGATGGTCGCTGATCAGGACGGGCTGGCCCGGGCGCATGCCCTCGCGCAGACCGCCGCAGCCGTTGGTGAGCACCACGGTCTTGCAGCCGGCGGCGACGGCGGTACGCACGCCGTGCGCGACGGCGGCGACGCCGCGGCCCTCGTAGTAGTGCGTACGGCCCAGGAAGACCAGCGCGCGCTTCTCGCCGATCCGGTACGAGCGGATCTTGCCGCCGTGGCCCTCGACGGCGGGGGCCGGGAAGCCGGGCAGCTCGGTGACCGGGAACTCGGCCTCGGGCTCCCCGAGCGCGTCCGCGGCCGGGGCCCAGCCGGAGCCCATCACCAGGGCGACGTCGTGGGTCTCGGCGCCGGTGAGCTCGCGCAGGCGCGCGGCGGCGGCGTCGGCGGCGGCCTGGGGGTCGCCCTGGATGTTGTCCGGAATAACAGATGCGTTCACGACGACGAGGGTAACCGCTGGAGTCCTACGCGCGTAGATGACTGGCGGCACAAGGGGGCGATCGTTGCCTTGTCGTTTCCCACGAGGCCCTGCGGGGCGGGCGGGTCCCTGGCCACCTTCTGGCCCGGGGTTCGTTCGTCTGCGGGTGTGTGGTGGGTTGCTCGCGCAGTTCCCCGCGCCCCTGAAGGGTCCGGCTTTTGTCTGCGGGTGTGTGGAGGGTTGCTCGCGCAGTTCCCCGCGCCCCTAAAAGCCTGTGGCTGAGCTGCGTTCTCCGGCTGCGGCGGACCACCCAAAGGGGCGCGGGGAACTGCGCGACAAGCCCCCCGCCGGGCCGCAGGCGACGAATCACCCAGGGGCGCGGGGAACTGCGCGACAAGCCCCCCGCCGGGCCGCAGGCGAACCCCCGGCCAGGCAGGGGCGTGGGCAACCCGGCACCCCCCGAGCGGGGTCAGCAGGGGCGTTTGCGTAGTTCCATCACGTAGTCGTGGGGCGCCCCCGCGGACTCCGCCGCGTCGGCCAGTTCCCCCAGGTACCGCGCCGACGGCAACCCCCCCTCGTACGCGTTCAGCACGTACACCCAGGCCGGCTCCTCCCCGTCCAGCGTGTCCACCCGCACCCGCATCCGGCGGTAGATGTCCAGGCCCACGCCCTCCCAGCGGTCCAGGGAGTCCTCGTCCAGGGACGCGATGTCGTACAGCGCGACGAACACCTGGGAGCGCGGCGCCTCCACGATCGTGGCCAGCGCCCCCTCCCACCCCATCTGCTCCCCGCCGAACGTCAGCCGCCAGCCGTTGAGCCAGCCCGTGCCGCGCAGCGGTGAGTGCGGTGCGCGGCGCGTCATCAGCCGCGGATCCATGTTGCCGGCGTACGCGGCGTAGAGCGACATGGTGTCGAGGGTACGACAGCGGCCCCCGGGTGCCCGCGCGAGAACGGCACACTCGTGTGACAGCCGTATGGCGCCCCGGGGGCGAAGCATCTTGAAGCGTGCGGGACAATGAGCTACGTACTGCATTTCCTCAATGCGAGGCGGACTTTTTCGTGACCCGGATCGTGATCATCGGTGGCGGACCCGGCGGATACGAGGCGGCCCTGGTGGGCGCCCAACTCGGCGCGGAGGTGACCGTCGTCGACTGCGACGGTCTGGGCGGGGCGTCGGTGCTCACCGACTGCGTACCGTCGAAGACTCTGATCGCGACGGCCGAGGTGATGACCACCTTCGACTCTTCGTACGAGGAGTTGGGCATCCTGGTCGCCGACGACACCCCGCCCGAGGAGCAGTCCGCCCGTGTGGTCGGCGTGGACCTCGGCAAGGTCAACCGACGGGTCAAGCGCCTCGCGCTGGCCCAGTCCCACGACATCACCGCCTCCGTGACCCGGGCCGGCGCCCGGGTGCTGCGCGGGCGCGGCAAGCTCGGCGGCCCGCAGGGCATCGACGGCACCCGGGACGTCATCGTCACCGCCGCCGACGGCAGCGAGGAGATCCTCACCGCCGACGCCGTGCTCATCGCCACCGGCGGCCACCCGCGCGAGATCCCGGACGCGCTGCCGGACGGCGAGCGCATCCTGAACTGGACCCAGGTCTACGACCTGGACGAGCTGCCCGAAGAGCTGATCGTGGTCGGCTCCGGTGTGACCGGCGCCGAGTTCGCCGGCGCGTACCAGGCGCTGGGCTCCAAGGTCACCCTCGTCTCCTCCCGCGACCGGGTGCTGCCGGGCGAGGACCCGGACGCGGCGGCCGTCCTGGAGGACGTC
The DNA here is from genome assembly GCF_055567715.1 of Streptomyces sp. NPDC026377. Classification (NCBI taxonomy): domain Bacteria; kingdom Bacillati; phylum Actinomycetota; class Actinomycetes; order Kitasatosporales; family Streptomycetaceae; genus Streptomyces; species Streptomyces sp. NPDC026377. The sequence continues at coordinate 261,226 of NZ_JBVHPV010000011.1, forward strand.
TTCCGCCGCCGCGGCATGAACGTCATGGCCCGCTCGCGCGCCCAGTCCGCCAAGCGCGTCGGCGACCGGGTCGAGGTCACGCTCTCGGACGGCCGCGTCATCAGCGGGACGCACTGCCTGATGGCGGTCGGCGCGATCCCCAACACCGCCGGGATGAACCTGGAGGAGTCCGGGGTCAAGCTCCTGGAGTCCGGTCACATCTGGACGGACAAGGTATCGCGCACCTCCTCGCCGGGCGTGTACGCGGCCGGCGACGTCACCGGGATCTTCGCGCTCGCCTCGGTCGCGGCCATGCAGGGCCGCATCGCGATGTACCACTTCCTGGGCGACGCGGTGGCCCCGCTGAACCTCAAGACGGTCTCCTCGAACGTCTTCACCGACCCGGAGATCGCCACCGTCGGCTACTCCCAGGCCGACGTGGACGCGGGCAAGATCGACGCCCGGGGCGTCAAGCTGCCGCTGCTGCGCAACCCGCGCGCCAAGATGCAGGGCATCCGGGACGGCTTCGTGAAGATCTTCTGCCGTCCGGGCACCGGGATCGTGGTCGGCGGCGTGGTCGTCGCGCCGCGTGCCTCGGAGCTGATCCACCCCATCTCGATCGCCGTCGACAACAACCTGACCGTGGAGCAGATCGCGAACGCGTTCACGGTCTATCCGTCCCTGTCGGGTTCGATCGCGGAGGTGGCGCGCCAGCTGCACTCGCGCAAGAGGGCGGGCGAGGCGTAACCGGGGCGCCCGGCGGCGCGGCGGCGTGGGACAAGGCGCCCGGGAGGGCGCCTATACCACTTCATGGACACCTCTGTGCACACCTTCTGTTATTCGGCGCAACTTGCTGAAAACAATCGGCCGCTCAGGTTACTGTCAGTTTCGTGTTCGCTGCAGAACGTCGTCAATTGATCCTCGAAATGGTGCGGGCCAACGGGGCGGTATCGCTCCGGGAGCTCGCCCGCGTCGTCCAGACCTCCGAAGTGACCGTACGGCGGGACGTGCGGGCGCTGGAGGCGGAAGGACTCCTCGACCGCCGGCACGGCGGTGCGGTACTGCCGGGCGGACTCACCCGCGAGTCCGGCTTCCCGCAGAAATCCCATCTCGCCACCGCGGAGAAGACGGCCATCGCCGACCTCGCCGCGAGCCTCGTCGAAGAGGGCGAGGCCATCGTCGTCGGCGCGGGGACGACCACGCAGGAGCTGGCCCGCCGGCTCGCACGCGTCCCCGGCCTCACCGTCGTCACCAACTCCCTGCTGGTCGCCCAGGCGCTGGCCCACGCAAACCGCGTGGAGGTCGTCATGACCGGGGGCACCCTGCGCGGCTCCAACTACGCCCTGGTGGGCAGCGGGGCCGAGCAGTCCCTCCAGGGGCTGCGGGTCTCGCGCGCCTTCCTCTCCGGGAGCGGGCTGACCGCGGAGCGCGGGCTCTCCACGTCCAACATGCTCTCGGCGAGCGTGGACCGGGCCCTGGTGCAGGCCGCCGCCGAGGTGGTCGTCCTCGCCGACCACACCAAGCTCGGCACCGACACCATGTTCCAGACGGTGCCCACGGACGTGATCACGCGCCTGGTCACCGACGAGCCCCCCGGCCACGACGACCGGGCCGCCACCGAGCTCCAGGCCCTGGCCGACCAGGGCGTGCAGATCGCCGTGGCCGGCACGGCCCCCGGCGGCGAGGGCGTCCCCCCGGGGCGCCGGCCAGGCCGGGACGTGCCGCTGCCCGGCCAGCGCCGCAGCCATGTGCCCGGAGGCCCTCAGTTGCGCAGCGCGGCCCCGCTGGGCGACCAGCAGGGTCCCGGGGAGCGGGCCAGAGTGGCCGACCTACGCCGCCGCTGAGTGGCTGACCTGCGGCGCCGCTGAGCGCCCCCCGCCGGGGCGCGCCCGTCCGTACCGAAGTGGTCCGGCCCTTTACGGCTTCAGGCCCCGCAGGGTCAGGGCGAGCAGCCGGTCGGCCAACTCCGGGTCGTCCGGCGCCTGCTCGGCCGCCAGGGCGATGGCGTTGGTGAGCTGCATCAGGTCGCCGATCGTCACATCGACCCGTACGGAACCGGCCAGCTGCGCCCGCTCCAGCAGGGCGCTGCCCGCCTCCCGCATCGGGGTGCTGCACTGCGCCAGGGCCGAACTGTCGTCGTGCGACGCCGACATGAGGGCGCGCGCCACTCCTCGGTACTCACCCGTATGAGTGATGATGGCGCGCAGCCACTCCACGAGCGCCGTGCACGGCTGCTCGGCGTCGAGCAGCTCCCGGGAGCGTGCGAGGAGGACGTCCACCTCGCTCTGGAAGATCGCGCTCATCAGCGCGTGCCGGTTCGGGAAGTGCCGGTAGAGCGTGCCGATCCCGACGCCCGCGCGCCTGGCCACGTCTTCGAGGGAGGCGTCCGTCCCGTGCTCCGCGAACGCGCTCCTCGCCACGCCCAGGAGCCGCTCGTAGTTGCGGCGCGCGTCGGCACGCATCGGCCTCGTCGTCATACCCCAAGGATGCCCGAACCGCGCGCCCGGGGTGCCGCCCGGTACCGGTCCGGACGGAAGCGGGGTGCGCCCGGACCCGCCGGACCCGTCGCCGTGCGTACGGCCGAAGCCCCCGCCGGGCGCACCGGCGGGGGCTTCGGGGGAGCGGAGACGGATCGGCTCCGGGTGCGAGGTCAGTCCTTGATCTCGCAGATCGCCGCGCCGGAGGTGACCGACGCGCCGACCTCGGCCGCCAGGGCCTTGACGGTGCCGGAGCGGTGGGCGTTGAGGGGCTGTTCCATCTTCATGGCTTCGAGGACGACGATGAGGTCGCCTTCCTTGACCTCCTGGCCCTCTTCGACCGCGACCTTGACGATCGTGCCCTGCATCGGGGACGCGAGGGTGTCGCCGGAGGCCGCCGAGCCCGCCTTCTTGGTGGCGCGGCGCTTGGGCTTGGCGCCCGCGGCGAGGCCGGTGCGGGCCAGCGACATGCCAAGCGAGGAGGGCAGTGAGACCTCCAGCCGCTTCCCGCCGACCTCGACCACGACCGTCTCACGGCCGGCCTCCTCGTCCGCCTCGGCGTCGGCCGGGGCGGCGAAGGGCTTGATCTCGTTGACGAACTCGGTTTCGATCCAGCGGGTGTGGACGGTGAAGGGGTCGGGGGAGCCGGTGAGTTCGGGGGCGAAGGCGGGGTCGGTGACGACGGCGCGGTGGAAGGGGATGGCGGTGGCCATGCCTTCGACGTGGAACTCTTCCAGGGCGCGGGCGGCGCGCTGGAGGGCCTGTTCGCGGGTGGCGCCGGTGACGATGAGTTTGGCCAGGAGGGAGTCCCAGGCGGGGCCGATGACGCTGCCGGATTCGACGCCGGCGTCGAGGCGGACGCCGGGGCCGCTGGGGGGGTTGAAGGTGGTGACGGTGCCGGGGGCGGGCAGGAAGCCGCGGCCGGGGTCTTCGCCGTTGATGCGGAACTCGAGGGAGTGGCCGCGCAGTTCGGGGTCGCCGTAGCCGAGTTCCTCGCCGTCGGCGATGCGGAACATCTCGCGGACCAGGTCGATGCCGGAGACTTCCTCGGTGACGGGGTGTTCGACCTGGAGGCGGGTGTTGACTTCCAGGAAGGAGATGGTGCCGTCCATGCCGACGAGGAACTCCACCGTGCCGGCGCCGACGTAGCCGGCTTCCTTGAGGATGGCCTTGGAGGAGGCGTAGAGCTCGGCGGTCTGGGCTGGGGAGAGGAAGGGGGCGGGGGCTTCCTCGACGAGTTTTTGGTGGCGGCGCTGGAGGGAGCAGTCGCGGGTGGAGACGACGACGACGTTGCCGTGG
>NZ_JBVHPV010000012.1:0-256161 GCF_055567715.1 Streptomyces sp. NPDC026377
ATCACCGCGAGCACCTGGTGCCCGTTGCGCCGGGCGTCGCTCAGCCGCTCCAGCAGGACGAGCCCGGCGCCCTCCGCCCAGCCGGTCCCGTCCGCACCCGCCGCGTACGCCTTGCAGCGGCCGTCGGCGGAGAGCGCCCGCTGGCGCGAGAACTCCACGAACGTCGCGGGAGTCGCCATCACGGCGGCGCCGCCCGCCAGGGCCATCGAACACTCGCCCTGGCGCAGCGCCTGCACCGCGAGGTGGATCGCCACCAGCGAGGAGGAGCAGGCCGTCTCGACGGTCACCGCCGGGCCTTCGAGACCGAGGGTGTAGGCGATACGGCCCGTGGTGGCGCTGCCCGAGTTGCCGATGCCGAGGTGTCCCTCGACGTCCTGGGGCGTCTGTCCGATGCCCGGGTCGTAGTCGTAGTACATGGCACCGGCGTAGACACCGGTGTCGCTGCCGCGCTGGGCGGCCGGGTCGAGTCCGGCGTGCTCGAACGTCTCCCACGCCACCTCCAGCAGGAGTCGCTGCTGGGGGTTCATCGCCAGCGCCTCACGCGGCGACACCTCGAAGAACTCGTTGTCGAACGCGTCGGCGTCGTGCAGGAACCCGCCGTGGCGCGTATAGCTCTTGCCGGGCTGGTCGGGATCCGGGTCGTACAGGTTCTCCAGGTCCCAGCCACGATTGACGGGGAACTCCGAAACCGCGTCACGGCCCTCGGCCACGAGCTGCCACAGGTCCTCCGGCGAGCCGACGCCGCCCGGCAGCCGGCATCCCATCCCCACGACCGCGATCGGCTCGCTGCCCGCCGACTCGACCTCGCTCAACCGGTTTCGCGCCTGCCGCAAATCGGCAAGCGTGCGCTTGAGGTAGTCGCGCAGCTTCTCGTCACTCGACATCCATGTGATCCTTCCGATCGGCCCACCGCCGCTGCGCGAATTCGCGGAGAGGTGCTTGGTCACCCAGCGTGTTCGCCGCCCAGTCTTGCCGCGCCCGGGCCGGTCCGATCCCCAGAGCCTCCCCCTATGGCCTCCCTAACTTCCGGCCGCGTCCCCGCTGTCCTGGCCCGTACCGGAAGGCTGGGGGCACGGCGCAGGACCACGGGAGGAGCAGGGATGAGGCACCGGATGCGGACCGCGATCCAGTACGAGTTCGGCGGGCCGCAGGTGCTGCGGGTGGTGGAGTCGGAGCGACCGTCGCCGGGACCGGGCGAGGTGCTGGTGCGGGTGCACGCGGCGTCCGTCAACTTCGGCGAGACCAAGGTGCGTTCGGGTCTGGCGCAGGCCGGCCACCCGCCCTTCACCCTGGGCTCCGACCTGTCGGGGGTGGTGGCCGGGACCGGCCCCGGTGTCACGGGGTTCGCCCAGGGCGACGCGGTGTACGGGGTGTACTTCATCGGTACGTACGCCGAGTACGTCGCCGTGCCCGCCGTGGCGCTCGCGCCCAGGCCCACGGGACTGGGGCATGTCGAGGCCGCGGCGCTGCCCGTGGCGGCGCTCACCGCGCTGCGGGCGGTCGAGCAGGCCGCGCTCGGGGCCGGCGACCGGATCCTGATCCACGCGGCCGCCGGTGGCGTGGGGCACTTCGCCGTCCAACTGGCCAAGCTGCGCGGCGCGTACGTCCTGGGCACCGCCCGTGCGGTCAAACACGACTTCCTGCGCTCCCTGGGGGTGGACGAGCCGATCGACTACACGGCCGTCGACTTCACCGAGGCGGCGCGGGACGTGGACGTCGTCCTCGACCTCGTCGGCGGAGCGTACGGGAAGCGGTCGCTGGCGGCGCTGCGGCCGCGGGGGCTGCTGCTCGGCGCGACCCTGGACCCCGGGGTCACCGAGCGGGAGGCCGTCCAACTCGGCCGCCGCTACGCCCGGGTGTCGCTGCGGCCGACCGGCGAGGAGCTGCGCCGTGTCACCGGCCTGGTCGAGGAGGGGGCGCTGCGCGCGCACGTCGAGCGCACTTTTCCGCTCGAACAGCTGGTGGCGGCCCATGAATTCGCCGACACTGGGCAGATCACCGGCAAGGTCGTCGTCGTGGTGTGAGCCCCCCGCCCGTGCGACCGGGTGACTTTTCCCGGCCGCACGCCTGTGACCTGCTCGGGAACATCGATGTTCCTGTGAAACAAAAAAGTTCCTTCTTGTGCGTTCTCCCGCGGTCCAGCACGCTGGAAAACGTCCCCAAGATGTCCCTCATCGTCCCCACGATTTACCTAGCGGAGGTACCGCCATGTCTTCGGCAGCTGAAAAGGCTCCGCCGACGAACCGATGGGCAGCACTCATTGTGCTGTGCGCCGGATTCCTGATGATTATCCTGGACCAGACGATCGTCAATGTGGCGTTGCCGTCCATTCAGAGTGATCTGGGATTCTCCCCGTCCAACCTCGCGTGGGTCGTCAACGCGTATCTGATCGCGTTCGGCGGTCTGCTGCTCCTGGCGGGCCGGCTCGGCGACCTCCTCGGCCGTAAGAACCTGTTCGTCGTCGGCGTCGTCGTCTTCACGGGTGCCTCACTGTGGTGCGGCGCCGCCACCAGCCAGGGCATGCTCATCGCGGCCCGGTTCGTCCAGGGCGCCGGCGGTGCGATCTCCTCCGCGGTGATCCTCGGCATGCTGGTGACGCTCTTCCCGGACCCGGCCGGCCAGGCCAAGGCCATCGGCATCTACAGCTTCGTCGGCTCCGGCGGCGCCGCCATCGGCCTGCTCGCGGGCGGTGCCCTCACCCAGGGCATCAACTGGAGCTGGATCTTCTACGTGAACGTGCCGATCGGCGTGATCGTCGTGATCGCCGGGATGAAGCTGCTCTCCAAGGACGAGCCGCAGGGGCTCGGCGCCGGTGTCGACTACCTCGGCTCGGTGCTGGTCACCGGCGCCCTGATGGTAGGTGTCTACACCATCCTCAAGGTCGAGGAGCACGGCTGGCTCTCGGGTCACACCCTGGGTCTCGGCGCCGTCGCCATCCTGCTGCTCGCCGCGTTCATCGGCCGCCAGGCCACCGCGAAGACGCCGCTGATGAGGCTGTCGATCCTGCGCGTGCCGAACCTCTCGGCCGCCAACGGCGTCCTCGCCCTGATGCTGGCGGGCATGTTCGGCCAGTTCTTCCTCGGCACGCTCTACCTCCAGCGGGTCCTCGGCTACGAGCCGCTGGAGATCGGCCTGTCCTTCCTGCCGCTGGCCGTGCTCATCGGTGTCCTGTCGATGACGGTCTCCCCCAAGCTGAACATGCGGTTCGGCCTGAAGGCGGTCCTGCTGCCGAGCCTGGCGTTCATCGCCGGCGGTCTGGCGCTCTTCGGCCGCGCCCCGGTCGGCGGCTCCTACGTCCAGGACGTGCTCCCGGCCCTGGTGCTGCTCGGTATCGGCGGCGGTCTGGCCTTCCCCGCCCTGGTGGGTCTCGCCATGTCGAACGCCCGCCCCGAGGACTCCGGTCTGGCCTCCGGCATCAACAACACGATGCAGCAGATCGGCGGAGCCGTGGGCCTCGCGATCCTCGCCACGCTCGCGGCCTCCCGTACCGACAAGGCCACCGAGGACGGCAAGGACCTGGTGCACGCCGTGACCGAGGGCTACCACCTCGCGTTCATGGTCTCCGCGGGGCTCGTGACCGCCGCGCTGGTGGTCGCCGCCGTCGTCATCCGCACCCCCAAGGCCCCGCAGGGCGGCCCCGTGGAGCCGGCCGACGAGCAGCAGGCGGTGCCGACTGTCGTCGCGTAACTCCTGAGTTCGGGTCCGGACGGGACATCCCCCGCTCCTGGACGGAACCCGTTGCCGGCGGCACCCGCCGCCGGCGCCCATGGCGAAGCCCGGCAGTCGCTTGCCGGGCTTCGTCATGTCGTCGTTTCCCCCGTGCCACACGCTCGTCCACGGCACGCTCCTTTTCCTTTTCCCCTTTTCTCCATCCCGTCGTTCACGCGGGAATGACCGGGGTGGGATAGGGGTGCCCCTGCCCCGCCACCCCCTCCTAGGCTCACAGCGAATGACAGGGAATTGTTCTGCCGCCACGGCGAACTCGTCCAGGAGGAATCATGCTGAGTCGACGGTCCATTCTCCGCGGTGGCGCGGGCGTGGCGCTCGCAACGACCGCCGCGGGAATCACCGCCAGGGCGGCGTACAGCGCCACCACCAGTGAGTGGGAGAAGCTGCGTCCGCTGCTCCAGGGTGACGTGGTGCTCCCCACGGACACCGGCTACACCTACGCGAAGCAGGTCATCCTCGGGGAGTTCGACTCCCTCAACCCCGAGGGCATCGTCTACTGCGAGACCCCGGCGGACGTGGCCACGGCCATCAAGTTCGCCCGCAACAACGGCATCGCCACCCGGATCCGCAGCGGTGGCCACAACCTGGCCGGCTGGTCCACCACCAAGGGCATGATCCTGGACGTCGGCCGCATCAACCACGCCACGGTCGGCACCAGCACCGTCAAGGTCGGCCCCGGCGCCCAGGGCGTCGACGTCCTCACCAAGCTCAAGCCGCTCGGCAAGCAGGTCATCAGCGGCACCTGCCCGACCGTGTGCCCCGGCGGCTACCTCTCCGGTGGCGGCATCGGTCTGCAGACCCGCAAGTTCGGCATCGGCAGCGACCGGCTGGTCTCGGCCAAGCTGGTGCTCTCCGACGGCTCGCAGGTGCGCGCCAGCTCCTCGGAGAACGCCGACCTGTTCTGGGCGCTGCGCGGCGGCGGCGGCAACAACTTCGGTGTCGTCACCGAGTTCGAGGTGCGTCCGATCAACGCCCCGACCATGGTCTTCTACAACACCCTGTGGCCGTACGACAAGGCGCTCGAGGTCATCAACGCCTGGCAGGAATGGCTCTACTTCGGCTCGGACAACCTGGGCTCGACGCTGAGCGTGTTCCTCGCCGACGGCGCCTCCGGCAACGTCCCGATGGTCCAGATCACCGGTGGCTACCTCGGCCCGCAGGCGGAACTGGAGACCGCCCTCAACGAGCTCGCCGCCGAGGCCGGCGCGACGCCCACCCTGCGCACCGTCCAGGACCTGCCGTACGCCGACGCCATGAAGCACGTCTACGGCTGCGAGCAGCTCACGGCCGAGCAGTGCCACCGCACCGGCTCCAACCCGGCCGCGCAGCTCCAGCGCGTCCCGTTCATGCGTGAGCTGACCCGTCTGCTCGACCGGCCCACCGGCCGCAAGGGCGTCGCCGACCTGCTCGCCGCGTTCGAGGCCGACCGGCGGCCCGGACAGGCCCGCAACCTGTACTTCATGGCCCTGGGCGGGGTGTCCAAGCGGCCGTTCCGGACCGAGACCGCCTATGTGCACCGCGACGCCGAGTTCTTCGTGGCGATGGCGAGCATGGCGTTCAAGGAGCCGTCCGCCGAGGAGGCCGCGGCCGCCATGGTGTGGCCGACCCGCGGCTTCTCCATCATCGACCCGCTCTCCAGCGGCGAGACGTATCTGAACTTCCCCAACGGGGAGCGGGACGACTGGCGCCGGGCGTACTACGCGGAGAACTACGACCGGCTGGTGGCGGTCAAGCGGCGTTACGACGCGCCGAACTTCTTCAACCACCCGCAGAGCATCGGCAGCTGACCCCGCCGCGAGAGGTGTGACCTAAGCCCGATGGGGCGCCCCGGAAGTGGGGGCGCCCCATCGGGCTTCGCGGTGCGTCGGATCAGGCGGCGCCGTCGGAGACGCAGGACGGCACGGTGCGCCGGGCCGCGATGGTGTCCTGGTGGCGGCGCGCCCACTCGGTCAGCCCGGTCAGCGACTCGTAGAGCTCGCCGGCCATCTCCGTCGCCCGGTACTCGACCTTCGGCGGCACCGTGGCGTAGACCGTGCGCTCCAGGAGCCCGTCGGCCTCCAGGTTGCGCAGGGTCAGGGTGAGCATGCGCCGGCTGATGCCGGGGAGCGAACGCTCCAGCTCGGTGAAGCGGACCGGCCCCTCCAGGGCGATGAGCAGGACTCCGATGCTCCATTTCCCGCTGACCCGGTTCAGTACGTCGAGCACCGTGCAGGCGTCGGCACGGTTGGGCACTCTGGTCATGGCGGCAGTGCTCGGCATAGGGAAAGCCTTTCTTCCGATTCCCGCATGGTCACACAACGGCCCCACTGTCACAAGAAATACACTGAGGGGCTGAGCTGCACCTATGCGGTTTCGGCCAATGGGCGACGCGGGAACAACCAAGGGCCCCGAGCGGCCCGTTGGCGCCGCTCGGGGCGGACTCGGGGCCGATCGGGGCCTGGTGGCCCGGGCAGCGGTGACCTCGGGGGCGTCAGTCGTCCGACAGGACGAGGTCGCCGGTGACCGTGTCGGTGACGCGGATGGCGCTCATGGGGCACAGGTCCACCGCGTCGAGCAGACCCTCGTCCGGAGCGGCGCGCTCGGCCGTGGGGCGGGACTTGTTGCCTTCGAGGGTGAAGTGAGCCGGGAAGGCGCTGGCGCAGATGCCGGTGCCCATGCAGACCTTCCGGTCGACCTCGACCCGCCAGGCCGTCTCCGTCACACCGCTCACCACGTCACCTTGAGCTCGCGCACCCCGCGGGCGACGGACTCCATGCGCCAGGGGACCTCCTCGGCGGGGACGGCCAGGTGCAGACCGGGCAGCCGGGTGACCAGGGCGCGCAGCGCGCTCTGGAGCTCCATGCGCGCGAGCGGGGCGCCCAGGCAGTGGTGCAGACCGTGCCCGAAGGCGACGTGCGGGTTGCTCTCGCGGTGGAAGTCCAGCCGGTCCGGGTCGGGGAAGACCTCGGGGTCGCGGTTGGCTGCCGCGTAGTTGATCATCACGGCGTCGCCCGCCTTGATGGCACGGCCGCCGAGGACCATGTCCTCCTTGGCGATACGGGTGTTGTCGGAGGCGGGCGACAGCGGCGAGTACCGCAGCAGCTCCTCCACGGCACGGGGCACCAGGTCCGGGTCCGCGACCAGTTCCTCCCAGCGCTCGCGGTCCTCCAAAAGGGCGAAGATGTGGCTGCTGAGCTGGTTGGCGGTCGTCTTGTGGCCGGCCGCGAGCAGGGTGATGCCGAGCATCACCAGCTCCTCCTCGCCGAGCTGGTCGTCGCCCTCGCGCGCGGCGACGAGCGCGGAGAGCAGGTCGTCCCTCGGCTCGGCGCGTCGCTTGGCGAGCAGGTCGCCCATGTACCGCACCAGCTCGTCGAGGGCGGCGGACACCTCCTCCAGCGGGCGCTCCTCACCGGTGGTGAGCCAGACGTCGACCAGGCCGCGGAACGTCTGCTGGTCCTCCCTCGGCACGCCGAGGAGCTCGCAGATGACCGTGATCGGCAGCGGCCAGGCGACGTTCTCCGCGAGGTCGGCGCCCGGCCCGAGCGCGATGAAGCGGTCGACCAGACCGGTGACGATCGACTCGACGTGCGGGCGCATGCGCTCGATGCGGCGGTTGGTGAACGCCTTGGCGACCAGCTTGCGCAGCCGGGTGTGCTCCGGCGGGTCGAGGGCCACGATGATCGGGTCCTCGAAGGCCTGGCGGCTGCGGGGCACGTCCTTGCCGATGGTGGCGGCCCGGCTGAAGCGCGGGTCGGCCATCACCGTCTTGGAGTCGTCGTAGCGGGTGGCGAGCCACGCCTCTCCGCCGAACGGCATGGAGACCCGCTTGACCGGGCACTCCTGCCGGTACTCGGCGTACTTGGGGTGCATGTCGAGCCGCTCGTAGGGGCCGAACGGGTACGGCTCTGCCGTCTCTGCCGTCATCGGATGGAACCTTTCAGATGGAGGTGCCCGGCGGTGCCGGAGTCGGTGCGGGGGCCGGGCCCGGCTGCTGGGCCGGAACCGCGGGGATCGACGTCTGGGGGCGGCGGCCGTGGCCGAAGCGGCGCATGACCGGCGTCTCCACGAACCGGTACAGCAGCCAGCCGGCGAGCAGGGTGGCCGCGAAGAGCAGCACCAGCAGCGCGCTGGCGGTGACGAAGCCGTAGGTGTGGGTGTCGAACAGGTGCAGCCGGCCGTAGAAGATCGGTACGGCCTGGATCATGTAGAAGCCGAAGGAGACGGTGCCCAGCCACACCATCACCGGCCCGTTGAGCAGGCTGCGCTCCCCGCGCAGGTCCGCCGAGGCGGCGGTGCAGATGATCGCGGCGATCGGCACGACCGTGGTGAGCGAGAAGTCGTACGGCGCCGGGACGTTCAGCGCCGCGGTGTAGCCGGCGGCGGCGAGCAGCAGCACCGGCACGGCTCCGACGCGCGGCCAGCGGCCCGCGGCGACGATCCGGGCGAGCAGCGCGCCCAGGACGAACTCGAAGAGCCGGGCGGGCGGGAAGAGGTACGCGAACCACATCTTGGTCATCGGCAGCGGCGCGAGCGGGAAGGACTGGCCCGAGGGGATCAGGTACTTCGCGACCAGCGCGACCGCGGCTATCCCCGCCACCATGCCGCCTGCCCACAGCCACAGCCGCCGGTCGGCGATCCGCATGAGCGGCCCGATGATCAGCGGGAAGAGGAGGTAGAACAGCACCTCCGAACAGAGCGACCAGGCGGGCACGTTGACGCTGCTGCTGATGTCCGGGCGCCAGCTGTAGGAGTGCAGCAGGAACAGGTTCGGCAGCCAGGCGCGCATCGGTGTGAAGGCGCCGGCGTACAGCCACATGACCACGGCCCAGGCGACCAGGTGGTTGGGGAAGACCTTCACCAGCCGGCGGCGCAGGAAGGAGCCCGCGGAGTTCGTCTTCTTGCGGGACCAGGACCAGGTCAGGACGAATCCGCTGAGGACGAAGAAGAACGAGACTCCCACGTACCCGGCGGGTTCGAAGAAGTCCGCCATCCCCTGCGCGATGCCGTCGTCCGCGTAGAAGTTCACCGGACCGGTGAGATCCAGCGGATTGTTGAGCAGCGACGCGTGGGCGAAGAAGACAAGGAGAGCCGCGAAGAACCGCAGTCCGGTCAGGGACGGCAGGTCGTTGCGGCGACGGTTCTCGTCGTAATCCTCTTGGACCCCCGTGAACGGTCTCATGAAGCGGGCTCGGCGAGGGAATGGCGGATGGCCTCGACGGCGCCGTCCATTCCGGAGGCGAATTCCGGCGCGACTTCCGCCGGAAGCAGGTCGACGAGCCACAGCAGACGGCTGCCGCTCTCGCCCGGCGCGGGCGGCAGGATCTGCATCGAGGAGTGGTGGTGGACCAGCGGCCACGGCGACCGGCGCACGCTGTACGCGACGCGGCGGCGCTCGTCGTCGACGGTCACGACGAGCTCTTCGATGATTCCGAACTCGCCCATGTCGATTTTACGGACGTCACCGTCGACGGTGACGGGGCCGAGAAAGGGGATCAGCTTGTTGACCGCGCCGACATCAGCGAGGGCGGCCCATGCTGTCTTTTCGTCGGCGGCTACGGCGAATTCGCGAACAATCGATGTCATGCCAGCATGATGGAAGACCGCGACACCCCGCGCCCACCCCTCATCAACCCCTATATCGGCTTGCTGTCAAGGGGGATGGCGGCCTCTTTGGACGGGCACGGAAAGGCCGATTCCCTCCTGAACGCCGCATGCCGCCGTGTTCACGGGGAACACGGCGGCACGGCGCGCCCGGCCGCGGGCGGTGCTGCCGGGCCGGGGCGGCGCCCGGGCCCGGCGCGGGGCTCACCGCGCCGGGCCCGGGGGCTCTCAGGACAGGCCGAGCTCGCGCTCCGCCAGCTCGAACAGGTCGTCGTCCGAGGCCGTCTCCAGGTCGAGGACGTCCCCGTCGGCGGCGCCGCGTCCCGCCTCCCAGCGGGCGAGCAGTCCGCGCAGCCGTCCGGTGACCTGCGCGTGGACCGCGTCGTCTGCCCCGCCGCCGGCCAGCGCCCGCTCCAGCCGCTCCACCTCGTCGAGGAGAAGCGCCTCGGGCGCGGTGTCCTGCTCCGGCAGCACCATCCGGCCGAGCTCCGCGGCGAGCGCCCCGGGCGTCGGGAAGTCGAACACCAGCGTGGCCGAAAGCCGTACGCCGCTGGCGGCGGCGAGCCGGTTGCGCAGATCGACCGCGGCCAGGGAGTCGAAGCCGATGTCCTTGAACGCCTGGTCGGGATTGACGGCCCCGGCCCCGGAGTGGCCGAGCGCGGCGGCGGCGGCCGTCCGCACCAGGTCCAGTACGGCTGCCTCCCGTTCGGCGGGCGACAGCGCCGCCAGCCGTTCGGCCAGACCGTGCTCACCCGCGCTCGCGGAGCCTGCCGCCTGGCGCGCCGGCCGGACCAGCGCCCGCAGCAGGGCCGGTACGGAACCGGTCCTGGCCTGCTCGCGGACGCCCGGCAGGTCGAGCGCCGCCGGCACCAGGAGCCCCTCGTCCAGGGTGAGCGCCCGGTCGAAGAGGCCGAGCCCCTGGTCCTGCGAGAGCTGGGGCAGGGCGCCGCGGCCTCGGCCGTCGGCGTTCAGATGGGCCGTCAGCTCGCTGTCGGTGTCCCACAGGCCCCAGGCCAGCGAGAGCCCCGGCAGGTCCTGTGCCCGGCGCAGGGCCGCGAGACCGTCGAGGAAGGCGTTGGCCGCCGCGTAGTTGGCCTGCCCGGGGTTGCCGAGCACACCGGCCGCCGAGGAGAACGTCACGAAGGCCGCGAGGTCCAGGCGCTGGGTGAGCTCGTGCAGATGCCAGGCGCCGTCCGCCTTGGGCGCGAGGACGCTGTCGAGGCGCGCGGCGTCGAGCGCCGTCACCACACCGTCGTCCACGGTGCCCGCGGCGTGCACCACGGCCGTCAGCGGGTGCTCCTGCGGGATCGAGTCGAGCACCTCGGTGAGGGCCGCCCGGTCGGCGGTGTCCGCCGTGGCGATCGTGACCTGCGCGCCCAGGGCCCGCAGGTCGTCCTTGAGCGCCGCGGCCCCGTCGGCCTGCGGACCGCGCCGGCTGACCAGGAGCAGTCTGCGTGCCCCGTGGTGGGTGACCAGACGCCGGGCGACCAGACCGCCCAGGGTGCCGGTGCCGCCGGTGACGAGGACGGTGCCCTCCGGATCCAGCGCACGGGCCGTGCCCGCGCCCGCCGGCTCGCCCGGGGCGACCCGGTCCAGCCTCGGCACCAGGATCCGGCCGCCGCGCACCGCGCTCTGCGGCTCGCCGCTGTGGAGCACGGCGGGCAGCGCGGCCAGCGCGGTCTCGTCGTCGATGTCGAGGAGTGTGACCCGTCCCGGATGCTCCGACTGCGCGGTGCGCACCAGGCCCCACACCGCGGCCGCGGCCGGGTCGCAGGACTCCTCGCTGCCCGCCGCCGGGACCGCGCGCCGGGTCACCACCACCAGCGTGCCCTCCTCCAGGCGCGGCTCGGCGAGCCAGCCCTGCAGGAGACCGAGGACCCGGCCGGTGAGCGCGCGGGTGCGTGCCGGGGTGTCGCCGACACCCCCGTCGACCGCCCCGAGCAGCACCGCGTCCATCGGGGCGGTGCCCGCCTCGATGGCGTCGGCGAGGGCGGTGGCGTCGGCGTACGCGGCGTTGGGCGCGGCCACGGGTCCGGCGTCGCCGCCGAGGACCGCCCAGGTCGTCTGCGACCGGGGCGCCTGTGTCTGCACCGGCTGCCACACCACCCGGAACAGGTGGTCGCCGGTGGCGTCGGCGGCGGCGCCGAGCCGCGCGGCCGGCATGCGGCGCAGCACCAGGGAGCCGACCGTCAGGACCGGCGCGCCGGTGGGATCGGTGGCCTCCAGGGAGAAGGCCTCCGTCCCGGCGGGGACGATCCGTACCCGCAGCGCGGTGGCGCCAAAGGCGTGCAGGGTCACGTCGTTCCAGGCGAACGGCAGGGCCACCGTGCGCTCCCCGTCCGCGCCGGGGGCGTCGTCGGCCCAGGCGAGGTCGGCGGCGTGGAGCGCCGCGTCGAAGAGCGCGGGGTGCAGCCCGAACCGGGGTCCCTCCGCGGCCAGTTCGGCGGGCAGCTCGACCTCGGCGAGGATCTCCCCGTCGCGGGTCCACACCGACTTCAGGCCCTGGAACGCGGGCCCGTAGTCGAAGCCCTGCCGGGCCTTGGCGGCGTAGAAGCCATCGGTGTCGCGCCGTTCGGCCCCGGCCGGGGGCCAGGCGGCGAGCGGGGCGCCGGGTTCGGCGGGCCGGTCGGTGACGGCGCCCTGGGCATGCCGGGTCCACGGCGCGCCCGCCGGGGCGTCGGCGGCCCGCGAGTGGATGCTCACCGGGCGCCCGGTGCCGTCGCCGGAGCCAACGACGACCTGCACCTGGAGGGCGTGTTCGGCGGGCAGCACCAGCGGTGCCTCCAGGACGAGTTCGGCGAGGTGGCCGGAGCCGACCTCGTCGCCGGCCCGGACCGCCATCTCCACCAGCGCGGCCCCCGGCACCAGCACGGTGCCGGACACCCCGTGGTCGGCGAGCCAGGCGTGGCCGCGCGCGGAGAGCCGCGCGGTGAGCACGACCCCGCCGCCGTCGGCCATGTCGAGGCCGCCGTCGAGCAGCGGGTGCGAGGTGGCGCGCAGCCCGGGTGCGGCGCCGCCGGTCGCGGCGGCCGTCTCCGGCCAGTACCGCTGCCGCTGGAACGCGTAGCCCGGCAGGTCGACGCGGTGGGCGCCGAGGCCCTCGAAGGCGGCGCTCCAGTCGACGGCCGCGCCGCGGACGTACGCCTCGGCGAGCGCGGTGAGCAGGGTCGTGGCCTCGTCGCGCCCGCGCCGCAGGAGGGCGGCGGCGGCAGCGTCGACGGGGCCCGCCTCCTGCCCGGCGAGCGACTCGCGCACCATCGCGGTGAGCACCGCGTCCGGGCCGAGCTCCAGGTAGGTGCCGGTGCCCAGGGCGTCCAGGGTCCGCACCACGTCGTGGAAGCGCACCGCGGCGCGGACATGGCCGACCCAGTACTCGGGCGAGCACAGCTCCTCGGGCGTCAGGAGCGCGCCGGTGACGCCGGACACCACGGGGATCTCCGGCTCATGGTAGGTCAGTCGCCCGGCCACGGAGCGGAACTCCTCCAGCATCGGCTCCATGAGCGGGGAGTGGAAGGCGTGGCTGACCCGCAGCCGCTTGGTCTTGAGACCGCGCTCCGCGAGCACGTCCGCGATCCGGCCGGCCGCCCCGGCGTCACCCGAGATCACCACGGCCTCGGGCCCGTTGACGGCGGCGATGCCCACCAGGTGTCCGACGCCCTCCAGCAGGGGCAGGACGTCCGCCTCGGCCGCCTGGACGGCGATCATCGCGCCGCCTTCGGGCAGGGCCTGGATGAGCCGGCCCCGCGCCGCGACGAGGGCCGCCGCGTCGTCCAGGCCGAGCACGCCCGCCACATGGGCCGCCGCCAGCTCGCCGATGGAGTGCCCGGCGAGGCGGTCGGGGCGTACGCCCCAGGCCTGGAGCAGCCGGAAGAGCGCGACCTCCACCGCGAAGAGCGCGGGCTGGGTGAACTCGGTGCGCGCGAGCAGCTCCGGGTCGCCCTCCATGACCACGTCCGCGAGGGGGCGCGGCAGCAACGGGTCGAACGCGGCGCAGATCTCGTCGAACGCCGCCGCGAACGGCCGGAACCGCTCGTACAGTTCGCGTCCCATGCCGGGGCGCTGGCTGCCCTGTCCAGTGAAGAGGAACGCGGTGCCGCCCGGCGCGGTGGAGCCGGTGACGGCGCCCGGGCCGCCGGCGGCCAGCGCGTCGAGCGCCGCCCTCAGGTCCTCGTGGCCGGCCGCGACGACCACGGCCCGGTGGTCGAGCCGGGCACGTGTGGTGGCCAGTGAGTACGCCAGGTCGGCGACCGGCACCTCGGGGGCGTCGGCGACCCGCGCGGCGAGCCGGGCGGCCTGGGCGCGCAGGGCCGTCGCGGAGTGCGCGGAGAGCAGGACGGGGAGCGCCGGGGCGGTTTCTCCGGCCGGGGCGGCGGGGGTGGCGCCGGGCCCGGACAGGTCCGGCTCGGCGGGGGCCTGTTCCAGGACGATGTGGGCGTTGGTGCCGCTCACGCCGAATGAGGAGACGGCCGCGCGGCGCGGCTCGTCCGCCCCGACCGTCCACGGCCGGGCCTCCTGGAGGAGTTCGACGGCACCGGACTCCCAGTCGATGTGCGGGGACGGGGTGTCGGCGTGGAGCGTCCTGGGCAGCAGTTCGTGCCGCATCGCCAGGACCATCTTGATCAGGCCGGCGACGCCCGCGGCGCCCTGGGTGTGGCCGATGTTGGACTTGACCGAGCCGAGCCACAACGGCTCGTCCGGAGTGCGGGCCTGCCCGTAGGTGGCGAGCAGCGCCTGCGCCTCGATGGGGTCGCCGAGCGCGGTGCCGGTGCCGTGCGCCTCGACGGCCTGGACGTCCGCGGCGGTCAGCCCGGCGTCGGCGAGGGCCTGCTGGATGACGTCCTGCTGGGCCGGGCCGTTGGGCGCGGTCAGGCCGTTGGACGCGCCGTCCTGGTTGACGGCGGTGCCCTTGACCAGGGCGAGCACCGGGTGACCTCGGCGGCGTGCCTCGGAGAGCCGCTCGACGAGCAGCAGCCCCAGTCCCTCGGCCCACACGGTGCCGTCGGCCTCGGCGGCGAACGCCTTGACGCGGCCGTCGGCGGCGAGGCCGCGCTGCCGGGAGAACTCGATGAAGTTGTCCGGGGTCGCCATGACGGTGACCCCGCCGACGAGCGCCATGGAGCACTCCCGCTGGCGCAGCGAGCGCACCGCGAGGTGCAGCGCCACCAGCGAGGAGGAGCAGGCGGTGTCGATGGAGAGGGCGGGTCCGCGCAGCCCCAGGGTGTAGGCGAGGCGGCCGGAGGCGACGCTGCCGGATATACCGGTCAGCCGGTAGCCCTCCAGCTCCGCCGGGGCCTGCTGGAGCCGCTGGGCGTAGTCGTGGTTGATGACACCGGTGAAGACGCCGACATCGCTGCCCTGAAGGGACGTCGGGTCGATCCCGGCGCCCTCGAAGGTCTCCCACGCCACTTCGAGGAGCAGCCGCTGCTGCGGGTCCATGGCGAGCGCCTCGCGCGGGGAGATGCCGAAGAACTCGGCGTCGAACGCGGCGGCGTCCAGGAACGCGCCCCGGTCGGTGTAGGAGGTGCCGGTGTGGTCCGGGTCGGGGTCGAAGAGCGCGTCGAGGTCCCAGCCGCGGTCGGCCGGGAAGGCGCCGATGACCTCGGTGCCGTCCTCGACCACCCGCCAGAACTCCTCGGGGGTGCCGACGCCGCCGGGGAACCGGCAGCCCATGGCGACGATCGCGATCGGGTCGTCCTCCAGGTCGGCGGGCGCCGCGGTCCGTACGGGCACGGCCTCGGCGACGGCGCCGGTCAGCTCGCTCTCGATGTGCCGGGCGAGCGCCTGCGGGGTCGGGTGGTCGAAGGCGAGGGTCGCCGACAGCCGCAGACCCGTGGCGGCCGTGAGCCGGTTGCGCAGCTCGACGGCGGTCAGCGAGTCGAACCCGGCGTCCTTGAAGGCGCGTTCGGCGGCGACGTCGTCGGCGGAGCCGTGGCCCAGCACCTCGGCGGCCTGGGCGCGTACGAGTTCGAGCAGGGCCCGCGACCGCGCCTCCGGGGCGAGCCCGGCCAGGTGCGGCGCCGCCTGGTCGGCCGCCTTGCGGGCGGCCCGGCGCGCCGGGCGCACCAGCGAACGCAGCAGGACGGGGACGTCCCCGTCGGGGGCCGTGCCGAGGTCGAGCGCCGCCGGCAGCAGCGCCGGGTCGGCGCCGCGCAGTCCCGCGTCGAGGAGCGCCATGCCCTCCTCGCTGGTCAGGGCCCGCATGCCACCGCGCCGGGTGCGGGCGACGGCCGACTCGTCAAGGGCGGCGGTCATCCCGCTGGCTTGCGCCCACAGCCCCCAGGCGAGGGAGACGGCGGGCAGACCGGCGGCGTGCCGGCGGTGCGCCAGCGCGTCCAGGAACGCGTTGGCCGCCGCGTAGTTGCCCTGTCCCGCGTTGCCGAGGGTGCCCGCGGCCGAGGAGAACATCACGAACGCCGCGAGGTCGGTGCCCCGGGTCAGCTCGTCGAGGTGGAGCGCTCCGTCGGCCTTGGGCCGCAGCACGGTGTCGAAGCGCTCGCGGGTGAGGGCGGTGACGATGCCGTCGTCGACCACGCCGGCGGTGTGCACGACGCCGGTCAGCGGGTGCTCGGCGGGAACGGCGGCGAGGAGCGCGCGCACCTGCTCGCGGTCGGCCACGTCGCACGCCGCGACCGTCACCTCGGCGCCCGCCCCGGTGAGCTCGGCGACCAGCTCGGCCGCTCCCGGGGTGTCCGCGCCGCGCCTGCCGGTGAGCAGCAGACGGCGTACCCCGTGCTCGGCGACGAGATGGCGGGCGACGAGACCGCCGAGGGTGCCGGTGCCGCCGGTGATGAGCACCGTGCCGTCCGGGTCGAGCGGCCGCGGCACGGTGAGGACCACCTTGCCGGTGTGCCGGGCCTGGCCGAGGTTGCGGAACGCGGTCGGGGCGCGCCGCACGTCGTACGCGGTGATCCGCGGCAGCGACAGCGCGCCGCTCTCGAAGAGCGCGATCAGTTCGGTGAGCATCCGGCGGATGCGGCTGGGGCCGGCGTCGCGGATGTCGTACACCTGGTAGCGGACCCCCGGGTGGGCGGCGGACACCTCCTCGGCGGTGCGGATGTCGGTCTTGCCGAGCTCCAGGAACCGGCCGCCCGGCGCCAGCAGCTCCAGCGAGCGGTCGGTGAGTTCACCGGCCAGCGAGTTGAGGACGACGTCGACGCCCCGGCCGCCGGAGGCGGTGCGGAAGTGCCCGGCGAAGTCCGCGTCGCGGGAGGACGCCAGGTGGGCGTCGTCGAAGCCCTGGGCGCGCAGCGCGGGCCACTTGCCGGGGCTGGCGGTGCCGTAGACCTCGGCGCCGAAGTGCCGGGCGAGCTGGACCGCGGCCGTGCCCACGCCACCGGCGGCGGCGTGGACCAGGACGGACTCCCCCGGCGCCAGCCGCGCCAGGTCGCTCAACCCGTAGTAGGCGGTGAGGTAGGCGACCGGCACCGCCGCGGCCTGCTCGAAGGACCAGTGGGAGGGGATGCGGGCGAGCATCCGGTGGTCGGTGAGGGCGACGGAGCCGAAGCCGCCGAAGTCGTCGGTCAGGCCCATGACGCGGTCACCGGGCCCGAGGGCCGTGACGCCGGGGCCGACGGCCAGGACCTCACCGGCGATCTCGCCGCCGAGCCCGGTCTGGCCGGGCGCCATGGCCAGCGCCACCAGGACGTCGCGGAAGTTGACGCCGCAGGCGCGGACCGCGACCCGCACCTGGCCCGCCGCGAGCGGCGCGTCCGGGTCGGGCCCCGCGACCAGGACCAGGTCGCTCAGGGAGCCGGTGTCCGCGGTGGCCGCCAGACGCCAGGTGCGGGCGCCGGACGGGACCGCGAGCGGCGCCTCGGTGGCGAGGCGGGTGAGCCGCGGCACGCTCACCTCGCCCCCTCGGACCGCCAGTTGGGGCTCCTGGCCGGCCAGGGCCGCCGCGAGCAGCCCGGCGGGAACGTCGTCGCCGGTGTCCGCCACGACGAAGCGCCCGGGGTGCTCGGACTGGGCGGCGCGCAGCAGCCCCCAGACGGCTCCGGCGGCCGGGTCGGTGACCTCGTCGGCGCTGTGCACGGCGACCGCGCCACGGGTGAGGACCACCAGGCGGGCGGTCTCCGGGAGGTCCCGGTCGAGCCAGTCGCGCAGCAGGTCCAGGACGCGGCCGGTGGCGTCGCGCACGGCCTCCGCGTCGTCGGCGCCGGACGCGGGCAGCCGGGCGAGGAGCACCTCGGGGGTGTCCGGGCCGCTCAGCCAGGCGTCCAGGTCGTCGTGGACCGGCCAGGGGGCGTCCGGCAGGGGCGCGCCGAACCGGAGTTCGGCGATGCCTTCGTGGGCGGCGCCGTCCGGCAGGGGCAGCGGCTTCCATTCGGTACGGAAGAGCAGGTCCGCCGAGCTGTCCTGGGCGGCTCCCAGCTTCTCCGCGGCGACCGGGCGCAGCGTGAGCGCGCCGAGGGTGGCGACGGGGCTGCCCGAGGGGTCCGCGAGGTCGACCCGGGTGCCGCCGCCGGGCGCGGGGGCGATCCGGACGCGCAGTGTGGTCGCGCCGGTCGCGTGGAGCGCCACGCGGGCGAAGGCGAACGGCAGGTGGGGCACCGCGCCGGGCGCCTCGGTGGCGTTGTCGCAGTGGAGGGCCGCGTCGAACAGGGCGGGGTGCAGGCCGAACCGCTCGGCCTCGGACGCCTGGTCGTCCGACAGCGCCACCTCGGCGTACCGTACGTCGCCATCGGTCCAGGCGGCGCGCAGCCCCTGGAAGGCGGGGCCGTAGCCGAAGCCCTCGGCGAGCCGGCGCTCGTAGAAGCCGTCGGTGTCCACGGCGACGGCCCCGGCGGGCGGCCACTCGGCCGGGAACGGCGTCCCCGCGCCGTTCCCGGCGCCGCTCTCCTCGTCGGCGAGGAAGCCGGAGGCGTGCAGGGTCCACGGCGCGAGCAGGGACGCCTCGTCGGGGCGCGCGTGGACGGTGACCGGGCGGCGGCCGGTGGTGTCGGGGGCCGAGACGGTGATCCGGACCTGGAGGGCGGACCGCTCGGGCAGCACCAGGGGCGCCTCCATGACCAGTTCGTCGACGAGCGGCGTACCGGCCTCGTCACCGGCGCGGAGCACCATGTCGAGCACGGCGGTGCCCGGCACCACGGCGTGTCCCAGGACGCGGTGCTCGCCCAGCCACGGGTGCGTGGCGAGCGAGAGGCGGCCGGTGCCGACCACCTTGTCCTCGTCGGGGACGGCGACCACGGCAGCGATCAGCGGGTGGTCGACGGCCGCGAGACCGGCGGCGGCGACGTCGGCGGCGCCGCCGTCGGAGGCGGGCAGCCAGTAGCGGCGGCGCTGGAAGGCGTAGGTGGGCAGCGGCACGGTGCGCGCGCCCGCCTCAGCGGCCGGCGTGGCCCAGTCCACCGCGACGCCGCGCACGTGCAGCTGGGCGAGGGCGGTGGTGAGGGAGCGCCGCTCGGGCTTGTCGCGGCGCAGCACGGCGAGGGCCGCGACGGCGCCGTCGCCCTCGTCGCCCAGGCAGTCCTGGACCATCGCCGTGAGGACCCCGGTGGGGCCGAGCTCGACGAAGGTGCGGGCGCCCTCGGCGTACAGGGTGCGTACGGCGTCGGCGAAGCGGACCGTCCCGCGGACGTGCCGGACCCAGTACTCGGGGCGGGTCAGCTCGCCGGGGGCGACGAGCCGGCCGGTGAGGTCGGAGACGACGGGGATGGCCGGTTCGGCGTACGCGATGCTCTCGGCGACGGCCCGGAAGTCCTCCAGCATCGGCTCCATGAGCGGCGAGTGGAAGGCGTGGCTGACGCGCAGCCGCTTGGTCTCGTGTCCGCGCCGCTCCAGCTCGGCGGCGATGGACGTGACGTCGGGCTCGGCACCGGAGACCACCACGGCCCGGGGGCCGTTGACGGCGGCGAGGCTCACCCGGTCGGTGAGCAGCCCGGTGACCTCCTCCTCGGTGGCCCGCACCGCGACCATGGCACCGGCGGCGGGCAGCGCCTGCATCAGCCGGCCGCGCGCGGCGACGAGCCGTGCGGCGTCGTCGAGGGACCAGACCCCGGCGACATGGGCGGCGGCGAGTTCGCCGATGGAGTGGCCGGAGAGCAGGGCGGGCTCGACGCCGCGCGACGCGAGGAGGCGGAAGAGCGCGACCTCGACGGCGAAGAGCGCGGGCTGGGTGTACTCGGTGCGCTCCAGCAGTGCGGCGTCGCCGCCGAAGACCACCTCGCGCAGCGGACGGCCCGTCAGGTGGGGGTCGAGGGCGGCGCACACCTCGTCGAACGCGTCGCGGAAGGCGGGCTCGCCCGCGTGGAGTTCGCGGGCCATGCCCAGGCGCTGGCTGCCCTGCCCGGAGAAGACGAACGCGGTACGGCCCGCCGCGACGGCGCCGGTGACGGCGTCGGCGCTGGGGCGGCCCTCGGCCAGGGCGTGGGCCGCCTCGACGGCCGCCGTCCGGTCCTCGGCGAGGAGCACGGCACGGTGGTCGAGGGCGGCGCGGCCGGTGACCAGCGAGAGGGCGATGTCGGCGGCCGACTGGTCCGGGTGCGCGGCGGCGTGGTCGGCCAGCCGGGCCGCCTGGGCGGCGAGGGCCTGCGCGGTCTTCGCCGACAGCGGCCAGGCCACCGGGCCCGGCGCGGCGGGCCCGGTACCGGCGGTGGCGGGTGCCTCCTCCTCGGCCTGTTCCAGGATGACGTGGGCGTTGGTGCCACTGACGCCGAAGGAGGACACGGCGGCCCGGCGCGGACGGCCGGTCTCCGGCCAGGGCCGGGCCTCGTCCAGCAGTCCGACGGCGCCGCGCGACCAGTCGACCTTGGTGGAAGGCCGGTCGATGTGGAGGGTCTTGGGCAGGACGCCGTGACGCAGCGCGAGGACCGTCTTGATGACACCGGCGACGCCGGCGGCGGCCTGGGTGTGGCCGATGTTCGACTTGAGCGAGCCCAGCCAGAGCGGCCGGTCGCCCGGCCGGTCGCGGCCGTAGGTGGCGAGTACCGCGCCGGCCTCGATGGGGTCGCCGAGGGTGGTGCCGGTGCCGTGCGCCTCGACGGCGTCGACGTCGGCGGGGGTGAGCCGGGCCTGGGCGAGCGCCTGGCGGATCACGCGCTCCTGGGCGGGGCCGCTGGGGGCGGTGAGGCCGTTGGAGGCGCCGTCCTGGTTGACGGCGGAGCCGCGCAGCACGGCGAGGACCTGGTGGCCGTTGCGCCGCGCGTCCTCAAGGCGTTCGAGCAGGACCAGGGCGACGCCCTCGGACCAGCTGGTGCCGTCGGCGGAGTCCGCGAACGCCTTGCTGCGGCCGTCGGCCGCGAGGCCCTGCTGGCGGGAGAACTCCACGAACGGCGACGGCTTCGCCATCACGGCGACACCGCCCGCCATGGCCATGGACGCCTCGCCCTCGCGCAGCGCGCGGGCCGCCAGGTGCAGTGCCACCAGCGAGGAGGAGCAGGCCGTGTCGACGGTGACGGCGGGGCCGCGCAGACCGAGGGTGTAGGAGATGCGGCCGGTGGCGACGCTGCCCGCGGCGCCGATGCCGAGGTAGCCCTCGATGTCCTGCGGGGCGCGGCGCAGATGGGACGCGTAGTCGTGGTACATCAGACCGGCGAAGACGCCCACGTCCTTGCCGCGGAGCGAGTCGGGGGCGATGCCCGCGCCTTCGAGGAGCTCCCAGGAGGTCTCCAGGAGCAGCCGCTGCTGCGGGTCCATGGCGAGCGCCTCGCGCGGGGAGATACCGAAGAGCTCGGCGTCGAACTCGCCCGCGTCGTAGAGGAATCCGCCGGCGCGCGCGTACGAGGTGCCGCGGGCGGCGGGGTCGTCGGAGAACAGCTCGCCCAGGTCCCAGCCGCGGTCCTCGGGGAAGGGGCTGATGGCGTCGACGCCGTCCTCGACCAGGCGCCACAGGTCGGCCGGTGAGGTCACGCCGCCCGGGAGGCGGCAGGCCATGCCGACGATCGCGATGGCGTCGTCCTCAACGGCCGCGGCGGGTTCGGTGACGGCCGCGGCCACCGGCTGCTCCTGCCACAGCTCGGCCTTGAGGTAGGCGGCGAGCGAGACGGGGGTGGGGTGGTCGAAGGCGACGGTCACCGCGAGCGGCACGCCGGTCGCGGTGATGAGGGCGCCGCGCAGGGAGACCGCGTCGAGGCTGCTGAAGCCGAGGTCCTTGAAGGCGCGGTCGGCGGCGACGTCGGGCGCGCCCGCGAGTCCGCGCACCCGCGCCGCCTCGGCCCGGACCAGTTCGGTCAGGGCGTGCAGCCGGGCCGCGTCGGGCAGCGGGTCGAGCAGGTCGCGCAGCACGGTCGCGGCGGCGTCGGAGTGCTGGGCCGCCGTGCCCGCGTCGGTGTCGATGAGCGCGCGCAGCAGGACCGGCGCGGAGCCGGAGCGGGCCGCGTCCGCGTCGACGCGGAGCACCGCGAGGTACGGCTGGGCGGTGCCGCGGGCCGCGTCCCACATGGCGAGCGCCGTCTGGGCGGGCAGGGCGGTGCCCGGCTCCCAGACGAGGGTCTGGGCGGGCAGGCCGTGCGCGTGGCGCAGCCGGGCGAGGCCCTCCAGGAAGGCGGCGTGCGTCGCCTCCGCGGCGCGGTCGGCGGACTCCAGGACCGCGGCAGCGGAGGTGAGCAGGACGAAGGCGGACATGTCGGTGCCGCGGGTGAGTTCGTGCAGGTTCCAGGCGCCCTGGAGGGCGGCGTCGGGGTGCCCGCCGTGGGAGGCGGGGGCGGCGCCGGCGGTGTGGATGACCTGCGCCGGGGACGTGGTCAGCGAGCCGAACACCTTGACGAGGGCGCGGCGGTCGGCGGGGTCCCCGGCGAGCAGGCGCACCTTGGCGCCCCGCTCGGCGAGGGCGGCCTTGAGGGCGGCGGCCCGCTCGTCGCCTCGGCCGTGCGGGCTGAGCAGGACGAGGTCGCGCACGCCGTGGACGGCGACGAGGTGGCGGGTGAGGGTGGCGGCGACGTCGGTGTGCGCGCCGGTGACCAGGACCGGCCCGGCCGGGCGGGGGGCGTCGGGGTCGCTGTCGCCCGCAGGCACCCGTGTCAGACGCGGCCGGAGCGCGACGGAGGGCCGCACGGCCAGGCGGGGCTCGTCCGAGGCGAGAGCGGCGGCGAGGAAGGTGTCGGCACCGGCGCCGAGGTCGGCGACGGTGAGCCGGTCGCCGTGGCGCTCCCGGGCGCCCGCGGCCCAGCCCCACACGGCGGCCTGGACGGGGTCGACGGCGGGATCCTCGGCGGAGACGGCGACGGCACCGCGGGTCACCACGGTCACGCGGCCCTCGGCGGTGCGCGGGTCGCCGGCCCAGTCGTCGGTCTGCTCGTGAAGCCGGGCGACGAGTGCGTGGGCGGCCGTGACGGGGTCCTCGCCGGGCCCACCGGCGGTGCCGGCGACGGCGAGCAGGGTGACCTCGGGCACCCGGGCGCCGCCCGCGACCGCGCGCCGTACGGCGTCCAGGTCCGTGTGGACGGTCGTCTCGGCGTCCTCGGGGAGGGCCGCGGCGAGGGCCTGGGCGCCCGGTCCCGCGACGGCGTAGCGGCGCGGCGCGGGCGTGTCCCGTGCCGCGAGGGGCAGCGGGAACCAGTCGAGGCGCAGCAGGGAGTCGAAGTGGCCGGTGCCGACGGCCCGCAGCCGGGCGGGCGCGGCGGCCAGCCGATGGCGGGTGATCTTGCCGGAGGCGGTGCGCGGGACGCTGTCGATCTCGTACAGCTCCTCGGGGACCTTGTACGAGGACAGCCGCGCCCGGCACTCGGCGAGCAGCGCCTGCGGGTCGAAGCCCTCGGGGCCGGCCACGAGGAAGGCGACCGGCACCTCGCCGAGGACGTCGTGCGGCTTGGCGGCGACCACGACGTCGGCGACGCCGGGCAGGCCCCGCAGGACCTCCTCGACCTCACCGGGGTGGATGTTCTCGCCGCCGCGGATGATGAGTTCCTTGATGCGGCCGGTCACCGTGAAGTACCCGGCGTCGTCGCGTCGGGCGAGGTCGCCGGTGCGGTACCAGCCGTCGCGCATGACTTCGGCGGTGGCCTCGGGCCGGTTGTGGTAGCCGAGCATCACATTGGGGCCGCGCACCCACACCTCGCCCTCGGCGCCGTCGGGTACGTCGAAGCCGGTCTCCGGGTCGACCAGACGCACGCCGAGGCCGGGGACGGGCAGGCCGCAGGAGCCCTCGACCCGCTTGCCGGTGGGCCAGTTGATGGTGATGGAGCCGCAGGTCTCGGTCGAGCCGTAGGCATCGATGAGGGGTGCGCCGAACGCTTCCTCGAAGGAGCGGCGCAGCTCCGCCGTGGTGACCGCGCCGCCGACGAGGCACATGCGCAGTGCGGGGGCGGTGAAGCCGGACCTGCGGGCGGCGCGCACCAGGTAGTGGTACATCGTCGGCACGCCGGCGAGGAAGGTGGCGGACTCCTCGGTCAGGGCGCCCAGCACGTCGTCGGCCTCGAAGCCGTCGACGATGCGGGCGCTGGCACCGACGGAGGTGACGGCGAGGACGCAGAAGATGTGGGCCAGGCTGTGGAAGAGCGGCAGCGGCCACACCACGCGGTCCTCGGCGGTGAGCCCGGTGACCGGGATGTAGCCGGCGGCCACCGACCACAGGCAGTTGCGCTGGGTGGAGAGCACGCCCTTGGGCCGGCCGGTGGTCCCGGAGGTGTAGAGCATCCAGGCGGGCTCGTCGAGGCCGAGGTCGTCGCGGGCCGGGAACTCGGGCTCGTCCGTGACCAGGCGCGTGAAGGAGAGCGTCCCCTCGGGGGCGCGGCCGGGCGCGTCGCCGACCAGGACCACGGTCACCTGGGGCCGCTCGCGCAGCACTTCGCGCAGCCGGGTGTGCTGGGCGTGGTCGGTGAGCAGGACGCGGGCGCCGCTGTCGTCGAGCTGGTAGGCCAGTTCGGCCTCGGTGGCGCGCGGGTTGAGCGGGACGCCGATCCCGTTGGCCCGGGTGATCGCCAGATAGCTCTCGACGGTCTCCACGCGGTTGCCGAGCAGGATGGCCGCGCGGTCGCCCGGCTGGAGCCGGTGGGCGGCGAGGTGCCCGGCGAGCCGGCCGGTCCGGACGTACAGGTCCCGGTAGGAGACCGCGCGGCGGGCGTCGCGGTAAGCGATCTTGTCCCCGTACTGCTCGGCATGAGCGCGCAGTCGTTCCGGTAGCGGCCGGATCAGGTCGGTTCGGAGCATGGTCACCACATCTCTTGTTCGCAAATGGTCCCGGCGTCCCGTCAGTCTCATCGCGCGGCCCCGTCGCTCACCCCCTGTCCGTCCCCCTATGGCCTCCCTGACTTGGGCACCGGGACGGGGCTCCGTCCCACCTCCCGGCAGAGGATCCGGGAGGTGGGACGGGGACGGCGACGCGTCCCCGCACGCATCCGGAAAGGGTTCATATGACGACCGGTACGCACCGGACCATCACGGTCGACCTGGAGGACCGTTCGTACGACGTCACCATCGGGCCGGGCGTACGGCACCTGCTGCCCGAAGCGGTGGCGCGCACCGGGGCACGGCGGGTGGTCGTGGTCTCCGCACGGCCGCCGGAGTGGGTGCCGGACCCCGGCGTGCCCTCGCTGTTCGTGCCGGCCCAGGACGGCGAACACGACAAGACGCTGGCCACGGTGGAGCGGCTGTGCGGCCGGTTCGCCGAGTTCGGGCTGACCCGGTCGGACGCGGTGGTGTCCGTCGGCGGCGGCACCACCACGGACTCGGTGGGCCTGGCCGCGGCCCTGTTCCACCGCGGCGTTCCCGTGGTGCACCTGCCGACGTCGCTGCTCGCGCAGGTGGACGCCAGCGTGGGCGGCAAGACGGCGGTCAACCTGCCCCAGGGCAAGAACCTGGTGGGCACCTACTGGCAGCCGAGCGCCGTCCTGTGCGACACGGACTATCTCAGCACGCTGCCTGAGCGCGAACTGATCGGCGGGTACGGCGAGATCGCCCGCTGCTTCTTCATCGGCGCGGGCGATCTGCGCGGGCTGCCGCTGCACGAGCAGATCGCGGCCAGTGTGGCGCGCAAGGCGCAGATCGTGGCCCTCGACGAGCGGGACACCGGCCACCGCCATCTGCTCAACTACGGCCACACACTGGGCCACGCGCTGGAGCGGGCGACGGACTTCGCACTCTCGCACGGCGAGTCGGTGGCCATCGGCACGGTCTTCGCGGGCCGGCTGGCCGGGGCGCTCGGCCGGATCCCCGCGAGCCGGGTCGCCGAACACCTGGACGTGGTAAGCCACTTCGGGCTGCCGACCGCGCTGCCTTCCGAGGTCGACGTGGACGCGCTGGTCGCCCTGATGGCGCTCGACAAGAAGGCCACGCACGGCCTGACGTTCGTCCTCGACGGGCCCGGCGGAGCCGAGCTCGTCCCCGATGTTCCCCGGCACGTGGTCGCCGAGACGCTGGCCGCGATGGACCGGGCCCCCCGTATTCCCCCGACCGGCGAAAGGGCCGACCATGCCTGAACTGCTGCTGCTCAACGGACCGAACCTGGGCATCCTGGGCCGGCGCGAGCCGGAGATCTACGGTACCGACACGCTCGCCGACATCGAGAAGGCGGTGGCCGAGGAGGTCGCCGAACGCGGCTGGACGGTGACCTCGTTCCAGAGCGACATCGAGGGCGAGCTCATCGGCCGTATCCACGACTCCTGCGACACCGTGGGCGCGATCGTGAACCCGGGCGCCCTGATGATCACGGGCTGGCCGCTGCGGGACGCGCTCGCCAGCTACCCGCGGCCGTGGATGGAGGTGCATCTGTCCAACGTGTGGGCGCGCGAGTCGTTCCGGCACGAGTCGGTGATCGCCCCGCTGGCGTCCGGGATCATCGTCGGGCTCGGGGCCTACGGCTACCGCCTCGCGGCCCGGGCGCTGCTCGCCAAGGTCCCGCACTGACCGCGTCCGGGACCGCCGGCCCGGTGGGGGGGTCAGCCCTGCCGGGCCAGCAGCAATGCGCCGTGGAGCGAGGAGAGGCCGCCGAGGCCGGCCGCCACCACGCGCGGCGGGCGGACCCCGGGCCGGACCAACGCGGCCACGGACCGGGCGGTCTCCTCGACCACCGCGGGGATCGCCGCGGCAAACCCGCCGCCGATCACCGCGGTGCCGGTGTGCAGCGCCTCGCCGAGCGAGACGACCGCCAGCGCCAGCGCCTCGCCGGTTCCGGCGAGCGTCTCCCGCGCCCAGGGTTCGTCCGCCTCGACAGCCGTCCGCAGCTCGGCGAACTCCACCGCCAGGCCGCGCAGCCGGGCCGCCCTGCGCAGCGTGGCCGGGCCGGAGGCCAGGGCCTGGAGGCAGCCGCGCCGGCCGCAGTCGCACAGCGGCCCGGACCGGTCGACGACCATGTGGCCGAGTTCGCTCGATCCCCGGGCCGGTCCCGGACAGGGCCGCCCGTCCAGCACCAGGCCGCCGCCGATGCCGGTGCCGACGCCGAGGTAGACCAGGTCGCGGCTGCCCGAGTGCGCGGCCTCGGCGAGCGCGGCCAGGTCGCCGTCGTCCCCGATCTCCACGCGCGCGCCGGGCAGCAGGGCGCGCAGCCGCGCCCCGAGGTCGAGACCCTGCCAGGACGGCCTGTTGGGCCACGCGGTGACGTGCTGTCGCTCGTCGAGCGTCACGGGTACGGCGACGCCCGCGGCGGCGACGGGTTCGCGCTCCCGGGCGAGGAACTCCTGGACATGCCGGTAGAGCACCGCCATGTCGTCGGCGACGGAGGCGCCGGGGTGCCAGGGGAAGGAGTCCTGCACGGGGGCCCGGCCGGCCCCTTCCAGGCGCAGGGCGACCTTGGTGCCGCCCACGTCGATGCCCAGGTACGCACGGTCTGTCGGGTTTTCGATCACAGCCGGGAGCCTAGGCCGTCACGGAACGGAGCCACCCATTCCATGGTCATGGAGCGCCAATCGCCCGGCACTGTGATCCACTTCATAAAAGTTGACACTCTGTCAACATCCGGTGGAGGGGTGCTCCCCTTTTCCCAGGTCTGGTCCAGACCTGTCCTCACGCTGAGTGTCCCGTCCTCGTCTCCCACCGGGCCCACACCCCAGTAACCCGGCTTGACCAGGCAAAACGAGCTACGAAGAATGCCGGTGCCGCTCCGCGGCCGAACCCCTTCCCCTACCCCCGCTCCCCCACTCCCCACTTCCCCGTCGTGAATTGAGGGCCGTGCGCATGCAGTTCAACCTCCTCGGACCGCTCACCGTGGTCCACCAGGGGCAGACGGTGCTGATCCGCGGCCTCAAACAGCGGGCCGCGCTGGGGATCCTGCTGCTGCACGCCAACAGCACGGTGGCCACCAGCCGCCTGCTGACCGCCCTGTGGGGCGACGACGTCCCGCCGACCGCCCGCAAGGGGCTGCAGAACGTGGTGGCCGGTCTGCGCCGGGCCCTGCACTCGGCCACGGACACCTCGGTGGCCCTGGAGACCCGGGCGCACGGATACGTGCTGCGCGTGCCCGAGCAGGACATCGACTGGTACCGCCACCAGGCGCTGGTGGAGCAGGGGCGGGCGGAGATGGCCGCCGGGGCCCGGGAACCGGCCATCGCCCTGCTGCGGGAGGCGCTCGGGCTCTGGCGCGGTCCGGTCCTCGCCGACCTCGTCGAGGCCGGCGTCGACTGGCCGGAGACGGGACTCGTCCGCAGCGCCCGCCTCGACGTCCTGGAGGACTGCGTCGAGGCCGAACTGGCCGCCGGCTCCCACCACGAACTCGTCGCCGAGCTGCTCGCGGAGTACGAGGCGAACCCGGCCCGTGAGCGGCTGTGCGGGCAGCTGATGCTCGCGCTCTACCGGTGCGGCCGGCACGCCGAGGCACTCAGCGCCTACCGCCGCACCCGGGACACCCTGGCCCGGGAGTTGGGCCTGGATCCCGGCCGCGCGCTGCGCGACCTGGAGCAGTCGATCCTCAACCACGACGCCTCCCTGCTGCCCCCCTCCGGGGACACACCCGCCGCACCGTGGGCCGCGGACCGCGGCGAGCGCGAGCCGGGGTACGACACGCCCCCGGTGAGCGTCGAGTGGAAGCTGGTCAGCGTGCTGATGGTCCGCGCCCACTTCGACCCGCACGCCCAGCACCACGACCCGGAGTGCGTCGCCGAGGGGCTGCGGCTCGCGGGCGCCGCGGTCCGGGACGAGGTGCGCCGGCACGGCGGGGTGGTCACCGGGGTCATCGGGTCGATGTGGCAGGCCGCGTTCGGGGTGCCCAGGAGCCAGGAGGACATCGCCGAGCGGGCCATGCGCGCCGCCCTGGCCGTGCAGCGCCGGCTCGGCGACCACGCGCCGAACGGGGTGATCACACGGATGGAGGTCTCCGCGGCCGTGACGACCGGCGAGGCGCTGCTCTCCCGGCACTGCGGCGGCGACCGGCGGATCGACCTGACCGGCGGGGTCCTCGACCGCTGCCAGCAGCTCCTGGACTTCGTCCGCCCGGGCACCATCCGGGTCTGCGACACCACGGCACGGGCGGGCCAGTGCGCGGTGGTGCACTCCCCGGCCGTCGACCAGCTCGGCGGCTGGCTGGTGACCGGTCTGCTGCCCAGCGGCCCCGCGCCCACCGGCCCCGCGCCGTTCATGGGCCGCGGCGAGGAACTCGGGGCGCTGCGCGGACGGCTCGACGCGGTGCGCACCGGCGGCAGGCCCCATCTGGTGACCGTGGTCGGTCCGCCCGGCAGCGGACGCAGCAGGCTGGCCGCCGAGTTCGCCGCGGCGGCGGGCACGGGCGAGGAGCGGGTGCGCCGTCTCGTCGGCCGGGTCCCCCCCTTCCGCGAGGCCGCCCGGCCGGGGCTGCTGGGCGGCCTGCTCGCCTCGTACGCCGGGATCGGCCCGGACGATCCGCCCGAGGTCGCCCAGGAGAAGCTCGACCGGGCCGTGCGGGGGCTCGCCGGCACCGCCCGGACGGCCGACTGGCTGATGTCCCGGCTCGCTCCGCTGGCCCTGCCCCGGCCGGACGGTGACGTCCAACAGGAAGAGACCCAGGCACTCCCCGCCTGGCGGCGGTTCCTCGAAGAGCTGGCAACGGACGCGCCGCTGACCGTGATCGTCGACGACCTCCACCTGGCCGACGACGCGGTGCTCGACCTGCTCGACGATCTGGCCTCGCCCGGCTCCGTCCCGGTGCTGATCGTCGCGACCGCCCGCCCCGAGCTGCTCCGGCGCCGCCCGCGCTGGGGGCAGGGGCGGCCGGAGCTGTCCACGCTGTTCCTGGAGCCGCTGCCCGAGGACGCCGCGGCGGAGCTGTTCGACGCGGTCCTGTCCATGCCGCCGCTGCGCAACGGCGCCGGGCTGCACACCCGGGTGGGCCTGCCCTCACGGGCCGCGCTCATGGCGCGGATCGACGGCAATCCGCGCTTCGCCGTCGAGTACGCCGAGGCGCTGCGTGACGGCACACCGCTTTCCTGGGAGCTGTCCGCCCGCACCCTGAGCCAGGCCGACCACCTCCCGGATGCCACCGGGCTCCCGGTGCCGCAGTCCGTGTACAGCATCATCGCCACCCGGCTCGACACCCTGCCGGACCACGACCGGGCGGTGCTCCAGGACGCCGCCGCGCTCGGCACGCGGGTCACGGCGGCGGCGGTCGCGGCCGTGGGCGGGCGGAACCACGACGAGTCGGCGCACTGCCTGCGCCATCTCGAACAGGCGGGCCTGCTGCGCCGGGTGCCCGCCGCGCTCGCCGCGGGTGACCAGATGGAGTACGCCTTCCGTACTCCCCTGGTGCGCTGCGTGGCGTACGTACAACTGCCGCGTACGGCACGGGTCACCAAATATCGACGGGCCGCCGCATGGCATGGCGATTCGGGCGCGGAATTTCCGGATCAGGCTATTCCGCATGAGGATCCGCTGTCTTCCCGGGAGGGCTGCACCATTGCGGAATGCTCGCTGGAGGAGCCCTCCACCCGTGTGCCCATGCGGCGGTAATGCGGGGGCACCGGCGCCGCCGAATTGAATGTAATAAGCACTTACCTTCGACGAACCGGCAGATCAACGGTAAAAACCGGCACTTCAGTCGGATTATCGGAGGCGGAACCCAGCATTCTGTCGGGATCTGCGGGACGGGGCGCCCGACCCCTTCGAAAACCGGTCGACCGACCGGTAAACACGCTTCTCCTCCCCCGATCGGCATTGCCGGGGCATGGGCCGAACCTCACCGACCCATGGCCGGGCGGTGTTATGTTTTCGATCGTTTCCAGCCCGCTAGCACAAAACGGCAGGGCGACGGATATCAATGGGGGAAAGTAATGCATCTAGTGGAGCGGCGAGAACACCTCGCCCAGCTCGGAGAACTGGCCGCCCGCTCCAGCGGGAGGCAGGGGCAGGTCGCCCTGATCTCCGGCCCGCCCGCCACCGGCCGCACCTCGGTGCTCCAGGCCTTCGTCGAGCAGCAGCTCGGCGAGGGAGCGCTGGTCCTCAGCGCCTCCTGTGTGCCCGACGAGAGCACTCTGCCGCTGGGCGTGGTCCGCCAGCTCCTGCACGGCGCGCCGCTGCCCGGCCGCCACCCCGAGGAGATCAAGGAACTGCTCGCCCAGGCCGCCCGGCACGCCGTCGGCTTCAGCGCCGACGCCGCGCCCGAGGAGCTGCTCGCCGTCCACCACCACATCGTCCTGCGGCTGAACGAGGTCGCGGCCGACCGGCTGCTGGTGGTCACCGTCGACGACATCGAGCACGCCGACATCCCCTCCCTCTGCTTCCTCATCCAGCTGGTCCGGCGCAGCCTGACCGGCCGCATCATGATCGTCCTCACCGACGAGGGGCAGCGCACGGGCGTGCCGTCGCCGTTCGTCACCGAACTCCACCGCCAGCCCCATCTGCACCGGATCCCCCTCGCCCCGCTCTCCGCCGAGGGCGTACGGGAGTTCCTCGCGCTGCGGGTCGGCACCGCCACCGGCGACCGGCACGCCCAGCGCCTGCACGAGGAGACCGGCGGCAACCCGCTGCTCCTCGAAGCCCTCGTCGAGGACCGGTTCGCCTCGCGGGACGGCTCGGGCCGCTACGAACTCGCGGTCCTCAGCTACCTCCAGCGGGGCGGACCGCGGGTGCTCGAGGTCGCCCGCGCCCGCGCGCTGCTCGACGAGAGCGCCGAGTGGGTGGCGCCGGGCCGTCTGATCGATCTGGCGCCCAAGGCCGA
Source organism: Streptomyces sp. NPDC026377 (assembly GCF_055567715.1). Classification (NCBI taxonomy): domain Bacteria; kingdom Bacillati; phylum Actinomycetota; class Actinomycetes; order Kitasatosporales; family Streptomycetaceae; genus Streptomyces; species Streptomyces sp. NPDC026377. The sequence continues at coordinate 31,301 of NZ_JBVHPV010000012.1, forward strand.
GGAGCAGATCGTGGCCCAGTTGCGGGACGCCGGCGTACTGGACGGGACGGGGGGCTTCCGCCGCGACTCCGCCCGCGCCGCCGTCCTCGACGAGATCCCCGCCGGGCACCGGGCGGCGCTGCACCGGCGGGCGGCCGAGCTGCTCGGCGACTGTGGCGCGCCGTTGCCGGCGATGGCCGGCCATCTGCTGGAGGCCGGCACCCCGCCGCCGCCGTGGGCGACGCCGCTCCTCCAGGAGGCCGCGGAGCAGTCGCTGCGCGCCCACGACCTCCAGCGCGCCGCCCGCTACCTCGAACTGGCCCTGGAGGGCGCCACCGACCCGGCCGTCGCCGCCATGACCCGCGCCCGGCTGGCGCACGCCGAGTGGACGATGTCCCCGGCCTCGACCGGGCGGCACATCCCCCAGCTGACGGCGGCGCTGCGGGCCGGGCACCTCCAGCGGCGCGAGGGCCTCAACCTCGTACGCCATCTGCTGTGGCACGGCCGGACCGACGAGGCGGTGGAGCTGCTGGACCTGCTGCGCTCGCAGGCCGACCAGGACAGCGAGGCCGCGGCCGAACTGCGCGGCCTCGAGCAGTGGCTGGCGATCACCCACCCGACGCTGGCCCGGCGCGTCGGACCGCCGTCCGGCGGCCCAGACGGCAACGTCCACCTGCTGTCACCGCTGGCCGACCCCTGGCTCCAGTCCACCGCCGCGCTCTCCGGGCTGCTCTCGCGGGGGCAGTCGGCGAAGGCGGTCTCCCGGGCGAAGGAGACCCTGCGCGACCTCCATCTGGGCCAGCACACCTGCTGGGTGGACGAGGCGGCGCTGCTCTCCTTCTCCACCCTCACCGCGGCGAACCAGCTCGACAGCGTCATGGAGTGGTGCGAGCGGCTCTTCGAGCGCGAGAAGGGCGGCCGCACCCTGCCGTGGCGGGCCGTCGTCCTCGCCGTGCAGTCCGAGGTCGCGCTGCGCCGCGGCGATCTGACCGGCACGGTGGAGGCGTGCACCGCAGCCCTTGAGGAGCTGAACGTACGGGCCTGGGGCGTCGCGGCGGGGCTGCCGCTGGGCAACCTCCTCCAGGCGTACGCGCGGCTGGGCCGGTTCGACGAGGCCGCGGAGGTGCTGGCGCAGCCGGTGCCGGACGCGATGTTCCGCACCCGGTACGGGCTGCACTATCTGTACGGGCGCGGCCAGCTCTATCTGATGACCCGTCATTACCATGTGGCACTGGCCGACTTCCTCTCCTGCGGCGATCTCGTCCGGGGCTGGGGCCTCGACCCGGTCGGGATCGTCCCGTGGGCGGCGGGCGCGGCCGAGGCGTGGCTGGGCCTGGGCAATCACGACCAGACACGGCAGCTCGTCAGCGACCTGCTGGCCCGCACCGGCGACCGCGGCGCCCGCAACCGCGCGCTCGCCCTGCGGCTGATGGCCGCGGTGAGCCCCGCCCCACGCCGCCCGCAACTTCTGTTGGAAGTACTGGAGTTGATGGAGAGCTGCGGCGACCGTTACGAGCAGGCCCGCACCCTGGCCGATCTGAGCGACGCCTACCACCGCCTCGACGACAACCGCCGCGCCCGTATGCTGCACCGGCGCGCGCTGCACATGGCCAGGATGTGCGAGGCCGAGCCGCTCGTACGGGAGCTGCTGTCGGTCAGCCGCGAGCTGGTGGAGGTGGTGGCCGACTCCGGCGGCACCGACCACCTCGCGGCCCTCACCGACTCCGAGCGGCGGGTGGCGGCGCTCGCGGCGATGGGGTACACCAACCGGGAGATCGCGGCCAAGATCTACGTCACCCCGAGCACGGTCGAGCAGCATCTGACCCGGGTCTACCGGAAGCTGAACATCAAGCACCGCAAGCAGCTGCCGTCGGACCTCAGCTGGCACCTGGAGGCCGCGAGCTGAACCGCCCGTCGTCCGGGGCCCGCACGGCCCCGGACGACGGGCGTCCGGCGTATCGCTCAGACCGCGCCGACCACCCGGTCCGCGGCCAGGTCCGCCTCGACGGCGCCCGCGATCGACTCGATGTGGTCGAGCAGGTAGAAGTGCCCGCCGGTGAAGGTCCGCACGGAGAACGGGCCCTCGGTGTGTCCGCGCCAGTCCTGGGCCTCGTCCGCGCTCACCATCGGGTCGGCGTCGCCGGTGAGCACCGACAGCGGGCAGGCCAGCCGCTCGGCGGGGTCGTGCCGGTAGGTCTCGATGGCCCGGTAGTCGCCGCGTACGGCGGGCAGGACGAGCTCCACCACCTCGGGGTCGGCGAGCAGTTCGGCGTGCGTGCCGGCCAGCCGCCGCAGCTCCGCCCCGATCCCGGCGTCGTCGCGCCGCCAGACGTTCTCGAAGCGGTAGCGGGACGGGGCCCGGCGCCCGGAGGCGAACAGCCGCACCGGTCCGGGCACCCCGGCGCGCCGCATCAGCAGCGCCACCTCGTACCCCACGACGGCGCCCATGCTGTGCCCGAAGAGCGCCAGCGGCCCCGGCCCCAGCGTCCGCAGCGCCGCGAAGACCTCCCCGGCCAGCTCCCTGAGATCGCTGATCACCGGCTCCCGATAGCGGTCCTGGCGGCCGGGGTACTGCACCCCGAGGGTGGGCACGCGCTGCCCCAACGCCTCGGCGAGTGGCCGGTAGAAGCTGGCGGAGCCGCCGGCGTGCGGCAGGCATACCAGCCTCGGGGCGGAGCCCTCGACCGTGTCCCCGGGGCCGAAGGGGCGTATCCAGTTCTGGGCTTCGTCGGATGTCATGGTGCGTGTCATGGTCCCACCCTGCCCCGCGGCGCCCCCATACCCGGCCGTCCGGAAGGTGGTTAGGGGGCGAAGTGGGGTACCTCGCGGCCGTCGCCGCCGCGGACAATCTGACTGTCAGGTTGAGTCGGACATCGAGGAACCACTGGGAGTCGGCGTGACCGCCACTACGACGGCCCTTGCCGGGCCGGGCCCCTTCGGGCCCGCACAGGGCGGGCGCCGGCCGGCCCTCGCCGAAGCGCTCGCCAAGCCCGCGCTGCAACAGCCGGGCTGGCCGGATCAGGAGCACGTGGCAGCCGTGGTCGAGCGGCTGCGCGAGGCGCCGGCGATCGTCGCCCCCGCGGAGGTCGACCGGCTGCGCGAGCGCCTCGCGGCGGTCTCGCGCGGCGAGGCGTTCCTGCTCCAGGGCGGGGACTGCGCGGAGAGCTTCGCGGCGAGCACCGAAGCCCGGCTGCGGGCCACCGTACGCTGTCTGGTGACGATGGGCGCGGCCCTGACCCGCACGGCGGGCACGCCCGTGGTGCTGGTCGGCCGGATGGCGGGGCAGTACGCCAAACCGCGCTCCTCGGACACCGACGCGCTCGGACTCCCCGCCTACCGGGGCGACATGGTCAACTCCTTCGAGCCGGAGCTGGCCGCCCGCGTCCCCGACCCCGAGCGGCTGGTACGGGCCCACGCTCACGCGTCCGCCGCGATGAGCGTCGTCCGGGGCTCGGCCCACGACGGCCATGAGCTCTTCGTCAGCCACGAAGCCCTGGTCCTCCCCTACGAGCAGGCGCTGCTGCGCGAGCGGCCGCCGGGCAGCCGCACCCCGGGGCTCTACGGCGGCTCCGGCCACTTCCTGTGGATCGGCGAGCGCACCCGGCAGCTCGACCACGCCCACATCGCGCTGGCCGAGCTGATCGACAACCCGGTCGGCGTCAAGATCGGCCCCGGCGTCACCCCGGACGAGGCCGTGGAGTACGCGCGCCGCCTCGACCCGGACCGCACCCCCGGCCGCCTCACCTTCATCACCCGGATGGGGCACGGCAGAATCCGCGAGGCGCTGCCGCCGATCGTGGAGCGGATCACGGCCGAGGGCCATCCGGTGGTCTGGCAGTGCGACCCCATGCACGGCAACACCCACGAGTCGCCCAGCGGTTACAAGACCCGGCGGCTCGACCACATCCTCGACGAGGTGCGCGGCTTCTTCGAGGTCCACCGGGAGCTGGGCACCTGGCCGGGCGGGCTGCACGTCGAGTCGAGCGGCGAGGACGTCACCGAATGCCTCGGCGGCCTCCAGGAGCTCTCCGACGACGACCTCGTGGCCCGCTACGAGACCCTCTGCGACCCGCGCCTGAACACCCGCCAGTCCATCGAACTGGCCCTCACGGTCGGTGAGTTGCTGTCGACATGACCACGGCCCACACGTGCGGCCCGGTGAGCGTCCCCGCCGTCTCCGGGACCACCCGGCTCTACGCCGTCCTCGGCGACCCGGTGGCCCAGGTCCGCGCCCCCGCTCTGCTCAACGCGCTCTTCGCCCGGCTGGGCACCGACGCGGTCCTGGTGCCGGTGCGGGCCACCGCCGAGGATCTGACCCGAATTGTCCGGGGCCTTCAGGCGATCGGCAACCTCGACGGGATGCTCTTCACCGTGCCGCACAAGGCCGCCGCCCTGGCGCTCGCCGACCGGGTGAGCACCGCCGCGGCGGTCGCGGGCAGCACCAACGCGATGCGCCGTGAACCGGACGGCACCTGGTACGCGGAGAACTTCGACGGCACCGGTTTCGTCGGCGGGCTGCGGGCGGCGGGCCATGACCCGGCGGACCGGCACGTCGCCCTGGTGGGCGCCGGCGGCGCGGGCAGCGCGATCGCGGCGGCCCTGCTCGCCGCCGGGGCCGCGCGCCTGTCCGTCGCCGACCCCGACACCGCGCGCGTGGACGCGCTCCTGGCCCGGCTCGAAGCGCACTGGCCCGGCCGGACCGCGGCCACGGCGGCGCCCCGGCTGGCCGACGCCGACCTGGCGGTGAACGCGACCCCGCTGGGCATGCGGCCGGACGATCCGTTGCCGTTCGAGCCGGGCGGGCTGCCGGCCGGCGCCGTGGTCGCCGACATCATCATGAAGCCTCCGCGCACCGCCCTCCTGGAGCGGGCGGCGCTCCTGGGCCGCCCCGCCCACCCGGGAACGCACATGCTGGACCACCAGCTCGACGCGTACCGGGAATTCTTCCGGCTCGTTCCGGACCGGGGGGATTCACCTTCGGAATAAGGGGATTCCAAGGGTGTCGGGGGGCGGACAACGAAGCCTAGGGTCGGTGACGAGCCATTCCCTCATTCCGCCCCCAGAAGCGCGAGGAATTCCCGCGATGACGCATCATTCGTTGTCCATCCGTCCGCTGCCCGCGACGGGCCACCGCGCGGCCGGCGACCCGGTCGGCCTGTTCGTCTCCGACCTCGTTCCCGGCCTCGTGGAGCAACTGCGCGCCGTCGACCGCTCGGGCCGGTGGCGGTTCCACCACGTCGATGCCGCCGGGCAGCAGCCCGCCGGCATCGAGGTGCGTTTCGAGGCCGTGCCCGAGGCCGTCGACGCTCTGGAGCGGCGGCTCACCCGCGATTCGGCGCGGCTCGGCCTCGCCGTCGACGTGGCCCGCACTCCCGAGCGCGCTGCCGCGGGCCCCTCGGCGCTGACGATCCTGACCGGCGATCTGGCCCTCGGCCTGCTCGGCGGCGAGCGGCTCGCCCCCGCCGACGAGTTCTCCGTCGCCTCCCTGCACCTGCGGCTGCTCACCGAGCTGCTGCCCGAGCGGGACCGGCTGCCCTTCCTCTTCCTCGGCTGGCAGCACTGGAGCCGCACCCTGGCTCCCACGGCCCGCCGCGACCTGCACAAGCGGGCGGGCAAGGAGGCGCAGGCGCTCTTCGAGACCACCGCCTCCACCGCCCGCGACGCGGCGCTGCGTCCGGTGTGGGCCCGGTACGCGCAGGACCTGCGGCACACCGTGCGGACCACCCCGACCCTCAACTACGAGCTGTTCGACCACGCCCACGAGGTCCACACCCGCCTGGGTATCGGCCTCGAGCCCGCGGCCTCGGCCGCCCGCGCGCTGCGCTCCGCGCTGACCGGCCCGGACCACCGCGACGCGCCGACCGCGTACCAGCTGGTGCTGGGTGAAGCCCCGGTGGCGGCGTAACCCCCGGGGAAACGGGGAAGGGCCCGGAACGCCGAAGCGTTCCGGGCCCTTCCCCGTGGGGCTCAGAGGGGGACGCGCACGTGGACCAGGTCGAGCAGTTCGGCCGGCTCGCGCAGCACCGCGTCGGGCAGCATGGCGAGCAGCTCCTTCTCCTCGGTCTCCCCCCACAGCGCGGCGACGGCCGAGACACCGGCGCCCCGGGCGCTGATCAGATCCGTCACCGCGTCACCGACCATCACGGCCTCGTGCGGGCCCACGCCGAGCAGGCGCAGCGCCTTGAGCACCATGTCCGGCGCGGGCTTGGCGCGGGGCGCCTCGTCGCCGCCGATGACGTACTCGAAGTGGTCGATCACCTCCAGCCGCCGCAGCAGCGAACGGGCCCGGTCGCCGCTCTTGCCGGTGGCCACGGCGAGGCGGACGCCTCCCGCGGTCAGCTCCGCGAGCAGCTCCCGGACGCCGTCGAAGAGACGGACCTTCCCCTCCAGGCGGTAGCTCTCCCTCACGAAGGGCTCCTGCATGGCCAGGGGCAGGCCCATGGTCCGCATGATGTCCGGGAAGTACCGGCCGAGGTGACGGCTGTACTCCTCGAACGGGGCCGGACCGTCGCCGACGACTTCCCGGTAGGCGATACGGAACGCCTCGCGCATCACGTCGAAGCTGTCGACGAGCACGCCGTCCAGGTCGAAGACGACGGCGGTCGGCCGGCCTTCGCGTGCCAGTGAAGCGATGTCGATCTTCATCAGAACTCCTGAGCTGTGGCTGTGCCGGTACGGGTCGGGTGCGGTGTCACCGCGTGACCCGCGTCGCGGCGGCGGGTTCCGCGCTGTGGCGCGGCGAGCCCGCCGAGCGGTAGAGACGCTCGATCACACCGACGGTGCGCCGGGCCTCCCGGGCCGCCCGGCCCTTGCTGTCGGGGGCGGCGAGCCGGTCCGCGATGTCGTCGAGCTGGCGGTCGTACTCGGTACCGATGGTTTCCTCGGCGAACGGCACCGCGGTGGTCTCGCCGGACCGGGTGAGCAGGAGCCGAGAGCCGCCGGAGCGGCGGGGGCTGAAGCCGAAGGTGCAGCGCAGCGTGGCGGTTCCGGCCGTGCCCTCGACGGTGACCGTGGTGGTGTCGAACTCCTCGTGCGAGGCCCAGCTCGCGCGCAGCGCGAGGGAGATCCGGTTGTCGTACACCAGGAAGCCGCGGGCGGTGTCCTCGACGTCCACGCCGGCCGCCCGGCCGGTCCCGGTGTCCCCGCGCCACCCGGCCGCCGCCCGGGCGTCCGCGAGGAAGTCCGCCGACACGGCGCCGACGACCTGCTCGGCCTCGGCGTCGCCCGTCAAGGGGCCCACCACGTCGAGCAGGTGCCAGCCGAGGTCCAGCAGGGCTCCCCCGCCCGCGAGCTCGCCGTTGGTGAACCAGCCGCCCGCGCCGGGCACTCCGCGCGAGCGGACCCAGGAGGCGTCGATGTGCCGGATGGCGCCGAGACCGCGCACGGCCTCGTACAGGGCCCGTACGTCGGCGCGTTCACGGGCCGCGCTGCCGGCGAGCAGCACCCCGTCCCCGGCGGCCTCGGCCTCGACAAGCCGGTGCGCCTCCTCGGAGCTGAGGCAGACCGGCTTCTCGATGAAGACGGTGTGCCCGCGCTCCAGCAGGCCGACGCCGATGGCGGCGTGCAGGTGGTTGGGCACGGCGACGACCACGAGGCGTGCCTCGGCCGGGTCGATGTCCTCGATGGAGGCCACGGCGCGGGCGCCCGGGGCCAGTTCGGCGACCCGGGCGCGGGCCTCGGCCACCGGGTCGACGACCGCGGCGACGGTGAAGCGGGGGTGCCGTCGCAGCCGGGGCAGCCAGATCTCCCTGGCCGCCCAGCCGAGGCCGACGACGGCCACCGGTATCGGCGGGGCGGACTCGCTCACCGGGCGGCCACGGCGGCGGCGACGCGCTCGGCCACCTGGTGCATCTGTTCCTCGGTGCCCAGCAGGGTGCGGTGGTGGAGCCAGATGCTCTCCGCGTTGATCAGCTCGCTGTTGGGGCAGCGGGCGGCTATCTGCTCCACCGTCTCGCGGGGGGCCGAGTGCTCCCAGAACGCGTTGGTGCGATAGATCGCGCGGAACGAGGCGAAGGCGGGCAGACCGAGGGCGATCAGGTCGTCGACGAGCGCGTTGCGCTGGTCCTCGGTGATCCCGGGGACCCGGAACATCGCCATGTAGTGCGGGTGGCGGTCGACGCGCTCGTCGTCGCCCTGGGGCACCACACCGGCCTCGGCGAGCAGCCGGGACAGCAGCGGCCAGCGCTCCTCGCGGGTGTCGATCTGCGCGTCGAGACGGCTCAGCTGGGCGCGGAGCACGCTCGCCGAGAACTCGTTCATCCGGAAGTTGGAGCCGGAGGTGGCGTGGCGGTACGTGCGGTCACCGCGCGGGCGGCCGCAGCTGTGCCGCAGGAATCCGAGCTCGTAGGACTCGCGGTCGGGGAAGAGCACGGCGCCGCCCTCGCCCGCGGTCATGAGCTTGCCGTTCTGGAAGCTCATGGCGGCGATCGAGCCGAGCTCGCCGATCCGGCTGCCCTTCCAGCTGGCGCCGTGCGCGTGCGCGGCGTCCTGGACCAGCTGGATGCCCGCGTCGGCGGCGATCTTGCCGAGGGCGTCCATGTCGGCGACGACGCCCGCCATGTGGACGGGCATGATCGCCCGGGTCCGGTCGGTGACGGCGGCGGCAGCGGCGGCCGGGTCGATGTTGTAGGTGTCGAGGTCGACGTCGACCGGAACGGCGACCGCGCCGAAGCGCTGCACGGCCTGCGAGGAGGAGATGAAGGTGAAGGCGGGGACGATGACCTCGTCGCCCGGCTTGATCCCCATCACTTCGAGGGCCAGCTCCAGCGCGTGTGTGCCGGTGGTCACCGCGAGGGCGTAGGGCGCGCCGTGGTACTCGGCGAACTCGGCCTCGAAGGTGTCGACCTCGCTGCCGCCCATGCGCCACCACTGGCCCTGCTCCAGGGCGCGGATGAGTCCCTCGCGCTCCTCGTCGCCGTACTGCGGCCAGGCCGGCAGACTCAATTCCTGGTCAAAGTTAGCCACTTCTGCACCCTTTTCCGTTTACCGAATTACGGCGAACATTACTCACGCCCGCCGGGCGCAGTCATTCCCCTAAACCACCCCTAGCCCGGGGAATTGGGCCCCCTATCGGGGGGTCGTGGCGTAGCGGGAATTCCCCGCCACGAAGCCGCGGAACGACCGCTCCGCGGCCTCCGCGCGGGCCCGTCCCGTGGGGCGCTCTCCGGGAATTCAGGTCCGCCCGCCCGGCCCTTACGGCGAGTGGGTCCACACCATGGTGAGGTAGCCGCTGTAGCAGGCGGAGACGAGCGCGGTGCCGGTGAGGACTGCGTAGACGGTGGTGGCGCGCGCGCGGGCGAGGGCCATGGCGAGGGGGAAGAGGAGCGGGAAGGCGGGGAGGAGGAAACGGGCCTTGGACTGGAAGAAGCCCGCGCCGCCGACGACGATCAGGACCAGGACGGCGGTGTAGATCCACACCGCCGCCGGCGGGCGGCGCAGTGCCAGAGCGCCGAGCAGGATGACGGCGGTGACGACGGTGGCGGCGACCACGACGTCGTCCAGGGAAAGCTGCGGGCGGGTGAAAAGGTCGCTGAGCCGTTGCACGGTGAAGGCGCCGCCGTCGAACGTGGAACCCCAGCGCTGCTGCTCCACGAAGTAGCCGTCCCAGCGCCCCATACGGCGCCCGACCCAGACGAAGAACGCGATCCACCCCAGCGGGGCCAGGGCTATCGCGCCGTACAGCCGTGCGGTGGGCCGCCGTGCCGCGCGCCTTCCGCGAGCGGGGAGCTGCGGGGTCGTACGTCTGCGCGCGGGGAGCAGGTGCCAGGCCGCGCCGAGTGTGACGGCGGCGATGACGGCGAGGCCGGAGGGGCGGGTTGCTCCGGCGAGGAGCGCGAGGGTGCCGGCGGTGAGCCAGGCACGGGTGAGGACCGCGTACAGGGCCCAGGCGGCCAGGGCGGTGAAGACCGGCTCGGTGTAGGCCATGGACTGGACCAGGGCGTGCGGCACGATCGCGTACAGGGCGACGGTGAACAGGGCGACCCGGGCGCCGTACAGCTTCTCGGCGACGGCGAAGATGCCCCAGGCTGCGAGGAGCGAGGCGACCAGCGCGATCGCCCACGCGGCCCAGCTGGCCGGGAGCCCGCTGACGGCGGCGGCGGCCCGTATCAGTGCGGGGTAGAGCGGGAAGAAGGCGAGCTTGCAGGTGGGGCCGCCGAGTCCGCAGCCCGGCACCATGGGGCTGGTGTAGCCGTGGTCGGCGATGTTCAGGTAGTAGACCGAGTCCCACCGGGTCGCCAGGATCCTGTGCAGCCCCAGCCCTTCGCGGTGCCCCCAGATACCGACCATGCCGATACCGACCAGGCGCAGCCCGATGTGCAGCAGGAGCGCGGCCCGCGCCTGCCGCCAGGAGACGGCCACCGCGCGCCGAGCTGTCCGCACGCGCCCGAAGGCAGGCGCGGCACGTCGGCCCCCTGCGCTATGAGGCACGTCCGGGCGTATCTGAGTCTCTGTCACATTCCCGTCCAGAAGTCCATGAAGGCACCGGCCCTGCCACGCACACGCCCCCTCGCCGTCAAGGGGGCGAGGGGGCGTGTGACAGCGAGGAGCATGAGCGCGAAGGCAGGCCGCTCGGGCACAGCAGGGCCCGCACGGTCAGGCTCGGTGCGGATGTCCGTAGCGCGCTCTGAACACTCGCCGCTCGCACAGCGGCTTGCCGGCCACGATTGACCGCATGCTCGACGCCAGGAGCATCCACTGTCGGGCGCCTGGCGTCAGCGGGAGATTACCTCACCTGTTCGACCCTGCCGGTGTGGTCACGGTGTCGTGGACGCCTCCGGTGAAGCGGACACACGAAAGGCCGCCCTCCCACGGATGAGAGAACGGCCTTCGACCTGCGTTTCCGCATGGTCGGGACGACAGGATTTGAACCTGCGACCCCTTGACCCCCAGTCAAGTGCGCTACCAAGCTGCGCCACGTCCCGGTGCCCGTCTGACCTGGGGTTTCCCCCGGCCGGTCGTGCATGAGAACCATACCTCACTCAGGGCGGTGTTCCGGTACGGGGAGCGACGGCGGGGGACAATGGGCGCATGGAAACTTCTTCGCGCCGGGACCGGGACGCCGAGGGGCGGGCGCGCAACGCCCGGCCCAGGGACGGGCTCGGGCGGCCCCTGCCGTACGGCTCGCCAGGAGTGGAACGGCTGCCGGAGGGGGTGGCGCGCACCCCGGACGAGACCGTGCGGGAGGCGCAGCGGCTGCTCGACGCGGGGATGCCGTTCCACGCGCACGAGGTGTTCGAGGACGCCTGGAAGACGGGACCTCAGAGCGAGCGCGAGCTGTGGCGGGGGCTCGCACAGCTCGCCGTGGGACTCACGCACGCGGCGCGCGGCAACGCGAAGGGCGGTGCCGCGCTGCTCGCCCGGGGCGCGGACTCGCTGGGGCGGTACGCGGGGACACCGTTGTACGGGATGGATCCGGCCGGGCTCGTGGCGTGGGCCCGCGCGCTGGCAGACCGGCTGCCCGGGCCGGTGGACGCGGCGGCCGAGGCGCCCCGGCTGACCCGCTGACGCCACGGGCGTCACCCGCCGAGGAGCACCACCTCCAGCGTGCGCGGGCCGTGCACTCCCTCCACCCGGTCCAGCTCGATGTCGCTCGTCGCGGACGGCCCGGAGATCCAGGTCAGCGGGCGTGTCGGGTCGAGCCGTCCCATCGCCCGCGGGACCGACACCACCACCTGGTCCGGCACCCGGACGACACAGATGTGGTGGTCCGGGACGAGGGTGATCCGGCGTCGGCCCTGGTCCGGGGAGCCGTCCAGGACGAGGGTGCCGGTCTCGGCGATGGCGAGGGCGCAGCCGGTCACCACGCTGTCCACCGTGTCGAGTTCGGCCGGGGTGGACGCGGCCAGGTCATCCACGCGTACGGCGTCGGCCGCGCTCAGCCAGCGCGGGGGCAGTCCGGGCGGCACCAGGACCGTGGCCGCGCCGCGTTCGGCGAGCAGCCGCGCCAGCAGCGCCGGCAGGCCGTCCGCTGCGGTGCGGTGGACGTGCGCCCGGTAGTCGGCCAGGTTCTCGTGCAGCAGGTCGACGAGGGCGCCGGGGTCGTCGTCCGGGGTGTGGCCGGTGAGGTAGTCGCGGGCGGGCTCGGGTGCTTCCGGGGCGTCGGCCACGGCGGTGCGGACGCGGGCCAGGATGCGGTCGCGGGAGTTCATCGGTCCCTCTTCTTCCACCAGTCGCGGAAGGGCTCCCGCGGCATCTCGGGCAGGGCGCGGCTCGCCGTCCAGGCTCCGGCGCCGGGCGGGTCGGCCGGGTGGAGCTTCCGGGTCCGGGCCGCCGCCCGCTCGGCCGCCGCCATCACCGCGGGCCGGTCCATCGCCCAGCTCGCCGCCTTCATGGCCGCCTTCTCCAGCCGGTGCCCCCTGCCGCCCCGCTCGGCGACGCGTTCGCGCAGATGCACCAGCACCTCGGGGATGTCGATGGCGACCGGACATACCTCGTAGCACGCCCCGCAGAGGGAGGAGGCGTACGGCAGGGAGGCGTCGATCTCGCTGGTCGTGCCGCGCAGTTGGGGGCTGAGGATGGCGCCGATGGGACCGGGGTAGACCGAGCCGTAGGCGTGGCCGCCGGCCCGTTCGTACACCGGGCAGACGTTGAGGCAGGCCGAGCAGCGGATGCAGCGCAGCGCCTGGCGGCCCGTCTCGTCGGCGAGGGCGTCGGTGCGGCCGTTGTCCAGCAGGACGAGGTGGAAGGCGGAAGGGCCGTCGCCGTCGGTGGTGCCCGTCCACATGGTGGTGTACGGGTTCATCCGCTCGGCCGTGGAGGAGCGCGGCAGCGTCTGGAGGAAGACCTCAAGGTCCCGCCAGGTGGGGACCACCTTCTCGATGCCGACGACGGAGATCAGCGTCTCGGGCAGCGTCAGACACATCCGGCCGTTGCCCTCGGACTCCAGGACGACCAGGGTGCCGGTCTCGGCCACCATGAAGTTGGCGCCGGAGATCCCGACCTTGGCGCGCAGGAACTTCTCCCGCAGGTGCAGCCTGGCCGCCTCGGCGAGCTCGGCGGGGTCGTCGCTCAGAGCGTCCGGGGCGGGGCGGCCCCACTTCCCCATCTCCTCGCGGAAGATGGCGCGGATCTCGCCCCGGTTGCGGTGGATGGCGGGGACGAGGATGTGGGACGGCCGGTCCTGGCCGAGCTGCACGATCAGTTCGGCGAGGTCGGTCTCGTACGCGCAAACGCCCTCTGCGGCCAGCGCCTCGTTGAGGCCGATCTCCTGGGTGGCCATCGACTTGACCTTGACGACCTCGCGCTCACCGGTGGCCTTGACCAGGTCGGCGACGATGCGGTTGGCCTCGTCGGCGTCGGCCGCCCAGTGGACGGTGCCCCCGGCGCGTACGACGGACTCCTCCAGCCGCACCAGGTACCGGTCGAGATGGCGCAGGGTGTGGTCCTTGATCTGCTTGCCCGCCTCGCGCAGCTCCTGCCAGTCGGCCAGCTCGGCGACGGCGGTGGCGCGCTTGTCGCGGATGGTGTGGGTGGCGTGGCGGAGGTTGGCGCGCAGGACGGGGTCGTGGACCGCTTCCCTGGCCGCCACCGGGAAGGAGGGCATACCGACGAAGGTGCCGCTCATACGTAGGGCTCCGCTTCCGTACTGGCCAGGATCTCGGCGAGGTGCAGGGCCCGCAGGGGGTCGCCCCGGCGGCGCAGGATGCCGCTCAGATGCATCAGACAGGAGCTGTCGGCGCCGCAGAGCACCTCGGCGCCGGTGGTCAGCGCGCTGTCCGCCTTGTCGGTGCCCATGGCCGCCGAGACGTCCGGGTTCTTGAGGGCGAAGGTGCCGCCGAACCCGCAGCACTCCTCGGCGCCGGGCAGTTCCCGCAGTTCGAGCCCCTTGACGGCGTCCAGCAGCCGGCGCGGCCGGTCTCCCAGTCCCAGCATGCGCAGACCGTGACAGGAGGGGTGATACGTGACGGTGTACGGGAAGTACGCGCCGACGTCCGTGACGCCGAGGACGTCGACGAGGAACTCGGACAGCTCGTACACCCTGGGGACCAGCGACCGCGCGATCCCGCCGAGCTCGGTGCCCCGGCCCTCGGCGGCGGCCCTGCGCCCCAGGCGCGGGTAGGTGTCGCGGACCATCGCCGCGCAGGAGCCGGACGGGGTGACCACATGGTCGTACCCCTCGAAGACCGCCCCCATCCGGCGCACCAGCGGTTCGGTCTCACGGCGGTAGCCGGTGTTGAACTGGGCTTGGCCGCAGCACGTCTGGCCGGGCGGGAAGTCGACCTCCACGCCGAGGCGTTCGAGGAGCCTCACCGTCGCGATGCCCGTGGCCGGGTACACCGCGTCATTGACGCAGGTGACGAAGAGTGCGACACGCATGGTCGGAGGATAGGCGGCGCCCCACCCGGCCGGTAGGCCTCGCTGTCCGCGCCCCGGTACGGATGCGGCAGACTCGGGGCCGTGAGAAAGATCTATGTGATCGGCATCGGGGCGGGCGACCCCGACCATCTGACGCTCCAGGCCGTCAAGGCGCTGAACAAGGCGGATGCCTTCTTCATCATGGAGAAGGGCGAGGCGAAGTCCGATCTGACCGGGTTGCGCAGGGACATCCTCGACGCGCATGTCACCGGCCGCCCCTACCGGCTGGTCGAGGCGCGCGACCCCGAGCGCGACCGCGGGACATCGGACTACTCGCCCGCCGTCGACGACTGGCGGCGCCGCCGGGCCGACCTCTACGAGCGGTTCATCGTGGACGATCTGGCCGAGGACGAGTGCGGGGCGTTCCTGGTGTGGGGCGACCCGGCGCTGTACGACTCCACGCTCGGCATCCTGGAGGAGATCCTGGAGCGGGGCGCGGTGGAGTTCGACCACGAGGTGGTGCCGGGCATCAGCAGTGTCTCGGCGCTCCTGGCCAAGCACCGGACGGGGCTGAACCGGGTGGCCAGGCCCGTGCAGATCACCACCGGGCGGCGGCTCGCGGAGGGCTGGCCGGAGGGGGTGGACGACGTGGTGGTGATGCTGGACGCGCGCCAGGCGTTCACCCGCCACCTCGACCAGGACCTGTACATCTACTGGGGCGCCTACGTCGGTACGCCGGACGAGATCCTGGTGCAGGGCCGGCTGTCGGAGGTCTCCGACCGGATCGAGGAGCTGCGGGCGCGGGCGCGGGAGCGCAAGGGCTGGATCATGGACACGTATCTGCTGCGGCGGCACTGAGCAGCGCGAGGGCGCTGTCCACATCCGGGACGGTGGTCACGTCGGCGGGCGGCTCGGGGCGCCGCACCACGACGACCGGCAGGCCGAGTTCGCGGGCGGCGGTGAGTTTGGGGGCGGTGGCGGGGCCGCCGCTGTCCTTGGTGACGAGCACGTCGATGCGGTGCTCCCGCAGGAGCCGGCGTTCCCCGTCGAGGGTGAACGGGCCCCGGTCGAGGACGACTTGGCAGTGGAAGGGGTGCGGCGGGTCCGGGAGCTCCACGGACCGGACGAGGAACCGGAGCGGGTCCGGGCGGTCTTCTCCGACGGGTACGAAGGCGGCGAGGCCGAGGCGGCCGGTGGTGAGGAACACCCTGCGGCCGAGGGAGGGCAGCAGGGCGGCGGCCTCGTCGAGGGTGCGCGCGCTGTGCCAGCGGTCGCCGGGGCCGGGGGTCCAGCCGGGGCGGCGCAGGGCGATGAGCGGGGTACCGGTGAGACGGGCGGCCTCGGCGGCGTTCTCGCTGATGCGGTGGGCGAAGGGGTGGGTGGCGTCGAGGAGCGCGGTGACGTGCTGCTCCCGCATCCACGCGGCCAGCCCCTCGGCGCCGCCGAACCCTCCGACGCGGAGTTCGCCCGGGAGCGGGCGGGGGGTGCGGACGCGTCCGGCGAGGGAGGTGGTGACGCGTATGCCGGTGGCGGTGAGGGCGGTGGCCAGGTCGTGGGCTTCTGCGGTGCCGGCGAGGATGAGGGTGTGGGGGGAATGGGGGCCGGTGGGGGTGGGCATGGGCCGAGGATAGTTCCCCCACCCCGCCCCTTCCCTAAATCCTCCGGAGGCGGGATCCGGGGGTGGGGTTGACGCCCCCGACCCCCTCCACGGGGCCTGCGGCCCCCGCGCCCCGCTTTCGTGCTGCACTGCGCGGCCGGTGGTGGGCCGGGCGCGCAGTTCCCCGCGCCCCTGAGGGGGCTGGGCCGGTCGCTCGTCTGCGGGTTGCGTACGCCCCTCTGAGTGCCACGAGCAGCGGGAACAGGGGCCGCAGGCCCCGTTCCCCCAGGGGCGCGGGGAACTGCGCGAGCAACCCGCCACCGGGGCGCAGACACAGCACCCCTCGAACACCCCCTCACCACTCCAACTCCAACCCCTCCGGCGACCGGTGGATCAGTGTCGGGCGCATTCGGATCGGGGGGGCCGGGGACGCCAGGTGGAGGGTGGGGAAGCGGGTGGTCAGGAGGTGGAGTGTCAGGCGGAGTTGGTCGCGGGCCAGCTGCGCGCCGGGGCAGCTGTGGGCCCCGTGGCCGAACGCGAGGTGGCGCGAGGCCGGGCGGGTGATGTCGAAGACGTCGGGCCGTTCGTGGCGGCGCGCGTCCCGGTTCGCCGACCCGAAGGCCACGAACACCGCCGCCCCCGTGGGAAGTTCCGTCCCGGACAGCAGCACCGGCCGCGTGGTGATGCGCCGGAACCCCTGAAGCGCCGAGTCGTACCGCGCCGCCTCCTCGATCGCCGCCGGAATCAGCTCCGGCTTCTCGCAGAGCAGCTCCCACTGCGCGCGATGGCGCAGCAGATGCAGCACCGTCGTGCCGATCTGCGCGGTCGTCGTCAGATGCCCAGCGAGGAGGAAGTTCTGCAGGTGGGCCACCATTTCGTGGCGCTCCTCCAGGGTCAGCTCCCCCGTGCCCGGCGCCAGCGCGGTGAGCAGCGCCGTGCACAGGTCGTCGCGCGGCCGGGCCCGTCTCTCCCGCAGATACGTGTCGAGCAACTGCTGCATCGTCACCACGTCCCGCGCCGCCGCGATCTGCTCCGGCTCCTCCATCGGCCGGAACAGCAGTTCCTCGGCGCGGAGTCCGCCGCGTACCGCCACCGGCACGTCCGCCGGGTCCAGGCCGATCAGCCGCCCGACGACGTCCCCGGGCAGCAGCGTGGCGTACTCCCCCATCAGCTCCACCCGCCCCCGCGTCGCGAACGCGTCCACCAGGGCGGTCGCGCGCTCGGTCGCGTACGGCAGCACGGCGGCGACCCGGGCCGCCGACAGGCCGTGGACGATGGGGGCGCGCAGCCGGTGGTGCTGGGGGCCGTCCGAGGTGACGACGACCGGGCGGCCGCCGAAGCCGGAGCCGAGTTCGGCGAGGACGGCGGGGCCGGGGATCACGTCGGGGCGCAGCGCGTTCGCCGAGGAGAACGCCTCGGGGCGGCGCAGCACCTCGCGTACATCGGCGTCGCGTGCCACCAGCCAGGCGTCCAGCTCGGGGACGAAGGTCAGGCCCTCGGCGCGGCGGGCGCGCGCGTAGTGCGGATAGGGGTCGCGCTGGAGCGCGTCGAGCCGTGCGTGCTCATGCCTGTCCACTAGCTCATCGTGTACGAAGCGGCTCTCCGGCGGAAGAGCACCGGTAGGGGCGGACATGTCCCCGGGACGCGGGGCCGCCCTTCCCGGGCGGGCGGCGGAGTGGGGCACGCCGGCCTCCCGCCGCCCCGGGCCCCGGCACCCCGGGTTCCCGCACCCCGGGCTCCCCGGCCCCGGACTCCCTCGCCCGGGTCCCCCGTCCCGGCCGCCCCGTCCCTGCCACCCCCGCCTCCATCCCTCACCCCTCCGTGTTCAGCACCCCGATCAGCCGTGTGACCGCCTGCACCATCGCCTGCCGCCCGACGGTGAGATAGCCGCGGGCGTCCACCGCCTCCGGATGGGCGGCGAGATAGGCGCGGATCGCGTCGGTCATGGCGATGTTCAGCGCCGTACCGATATTGATCTTCGACATGCCGCCCGCCACCGCCGCCGTCAGTTCGTCGTCGGGGACGCCCGAGGAGCCGTGGAGCACCAGCGGGACGTGCAGCGCCGCGTCGAGGCGGGCGAGCAGAGCGTGGTCGAGCGCGGCCGTGCGGGTGGTCATGGCGTGGGTGTTGCCGATGGCGACGGCGAGCGCGTCCACCCCGGACTCCGCGACGAAGGCGCGCGCCTCCTCCGGGTCGGTCCGGGCGCCGGGCGCGTGCGCGTCCAGCGGCGGCTGTCCGTTCTTGCCGCCGACCTCCCCCAGCTCGGCCTCGATCCACAGGCCCTGGGTGTGCGCCCAATCGGCGGCGGCCCGCGTCGCGGCGAGGTTCTGTTCGTACGGCAGGTGACCGCCGTCGTACATCACTGAGCTGAACCCGGCGTCGGCCGCCTGCCGCAGCAGGTCGTCGCGTTTGACGTGGTCGAGGTGGAGCGCCACCGGCACGGCGGCGGCCTCGGCCGCGGCGACGGCGGCCCGGGCGAGCGGCAGCACCCGGCCGTAGCGGAACTTCACCGCGTTCTCGCTGATCTGGAGGACGACCGGCGCATGCGCGGCCTCGGCGCCGGCGATGACCGCCTCGGCGTGCTCCAGCGTGATGATGTTGAAGGCGGCGACGGCGCCGCGCTTGGCGGCCGCCTCCGCGACCAGGGCCCCGGTCCGGGCGAGTGGCATCGTGCTTCCCCTGTCCTCTCGTGTCCTCGTGTGTCCTCGTGCGCCTGTCGGTCGTCGGGCCCGGGTCAGGAGCCGTCGAGGATCACCGAGCGGGTGAGGTGGCGCGGGCGGTCCGGGTCCAGGCCCCGGGCCGCCGCGACGGCGACCGCGAGCCGCTGCGCGCGGACGAGCTCGGCCAGCGGGTCGAGGTGCCCGGCCACCCACTGGGCGCCGGTGGCCCGCACCTGCTCGGCGAGGCCGTCCGGTGCCTCGCCGAACATCCAGGTCGCGGTGGTGCCGGTGGAGATGCTGATGGGACCGTGGCGGTACTCCATCGCGGGGTACGCCTCGGTCCAGGACAGCGACGCCTCGCGCATCTTCAGCGCGGCCTCCTGGGCGAGCCCGACGGTCCAGCCCCGGCCCAGGAACGTGAACTGGCTCCGCCCGACGAGCCCTTCGGGCAGCGGCTCGGCCAGCGCGGTGCGCGCGTCGGCGACGGCCTGCTCGGTGTGGAGGCCGAGGTGGGCGCGGAGCAGGGTGAGCGCGGTGGTGGCGAAGCGGGTCTGCACCACGGACTCCTCGTCCGCGAACTCCAGGACCACCAGGTCGTCGGCGGCCCGCATGACCGGGGTCTCCGGGTCGGCGGTGATCGCCGTGGTGCGGGCGCCGCCGCGCACCCGGGTGAGGAGCTCCAGGACCTCGGTGGTGGTGCCGGAGCGGGTGAGGGCGACCACCCGGTCGTAGGAGCGGCCCGCCGGGTACTCGGAGGCGGCGAAGGCGTCGGTCTCGCCCTGGCCCGCGCCCTCGCGCAGTGCGGCGGCGGCCTGGGCCATGAAGAGCGAGGTGCCGCAGCCGACGATCGCGACCCGCTCGCCCGGCGCGGGAAGGGCGTCCTTGTGGTGCACCGCCAGCTCGGCGGCGCGCTTCCAGCACTCGGGCTGGCTGCTGAGTTCGTTCTCGACATGGCTCATGCCGGGCTCCCACTCCCTCTGGATCCATCCGGATGCATGTTTCTGCAAAATATAGCTAGCTTTCAAGCACAATCAAGCATCTTCGGGTGGGTTAAAGTCGCACTCCTACGGTCATCACCCGCAGGTCGCCTCCGGCAGGCCCTCCCCCGCAGGTCGCCCCGGCGGCGACGACGGCGAGATGTGCGGGAGAGCACGGGAGAGAAGAGGATCCGGATGTCGCGCGACGCCCGCTGGCAGGCACTGCTCGAACTGCTCGTGGAGCAGGGCCGCCTCGACGTCGAGGAGGCGGCGACGGTGCTCGGCGTGTCGGCCGCGACCATCCGCCGCGACTTCGACCAGCTGGCAGAGCAGCAGATGCTGGTGCGTACGCGCGGGGGCGCGGTCGTCCACGGGGTCTCGTACGAACTGCCGCTGCGCTACAAGACCGCCCGGCAGGCCTCGGAGAAGCAGCGCATCGCGAAGGCCGTGGCGGATCTGGTCGCGCCCGGCGAGGCGGTGGGCCTCACCGGCGGCACGACGACCACGGAGGTGGCGCGCGCCCTTGCCGTACGGCCCGAACTCGCCTCCGGGTCACCGGCGTTGACGATCGTGACCAACGCGCTGAACATCGCCAACGAGCTGGCGGTACGGCCGCAGTTCAAGATCGTGGTGACGGGCGGGGTGGCCCGGCCGCAGTCGTACGAGCTCACGGGGCCGCTGGCCGGGGGGGTACTGAACCAGATCACGATGGACGTGGCGGTGCTGGGGGTCGGCGCGTTCGACGTGGCGCACGGGGCGACCGCGCACGACGAGGACGAGGCGGGGATCAACCGGCTGCTGTGCGAGCGGGCGGAGCGGGTGGTCGTCGCCGCCGACTCCACCAAGCTGGGGCGGCGGACGTTCGCGCGGATCTGTGCGACGAGTCAGGTGGGGACGTTGGTGACGGACTCGGGTGTCTCGGAGGAGACGGTCGCCCGGTTCACCGAGGTGGGCGTCACCGTGCTCGCCGTCTGAGACGTCGCGTGTTCGCCCGCACCCCGGTGGGGGCCGGTCGCGCGGTTTCCCGCACCCCTGCCCGTGCGGTCACGTCGTCAAGCCCCGCCCACTGTTCACGCAGTCGGCGGAGTGTCAGCCAGACCCAGCGCCGGCAGGATGACCGCCTCCAGGAACTCCGGCAGGGTTTCCGTCTCCGTGAACCGGTCCTCGAAGAGGCGTTCCACCCGCAGGACGCCCATGAACGCGGGCGCCACGAAGTCGATCGCCCGGTTGTCCGCGGCCACCTCGCCGCGCTCCACCCCGCGCCGCAGCATCGCGTCCAGCGCGGCGATCTCCGGGTTGAGGACGGTCTCGCGCAGCGCCTCGCGCAGGTCGGGGTGCATCACATAGGCCTGGCCCACGGCCTCCATCAGCTCGGCGTCGCGGCCCCTGCCGCGTGACGCGGCGCGGGCCGCCTCGCGCAGGTCGCCCGCCAGGGTGCCGGTGTCGATCCCGGTGAAGAACGAGCAGCGACTCGCGCCGAGCGCCGCGGTGACCAGGACCGGCTTGGACTTCCACTGGCGGTAGAGCGTGGCCTTGCCGCACTTGGTGCGGGCGGCGACGCCCTCCATGGTCACGGCGTCGTAGCCGCCCTCGCGCAGCAGGTCCAGCACCGCCTCGTACAGCTCCAGCTCCCGCTCGGGGCTGATCTTGCTGCGGCGTGCGGCGGCCGTGGCGGCCTGCGTGGACATCGTGTCCCTCCGGTGCGTGGGGCAGGGCTCCTGCTGCTACGAGGGTAGATCCTGCCCGACCGAGACGCAAACGTATCGAGACGTTTGCGTCTCGATGAAATCCGATCTAGCCTTCCTACGTTCGCTTGTCCGATTTTGCTCGAATTCTCGTCTCAGAGGGGCCGGAGAATGACTGCCGGTATACGTCCAGGGACCCGGCGTCCCACCGGACCGGAGACGACCGGTACCCCCCGGCCGCCCCTGGTGCGCGAGCTGCTGCTCGTGACCGCGCTCTTCCTCGTGTACAAGTTCGGCCGGCAGCTGGCCAACGGCCACGAGACGCGCGCCTTTGACAACGCCGACCGCGTCTGGGACTGGGAGCGCGCGCTCCATCTGCCCGGCGAGGGCGCGGTGCAGCGCCTGCTGCTCCACGACGACACCGTGATCCACGTCGCCAACACCTTCTACGCCACCGTCCACTTCCCCGCGACGGTCGCCTTCCTGGTCTGGCTGTACGTCCGCCGGCCCGCCCACTACCTGTGGTCGCGCCGGGTCCTGGCGCTGGTGACCACGGCGGCGCTCGCCCTGCACATCCTGCTGCCGCTGGCGCCGCCGCGGATGCTGGCGGCGGCCGGGCTGGTCGACACCGCCCAGGTGTACGGGCCGTCGGTGTACGCGGCGACGCCGGACACCGACACCATGGCCAACCAGTTCGCGGCGATGCCCTCGCTCCACTTCGGCTGGGCGCTGATGGTCGCGATCGGCCTGATCGCCGCGGTCCGCGGCCGGTGGCGGTGGCTGTGGCTGCTGCACCCGGTGCTCACCCTGCTGGTGATCGTCGGCACCGCCAACCACTACTGGCTGGACGCGCTCGTCGCGACCGTGCTGCTGGGCGCCGCCCTGTACCTGGTGCCGCGCCCGGCGCCGGTACGCGCCGGACGCACCCTCGCCGTGCGGATGCGCCGCGCCCCCGCCCCCCGGCCCGCCGAGGCCCCCCCAACCGCCCGTGCCCCGGAATCTGCCCTGACCTCCGGGCGCACGGGCACCCCCCGGCCCGCCGACGAGCCCGTGCTCGCGGAGGCGCTGCGATGAACGAGTCCGCGGTCCTCGCGATCCTGCTCTCGCTCGCTTCGGCCGCCGGGTACGCCCTGGCCGCCGTCGCCCAGTCCCGGCTGGCCTCCACCGAGGGAGGCGGCGGGCTGGCCGCGCTGCTCGGCCGCCCCCAGGGGTGGTGGGCCGTCGGGCTCAACGCGGCGGGCGCGCTGATGCACGTCGCCGCGCTCCACTACGGCCCGCTCACCCTGGTCCAGCCGCTGGGCGCGCTCACCCTCGTCGCCGCGCTGCCCATCGGCGCGTACTACCAGCGGCGCCGGGTCACCCGGCGTGAATGGCGCGGCGCCGCCTGGACGCTGGCGGGGCTCGCCGCACTGATCGCGGTGACCGGGCCCGCGGCGCCCGGGGACGCGCTGAGTCTGCGCGAGGCGCTCGCCGTCGCGGCTGCCACCGCGCTCCTGATCGCGGCGGCCTCCCGGGCCGGTGAGGGCCATGGCCGGGTCGGCCTCGGCCACGCCACCGCGTCGGGCGTCGCCTCCGGCGTGGGGTCCGCGCTCACCCAGACCGTCACCGCCTCGCTCGCCCGCGAGCTGCCGGGCGGCCCGCTCGCCTGGTGGCAGACGGCTCTGCTGGCCGTGCTGGTGGCCGCGTTCGCGGTCGGCGGGCTGCTGCTCTCGCAGTCGGCCTTCCGGGGAGGTCTCGCGGCGCCGCTCGCGGTGGTGAACCTCGCCAACCCGGCGGCCGCCGCGGTGATCGGTGTGGCGCTGCTGGGCGAGAGGTTCCACGGCGGCCCGCTCGGCTGGCTCACGGCCGCGGTGGCGGCGGCGGTCGCCGCCCGCGGCGTGCTGATGCTGACCGGCGCCGAGCCCCCGCAGGTCCCGGCTCCCCAGGTCCCCGCCCCGCGTGCCCCGGAACCGGCCCGCGTACCGGTCTGAGAGCACGGACACCAGCGGGGCCGCACGGGAGATTCCGGTGCGGCCCCGCTGTCCGTGGGGTCGGGGTCCGTGAGGCCGGAGTCCGTCGGGTCAGGCGAGAGTGACCGTGAAGCCGCGCGCGGTGGACACCGAGGCCGTCTTCACCTCCGTCACGCCCGTCGCGGCGTCGTGGAACCACCCCGATCCGGCCGCGGACAGCTCCTGCGCCGAGCCGTAGCGGCGCAGCCGCTCACCGCCCACCGCGACGGCGGCGGGCGCGGATGCGGCGTGCACCGTGAAGCGGTACGCGCGCGCCGAGGGCTTGCCCGCGTAACGGCCCACGCTGGGCCCGACCTCGAGAGCCAGGGCCCGGCCCGCCGAGTACATCCGGACCTGCTGCGTGGCGGAGGCGCCCTGCGCGAACCGCCGGGTCACGCCGTCGTCCTCGTACAGCGTGTACGAGGACTTCCCCGCCCGCGGGTAGACGTCATAGTCCAGTTCGCCCTTGTCCCGGGTCTGCCAGGACAGCGTGCCCTTGGGCCACATCGGCACGATGGAGCCGCCCTTGACGAACAGCGGCAGGGTGTCGAGCGGAGCCTTGTAGCCATTGACCGTGGTCGGGCCCTGGTAGGTCCTGCCCGTCCAGTAGTCCGTCCACGTGCCCTTGGGCAGATAGATCCCGTCGCGCACCTCGGTGTCGCTGTAGACCGGGGCGACCAGGAAGTCGGGGCCCGCCAGGAACTCGTACTTCGCGTTCGGGCCGAGCGTGTTCGGGTCGTCCGGGTACTCCAGGGAGAGCGGCCGGACCGCGCCGACACCGGTCTTCGTCGCCTCCCGGGAGAGCCCGTACATGTACGGGATGAGCCGCTCCTTGAGCTGGAGGTACTTGCGGTTGATGGAGGTGTACGGCTCGCCGTCGAGCCATGGCTGCTGGTCGTGCGGCTGGTGCGTGGTGAGGTCGCTCGACCAGCCGTCCATGGTCATGATGGCGGGCAGGAACGCCTTCCACTGGAGGTCGCGGGCGTACATCTTCGGGTCGTGGCCGTAGATGCTGCCCACGTCACCGGTGTTGTAGGCGATTCCGGAGAGGGTGGCGCCCGCGTAGGTGGGGATCTGCCAGCGGATGTAGTCCCAGCTCAGCTTCTGGTCGCCGCTCCACAGCACCCCGCAGCGCTGGGCGCCCGCCCAGGAGACCGGCAGCCAGACGAAGCCGCGGGCGTCGCTGTTGTCCTCGATACCGGCCTTGGCCCGGTCGCAGGCGTCCAGGGCGAAGCCGTAGCCGTTGCCGACCCAGGCGACGTCCAGCTTGGCGACCCGCTGGCCCGCCTTGACCTGCTCGGCGAGCTTGTCGAGGCCGTCCTGGGTCCACAGGCCGAGCTGGGCGTTCCTGGCGGTGAGGCCCTGCCCGGTCTCGGCGAGGTTCTCATAACCGCAGCCGTAGCCGTCGTTGACGAGCATCCAGCCGAGCGGCATCCGGTTCGCCACATAGCCGTCGGCCACCTTCAGCGCGTCCAGGGTGTGCCGCTCGCCCCGGTTGGCGTTGTGCAGATAACAGTCGGAGTCGCCGGGTTCCAGGCCGTACACCGGGGGCATGAACGGCTTGCCCACCAGCGAGGTGTACTTGCCGATCACGGTTTTGACGTCACCGGTGAAGTAGTAGGCGTCCAGGCGGCGTTCCTGCTGGCCGGTGCGGACCCGGGGGCCGAAGTCGTAGACGCCCGGCGTGAAGGTGTGGCGGAAGACGCCGTAGCCGGCCGAGGAGACGTAGAAGGGCTGGGAGTTGTTGTAGCCGCCCTCGTTCCAGTTGGTGTTGTTGCCGACGTGTCTCACCTGGCCGCGGTGGGAGAAGCTGCCGTTCTGCTCGCCACCGCCGAAGAACTGCTCGTCCGCGCCGCGCGTCAGGCTCTGGCGCAGTCCGCCGGTGGTCCAGCGCAGCGGGTCGGCCTCCTGCCATATCGGGGTGCGGTTGTCGGCCTTGTAGAGCGCGAACCGCAGGGGATTCTTGTAGACGCGCAGGACGGTGTTCCCCGCGCGGATGCCGTGGTAGGCGCCCGCGTCGAAGGAGGTGGTGGCCCGGCGCGGCTCCGGTTGCCGCTGGATCATGCGGCTGCCGGGCGGATCGGCGAGGACGCCGTCGGGTGAAGCCCGCAGGCGCAGGGTGTCGTCGGCGAAGAACTCGGCCCGGGCCTTGAGCGGGCCCGCCGCGATCTCGTACGTACCGTGTCCGCCGGAGAAGCCGGTGAGGTTCCCCGCGTCGCTCGCCTCGGGCAGATAGGCCCTGCCCGTGAAGGAGTTGTCGTGCACGTCGTAGGGGACGACGACCACGTGGTACGTACCCGACGCCCTGGGGATGACGGTGGCCTCGGGATCGGCTGTCCCGGCGCTCTCGGCGACCTTGCGGCCCGTCGCGTCGTAGACGTAGAGGTCGAAGTCGTCGGTGGGCCTCTCCCACTGGATGGAGACGGGGACCCCGCCCTCGGGGTTGTCGTCCCACTCGCCCGCCGGCGGGTTCACCGTCAGGTCGAAGCGGGCGCAGACGGCGTTCGCCGGGTCCTGCGCGGGGGTGCCGCACTTGTCGGGCGAGCCGACCGTGCCCTTGGGGTAGACCGGGCTCTGCCAGGTGACGCTCTTGGAGGAGCCGTCGAGCGTGCCCGACGGCGGGGCTGCGTCGGCCGCCGAGGCGGCCGGGACCGTGAGCGCGGTGAGGGTGAGCGCGGCTGCCGCGAGCACGGCGGCGGCCACTCTCCCCCGTCGGTGTCGAAGATTCCGCAAGGAGTGTTCTCCGTTCGTACCGAGCCGCTCGCGAGCCGCGTCCGGGATCTCTCCGAGCCGCCGACGGAGCCGCTGTCGAACAACAGGGGTGCAGGGCATGCGCGTTCATGCTTGGAAGTGCGTGTTTTCGAGCAACAAGATTCATGACGCGGCCGGTACATGTCAACGGCTTCGCGCATACCGGACGAGTAAAGCCATGGAGCCCGACCCCCTTTCGTCACCTTGACGATATGGAGGTGAGCCAATATCGTCGCTGTGACGAAAACAAGGAGGTCTCCCGCCATGGCCGACATCAGCCGCAGACTGGGCCTGCGCCATCTGCGCTCCGCCCCCACCTCCCACATCCGCCACCACAGGCGCGGCAGGCTCGTCCACGACGGCCCCGGGCTCAGCTTCTGGTTCCGGCCACTGAGCGCCGCGCTCTGTGAAGTCCCGGTCGACGACCGGGAGTTGGCAATGGCCTTCCACGCCCGTACCGCGGACTTCCAGGACGTCACCGTGCAGGCCACCGTCACCTACCGGATCAGCGACCCGGCCGTCGCGGCGGCCCGGCTGGACTTCTCCGTCGACCCCGACAGCGGTGTCTGGCGCGGCGCGCCGCTGGAGCAGCTGTCCACCCTGCTCACCGAGACCGCCCAGCAGCACGCGCTCGACGTCCTCGCCCGCACCCCGCTGGCGGCGGCCCTGGTCGACGGGGTGGCCTCGGTGCGCGTACGGATCTCGGACGGCCTCGCGGCCGAGCCCCGGCTGCCCGCCACCGGGATCGACGTGGTGGCGGTGCGCGTGGTCGCCATCCGCCCCGAGCCCGAGGTGGAGCGGGCGCTGCGCACCCCGGCCCGCGAGCAGATCCAGCAGGAGGCCGACCGGGCGACGTACGAGCGGCGGGCCGTGGCGGTCGAGCGCGAACGCGCGATCGCGGAGAACGAGCTCGCCAGCAGAATCGAACTCGCCCGCAGGGAGGAGCGGTTGGTCGAGCAGCGCGGCACCAACGCCCGCCGCGAGGCCGAGGAGAACGCCGCCGCCGACGGTGTGCGCGCCGAGGCCGAGGCCGCCCGTACGGTCCGGCTCGCCCGCGCCGAGGCCGAGGCCGCCCGCACGACCGGTGAGGCACGCGCCCAGGCGCAGGCCGCCTGGCTGCGGGTGCACACCGACACCGACAGCGCGACGCTGCACGCGCTGACCGCGACCCGGCTGGCCGAGAACCTGCCCCGGATCGACAGCCTCACCCTCTCCCCCGACGTCCTCACCGGTCTGCTCGCCAAGCTGGGCCGCCCGCACGGTGAGGAGCGGTGAGCCTCGCGCCGCGCGCGGTGCTGGTCCACCGCACCACCGAGTACGAGGAGTTGCTCGCCCGGCACGGCACGCACGGCCAGGCCGCGTTCTTCCTCGCCTCGCGCGGGCGCAGCCTCGACGAGGTGGCCGAGCGCCACCACCGCGCGCGGCGGGCGCTCACCGAGGTGGCGGCCGCGGTGCCGCTGCGCTGGCGCCGGTCGCGGGTGGAACGCGCCGACCTGGACCGGTTCCTGTTCGCGCCGGAGGACGTGGTCGTGGTGGTCGGCCAGGACGGGCTGGTGGCCAACGCGGCGAAGTACCTGTCGGGCCAGCCCGTGGTCGGCATCGACACCGACCCGGGCCGCAACCCGGGCGTGCTGGTCCGCCACCGCCCGTCCGACGCGGCCACGTTGCTGGCGTCCGCCGCAACGTGTCGCGCCGAGGAGCTGACCATGGTGGAGGCGGTGGCGGACGACACCCAGCGGCTGCTCGCGCTCAACGAGATCTATCTGGGCCCGCCCGGCCACCAGACCGCTCGCTACCGCCTGGGCCCGGACGACCCCGCCGCCGCCCCCGAGCCCCAGGCCTCCTCCGGTCTGCTGGTGGGCACCGGCACGGGGGCCACGGGCTGGCTGCGCTCGCTCTGGCAGCAGCGCGGCAGCCGGCTCGCGCTGCCCGGGCAGGCCGATCCCCGGCTCGTGTGGTTCGTACGGGAGGCGTGGCCCTCCCCCACGACCGGGACGAGCCGGGTGGAAGGGGTGCTGGAGGGAGCGGAGCGCCTGCGGGTCACCGTCGAGTCGGACCGCCTGGTGGCCTTCGGTGACGGAATCGAGTCGAAGCACTGGAGCTGACGTGGGGTCAGACGGTGCGGCTGGGGCGGTCCGACACGGCGCTGCGGCTCGTCGGATAGGCGCGCCGGGCCGTGGACGCGTTCCCGCGTGAGGCCCCTCACAGTGGGTTGCTCGACTTTCTATCGCGTTGACCCTGTCAGGGGGGAGAAATACGCTTCATCCATGTTCGTTACGGGGTAGGATCACCGCTCTTCGAAGCGGAGATCATTCATATCCACCGGCGCTGCCGGAAGATCCCTTCAGGGCGTCGGCGGAGTCAGGGGATTCCAGCACGAAGCACGGGGGAAGCACGGTGAAAGTTCGTCTGCTCGGATCATTGGAAATAACCGACGGCCATCTCACGTTCCGGATTCCCGGCGAGAAGTTACGGGCGATCGTGGCGGCCCTCGCCCTGTCGCCGGGCCGGCCGGTCTCACGGCACGATCTCATCGACGAGTTGTGGGGAGAGGAACTCCCGCGCAACGCCGAGAACTCGCTCCAGGGCCATGTCGCCCGGCTGCGCCGCATCATCGAGTCCCGCACGGGGCGCGACGGGCTGCGCGGACTCATCCAGACGTCCAGCTTCGGCTACGCGCTCTCGCTGCCCGAACGGGACGTCGACGCCTCGCTGTTCACCGCCCTGGTGCGCCAGGCGACCGCCGCGCGCCGGGCCTCGCCCGAGCGCGTGGTCAAGCTGCTCACCGAGGCCCTGGCCCTGTGGCGCGGGCCCGCGCTCCTCGACACCGGCCAGGGCATGATCAGCCGGCTCGCCTACACCCGGCTGACCGAGGTGCGGCTGATGGCGTACGAGCACCTCTTCGACGCGGAGCTGGAACTCGGCAGACACCGCGAGGCCGTCACCGAACTCCAGCAGCTGCACGCCCAGTACCCGCTGCGCGAACGGTTCTGCGAGCAGCTCATCACCGCGCTCTACCGCTCGGGGCGCCAGGCCGAGGCGCTCGACGCCTACCACCGCACCCGCCAGCGGCTCTCGCACAGCCTCGGCCTGGAGCCGGGGGACGCGCTGCGCGCCCGCTTCCAGGACATCCTGCGAAGGGAGCCCGCCGCCCTCTGACGCAAGGGCGGCCGTCAGGGCGACGCGGCCGACCGCAGCAGCCGCCCCAGCGCCCTACCGGCCGCCCGGCCCTGCCAGGCCAGATAGCCGGGCTCCACCAGATGCGGGTCCCAGATCCGCTGGTGGGCAAGGTGCTGGGCCGCCGCGTGCCGCCACGGGCCGCGCGCGGCGGCCAGCCGCAGCAGCCGCCCCGCCGTCGCGCTCGCGGTCCCGAGTTCGTACTGCGCGCAGAGCCCGGCGAGCGCGGTGAAGCCGAGGTGCAGCCACTGCGCCCCTTCGGCGGCGAACGCCCGTACGGCCGCGAGGCCGACCGCCTCCACGGCGCCCCTCGGCGCGTCCGGCGCCCGGTGCGCGGTGTGGTGCAGCCAGCCCGGGCGGGAGCCGAAGACCGGCACACAGGTGACGGACGCGACGGTCCGGCTCCCGACCCGCCCGGCGAAGACCCGCCTCCCGTCGCCCGCCTCGGCCGTGCCGGGGCCGCCCGCGATGTCCCCGTACGCCACTTCGGCCGCCACGACCCCCGCGAGCCACGCCCGGGTGACCGCCAGGCGCAGCTCGGCCGGGCGCGGGCCGCCGAGGCGGAATTCGGGAAGGTAGACCGCGTAGGACGAGCCGGCCTGGTTCACCGTGAAGCCGCAGCGGGCGAAGAGCGCGGCCTCCGGGCGCCGCAGCCGGGTGGCCACGACTTTCCTGCCGCGTTCGGCGGCGCATTCCGTGAAAGCGCGCAGCAGCGGTTCCCGGCCGTCATGCGGAGCGATCACTCCGCCGCTCTGGAGCAGATGGCGGCCGGTATCCCGAAAAGGGATCACTCCGGTCCTGCCCGCCACGGTGAAGAACTCCTCTCCCCCACTCATCGCCAGAAACGCGCCGGGATTGTCGCCATGGGCGCGTAAGATCCCAAGAACCGTGTCGCCGCTGCCCACGGCGAAGGTATCGGTACTCATGACATTCCCCCCTGTCATGAGCATCGTCGCAGCCGCGGGCCCCAATTCCCTGACACGCGCGTCTCAGTCGGGTATCAGAGTCCGTACGGCGGGCGCGGGAAAAGCCGAGCACCTAGGGCGCCGGGCAGCCCGCCAGGGTCCGTACCACCGCCGCCGCGGCCACCGCGTGCCCCCGGGCGTTCAGGCGGCCCGGCTGCGGGCCCCACAGCGTCCGGGGGTCGAGGTCCGCCTGCTCCATCAGGTCGATGTGCAGGGCCCCATGACGGAGCGTCACTATGGCCAGCCGTTCCACCAGGAGGCGCTGGCGGGAGCGCATCCGGTCGCGGTGGGAGGGGGCCACCTGGCCGGAGGCGGACCAGTCGAACGGGCTGACCACCACCGTGTGGCGGCAGGCCGTCTCCTTCAACGAGGCCACGATTCGGCTGAGTTCACTCTCCACCGCATCGGCGTCGAACCGGCGCGCCCGCACATCGGGCCCGCCGCACGCGATCACGGCGAGGTCGGACCGGAAGGCGAGCGCCTGGGCCAGCTGGCGCGAGCGCACCTCGGCGATGACGAGTTCGCGCCGGGCCTGTACGAGCAGACAGGCCAGGCCCGGGCGGGCCTCGCGCAGCGCCCGGGCCACCCGGTCGGGCCAGACCCGCGGCCGGTAGCCGGGGACCGCGGCGGCCCGGGCGAGCCGGCCCTCCTGCCCGCTGAGCACCACCGCGCGCCGCCACGGGAAGCCGCCGAGCAGGGTCCGGGCCTCGCCCGGGCGCAGACAGCGCGGGTCGTCTTCCTCCATCGAACAGCCCAGCCTTTCGCTCGTCCCCGCGCTGCCGTCGTAACGACCGCGGCGCCGGTGGTCAACCGGGCGCGGAGCCCGCGCCGGTGGAGCGGACCGGATCCGGCCACCCGGCCGCTCCCCGGCGGGCGGGCGGCGGGCGGGCGGGGGGCGCCGGCCGGGGAAGCACGCGTCTCAGCGCCGTCTCAGCGGAGTCTCAGCGGCCCCGGCGAGGATCCATCCGTACGAGGCCGGGAGAGGTACCCGAAGGGGTCCGACGGGGGTTGCGGGTGTGCGCCACATTGGGCGCGAGCCGCCCGCGCAGGTTCGAGTCCTGCCCTCTCCGCCACAGCACTGCCGCGTCGGGCGCGCCGAGATGTCCGTCGATGTGTCCGTCCCCCCAGTCGCCTCCGGTGGTGGCCAGTCCAGCCACGGGAGCGGGACGCGGGAGGCGGGTCACGAGGTCGCGCGACGGATCGCGGGGGCCGGTACGCCCGTCGGGCGGGCTGTGACAGAGCGGCCGGGTCCCACCCAGCAGCTCGCCCGCACCACGGGCGGGCCGGGCGGCCCGGCCGTTCTGGTGTGGCGGGGGCCGCCGTTCCGGGGTATGCCGGGCGGGCCGGAGGTTCTGGTGTGTGCCGGGCCGCCGGGCCGCTCCGCCGTGCCGGGGGCCGCGCCACCGGCTACCCCCCGGACACGGTCCCGCGCACTCCCCGGCTACCCCCCGGACACGGTCCCGCGCGCGCCGCCCGTACTCGCCGCGTAGCCCCCCGTCCCGTAACCCCCCGGCACCTCCGGCTCAGGCAGCCCGCGCGCCAGCCACCAGGCGAGCGCGCACAGCGCTGTCAGCGGGGCGAGCGCCACGCCGAGCCCGGTCGCCTCCGCCAGGGCGCCGATCCCGGGCGAGACCACTCCCCCGGCGCTCACCGCGAGCCCGAGCGTGACCCCGCTCGCCGTGCCGACCCGGCTCGGCAGGAAGTCCTGCCCGAGGGTGACGTGGAGGGAGAACGGCACGTACAGCACGGCCGCAGCCAGCGCGGCGCAGACGAAGAACGCGGGGCCCGGCACCAGGATCACGCCCGCCACGGCCGGGACCGAGGCCGCGTACGCCCTGCGTACGGTACGGACCCGGCCACACCGCGCCGCGAGCCGTCCCCCCGCGACGGTCCCGGCGGCGCCGCCCGCGAAGAGGGTGAACAGCGCGGCCGAGCCGGTCGCGGGGCCGCCCCCGACGCGCTCCTGGGCGTAGAGGCCGACGAAGGCGCTCAGGCCGACGAAGACCACCGAGCGGCACACCACGATCGCCGAGAGCCGCAGGAACACCGGCCAGTTGTCCGGCGCGGCGGGGTGGACGGCGTCCGCGCGCCCGGCCGCCGCCGTCCGCCGCGCCAGCCCCCGCACGGTCGGCGCCGTGCACACCACCCCGGCCACCGCGGGCACCACCAGCCACGGCGTCGCGCCCAGTCCCCCGGCGGCCAGCACCGGTCCCACCACGACCGGCGCGAGGGCGAAGCCGAGGGTGCCGCCCAGCGAGTACCAGCTCATGGCGGCATGACTGCCCCGCCCGGCGGCACGGGCCAGCCGCGCGGACTCCGGGTGGTAGGCGGCGACGCCGGTCCCGGCGAGCGCGACGGCGAGCCAGGTGAGCGGGTAGGAGTCGCCCAGGCCGGACAGCGCGATGCCCACGCCCGCGCAGAGGCTGCTCAGGGGGATCAGCCACGGCATCGTCCAGCGGTCGGTGAGCGCCCCGAACAGGGGCTGGACGACGGAGGAGAGCAGGGTCGCGGCGAGCACGATGCCGGAGGCCGCCGTATAGCCGTAGCCGCGTCCGGCGACCAGGAAGGGGACGAGGGCGGGCACCGCCCCCTGGGAGAAGTCGACCGTGGCGTGGCCGAGGGCCAGTACGGCCACGGCGGACCGGTTCGTGCTGGGACCGGCGGGCGGCGCTGTCGTCGTCATCCCCCGATCCTGCGGGCACGGCCGGTCGGCGGGCTTCCGATAAAGTGCCGAGCTGTGCCGATATTCCGCCACGGACCGCCGCACATCCCCACCACCACCCGGTATCTCGCCCCGGGGACGGGCGTGCGGGCGCACCGTCACGAGGTGCACCAGGTCGTCTACGCGGGCCGGGGCGTGCTGTCGGTGACGACGGAGGCGGGCACCTGGGTGGCCCCGGCCACCCGCGCGATCTGGGTGCCCGCCGGGACGCCGCACGAGCACCGGGCGTACGGCGAGACCGATCTGCACACCGTCGGCGTCCCGGTGGACCGGGATCCGCTCGGGCTCGCCCGGCCCGCGGTCCTGGCGGTGGGGCCGCTGCTGCGGGAGCTGGTCATCGCGTACAGCGCGCCGGGGCCGAGGGGGACGCCCGAGGCCGACCGGATGCTGGCGGTCGTCCTGGACCAGCTGCGGCACGCGCCGGAGCAGCCGCTGCACCTGCCCACGGCCCGCGACCCCCGGCTCGCGGCGCTCTGCGCGATCCTGGACGAGGACCCGGCCGACCCCCGGCCGCTGGCAGAGCTCGGCGCGGCGGTGGGGGCGAGCGCACGCACCCTGGCCCGGCTCTTCCGCGCCGAGATGGGCATGACGTTTCCGCAGTGGCGCACCCAACTGCGGCTCCACCACGCGCTGGTGCTGCTCTCGGGGGACGCCACGGTGACCTCGGTGGCCCGGCGGTGCGGCTGGTCCTCGACGAGCGCGTTCATCGACGTCTTCCGCCGGGCGTTCGGGCACACACCGGGGGCACGGCGGGCGGGGCCGGGGCCCACCGCGCCCGGCACCGTTGTACCGCACAGGTTTACCCCGGGCCCAACGGTCGGTTGACGCCGAGCACATGCGGCCCTTGCCACCATGGGGGCAGGCCCCTGGGGGCCGGGGGGTCGGCAGGGACCGGGGGTCACGGGGGTGCCCCCGGTCCCCCGCACTTGGGCCTGGGCCCGATCAAAAACAGTCATCGCGCGATCCGAACACGCCATTGCCCATCACTGCTCCGCAACGGCCGCCCTGCGCCCACGGTTCGCGGGCATCATCGGCCCACCGATCGTCGTTGGGCCCGGAGGTGCGCGTGATACGGAAATTCCTCGCCAGGCCGAGGCACCCCGCGAGCGGCGGCCCGGGCCCGGCCGAGGCGGCGCTGTGGGGGGAGGCCGCCGAGTTCGTCCGTCTGCACCGCGCGGAGGAGCCCGCGTCCGGCACGCCGGAGCGCCGGCTCGCGGAGATACGCGACGAGATCCGGGCCACCGGGACCTACCGGCACACCACCGAGGAGCTGGAGTTCGGCGCCCGGGTGGCCTGGCGCAACAGCAACCGCTGCATAGGGCGCCTGTACTGGCGTTCGCTGCGGGTGCGCGACCTGCGCCACCTCACCGACGCCGAACCGATCGCCGCGGCGTGCGCCGGACATCTGCGCGAGGCCACCAACGGCGGCCGGATCCGGCCCCTGATCACCGTCTTCGCCCCCGAGGCGCCGGGCCGCCCGGCGCCGCGCATCTGGAACGAGCAGCTCATCCGGTACGCGGGCTACCGCACCCCCGACGGCCGCGTCCTGGGCGACCCGCGCAACACCGGGCTCACGGACCTGGCGCTGCGCCTGGGCTGGCCGGGCGGGCCGCGCACCGCCTTCGACGTACTGCCGCTGATCGTCGAGGGCGTCGACGACAAGCCGCGGACCTTCGAGCTGCCCGCCGACGCGGTCCTCGAAGTGCCCCTCGACCACCCCGAGGACGACTGGGGCCGCGCGTGGGGGCTGCGCTGGCACGCCGTGCCCGCGATCTCCGGGATGTGCCTGGAGATCGGCGGCATCCACTATCCGGCGGCGCCGTTCAAC
This sequence comes from Streptomyces sp. NPDC026377, assembly GCF_055567715.1. Classification (NCBI taxonomy): domain Bacteria; kingdom Bacillati; phylum Actinomycetota; class Actinomycetes; order Kitasatosporales; family Streptomycetaceae; genus Streptomyces; species Streptomyces sp. NPDC026377. The sequence continues at coordinate 65,925 of NZ_JBVHPV010000012.1, forward strand.
GGCTGGTACATGGGCACCGAGATCGGCGCCCGCAACCTCGCCGACACCGACCGCTACGACCTGCTGCCGCGCGTCGCCGAACGGCTGGGTCTCGACACCGCGGACGACCGCTCGCTGTGGAAGGACCGGGCCCTGGTCGAGCTCAACCGGGCGGTGCTGCACTCCTTCGACCGGGCCGGTGTGACCATGGCCGACCACCACACCGAGTCCCGGCGCTTCTTACGCCATCTGGAGCGCGAGGAGCACAAGGGGCGTTCGGTGCCCGCCGACTGGTCCTGGATCGTGCCCCCGATGTCCGGCGCGACCACCGAGGTCTTCCACCGCACCTACGACACGGCGGAGCTGCGGCCGGGGTTCGCGCACCATCCCGAAGCGGCCGCCCGAGCCCGCGGCGAATCGATTCCGCGCATGTCGTGATGCTCTTCCCGGCCACCGGCGGAGGAGGTGCGTAGGGGGGCGCGGGGCCGCGGGCGTACCGCGGTGTCCCCCGCGGGACTGAGATGCTCTGGTACTTCCGTCTGCCGGTGCCGTCCGGCCGTCGGCCCGAACCCCTTGATGTGGGCGGCCGCCCCGGCCCCCTCAGGGGGCGGGGCCGCTCCGGGCGCCGTCCGCGGGGGCCCGGCGGGCTGGAGGCGGCACGGGCGGCATGACGAAGGGAGCATTGCCAGACTGGCGTAATTGCACACGATGCGCAAGAGTGACGCACCGCAATGGGCCGACGAAGGATCACATCGGCCGGCCCGCACGGGAGCCGGGCGATCCGGCAGGGCCCGCGACCGCTACAGAGCTGTCGACTCGTCCGCGACCGCGAGCCGCTGCAGCAGTTCGCGCAGTACGTCGCGCTCCGCCGCCGACAGGGGCTGCAGGAACGATTCATGGACCTTGACCATCAGGTCTCCCGCATCCCGCAGACACACGGTGCCCCGGTCGGTCAGATAGAGCGCGAAGGTCCTGCGGTCGGAACCGCGACGGCGCTCCAGGAGATCCTTGCGCTCCAGGTCGTCGACGAGCCCGACGATGGTCGTGCGGTCGATGCGCAGGGTCTGGCCGACCATCCGCTGGTTGATCCCGGGCTCGGAGTCCACCACGTTCAGCACGCCGAACTGACGCAGCGTGATGTCCAGGTGACCCAGGGCCTGCTCGGCCTGCTCGGTGAAGCGCTGGCCGGCCTTGCGGAGAAGGAACCCGTGCCAGCCCTGCAACCCTGGGAACAACGGCTGTGTCCCACTGTTCGGTTCCCTCTTCGCCACCACTTTTTCGGTTCACCCTCCAGTGGTGACGGTCCATCATGAGGGCCGCGCAACGGGGCCCTTGACTCTCCAGTCACCGGTCGGCCATGCTCCCGATCTGACAGAGCACCTGATTGTCACTGTAGCAGACAATCTATCTTGCTCAATCCGCGCGCCCTCATCCGCGCGATCTTCATGACCTACGGGGGAACCATGGTCAGCGTCATCGAGTATGTCGATCCGGTCGAGCACTGCCCCGGTTACCTGGTGTACGACGCCACCGACTGCCGCCTCGCGGCGGGCGGGTGCCGTATGCAGGCCGGACTCACCGCCGAAACCCTCCGGACCCTCGCGGGACGCATGACGCTCAAGCAGCGCGTGCTCGGGGTCAACGTCGACGGCGCCAAGTGCGGCATCGCCTACGTCCCGCACGGACCGCACCGCGTGGAGGTGCTGCGCCGCTTCGTCGGCTTCCTGGCCGAGGAGCTGAGCACCCGCTTCAGCATGGGGTGCGACATGGGCACCCGGTTCGAGGAGCTCGACCGGATGGCCGGGGCGCTCGGGATCGGCTCCGCCAAGATCGCCGTCCGGCGGGCGCAGCGGATCACCGACCGCGAGTTCCGCGCCCGGATGGGGCTGCTCGACACCCGCGTCGGTCTGCTCACCCTCGGCCAGCGCCGGGCGGGCCAGGCCCTCGCCCACTCCGCGCTCGCCGCCACCGCCCACACCGGCCACCGCGACAGCCGGGTCAGCGTCGCCCTCCAGGGCTTCGGCAACCTGGGGCGGGCCGCCGCGCTCGCCCTGCTGGAGGCGGGCGTCCGCATCACGGTCGTCGCCGACGAGTACGGCTGCGCGGTCGACCCGCGCGGTCTGGACATCGCCCGGATGCTCACCCTCGACCAGCGCCGCCCGGTCCAGAGCCTGCTGGCCGAGCCGATGCGGCTGCCCCGCGAGGCCCTGTTCGAGCTGCCCGCCGACGTCCTGGTCCTCGCGGGCGGCGAGGACGCGGTCACGGCCGAGCGCGCGGCGGTGCTGCCGGTGCCGATCGTGGCCGTGGGCGCCAACTGCGGGCTGAGCCCCACCGCCGAGCGGCTGCTCCTGGACCGCGGGGTCGTGGTCGTCCCCGACTTCATCGGCGGGATCGGCGGCTCGGCGTCGATGGAGGCGCTCTTCGGCCCGCCCGCCACACCGACGGCGCCCGAGGTGCTCGACACCATCGGGGCGATGATGCGCGAGCTCGTCGGGGACATCCTCTGCGGAGCGCGCGACCGGCGGGTGAGCCCCCGTCAGGTGGCCGCCGGAATCGCCGCGTCGGCGATCGTCTCGCCCGGCGAGAAGCCGTATGGCGCAAGTCCGTACCGCCCGGTCCGCCCCGCTCCGCGGGGCAGCCGGGGGCGTTCCGTCCGTACTCCGCAGAAGTCCGAGAGGCGACCGTCATGACCACCGCACCCTCGCCCGAGACCCCGGCCACCCGTCCCGCCCCCGCCCCCGAGGCCACCGAGTGCGCCCACTTACGCAGCCACATCACCGACTCGCGCTTCTACGGGCACCGGTACAGCACCCAGGCCAGCCACCGCATCTTCTGTGACCGATGTCGCTACCAACGGTGGCTCGACGTCGAGGCGGCGCTCGCCCTGAGCCAGGGCGAACTGGGCATCATCCCGGCGGCGGCCGCCCGGATGATCGCGGAGGCCGCCGACGTGGACCGGCTCGACCTGGCCGCGATCCAGGCGGAGATCCGCCGCACCAGCCACTCCCTCGTCGGCTTCCTCCGCGTCTTCCAGGCCTCCTGCGAGGGCGGCGCGGGTGAGTACGTGCACTACGGCGCCACCACCCAGGACATCCAGGACACCGCGCAGGTCCTGGAGATGCGGGACGTCCTGGACGAGATGGAGAACCTGCTGCGGGGACTCGCCGGCCGGCTCGCCGAGCTGGCCGAGACCAACGGCGCCACCGTGGCCCTGGGCCGCACCCACGCCCAGCCCGCCCTGCCGATGGGCTTCGGGATCAAGATCGCCAGCTGGCTGGACGAGATCGTCCGGCATCTGGAGCGCATCGAGCAGCTGCGGCCCCGGGTGCTGGCGGCGCAGCTCTTCGGCGGAGTCGGCACCATGGCCGGGTTCGGCGACCGGGCGCTGCCGCTCCTGGACGCGTTCGCCGCCCGGCTCGGCCTGGCGGCTCCGGCGGTCGGCTGGCACGTGTCACGGGACCGGATCGTGGAGTTCGTGTCCACGCTGGCGATGGTGGCGGGGACGATGGGCCGGATCGGCGACGAGGTGCGCGTCCTGTCCCGGCCCGAGTTCGGCGAGCTGGAGATCGGCTGGCGGCACGGCCAGGTCGGCAGCAGCACCATGCCGCACAAGCGCAACCCGGAGGCCTGCGAGCAGGCCGTGGTCATGGCCCGCCTCGCGGCGGCCCAGATGGCGAACGCCCTGGCCTGCATGGGCGGCGACCACGAACGCGACTCGCGGGCGCTGCGCATCGAATGGGCCTGCGTGCCCGACGCCTCGCACTACGCGCTGTCGGCGTGCGAGATCGTCACGCACCTGGTGAGCGGCCTCGCGGTGCGCCCGGAGCGGCTGCGGACCAATGTCGCCGCGGTCGCCGAGCAGATCGCCACCGAGAAGCTGATGCTCGCGCTCGGCAAGCACATAGGGAAGCAGACCGCCCACGAGTACGTGTACGAACTCGTGCAGGCCGCGCGGGACAACGGCACGTCCATGCGCGAGGTGACCGGCCGCGACGGCCTCGCGGGCGCGCCGCTGGACGCCGCCGCCCTCGACGAGATCTTCGACCCGGCGACCTATCTGGGCCAGTCGGTGGCGCTGACCGGCCGGGCGGTGGCCGGGGCGCGCGAGGTCCTGGCCCGGCCCGCGCTCCACACGGAAGGCGGCGACGCGCGGTGAGCGCCGCGCTCGCCCCGGCCGAGTCCGGCACCGTGGAGATATCCCGGGCGCGCGAGATCGTCTTCCCGCGTCCGCTCTACTCCAGCCTGGTGGCCCACGCCGTACGGAAGTTCACCGGCCACTACCTGGCGGGCGAGACCGAGGAGCGCAAGGCGTTCGGGATGCTCGCGGGCCGTCCGGTGCCGGGCGGCATCCAGGTGGGCTCCGTCTTCCCGCTCATCGTCAACATGCGCCACGACAGCGGCCACCGGGCCCGGATGGACGAGGTGGTCGAGGAGCACGCCATCCCGTCCGAGACCCCGATGGAGCAGCGCGGCTGGATCGCCGACCCGCGCGAGCTGATGGCCATCGACGACGCCTGCGACGACGCCGGCTGGATCCTGTTCGGCAACTACCACACCCACCGGGTGCCGTGGCCGCACGATCCGCTGCGGGACACCTGCACCCATCTGGACCGGGTGCTGGCAGCCGAGTCGGGCCAGTGGACGTTCATCCTCTCCGTCGTCGATCTGCACCGGCCCCTGCTGCGGGCGTTCTTCGAGGGCGACAACGACCGCGAGGCGACCGTCCGCATCGTCCCGCCGCTGCCCGGCATGCGCGCGGCCCGCGACTGAACCGCCCGGTCCCCCGCGCCGTACCGAACCCTTCCGCGTCCCATCCGTACATCCGTAAAGAGGTCGTCATGGATCGCACCCAGGCATACAACGACGTCATCCGCTTCCACGGCCACGAGTGCCCCGGCGCCGCCTTCGGCGTCCGCGTCGCCGAGGCCGCCCTCGCCTCGCTGGACCTCAAGGACCCGGGCACGCCCCTGGTCCTGGTCTCCGAGACCGACGCGTGCGCGGTCGACGCGCTCCAGGTGCTCACGGGCTGTACGTACGGCAAGCGCAACCTGATCCACCAGGACGCGGGCCGCAACGTCTTCACGCTCTGGGAGCGCGACGGCTCCCAGGGGGTGCGGATACGGGCGAAGGCGGACAGCATCGTCTTCCGCACCGAGGAGATCTGGGCGCTGGCCGGCCGGATCGACGACGGCACCGCGACCCTGGAGGACGAGGCGGCCTTCGCCCGGCTCCAGGGCGAGCGGATCTCGAAGCTGTTGAGCGTGGCGGACGAGGAGATCCTCGCGGTCGAGAAGGTGCAGACCCCGGCGCCGGGCGTCAAGCACCTGGCCCGCACCGACCTCTGTGTGGACTGCGGTGAGCCCACCAGCGTGGAGACGCTGCACGACCACCGGGGCCGCATGGTCTGCCCGGCCTGCCATCTGGCCGCGCACGGCGGGGTGCTGCCCGAGGGCCACGGCGACCACGGCCACCACCCGCAGAGCCACAAGCACCACCACGGCCACCAGCACGAGCACAAGCACTGACCGATGCCGACCGAGCGCGTACGTGCGGAAGGGGCCCTGCGGCCGTGACAGTGTTCGTGATCGGCGCGGCGGGCGGACTGGGGCAGCTGGTGGTCCGGGCGCTGCGGGAGCGTGAGGTGGAGGTGGCCGTCCTGGCGCGGGACCCCGAGCGGGTCCCGGCCGGGCCGGGCGTGCGGGTGGTGGCCGGGGACCTCTCGGACCCGGACCCGGTCAGGGCGGCGGCCGAGGGCTGCGCGAGTGTGTTCCTCTCGGCCGCCTGCGACGTGGAGTGCCAGAGCGCCGCGGTGGACGTCGCCGCCGACGTCGGCGCGCGGCTGGTGAAGATGTCTCCGTGGCAGGCGGCGGTACGGGAGGACAGCCCGGCGCCCGGGGCCCGCCACCACTGGATCACCGAGCGGTATCTGGCCAAGCGGGACCTGCCGTACACGATCCTCTCCCCCAGCTACCCGATGCAGGAGCTGATCCGGCACTACGCGCCCGAGGTGCGGCGGCGCGGGGTGCTGGTGGACCCGGCGGGCGGGCGCGGGGTGAGCGTCGTCGACGAGCACGACGTGGCGCAGGCCGCGGCGCGGGTACTGACCGAGCCGGGGCACGAGGGCTGCACCTACGCCCTGACCGGCCCGGCCGCGCCCACCTTCGCCGAGCTCGCCGAGGTGCTGGCGGGGCTGAGGTCGGCGCCGGTCTCGGCGCGGGAGCTCGCCGGGGCGGAGCTCGCGGCCTGGCTGGCGCGGGAGCACCGGCCGTGGGAGGCCGAACTGGACGCGCTCTTCGGGCAGTTCCGCCAGGGCGCGGGCGAGCCGGTCACCGACGACGTGCGCCGGCTCACCGGGCACGAGCCGCGCCCGGTCGCGGACTTCCTCAAGGCCCACCTCCAGCACTTCCTGCCGGACCCGGAGGGCTGAGCCGATGTCCGTGACCCCGCGCGCCGCCGAGCGGACGGTCGTCGCCGACGACTTCTTCGCCGCGGGCTTCGCCGCCCGCTCGGCGGTCGCGGCCGGACGGCTCCTCCTCGATCTGCGGATGCAGCACGAGGACGGCCTGGCCCCCGGCGGCGCCAAGATGGCGCAGCTCGGCCGGACCTGGTCCGGCCTGCTGCTGCGCAACCGGATCCGCGCCCGCTATCCGCGTGACGGGATGCTCACCGGCCCGGCCGACCGGGCGCCGGAGTCCCTGCGCAGACGCCGGGTGTGGCTGGTGGAGCCGCTGGACTCGGCCGAGGAGTACCACGCGGGCGGCGATCCGCACTGGTCGGTGCAGCTGGCGCTCTGGGAGCGGGAGCGGGGAGTGGTGGCCGCGGCCGTCGCGGTCCCCGCGCTGTGCGAGGTGGTGTGCACGGCGGACCGGGACGCGGGGTGGCGCCGTCCCCGGCCGGTCCCCCGCCGGCGGCCCAGGGTGGTGGTCGACACCCGCAATCCGGCCGCGTTCGCCCGTACGGTGGTGCGCCAGACCGGGGCCGAGCTGGTCCCGATGGGCTCGCCCGGCGCCAAGGTCCTGGCGGTGGTCCAGGGCGAGGCCGACGCCTACATCCACACCGCGGGCGCCTGGGAGTGGGGCGACGAGGCGCTGTTCCGGGTGGCGCGGGCGGCCGGGCTCCAGGTGAGCAGGCTGCACCCGCCGCAGGAGGAGCGGCCCGGTCCGGCGGAGCCCGGCCGGCGCGCGCCCCTGGCGGTGATCTGCCGCCCGGCGCTCACCCGGGCGCTCCTGACGGCCTTCGCGGTCCACGGCATCCGCCCCGCCGGGGCGCTGCCCGCGCCCCGGGCCCGCCCGGGGCCGGCGGCCGCGGGGTGAGGCCGGGGGGCCGGGCCCGGCCCCCCGGCCGATCGGGGCGCCGCCTCCGCGCGGCCGACTCCCCACCGGCGGCGCGGGCAGTCTTGACGCCCCTTCCCGCACTCAACATACTGCCAACAATCAGCACCTCTGACAATCAGCCACCTGTTCTACGCCCGCCGCGTGTCGAGACGCCGGGTCGCCGATCCCTTGAGAACGGACAGGACCGAACCGAGATGGCCGACGACTTCACTTCCGTGTTCGAGCCCCCACTTGACCAGCTGCCCGACATCGACGACCTCGTCCGCGCGACCATGGAGTGGCACTTCTCGCCGCTGACCGGCAGCCCGTACTGGGTCGAACGCGCCAAGGGCTTCTCCTTCGATCCGCGCACCGACGTCCAGTGCCTGGCGGACCTGCGCCTGTTCGCGGACGTGCCGGTCGACTGGAGCGCGATACCCGCCGACCGGCTGGTGCCGCGCGGCAGCGCGCCGGGCACGCGGTACGGGATCTACGAGTCGGGCGGGGCCACCGGCGCGCCCAAGCGGATCGTGGACGCCACCTCGCGGCGCCGCAACGTCCAGTGGCAGAGCCTGATGCTCGACGAGCAGGGGTTCCCCTCCGGCGACGGCAACTGGCTGCACATCGGCCCCACCGGACCGCACGTCATGGCCAAGAACATCGGCACCCTCTCCGAACTGCGCGGCATGCTCTGCTACTTCGTCGACCTCGACCCGCGCTGGGTGCGCCGCTGTGTCGGCGAGGGACGCCCGAGCGAGTTCCGCCGCTATGTCGACCACATCCTCGACCAGGTCAAGGACGTCCTGCGCACCCAGGACATCCGGGGCATCTCCACCACCCCGCGCATCCTGGAGTCCATCAGCGCGCGCGAGGACGTGTACGCCCTGCTGCGCGAGAGCGTGCGCGGCATCATCTGGGGCGGCACCAGCATGGACGGCGAGACCCTGCGCCTGCTGGACGAGGAGATGTTCCCCCGGGCCAGGCTCGCCGGCGCGTACGGCAACACCATGATGGGCGTGGCGCCCCAGCGCACCCCGCGCCCCGGCGACGCGGCGCCGTGCGTCTTCCGCCCCTTCTATCCGTACACCGTCGTCGAACTCGTCGACCCCGCCCGGCCCGACCGGATCGTCCGCGACGACGAGGACGGCCGGGTCGTCATCACCGTGCTGACCCGGGACTACTTCACCCCGCCGACCCTGGAGCGGGACCTGGCGACCCGCCGCGCCTCGGCCGACGGCTTCGGCGGCATCGAGCTCTCCGGAGTGCGCCCGTACGAGTCGGCGGACACCTCCGTGGTCGAAGGGGTGTACTGATGGCCGAGGCCAAGGACCTGCACGAGATACCGCTGATCCGGGCGGGCCTGCCCCGGCAGTCGGCCGAGCGCGCCGAACTCGCGGGCGTCGACGGCACCCCGCTGGCGCTGGTCCACCTCGCCCCGCCGCTGCTCGCCCGGCTGACGGTGGCGGACGCGCGGGCCGGGGCCGAGCGGACACCGGAGCCAGAGCGCATCGCGGCGGCGGGCGAGCTCTTCGCGAGCGCGGCCCTGGGCGGGCTGAGCCCGCGGGCCTACTGCGAACTCCAGTCCCGGGTCGCGGGGGTGCCCATCGCGGTGGCCCGGCACTCGCTGCACGACGTCGCGGAGACGTTCGCGAACGTGGGGGCGAAGTTCCTCGCCGAGCGCCCGGCCGGCATCGCGGCCGCGACCGTCCCCGGCGAGATCTCCACGGTGTGGACGCGGCGCGGCGACGTCCTCGCCGTGATCGCGCCCAGCAACAACCCCGGGACGCACACCCAGTGGCTCACCGCGCTGGCCTGCGGGTACCGGCTGGTGGTGCGGCCGGGGACGCGCGATCCGTTCACCCCGGCCCGGATGATCGCCGCGCTCCTGGACGCGGGCGTCGCCCCGCACTACCTCTCCCTGCTGCCCGGCAGCCACGCCACCGGGGACGCGCTGGTGGAGGCGGCCGATCTGAGCCTGGTCTTCGGCGGGGACGCGGCGGCCCGGCGCTACGGCGAGGACCGCCGGGTCATCCTGCGCGGCCCGGGCCGCTCCAAGCTGCTGCACACCGGGGAGATCACCGAGCAGACCGTCGACGTGATCTGCCGCTCGGTGGGCTACGACGCGGGGATGCGCTGCACCAACGCGACCGCCGTGTTCACCGACGCCGACCCGGCGGCGCTGGCCGCGGCCGTGGCCGAGCGGCTCGCCCGGCTGACCGCGGCGCCGCCCCAGTCGCCCGAGGCGCAGGTGCCGGTGCTGCCGCTGGCGCAGGCCCGAGCGCTGCGGGAGCATCTGACGGCGCGGCTCGACGGGGCGGTCGACGTGGCCGCCGCGCTGTATCCCGAAGGGCCGGTGGCGGACCTCGGGGACGGGTCGGCCGCGCTGCGCCCCGCCGTCCTGCTCTGCGACCGCCCGGACCACCCCGGCGCCCGGATCGAGCTCTCGTTCCCGTGCGTGTGGATCCTGCCGTGGCGGCGCGAGGAGGGGTTCGGCCCGCTGCGGGACACCCTCGCCCTCACCATCCTCGGCGGCGACGAGCCGCTGGCGCGCGAGGCGCTGCGGGAGCGGTCGATCCGCAAGGTCCTGCTGGGCCCGATCCCCACGTACCAGGCGGGCCGGACCAGTCCGCACGACGGCTATCTGAGCCACGACCTGATGGAGGCCCGGGCCTTCGGCACCTCGGCCTGAGACGCGGCCCGCGAGCCGCCCGCGCGACCCCGCCCCACCTCGTTGCAACGACCCCTGGAGTGTGTGGAGATGACTCGAACCGTCCTGGTGACCGGCGGCGGCACCGGCATCGGCAAGGCGATAGCCGCGGCCTTCCTCGCCGACGGCGACCACGTCGTCATCAGCGGCCGCCGCGAGGACGTACTGCTGCGTGCCGCCGAGGAGTTGGAGGGCCAGGTGACGGCGCTGGCCTGCGACGTCACCGACCCCGAGCAGCTGGAGGGCTTCCGCGAGCGGCTGCCCGACGTACTGCACGTCCTGGTCAACAACGCCGGCGGCAACCGGGAGTTCGACGCCCCGCCCCCGGGCGATCTGCGCACGCTGGCCGAACGGTGGCGGGCGAACCTGGAGGCGAACCTGCTGGGCGCCGTGCTGACCACGGCCGCCGTCGACAAACAGCTCGCCTCCGGCGGCGCCGTGATCAACATCAGCTCCTTCGCGGCCGACCGGGGCGCGGGCTCGTACGGCGCCGCCAAGGCGGCCATGAACAGCTGGAACATCTTCGCCGCCCGCCAGCTCGGGCCGCGCGGGGTGACCTGCAACGTGGTCGCGCCGGGCTACGTGGACAAGACGGAGTTCTTCCGCGACCGCCGCTCGGAGCAGTTCCACGAGGCCCGGGTGGCGGAGACCATGCTGGGCCGGGCCGGACAGCCCGAGGACATGGCGGCGGTCGTCCGCTTCCTCGCCTCGCCCGCCGCCCGCCACATCACCGGGCAGGTCGTCCGGGTCGACGGCGGCGTGATCCCCACCCGGTGAGAGCCCGTCGCTGAGCGGCGGACCGGTGCGGGCCGGCCACCCGGCGAGCCCGTACCGGACCTCTACGATGGGCGCATGAGCGCGAGCAAGCACCTGACGGATGCGCACTCCCCGCACCCGCGCACCACCGGCGAGGACGAGCGCCTGGACGTCGCGGTCGCCGTACTGACGCTGCTCGCGGACCGCACCCGGCTCGCCCTGCTCAAGGAGCTGGGCGCGGGCGAGGCCGATGTCACCACCCTCACCGAGGCCTGCGGGGCCGCCCGCCCCTCGGTCAGCCAGCACCTGGCCAAGCTGCGTCTGGCCGGTCTGGTGGCGACCCGCAAGGACGGCCGGCGGGTGGTCTACTCGCTGCGCCACGGCCATCTGCGCCGCCTGGTCGACGAGGCCATGAACGTCGCCGACCACCAGCTCGGCGCCCTCCCACCGCACGACTGACCCGCCCGCCCCCCGCGCCCCGGGGTGAGGACCCGGTCAACATGTGCATAAGTACGCACGCATTGGTTACGATGGTGGTGCCCGCACCTTCTCGTGCCCCCGGGACGGTCCCATGCTGTCCGTACTGCGCAACCGCACCTACCGCCACCTGTTCACCGCACAGGTCGTCGCGCTCCTCGGCACCGGCCTCGCCACCGTCGCGCTCGGCCTGCTCGCGTACGACATGGCGGGCGGCCGCGCCTCGGCCGTCCTCGGCACCGCGCTGGCGATCAAGATGGTGGCGTACGTGGGCGTCGCCCCGCTCGTCGGCGCCTTCGCCCATCGCGTCCCGCGCCGGGCCCTGCTCGTGGCGAGCGACCTGATCCGCGCGGGCGTGGCCCTCACGCTGCCGTTCGTCTCCCAGGTCTGGCAGGTGTACGTCCTGATCTTCCTGCTCCAGGCGGCCTCGGCCGCCTTCACACCGGTCTTCCAGGCGACCGTGCCCGAGGTGCTGCCCGCCGAGCGCGACTACACCCACGCCCTGTCCATGTCCCGCCTCGCCTACGACCTGGAGAGCCTGCTGAGCCCCGCGCTCGCGGCCCTGCTGCTGACGGCGGTCTCCTACCACTGGCTCTTCGCGGGCACGACCCTGGGCTTCCTGGCCTCCGCGGCCCTGGTGGTGTCGGCCTTGCTGCCCCGACCGGCACCGGTGGCGCGCACCGGCGGCGCGTACGCCAAGGCGGCCTCGGGGACGCGACTGTTCTGGGCGGAGCCGCGGCTGCGAGCGCTGATCGCCCTCGACCTCGCGGTGGCGGCGGCGGGCGCGATGGTGTTCGTCAACACGGTGGTCGTGGTGCGCGGCCACTTCCACGAGCCCGCGGGCGCGGTCTCGCTGGCCCTCGGCGCCTACGGCGCGGGCTCCATCGCCGCCGCCCTGTGGCTGCCCCGTCTGCTGGGCCGGGCGAGCGACCGCGCGGTGATGCTCCGGGCCGCCTACGCCCTGCCGGGCGTCCTGGTAGCGGTGGCGCTCACCACCCTGGCCCCGGCGGGGAGGTGGAGCTGGGCGGGAATGCTGGCGACCTGGGCGGCGATCGGCGCGGCGAGTTCGGCGGTGCTGACCCCCGGCGGGCGGCTGATCCGGCGCTGCGCGCCCGCGGCCGAACTGCCGGCCGCGTTCGCCGCCCAGTTCTCGCTCTCCCACGGCTGCTGGCTGCTGACGTATCCGCTGGCGGGATGGCTGGCGGCGGGGGCCGGAGTGCCGGTGACGGCCGGGGTGCTGGGGGTGCTCTCGCTGGGGGCGGCGGGGGCGGCGACGGTGGTGTGGCCATCCGAACGCGCGCCGGAGCACGCCGCCGTACGCCGTGCGACGGCCGCCGTACGCTGACAGCACGTCCTGTCCTGTCCGGTCCTCTCCTGTCCCTCCCGGGAAAAGGGGACCGCCCCGGCCGGGCGTGGTGGCCGGTCGGGGCGGTCGGGGTGCCACCGGCGGTCAGGCCAGCAGCGCGAGGGCCTCGTTGAAGGTCTTCGACGGACGCATGACCGCCGCCGCCTTCGCCGGGTCGGGCTGGTAGTAGCCGCCGATCTCGGCCGGGGAGCCCTGGACGGCGATCAGCTCGGAGACGATGGTCTCCTCCTGCTCGGCCAGCGTCTTGGCCAGCGGCGCGAAGGCCTGCGCGAGCTGGGCGTCGTCGGTCTGCTTGGCCAGCTCCTGGGCCCAGTACAGGGCCAGGTAGAAGTGGCTGCCGCGGTTGTCGATGCCGCCGAGCTTGCGGCTGGGGGACTTGTCCTCGTTGAGGAAGGCACCCGTGGCGCGGTCGAGCGTGTCGGCGAGGACCTGGGCCCGCGCGTTGCCCTTGGTCGTGGCCAGGTGCTCGAAGCTGACCGCGAGCGCCAGGAACTCGCCCAGGCTGTCCCAGCGCAGGTAGTTCTCCTTGACCAGCTGCTGGACGTGCTTGGGCGCGGAGCCGCCGGCGCCCGTCTCGAAGAGGCCGCCGCCGTTCATCAGCGGGACCACCGAGAGCATCTTGGCGCTGGTGCCCAGCTCCAGGATCGGGAACAGGTCGGTGAGGTAGTCGCGCAGCACGTTGCCGGTGACGGAGATCGTGTTCTCGCCGCGGCGGATGCGCTCCACCGACAGCTTGGTGGCCTCGACCGGGGCGAGGATCCGGATGTCCAGGCCGTCGGTGTCGTGCTCGCCCAGGTACTGCCGGACCTTGGCGATCAGGTTGGCGTCGTGGGCGCGGGTCTCGTCGAGCCAGAAGACGGCCGGGTCACCGGTGGCACGGGCGCGGGTGACGGCGAGCTTCACCCAGTCCTTGATCGGCGCGTCCTTGGTCTGGCAGGCGCGGAAGATGTCGCCGGCCGAGACGGCCTGCTCCAGGACCACGTCGCCGTTCTGGTCGACCAGGCGGACGGTGCCGGTGGTGGCGATCTCGAAGGTCTTGTCGTGGCTGCCGTACTCCTCGGCCTTCTGCGCCATGAGGCCGACGTTCGGCACCGAGCCCATGGTCGCCGGGTCGTAGGCGCCGTGGGCGCGGCAGTCCTCGATCACGGCCTGGTAGACGCCGGAGTAGGAGGAGTCCGGGAGCACCGCGAGGGTGTCGGCCTCCTGGCCGTCCGGGCCCCACATGTGGCCGGAGGTGCGGATCATGGCCGGCATGGAGGCGTCCACGATGACGTCGGACGGCACGTGCAGGTTGGTGATGCCCTTGTCGGAGTCGACCATGGCGAGCGCGGGGCCCTCGGCCAGCTCGGCGTCGAAGGAGGCCTTGATCTCGTCGCCGTTCGGCAGGGCCGAGAGGCCCGCGAGGATGCCGCCCAGGCCGTCGTTGGGCGTCAGGCCCGCGGCGGCGAGCGCCTCGCCGTACTTGGCGAAGGTGCCCGGGAAGAAGGCGCGCACGACGTGACCGAAGACGATCGGGTCGGAGACCTTCATCATCGTGGCCTTGAGGTGCACGGAGAACAGCACGTCCTCCTGCTTGGCACGGGCGATCTGCGCGGTCAGGAACTCGCGCAGCGCGGCGACGCGCATCACCGAGGCGTCGACGACCTCGCCGGCCAGGACCGGTACCGACTCGCGCAGCACGGTGGTCGAGCCGTCGTCGCCCTTGAGCTCGATGCGCAGCGTGCCGTCGGCCGGCATGACCGCGGACTTCTCCGTGGAGCGGAAGTCGTTCTCGCCCATCGTCGCCACGTTCGTCTTGGACTCGGCGGTCCAGGCGCCCATGCGGTGCGGGTGGGCCTTGGCGTAGTTCTTCACCGAGGCGGGGGCGCGGCGGTCGGAGTTGCCCTCGCGCAGCACCGGGTTCACGGCGCTGCCCTTGACCTTGTCGTAGCGGGCGCGGATGTCGCGCTCCTCGTCGGTCCGCGGGTCGTCCGGGTAGGCCGGCAGCGCGTAGCCCTGCGCCTGCAGCTCGGCGATGGCGGCCTTGAGCTGCGGGATCGAGGCCGAGATGTTCGGCAGCTTGATGATGTTGGCATCGGGCGTCTTCGCCAGCTCGCCGAGCTCGGCGAGGGCGTCGTCGATGCGCTGCCCCTCCTGGAGGTACTCCGGGAAGAGGGCGATGATCCGCCCGGCCAGCGAGATGTCCCGCGTCTCCACAGTGACCCCGGCCGTCGAGGCATACGCCTGGACCACAGGCAGGAACGAGTACGTCGCCAGCGCGGGCGCCTCGTCAGTGTGGGTGTAGATGATGGTCGAGTCAGTCACCGGGTGCTCCACTCCACGTATGCAACATTGCTCGACATCAAGATATCTCGTGGCGGGCCCGGGCCGGACAGGGCCCTGCCCCGGGGTGGCGGCGGCGGGAGGGGACCGCGAACGGGGTGAAAACACACGGAAAGCCGCCTTCTCCGATGGAGAAGACGGCTTCCGACCTGCGAAAACGCTGGTCGGGACGACAGGATTTGAACCTGCGACCCCTTGACCCCCAGTCAAGTGCGCTACCAAGCTGCGCCACGTCCCGATGCCCGTCTGACCTGGGGTTTCCCCGGGCCGAACGTGCACGAGAACAATACCGCACTTCGACCGGTGGTCACGAACCGCTTTCGGCCTTCGGGTCCGGCGCCGGGGTCCCGCGCCGCTGGCCGCCCGCGAAATACGCCACGAGATCCGGGGACGGCGGCTCCACCCGGCGGGGCGCGCCGCCGTCGCGCAGGGACATGGTCGCCTCGTAGCCCGCCGCCACCGCCATCCGCGCGGCGACCGGCGAGGTGTCGGTGGGGCCGCCCTCGCGGGCGAACCGCAGGAACTCGTCCATCAGCAGCGGGTCCGCCCCGCCGTGCCCCGAGTCGTCCCGGGCACGCGGCACCTCGTGGATCTCGTCGGGCTCGTCCCGGAAGTGGGAGCGCCGGGCGTTCCACACCTTGACCCGGCTGCCCGGCCCGTCGCCGAAGTTCTCCAGGCGGCCCGCGTCCCCGATGACGGTGTAGTTGCGCCAGTAGTCGGGAGTGAAGTGGCACTGCTGGTAGGCGGCGAGCACACCGTTGTCCAGACGCATGTTCAGCAGGGAGACGTCCTCGATGTCGATCACCGGGTTGAGCGCCCGCTGGGTGTGCGGCGGCCAGTGGCCGTCCTTGGTGTACCAGTCGTCCGCCTTGGGCTCCCCCGCCGCGCGGCGGTGCGGGTTGTCCCCGTAGACCATGAGGTCACCCATCGCCTGGACGTCGCGCGCGTAGCCGCCGGCCAGCCAGTGCAGCACGTCGATGTCGTGGGCGGCCTTCTGGAGCAGCAGACCGGTGGTGCGGGCGCGCTCGGCGTGCCAGTCCTTGAAGTACCAGTCGCCGCCGTAGCCGACGAAATGGCGGATCCACACCGTCTTGACCGCCCCGATCGTCCCGCGCTCGACGAGGTCGCGCATCAGGCGGACCACCGGCATGTGGCGCATGTTGTGGCCGACGTACAGCCGCGACCCGGTCTCGTAGGCCGTCCGCAGGATCGTGTCGCAGCGCTCGACCGAGATGTCCAGGGGCTTCTCCACCAGGACGGACTTGCCGGTGCGCAGGGCCGCGCAGGCGAGGTCGGCGTGGGTGTGGTCGGGGGTGAGGACGAGCAGGGCGTCGATGTCGGGGTCCTCGACGACCTTGCGGTGGTCGCCGGTCAGGGCGGCGTCGGGGAAGGCACCGGCCGCCTTCTCGCGGGCCCGCTGGTCGGGGTCGGCGAGCGCGGTGACGACGGAGCCGCGGCCGGGGCGGTGGGCGACGCGGGCGAGGCTGCCGCGCAGGCCGTAGCCGAGGACGCCGATACGGAGGTCGGTCATGGTCAACTTCCCTGAGGTGCGGGCGGGATGGCCCTTCAAGAGGGTAGTCCGGTGCCCGGTGACGGCATCGGCGCCCGACCCGGTGCCGCGCGCCGGAGCGCGCGCCTGCGACAACGCTTTCGCGCCATCTCCGCCGGCTCCCACCCCAAGGCGCCGGTCCACGGCTCTGCCCGACGGCCGCCGGGTGAAGCGATCAGGTTCGCACAGGCGCGGGCCTTGCGGCGGATGGCCGAAGGGCCCCCTCACGCCTTCGCGCGCGGCCTTCCCGCGCCCTCCCGGGGGTTCCTCGATGCCATTTCCGCGCCCGTCCGGGACCAGAACCTGTCCCTCAGTGCCGTATGCCCACGAAACCTTTGCCGTTGGCATGTGGCAGGAAGTCGAGACCGGGGAATGCCAACCGAGTGGAACCGGGGAGGCCAACCTCACAGAACACACCAGTAGTCAAACGTCAACGCGCTGAGTTTCAGCCAAAGTTGACAAGCACGTTGTAGCGCCACCGAATGATCAACAGCATGAGGGAGTCGGCCTCTTCGGGACGGGGACCACTGCCGATGCACCACCTGCTCGGACACCGTGACGAGCAGGCGTTTCGCGGAGGAGGGCTCGCCTTGGACGGATACTTCAGCAGCCGCCCGCACCATCAACTACGGGAGCGTGTACGGCAGTTCGCGGAACACGAGATCCGGCCCCGGATAGCGGCGATGGAGGCGGCGCGCTCCGTCCAGTACGACCTGTCTCGCCTCATCGCCCGGCAGGGCTGGATAGGGGCCACCGTCAGCCCGTCGTACGGAGGGATGGGAGTCGGACACCTCGGGAAGACGATCATCATCGAGGAACTGTCCCGGGTCAGCGGCGCCATGGGCGCGATGGCGCAGGCCTCCCAGCTGGGGGTGGCCAAGATAGTCCACTTCGGCAGCGAGGAGCAGAAGAAGCACTGGCTGCCCGCGATCGCCGCCGGTGACTGCCTGCCCACCATCGCGGTCACCGAGCCCGAGTCCGGCGGGCATGTGCTCGGAATGACGGCGAGCGCGGTCCGCGACGGCGACAGCTATGTCCTCAACGGCCGCAAGGTGTACGTGGGGAACAGCCATGTCGGGGATGTGCACGGCGTGGTCGTCCGCACCGGCCCCGGCTCGCGGGGGCTGACCGCCTTCCTCGTGGAGTCCGACCGGCCCGGGTTCTCCCTCGGTCCCGAGCGCGACACGATGGGCCTGCACGGCTTCAGCTTCGGGGAGCTCCGCTTCGACAACTGCCGGGTGCCGGTGGAGAGCCGCCTGGGCGTGGAGGGCGACGGGCTCGCCGTGGCCTACTCCTCCAGCGTCCTGTACGGCCGGGCCAATCTGACGGCCGTGTCGCTGGGCATCCACCGGGCGATCCTGGAGGAGACCAGCAGGTTCTGCGCGGAGCGCGTCCGCTACGGAAAACCGCTGTACGAACTGCCCAACATCAAGATCAAGCTGGGCCAGCTCCAGTCCCGGCTGATGACGGCCCGGCTCGCCGCGTACCACGCGGTGCATCTGCTCGACCAGGGCCTGCCCTGCGACGCCGAGCTGATGAACGCCAAGGTGGTCAACGTCGAGTCCACGCTCGACTCGGCCCGCGGCGCCATGGAGATCCACGCGGCGGCCGGTCTCTTCACCGACTGCCCCATCGAGCGGTATCTGCGCGACGCGCACCACATCTTCGCCCCGGCCGGCACCACGGACGTCCAGCTGCTGCGGCTGGCGGAGGTGGCGCTGGGCACGGCGAAGGGCCAGTGGTCCCAGCGGCTCTCCGACGTCGTACGCACGGACGAGTTCGCGGCGGCCCACTGACCGCGCGGACGACGGGGGCGGCGGTCAGAAGCCGCCGTCCTCCCGGTGGTGGATCTGCTCGATCAGCTCGGCCGCCATCGACTTGATCGTCTCAAGACCGGCCCGGCCCCACGGCCGGGGCTCGGTGTCCACGACGCAGATCGTGCCGAGCGCGATACCGGTGCGGTCGATCAGCGGCGCGCCCAGATAGGAGCGGATGCCGATCTCGTCGACCACCGGGTTGCCCGCGAACCTCGGGTAGTCGCAGACGTCCTCCAGGACCAGGGCCTTGCGGCGCACCACGACGTGCGGGCAGTAGCCGTGGTCGCGGGCCATGAACCGGCTCACTCCGCCGGACGCGGCCACCGCGTTCAGATCGGTGCCCGCGTGGGCCCCCTCGGGGGTGTGCAGCCCGGCGAAGAACTGCTGGTGCTCGTCGATGAAGTTGACCATCGAATAGGGCGCCCCGGTGACCTCCGCGAGTTTGTGCGCGAACTCGTCGAAGGCCGGGTCGGCATGCTCCCCGATACCTAGCTGGCGCAGCCGCTGGACGCGGACGGGCGCCTCCCGGTCGACCGGGGTGAGCAGCAGATGGCCGGTGGGGTCGTACGTCATGTGTGGGCTCCATGGCTGGTGGCGGCCGGAAAGATGGACAGCAGGTGCTGGACCAGGGTGACCAGGGTCCCGATCCCGGAGCTGCCGATACGGGCGTCGCACAGCACGACGGGAACCTCCGGCTTGAGGTCTATGGCGGAGCGGACCTCGTCCGGGCTGTAGCGGTAGGCACCGTCGAACTCGTTGACCGCGACGAGGAAGCCGATCCCGCGCCGCTCGAAGAAGTCCACGGCGGAGAAGCAGTCCTCCAGGCGCCGGGTGTCGGCGAGGATCACCGCGCCGAGCGCGCCCTCGGAGAGCTCGTCCCACATGAACCAGAACCGCTCCTGCCCGGGCGTGCCGAACAGGTACAGCACATGCCGCTCGTCGAGCGTGATGCGCCCGAAGTCCATGGCGACCGTCGTGGTGGTCTTGGACTCCACCCCTTCGAGGCTGTCGTGCGCCACGCTGACCGTGGTGAGCAGCTCCTCGGTGGAGAGCGGTTCGATCTCGCTGACCGCGCCCACGAAGGTCGTCTTGCCGACCCCGAAGCCGCCGGCGACGAGGATCTTCAGCGCGGTGGGGAAGAGATCCACGGCGGGGCTGACGTCAGAGCCGTCGTCGTAGGCCATCGAGCACTGCCTCCAGCAGAGAACGGTCGGTCGGGGTGTGGTGGAAGCGGGGCGCGCGGGCCGTCACCGCTCCGCAGTCCACCAGGTCGGACAGCAGCACCTTGGTGACGACGGCGGGCAGCCGCAGATGGGCCGCGATCTCCGCCACCGAGGTGGGCCCCTCGCAGAGCCCGAGCGCCTGCGAGTGCTCGGGCCCCAGCGGCGTCTGGGGCGGCTGCCCGGTCGCCATCACCTGGGAGAGCAGGTCCAGCGTGGCGGTCGGCCGGGTGCGGCCGTTGCTGACGGTGTACGGCCGGATCAGCCGCCCGGCCGCGTCGTCGAGCCATGGGCCGTCCTGCGGGGCCGGCACGCTCAGCGCCTCGTGCCGCTCGGCGTACCGGCGCCTTGCCGGGCCGGCGTCACAAGGTAGGGCCGTACGCTTTTGACCAGCATCGCCATCTCGTATCCGAGCACCGCGGCGTCCGCCTCGCGCCCGGCGAGCACGGCGAGACAGGTGCCCGAGCCGGCCGTGGAGACGAAGAGCAGCGTGGAGTCGAGTTCCACCACCACCTGGCGGACCTCACCGCCGTCACCGAAACGCGCGCCCGCGCTGCGGCCCAGCGAGTAGAGCCCGGAGGCGAGGGCCGCCATGTGGTCGGCGCTGTCGACGTCGAGACCGTGCACGGACTTCACCAGCCCGTCGGAGGAGAGCAGGACCGCGTTGCGTGTGTAGGGCACCCGCTGGACCAGTCCGCTGAGCAGCCAGTCGAGGTCCGAGACGTGTCCGGTCGGCGCATCGCTCGCCATGGTGCATCTACTCCTTGGAGTGTTCGGCGTCAGTTTCTGCCGGGTGCTGTAACGACTGGGCGGGGTGGGGCGGGTGCGGCTGCGGTACGGCGGTGAGGTCGTGCGGGGCGGGCTGCGACTCGGCGAGGCCGATGCCCCGCTGGAACGCCGCCATCAGCCCCGGGTCGTGCACCGCGTGCTCCTCCTCCTTGCGGGCGGCCGGAGCGTCGCGCAGCTGCGGGACGAGGTGCTCCTGGCTGCGCCGCCGAGGCAGGTCCGGGCGGCCCGCGCCGCGCACCGTACCGTTCGCCGGGGGTATGGGAGGCGCCGCGGTCTCACCCGTGCCCCGGTGGGCGCCGGGGACGGCGGCGGCCGGGTTGGGCCGCTCCTCGTGGGCGGCGCGCACCGGAAGCGGTCCGCTGCCCCGGGTCGACACGGTCTCGCCGTGCTGCGGGCGGGGCGGCAGCAGCGGGTCGCCGTGCTCGGGCGCGCGGGGCGCGGGCGCGGTCATGGGGGCCGCGACCGGGGCGGGCGGGGGGGTGCGCGGGGGGACCGCGGGGGGCTGGGACGGGGCCGGGAGGGGGGTGCGGGCGGGCTCGGGCAGCGGCTGCCGCTCGTTCGTCTGCCCCTCCTTGGGGGCCTCGGAGTCGGCGCCGAGCAGGCCGCGCGGAAGCACCAGTACGGCCTGGACGCCGCCGTAGATGTTGGTCTGGAGTCGGACCGCGATGCCGTGCCTGCGGGCCAGCGCCGAGACCACGAACAGGCCGATCCGGCCGTCCTGGAGGAGGTGGGCGACATTCACCTGATCGGGGTCGGAGAGCAGCGCGTTCATCTTGTTCTGCTCGGTGACCGGCATGCCCAGCCCCCGGTCCTCGACCTCGACGGCGAGCCCGGCGGTCACCAGCTGGGCACGGAGCAGCACCTGGGTGTGCGGGGCGGAGAACACGGTGGCGTTCTCGACGAGTTCGGCGAGCAGGTGGATGACGTCGGCGACCGCGTGGCCGCGCAGGGTGCCGTCGATCGGCGGCACCAGCTTGACCCGGGGGTACTGCTCGACCTCGGCGATCGAGGAGCGCAGCACCTCGGTCATGGTCACCGGGTGGGACCACTGGCGGCGGGCGATGGCGCCGCCGAGGACGGCGAGGTTCTCCGCGTGCCGGCGGATGCGGGTGGCGAGGTGGTCGACGTGGAAGAGGCCCTTGAGCAGCTCGGGGTCCTCGACCTCGTTCTCCAGCTCGTCCAGGAGCTGGATCTCGCGGTGCACCAGGGACTGGAGGCGGCGGGCGAGGTTGACGAAGACCTCGACCTTCTGTTCGTTGCCGACGCTGCTGGAGAGCTGGGACGCCTGCACCACGGCGGCGACGGCCGCCTCGTGGGAGCGGGTCAGCTCGTGCGCGAGGAGGGCGAAATCGTCCGCGTCCGGCGGCAGTTGGGCGGGCGCGCGGCGGGCGGGCGGGCCCTCGCCGCGGCGCAGTCCGTCGACCACCGTACGCAGGTCGGCGGCCGAGCGGGCACTGCTCCGGCGCAGTCCGTTGGCGCGTGCGAGCACGGTCCTGGCGGCCCGGTCGGCGCCCACGGCGGCGGCCGCCACGGCCGCGAGGGCGAGCAGCGCCATGCCCGCGAGCGCGGCCCAGAGCGTCCGCGAGGGGTGGGCGTGGGTGGAGTGGAGGGTGGCGACGACGGCGGCCGCGCCGCAGAGCACGGCGGCCACGGCGGGCAGCACCGCGCTGCGCAGCAGCTGGGGCCGTATCCGGCTCTCGGTGGACGGGCGCTGCCCGCTCGGCGGACGTCCCGCCGGGGCGCCCGCGGGTGCGGCCGGGGGGGTCGCCCGGTGTGCCGTACGTCCGTGCCGCCCGCCCTCGCGGCGGTCGGACCGCGCGGCGGGTGCGCGAAGATGAGACATCTGCGTCCTCGGTACGTGGGGTCCCAGAGATCGTGGTCCCGGGCCCCCGCTCGTTCCATGAGGGCCCGCGTTGATCGTCGGCCACTCACAGTAGGGGCCAACCCCTCACCCTCGGCGCGCAGTTGGAAAAGTCCCCCCTTACGTGTCCCGCTCTGGTATGACGCCTCGTACGGCAGCACGAAATACCGGGCCCGCGCCCGGCGAAGACCGGGGGCACGGGCCCGTGGCGTGTCCTGCGGACCGGGCGCGATCCGAAGGGATCCGCCCTAGGAGACGACGGGCGCCGCCTCCTGCTCCCCCGCCTTGGCGGGCCTGCGGGTGTGGGTGGGCCAGCCGTCCGCCGGGGGCGGTGCGACCGGGCGCCACCAGGGGGCGGACGGCACGGTCCGCGAGGCGGGCTCGAAGGGCTCGCCCGGGATCGGCAGCGCGATCGTGGCGTCCGCCGCCGCGGCGGCGGCCATCGTGCCCTCGCCCGGCTCGGACCACGGGTGCGGGGCGAGGTTGAAGGTGCCCCAGTGGATGGGGAGCATCACGCCGTGCGGGCGGCCCCCCTGGAGGTCGAGGTGGGCGCGCATGCCTTCGGCCGGTGTCATGTGGATGTCCGGCCAGAACTCGCTGTAGGCGCCGATCTGGATCATCGTGGCGTCGAACGGGCCGTGCTCGGCGCCGATGTCGCGGAAACCGTCGAAGTACCCGGTGTCACCGCTGTGGTAGATCCGGTGCTCGGGGCCCGCGACGGCCCAGGACGCCCAGAGCGTGTGCTGCGGGTTGCGCAGGCCGCGGCCGCAGAAGTGGCGCGCGGGGGTGGCGGTGAGGGTGAGGCCGTTGACCTTCGTCGACTCGTTCCAGTCGAGCTCGTGGAGGCGGTCGGCGGGGACCCCCCAGTGCTCCAGGTGGGCGCCGACCCCGAGCGGGACCGCGAAGACCGTCCCCGTACCCGCCAGGGCGCGGATGGTCGGCAGGTCCAGGTGGTCGTAGTGGTCGTGCGAGATGACCACCACGTCGACCGGGCCGAGCGAGGCCAGCGGGACGGGCACCGGGTGCAGCCGCTTGGGTCCGGCGAAGGAGAAGGGGGAGCAGCGCTCGCCCCACACCGGGTCGAAGAGCACCCGGCGGCCGTCGATCTCGGCGAGGACGCTGGAGTGCCCCATCCAGGTGAGCCGCAGGCCCGTGACGGGCGGCTTGGCGAGGTCGGCGAGCGTCGTCGCGTGCACCGGGACGTTGCCCGTCGGGGCGCGCAGGGCCCGCTGCTCCTTCTGGAAGTAGATCTTGGCGAACTCCACCATCGAGCCCGAGGGGCGGGTGCGCGCGCCCTCGGGGTTCTGGAAGACCCCGTCCGCGAAGTTCGGCGAGCGGCGGATCCGCTCCAGGCGGTCCCCCGCCGGGTCGGCCCCGAACGCGGCGGTGCGCAGCTCGCGCAGCCGGGAGCGGAGTGGGAGCAGAGAACCAGCGCCGGTCACGGCACCTCCTGGGGCTCGGGGTCATTCCATTATGTGCGGCGGGTACGACAACGCGGGAGCCGCGCCGTGACGCGGCGGTGGCCCGTGGGGGACGGCTCAGGCGCGCGGCTGTCCGTAGACGCGCTCGACCCGCAGCCGGAGCACGACACGCCGGTCGCGGACCATGGCCCGCCGGTACTCCTCCCAGTCCGGGTGCTCGCCCTGGACGTCCCGGTAGAGCCGGACCAGTTCCTCGACGGTCGCGTCGTAGGGATCGGCGGCCACCGGGGAGAGGTCCGCCAGCGCCTCGGCCACGGTCCAGGCCCAGCGGTCGGCGCTGGTGACGTGGTAACCGGCGCGCGGGTCGCGGCGCAGGTTCCGGGTCTTGGCGCGGTCGTCGGTGAGGGAGACCTTGATCACGCCCTCGTCCGGGTAGTACGCGTGGTTCACGTTGGACATCTGGGGCCGGCCGTCGCGCTTGAGGGTGGCGAGAACGCCGCCCTTCTCCTGCGCGACCAGCCTGAGCAGGGCTTCCTCGTGTGCGTCGAATGCCGTCATGGCCAGGGAAACAGCGCGCGGGCGGCTCCGGATTCCCGGCCGCGCGCCCGCGTGGTGAAGGTCGTGTGGGGAGCGGCCGATGACTGTGTGATGGACCTGGCATGACTGTGCGGAGCGGATGGGCGGACCGGGGCCCTAGTCTGGACACATGTCCACTTCCTCCGACCGGCCTGGTTCCGTACTTCCCGACGCGGAAGCCGCCAACGCGGCGATCCGCGACCTCGTCGAGAGCGCGGACCCCGAGGGCGGCTGGCCATCGGAGGAGTACGAACGGCTGCTTACGGTGTGGGCGCAGGCCACGACGGCCGATCTCGACGAGGCCGCGTAGCGCCGGTCCTGCCGACTGGCCGGGGCGGCCCCCGGCCGCGGCCCGGCGGTCTTGGCCGCCGTCCCCGCCCGTCCGGTGACGTCGCGGTGCTTGGTGTTCCGTTTCGGTCCGCGCGACCTTGCGTCGTTTCGTCCGCGGACCTTGCGGCGTTTCGGTCCGCATGACCTTGCGGCGGTAAGCTCGGCCTCCCTTCGCGCCCGCCCCGGGCCCGCGTCCCGCCCGCCGCCCGGTGCCCCCGGCGGCCGCCAGCACACCGCAGGAGAGCGTCCGCCGTGTCCGAGACATCCGAGAACCGCGTACGGGAGCGGGCAGCCGTGACGCCCGGGCCGGCGGACGACCGCTCCGGGCTGCGGGCCGACTGCGCGAACTGCTTCGGCCTGTGCTGTGTGGCACTGGCGTTCTCGCGTTCCACGGACTTCGCCGTCGACAAGGCCGCCGGGGATCCCTGCGCCAACCTCCAGCAGGACTTCCGCTGCGGCATCCACGACAAGCTGCGCCCCCAGGGCTTCCAGGGGTGCACGGTGTACGACTGTTTCGGCGCGGGCCAGAAGATCTCCCAGATCACGTTGGCCGGCCGGAACTGGCGCGATTCGCCGGACGGATCGCGGCAGATGTTCGCGGCCCTCCCGGTGATGCGCCAGCTGCACGAGCTGCTCTGGTACCTCGCCGAGGCGGGGAGCCGCCCGGCCGCGCGTCCGGTCCACCGGCGGGTGGCGGCGGAGCGCGAGCGGATCGAGCGACTGACCCTCAGTGATGTGGACACGCTCCTGGAGCTGGACGTCGCGGCCCTCCGTGGCGAGGTGAACACCCTGCTGCTGCGCACCAGCGAACTCGTGCGCGCCGAGGTCGGGGGCAGGAAGAAGGACCGCAGGGGCGCCGATCTGTTCGGGGCCAGGCTGCGGGGCGCCGATCTGCGCGGCGCGGACCTGCGCGGGGCGTACCTCATCGCGGCCGATCTCAGCGGGGCCGATCTGCGGCTCGCCGATGTGATCGGCGCGGACTTCCGGGACACCGACCTCTCCGGGGCGGACCTGACGGACTGCCTCTTCCTCACCCAGACGCAGGTCAACGCGGCGCGGGGCGACGACGCCACCGTCCTGCCGAGCGGGCTCGACCGCCCCTCGCACTGGCGCGCGGGGACGACGGGTCCGGCGGCGCGGTCCAGCGGCGAGACGGCCCCGGCCACCTCTGCCCGCCGGGGCGGCCCGTCCCGAAAGCCCGGCGGCGCCCGTCGCGGGGGCCCCGGCCCCGCCGGGTCGCGCCGCAGGTAGTCGGCCCGGCCCCGGCCACCCCCGCCACACGCTTTCGCCCCACACCCCACCCCACTATGCATTACGTGTATACACCTCGCTTATAGTCCTCTTCATGTTCTGGTCCAGGCCGAAGGGGAGTCGCCTCATGCGCAGCAGCAATTCCGGAGTCCGCCGTGCCCGGGGGCGGGCCGCGGCCGCACTGGTGACGGTGGCCGCGCTCGGGCTGACGCTGACCGGCTGCTCCGACGGCGCCGTCTCGCCGCGCTCGGCCCGCGACAAGGCGTTCGACAGCAAGGCGGCGGCCGGCGCCGACGCGGGGACCGCCGCCGGGGTCGACTGCCGCAAGGCCAAGTGCATAGCCCTGACCTTCGACGCCGGGCCGGGCGCGAAGACGCCCCGACTGCTCGACACGCTCAAGGAGAAGAAGGTGCCCGCCACCTTCTTCCTGCTCGGCGCCAACCACGTCGAGAAGTACCCCGACACCGTGCGCCGCATCGCCGCCGAGGGGCACGAGGTCGCCAACCACACCTGGTCGCACGAGCGCCTGGACAAGCTCAAGCCCGCCGCGATACGCGCCGAGCTCAACCGCACCCAGGAGGCGGTGGCCGCGCTGACCGGCCGCAAGCCCGTCCTGATGCGACCGCCCCAGGGCCGCACCAACAAGGAGGTCACCAAGGTCAGCAAGGAGCTCGGGCTCTCGCAGATCCTGTGGAGCGCGACCGCGAAGGACTACTCCACCAACGACTCGGCCCTGATCACCGAGCGGATCCTCGACCAGGCCGACCGCGACGGCATCATCCTGCTGCACGACATCTACGACGGGACCGTGCCCGCCGTGCCCGGGATCATCGACGCGCTGAAGGCGCGCGGGTTCACCTTCGTGACCGTGCCCCAGCTCCTCGCCCCCGCCGCCCCCGAGCCGGGCCGGCTCTACCGCCCCTGACCCGCCGGGCCCCCGCTCTGCCGCCGCCCGCACGGGCGCCGGGACGGGGGCCGCGATTCCGCCCTGGGCATGGACCTGTTCTCAAGGGCCCTCCCGGCGGGCAGAGTTGCGGCCATGAAGCTGTTGATACTGGGTGGTACGGAGTTCGTGGGACGCGCGGTGGCCGAGGCCGCCGTGGCGCGCGGGCACGAGGTGACGGTCTTCCACCGGGGCCGCCATGAGCCGTCGGCGGGCGTGCGGGCGCTGCTCGGCGACCGGACGGCCGAGGACGGTCTGGCGGCGCTCGCCGGCGGGCGCTGGGACGTGGTGGTGGACACCTGGTCCGGGGCGCCCTGCGCGGTGCGTGACGCCGCGCGGCTGCTCGCGCGAGGACGCGTCGCCCGGTACGTGTACGTGTCGAGCCGTTCCGTCTACGAGCACCCGGTCCCGGCCGGGGCGGACGAGAGCGCGCCGCTGGTCGACGGCTCGCCGGACGCCGAGGGCGAGGTGGCCTACGCGCAGGCCAAGCGCGGCGGCGAGCTGGCCGCCGTCCGGGAGTTCGGGCCCGACCGCTCGCTCCTGGTGCGCGCCGGGCTGATCCTCGGCCCGTACGAGAACATCGGCCGGCTGCCCTGGTGGCTGGGGCGCATGGCGCGCGGCGGTGAGGTGCTCGCGCCGGGGCCGCGCGATCTTCCGGTGCGATTCATCGACGTCCGGGACCTGGCGGAGTGGATCGTCAGCGCCGCCGACTTCGGGCTCTGCGGGCCCTACAACTTGGCCTGCCCGCCGGACCACACCACCATGGGCGCGCTGCTCGACGCGTGTGCGCGGGTCACCGGCGGCGGTGCGGAGCTGCGCTGGACGGACCCGGAGCCGATCCTGGCCGCCGGGGTGGAGCCGTGGAACCATCTGCCGGTGTGGATTCCGCCGGGTGAGCTGCACGACACGATGCACGGCTCGAACGTGTGGAAGGCCGTGCTCGCGGGGCTGAGCTGCCGCCCCGTCGAGGAGACGGTCGCCGACACCTGGGCGTGGCTCGGGTCGCTCGGCGGCGAGGCGCCGCAGCGGCCGGACCGCCCCCGGGTCGGACTGGACCCGGAGACGGAGCGGAAGCTGCTGCACGGCTGAGCCGTGGGCGCCGCACTCGGGGCGTTCCGCCAGTGACGCCCCCGGCCCCCGGAGGGGCAGCGGGGCTGATGACCCGTCAGAGAGGCAGCAGGTCGGGACGCTTGGGCTCCACATGGTCGCCCGAGCTCTCGCCCCGCAGCCGTCGTCCGATCCACGGCGCCAGGTGCTCGCGCGCCCACTGGATGTCGTCGCGCCGCACCTCCAGGGTGCCGCGCGGCGGCTGCGGGGGCCACGGCTGGTCCGGGTCGGCCGGCACCGCGAGCCCGAGCACCTGGGCGGCTCGCAGCGCGACCCGGGTGTGACCCTCGGGCGACAGGTGCAGCCGGTCGCCGTCCCACGCCCGCCTGTCCTGCACGGACCTCAGCGACCACAGGTCGAGCACCGGGCACCCGTAGCGGTCCGCGATGGAGCGCACATGCGCGGTGTAGGTCGCCACCTTGCCGCGCAGATGCTTGAAGACCGGCACCCCGCGCGTGTCGAACCCGGTGGTCACCATCACCGTCGGGATCGTGCTCTTCAGGTCCGCGACGGCGCGCTCGAAGCGCTCGGCCACGTCGTCCGGGTCGCTGCCCGGCCGGATGATGTCGTTGCCCCCCGCGCAGAAGGTCACGAGGTCGGGCGCGAGCTCCTTGGCCCGCGGCACCTGCTCCTCGACGATCTGGTCGAGGAGCCTGCCGCGGACCGCGAGATTGGCGTAGCGAAAGGCCCCCTCCGGTCGCTGGTCTGCCAGTAGCACGGCGAACCTGTCCGCCCAGCCGACGAACGCCCCGTCCGGGCCGGGGTCGCCGACGCCTTCCGTGAAGCTGTCGCCGATCGCCGTGTACGACCCGAACGTACCGCTGTTGAATGATCTCGAATCGTCTGCCACGGGACCATATCTTTCCCTTACCGGTGTGACCTACGCGACCGTAAGGGGGGGTTGACGGTAGGTGATATAGACCACCCGGTCAGTTTCCCTCAGCGGGAATACGCCGAATACCTCCGGCCCGCCGGACAGAATCCGGTCCGACCGGGCCCGGCCCGGGCCCCGGTCGGGCCGTCAGAGGCTCGCGCCCCGCTGCCTGAGGTAGGCGATCGGGTCGACGTCCGAGCCGTAGTCGGGCGTGGTGCGGATCTCGAAGTGCAGATGCGGGCCGGTGACGTTGCCGGTGGCGCCGGAGAGTCCGAGCTGCCGGCCCGCGGTCACGCTCTGCCCGGCCGAGACGGAGAGCTGCGAGAGGTGGGCGTACTGGGAGTACATGCCGTCGGCGTGCCGGATCACGACCTGGTTGCCGTAGGCGCCGCCCCAGCCGGCCGAGACGACCGTGCCCGCGCCGACGGCCCTGACCGTGGTGCCGGTCTCGGCCGCGAAGTCGACGCCCGTGTGGTAGCCGCTGGACCACATGGACCCGGCCATGCGGTACGGGGTGCCGATGCTCACGCTGTCGAGCGGCGCGCGGAAGCCGGTGGAGGAGCCCTGGTCCGCGCTGGTGGAGGTGTTCGTGGCGGGGGCGGGCGAGGACGGCGCCTGGGTGCGCGGCGCGGGGGTGCGGGGCGCGGGGGAAGACGTCTTCTCGCCGGACGCGTGCGTGCTCGCCGTGCCGGAGCCGTGCGGCGCGCCGGTCTTGGCCTTGGCGCCCAGAACCAGCTTCATGCCCGGGCGGATCAGCGACGGGTCGGAGCCGACGACCTCGCGGTTGTCCCGGTAGAGCCGCTGCCAGCTGCCGAGCCGGTGCTCCTCGGCGATCCGCGAGAGGCAGTCGCCGCTCTTGACCTTGTACGTGGTGGGGGCGGCCTGGGGCGCGGCGGCTGCGGCGGTCGCGGTGGTGCGGGCGGCCTGCTGGGGCGCGGTGGCGGGGGCGGCGGTCTGCACCGCGGCGTGCGCGCCGGTGGCGCCGAGCAGGGGGATGGCGAGTGCGGCGCCACCCGTACCGGCGGCGACCATGCCCCGGGATATCGGGCTGGACTTGGGACGGCGGTGCTTACCCTTCGCGGGCATGGCGGATTCCTCTCCGGCGCCTGCGAGGTGAGCTGTCGGGTTCGGGCTGGAGCTGCCCGGCCGGGCACCGCGTCACGGTGCTCCGGCTTCACCCCGAGCCGTGCCGGAATTCCGGACGGCGCTTACCTGGGTCCCCCGCTCCTGCCACACGTGGATGGGTGCGGATTCCGAGCGGTGGCAGGATTCGGCGGTCCACTCGGATTGCGGTGACCGTAAGCGAGCCGTGCGGGCCACGACAAGTGCCGATTCCCTTTCGGCATTCCCGGCCGGGAATGCACGCGGGAATTGCGGTCACCCTGCGTGGACCGTCATTCCCAACAGGCTTGGCCGGACGGGGTAATTCCTCCGGCACCGCCACCACGGAACGTCACGGATATGACGCTGCTCACGGGTAACCCGCCCTTCCCGAGCGGGAGATGGACAGGAGCCACCAAATCGCCCAATAAGGACGAAAGTTCCGCATCCCTTCCTCCGCCTTCACCCCGTTCGCCCCTCTCCCTCGCCATCGCCCCGATCTGCCCGGTTTACTCGCATCCATAGGCATATACGCACCGGCGCGAGCAGTGGCACCGGCAGCGGGGCGGGACATCGCGCAGGGCAATGGATGCGAAGGGGTCGCATTCCGGTCAAGCGGTCGAGATGATTGCCCCGGGAACCCATGTCGTATCGTCGGGACCGAGGCGGCGTGATCTTTCTTTCGACCCCCATCAGGAGCCAACGTGACCCAGCAGACTCCGCAGATCCCTTCGACCGAGCCCGAGCTGTCCGGCGTCCGCAACTTCCGTGACGTGGGGGGACTGCCGACCGTGGACGGCCGGCGGCTGCGGTACGGACGGCTCTTCCGCAGCGGCCACCTCGCCCACGCGACCGCGCAGGACGCGGCCTTCCTCGCCACGCTCGGCCTGCACACCATCTTCGACTTCCGCAACGCGGCGGACCAGAAGCTGGAGGGCCCGGACGTGGAGCTGCCCGGGGTGCGCAACGTGAACATACCGCTGACGGACCCGGCGGACGGGGCGGAGTTCTGGAAGATGGTCCGCGACGGCGACCTCACCCAGCTGCGGTCGGTGCTCTCCGACGGGCGGGGCGCCGACCGGATGGCGCACTCGTACCGCACGATCATCCGGCAGCGCACGGCCGAGCACAGCCGGGTGCTGCACGCGCTCGCCGAGGACAGCGTCCCGGCCCTGATGCACTGTGCGGCGGGCAAGGACCGCGCGGGTCTGTCCATCGCGGTGGCGCTGCTCGCGGTCGGGGTCGAGCGCGACGCCATCGAGGCCGACTACCTCAAGTCCAACGACCCGCACCGCCGTTACAGGATGCACCGCAGCGACAGCTCCCCCGCCGGGCTGAGCACCGAGGTCGTGGAGCTGCTCAACCCGCTCTTCGACGCCCGCGCCGACTATCTCCACGCCGCCTTCGACACGATCGAGGAGACCTGGGGCACCACCGAGCGCTACCTCTCCGACGGCCTCGGGCTCTCCCCCGAGACCCGTGAGCGGCTGCGCGAGCGGCTGGTCGAGGACGCCGCGCGGTGAACGCGCCGGCTCATTTGCCGACCGTGAACAGCAGGTAGAGGAAGGCCGCGAAGATGTGGCCCGCGACCAAGTAGGCGAACAGCCGGACCACGAGACCCCGGGGGAACTTCGTCTCCCGGGTGTCGACGCCGGACCGTCCCTGGTTCTGCGACATGTCGTACCTCTCAGCCGTGCGGATGGTGCGGATGCGGGTCGGGGCTCTGGAGCAGGGTGTGGACGAACAGGAACGCGGCCCCGCCACGTGAGACGGCGGAGATCCGGTGCGGGGTGAGCGAGTCGAAGTGCGCGCTGTCGCCCGGGTCCAGCTCGTGCGTGGCGTCGCCCAGGGTGAGCCGCAGCCGCCCGGACAGGACGTGCAGCCACTCCTCGCCCGGGTGGACGCGGACCAGCTCGCGCTGGGTGCCGTACGGGACCTCGACGCGCAGGGCCTGCATGGCGCGGCCGGGGTGCCCGGCCCGGTGGTAGGTCCAGCCGTCGGCCTCGGCGGGCCCGGCCCGGCCACCCCGGATGACGGGCTCGCGCTCGGGCGGCATCTCGCCCAGCAGCTCCGAGACCGTCGTACCGTAGGTGCGGGCGAGCGCGAGCAGCATCGGCAGCGAGGGCTGGCGGGCGCCCGTCTCCAGACGGGAGAGGTGCGCCGGTGAGAGACCGGCCCGCGGGGCGGCGGCCTCCAGGGTGAGACCCCGGCGCCGGCGCAGGTCGCGCAGGCGCGGGGCGACACCGGGGAGCGCGGGGTCCGACGGCTCCCCGGCGCCCGCGGAGGGAGTGCTCATGCACCCCATTCAGTCAGCGGCTTGCCTCTGGGGCAACTTTTTTGCCCCAGAGGCAAAAACCCTTATCGGTTGGCGACCGCCTGCTTGACGAGGGTGCGCCCGAAGTCCCACATCAGGCCGCCTCCGCCGTGCGCGTCGTCCATCACGGCCGTGAACGCCTCCACGAAGCGGTCCACCTCGCGCTCGCCGATGGTCAGCGGCGGGATCAGCTTGATCACCTCCAGGTGGTCCCCGGAGACCTGGGTGAGGATGCGGTGCTTCTGAAGCAGCGGCACCACGACCATCTGGGCGAACAGGCCCTTGCGGGCGGCCTGGAGCATGGTCCAGCGCCCGCGCAGCCGGATCGAGGAGGGCTTGCCGAACTCGATGCCGACCATCAGCCCGCGCCCGCGCACGTCGTGCAGCAGCTCGTAGCGGCCGACCAGCGCGGCCAGTCTGGACTTCAGGAGTTCGCCGGTGGCGCGCGCGTTGGCGACGACCTCCTCGTCCTCCATCACCGCGAGCACCGCGAGGCCCGCCGCCATCGCCTGGGCGTTGGAGCCGAAGCTCGCGGAGTGGACCAGGACCCGGTCCATCGACGAGTAGACCTTCTTGAAGATCCAGTCCTTGCCGAGCGTCGCCCCGACGGGCACATATCCGCCGGAGAGCGCCTTGGCGACACAGACCAGGTCCGGCTCGACGCCCTGCTCGTGCTGGTACGCGTAGAAGTCGCCGGTCCTGCCGAGACCGGTCTGCACCTCGTCCGCGATCAGCAGCGCCTTGTGCCGGTGCAGCAGCTCCTGGGCGGCGAGCAGATAGCCGGGGGGCGCCTCGTGGACGCCCTTGCCCTGGATGGGCTCGACGATCAGCGCGGCCACGTCCCCGCGCTTCAGCTCCCTCTCCAGAGCGGCGAGATCACCGAGGGGGACGGCCGTGTCGGGCAGCAGCGGGGCGAAGCCGTCGCGGAAGCCGGACTCGCCGTTGACCGAGAGGGAGCCGGTGGTCAGCCCGTGGAAGGCGTGGGAGCAGTACAGGACCCTGGGCCTGCCGGTGGCGTACCGGGCGAACTTCAGGGCGGTCTCCACCGCCTCCGTACCGCTGTTGCCGAAGAAGACCCGGTCCAGGTGCGGGCTGTGGGTGAGCAGCCTCTCGGCGAGCAGGCCGGGCAGCGGCTGGCAGTCGAAGCGGGTGAGGTCGGCGAGCGAGGCGTCGAGGACGTCATGGAGCGCCTTGCGCACCACGGGGTGGTGGCGGCCCAGGCCCATCACCCCGAACCCGGCGAGCATGTCCAGGTAGTCCCGGCCTTCCGCGTCCCAGAAGTACGCGCCCTCGGCCCGCTCGTAGACCTTGTCGAAGCCGATGGTGTGCAGCATGCGCGGCAGCTGGTGGTTGAGGTACCTGGCGTGCAGCTCGTAGCGCTCGCCGCCGCGTTCGGCGAGGAGCCGGGCCAGGTCGAAGCCCTTGGGTTCGCCGTCGGTCATCCGTCGTGTCCCTTCTCGGCCGCAGCGGCGGCGTCCTGGCGCGCCGCGAGGGCGGCGCTGATGCGTCCCGCGATCTCCACCGGGGTGAGCCCGATGTCGGCGAGGACCTCGGCGCGCTTGGCGTGCGCGAGGAACTGGTCGGGGATGCCGAAGGCGCGCAGCGGAGTGTCCACCCCGGCGTCCCGCAGCGCCTGCGCGACGGCCCAGCCGACGCCCCCGGTACGGCAGTTGTCCTCCACGACCGCGACCAGCGCGTGCCGCTCGGCCAGCGGCGCCAGGTGCTCGTCGACGGGCTTGACCCAGCGGGGGTCCACCACCGTGCACCGGATGCCGCGCCCGGCGAGCAGATCGGCGGCCTGGAGGCAGACGGGCGCGAGCACCCCGACCGCCACCAGCAGCACGTCGGCGTCCTCGTCCCGGCGCAGCACGTCCATCGAGCCGATCCGCTCGAGGGCCGCGATGTCCGGGCCGACCGACTCCTTGGGGAAGCGCAGCACGGTCGGGGCGTCGTCCACATCGACCGCCTCGCGCAGCTGGGCCCGCAGCTGGGCCGCGTCGCGCGGGGCGGCGATGCGCAGCCCGGGCACCACCTGGAGGACGGAGAGGTCCCACATGCCGTTGTGCGAGGCGCCGTCGACGCCGGTGATCCCGGCCCGGTCGAGGACGAACGTCACGCCGCACTTGTGCAGCGCCACGTCCATCAGGACTTGGTCGAAGGCCCTGTTGAGGAAGGTGGCGTAGACGGCGACGACCGGGTGCAGGCCACCGGTGGCGAGCCCGGCGGCGGAGGCGGCGGCGTGCTGCTCGGCGATCCCGACGTCCCAGACCCGGTCGGGGAAGCGCGCGGCGAACTCGGTGAGCCCGGTGGGGTGGAGCATCGCGGCGGTGATCGCCACAATGTCCTCGCGCTCCTCCCCGAGCGCGGCCAGCTCCGTGCCGAACACCGAGGTCCAGGAGGGGCCGCCGGCGGGGGTGAGCGGGACGCAGGTCAGCGGGTCCATGGCGCCGACGGCGTGGAAGCGGTCGGCCTCGTCGTCGAGGGCGGGCTGGTAGCCGCGGCCCTTCTCGGTGAGGCAGTGCACCAGGACGGGTCCGTGGAAGCGCCCGGCGCGCCGCAGCGCCGACTCGACGGCCTCGATGTCGTGCCCGTCGATGGGTCCCACGTACTTCAGCCCCAGGTCCTCGAACATCCCCTGCGGCGCGAACGCGTCCTTGAACCCCTTCTTGGCGCCGTGCAGCGACTCGTACAGCGGCCGTCCGACCACCGGCGTCTGCTGGAGCACCTGTTTGCCCCAGGCCAGGAAGCGCTCGTAGCCGTCGGTGGTGCGCAAGGTGGCCAGGTGGGTGGCGAGGCCGCCGATGGTCGGCGCGTAGGAGCGCTCGTTGTCGTTGACGACGATGATCAGCGGCCGGTCGCGGGCGGCGGCGATGTTGTTCAGCGCCTCCCAGGCCATGCCGCCGGTCAGGGCGCCGTCGCCGATGACCGCGACGACGTGGTCGTCCCTCCCGAGGACCTCGTTGGCCTTCGCCAGGCCGTCGGCCCAGCCCAGCACGGTGGAGGCGTGGCTGTTCTCGATGACGTCGTGCTCGGACTCGGCGCGCGAGGGGTAACCCGAGAGGCCGCCCTTGGAGCGCAGCTTCGAGAAGTCCTGCCGCCCGGTGAGCAGCTTGTGTACGTAGCTCTGGTGCCCGGTGTCCCACAGGACGCGGTCGACGGGTGAGTCGAAGACGCGGTGGAGGGCGATGGAGAGCTCCACCACCCCCAGGTTGGGCCCGAGATGGCCTCCGGTGCGCGCCACCGCCTGGATCAGGAACTCCCTGATCTCCTGCGCCAGCGCGGCGAGTTCGGCGCCGTCCAGCGCCTTCAGGTCGTGCGGCCCCCGAACATTCTCCAAGATCGTCACGCTGGAGCCCCCTTCGGATCCCGTTCAGCTCTCGGTGGTTGCGGTCAGACCCGTGCGGTGACGCCCGGGACGCCGGCGGCGACGCCCGCTCCTTCCCTCCGCTCCGCGGCCTTCATCGCCTCCTCGGTCGGCGTCTCCACGATCTCCGACTCCGGGAACGTCTTGATGACCTCCCCCTTCACCGAGATCCGCCCCTTGCCCCGGCCGGAGGCCACCCCCGGATCCGCCTCACGCGCCTCACCAGGCCCGTCCGACCCGGCCTGGATGCGCCGCCGAGGGGCGGCGCTCGGCCAGGGCCGGGCCGGCGGGGCGGGGAGGCCCGGTGCGACGGGCTCCGGGGCCCTCATCACGTCACCCGCGGTTCCCCTGCACGGTCTCGCGGACCGCGCGCAGCGACTCCTTGAGCGAGCCCATGGTCGCGAGGACGGCGGTGGGCTCGTAGCCGCAGTGCGCCATGCAGTTGGCGCACCGGTCGTCCTTGCCCCGGCCGTACTTGTCCCAGTCGGTCTCCTCCACGAGCTCCCGGTAGGTCGGTACGTACCCGTCGCTCATCAGGTAGCAGGGCCGCTGCCAGCCGAAGAGCGAGTAGTTGGGGATCGCCCAGGCCGTGCACGGGAAGTCCGCCTTGCCCTCCAGGAAGTCCAGGAAGAGCGGCGAGTGGTTGAGCCGCCAGCGGCGGCGGTTGCCGCCGGAGAACGCCTTCTTGAAGAGCTCGCGGGTCTGCTCGACGCCCAGGAAGTGCTCCTGGTCGGGCGCCTTCTCGTAGGCGTACGCGGGCGAGATCATCATCTCGTCGACCTGGAGGTCGTCATTGAGGAAGTTGAGCACCTCGATGATCGTCTGCGGGGTGTCGGTGTTGAAGAAGGTGGAGTTGGTGGTGACCCGGAAGCCGCGCCGCTTGGCCTCCTTGATCGCCGCCACCGCCTCGTCGAAGACGCCCTCCTTCGCCACCGACTCGTCGTGCCGCTCGCGCAGCCCGTCGATGTGCACGGCGAACGCGAAGTACGGCGACGGGGTGAACTTCTCCAGCTTCTTGCGCAGCAGCAGGGCGTTGGTGCAGAGGAAGACGTATTTCCTCTTCGCCACCAACTGCCGCACGATCTCATCGATCTGAGGGTGCATCAGGGGCTCGCCGCCCGCGATGGAGACCATGGGGGCACCCGACTCCAGGACGGCGCCCACGGCCTGGGCCACCGGCATGCGCTGCTTCAGGACCCCGGCCGGGTGCTGGATCTTCCCGCAGCCCTCGCACTTCAGATTGCACGCGAAGAGCGGTTCCAGCTCGACGATCAGCGGGAACTTCTCGCGCTTGCGGAGCTTCTGTTCAAAAAGATAGGTCCCGACCCTGATGGACTGGCGAAGCGGCATGGCCATCTGGCTCACCTCCTGGGGAGCGGCAAAGAACGGTGCCATTCAAAGAAAGCGGGAAGGACGGCACGGAGAACACGGAAAGCCGATATTCCACCGCGCACCGTGCCGATACGGACGAGTTCATGTTCCGGAGCGTCCACGACCACCCGTACGGCCGCAACCGGACGCTCTCCGGCCCCGACGGCGCTCCACAGCGTCGCCGCGGACTCCATGTCCACGGCGATCGCCCCGGTCGCTCGCAGCTCGGCCCGTTCGTGACCACGTACCACGTGGTCGGAGCCGAGGAGTGGACCGGTGTGCACGGTGCGGCCGGGCAGCGCCACGCTCAGCGCCTTGGCCAGCACCTCCGTACCCACGCAAGCGGTCGTGCCGCGCGGGTCGCGGGTCTCTTCGGCGACGACCAGGTCCCCGGGGTGCATCCCCGGGGACAGGCCGGCGCAGAACCCGGAGGCGATCACGGCCGCCTCCCGGTTGGCCGTCGTGCCCAGACCGCGCAGCACGGCCCGTTCGGCGGCCCTGGGCCCCATGCCGCTGCGCAGCACGGTCACCACCTGGCCGGGCGTCCGGCCCCGGCCGCCGCTGCGCAGCGCGAGCTCCTCGATGGTGAGCGCGCAGGCGACGAGCAGCGGCAGGGGTTCCGGGACGGCGGCGGGGTGTACGTCCATCACTTCCCCTTGCGGCCGTTGAGGGAGAACGGTTCTCCATGGACATAGCGGCCGAGCGCGGTGAGCGGGAAGACCTGGCGGTAGAGGTGGTAGTTGATGGAGAAGTCCCAGGGGAAACCGGTGCCGGTGAAGTACGGCTCGTCCCAGGAGCCGTCCACCCGCTGGGTCCGGGCGAGCCAGGCCACGCCCCGCTCGACCGCCGTACTCTCCCGCTCCCCCGCCGCGAGGAGCGCCAGCAGCGCCCAGGCGGTCTGGGAGGCGGTCGAGACGCCGTGCCCGATCCACTCCTGCTCCCGGTAGGAGCGCAGGTCCTCGCCCCAGCCGCCGTCCTCGTTCTGCACCGACTCCAGCCAGGTCACGGCCCGGCGGATCGCGGGGTGCGTCACGGGAAGCCCGGCGGCGGTGAGCGCCGGGACCACCGAGCCGGTGCCGTAGACGTAGTTGACGCCCCAGCGCCCGAACCAGGCCCCGTTCGCCTCCTGTTCGGCCAGCAGCCAAGCGATGCCGCGCCGGGCGCGCGGCTCGTGGGCGCGGCCCTCGACGGCCAGCATCTCCACGACGTGCGCGGTGACGTCGGCCGACGGCGGGTCGATGACCTCGCCGAAGTCGCAGAACGGCAGGCGGTTGGGGAACGGGCTGGTGTTGTCGGCGTCGAAGGCGCCCCACGCCCCGTTCTTCGACTGCATCCCCAGCGTCCAGCGCGCGGCCCGGCGGATCGCCCCCTCGACCCGCTCGGGGTCGGGGTGGCGCACCCGGCGCAGCGCGAGGATCACCTCGGCGGTGTCGTCGATGTCGGGGTAGTTGTCGTTGTGGAACTCGAACGCCCAGCCACCCGGGGCCAGTTGCGGCTTCTTCACCGACCAGTCGCCCGGCCGGACGATCTCCTCGCCGAGCATCCAGTCGACGGCCTTGACCAGGGCCGGGTGGTCGGCGGCCAGCCCCGCGTCGGCGAGCGCGATGGTGGCCAGGCAGGTGTCCCACACCGGGGACTGGCACGCCTCGATCATCCGGGAGCCGTCCTCGCGCCACACCGCGAACCGGTCGAGGGATTCCAGACCGGCCCGCATCACCGGGTGCCGGAGGTCGTAGCCGAGCAGATGGAGGGCGATCACCGAGTAGACGGCGGGCGGCTGGATGCCGCCCCAGCAGCCGTCGTTCTCCTGGCGCTCGACGATCCAGCGGGCGGCCGCGTTCATCGCGGCCCGGCGCAGCCGGCGCGGGGCGAGGCGGTGGTAGAGGTGCAGCGCCCTGTCGAGCCGCTGGAAGGCGCCGTCCCAGCTGGCGAGGGGGGCGAGCGGCTTGGCGGGGTTGGGGTCGCGCGCGTCGGTGTGCAGCTCGTCGAGCGCGAAGGGCGCGGGCCGCACCGGCCGCTTGGCGGAGACCACCGTGAGCGGCACGATCGTCTGCCGGGCCCAGCAGCCGAAGTCGTAGATGTTCAGCGGGAACCAGGCGGGCAGGAAGATCAGCTCCGGCGGCAGCTCGGGCAGGTCGTCCCACTTCCACCAGCCGAACAGGGCCAGCCAGATCCGGGTGAAGACCCGGCAGGCGGCGATGCCGCCCTGGCCCCTGACCCAGGCCGAGGCCCGCGCCATGTGCGGGTCGTCCGGCCGGTCCCCGGCGAGCCGCAGCGCCACATACGCCTCGACGGTGGCGGAGAGCTCGGGCGGGCCGCCGTAGAAGGTGGCCCAGGTGCCGTCCTCGCGCTGCTCGCCCCGGATGTGGAGCGCGGCCGCCGCGACCGTCTTCTCGTCCTGGATGCCGAGGAACTGACGCAGCAGCAGGTCCTCGGCGTCCATGGTGACGTTGGTCTCCAGGTCGCCCTTCCACCAGCCGAGGTCGTCCTGCCCGGCGAGCAGGTGCTCCACCGCCCGGTCCATCGCCCGCCGGGCGGCTTCGAGCCCCTCGTCCGCGCCGGGCGGCGGCGCGGTCGTCCCTCTGGCCGCGGTGGCGGGGGGCCGCGTGGCCCCGGCGCTTCCGTCGGTCGTCGCTGTCATGGCTTCCCCTTAATGCAAGTGCAGTGCTACTTCTGCTGTGCTGGGGTTTCCGTCGGAGGCGGCCCGGCGGCGGGCCCGCTCCGGCGACGTCACGTCATATGCGAATGGTGATCATCTCTTCCGTACGACGACGAAGTCGGCCAGGGCGGTCAGCTGCGCCCGCACCCGCTCGGGCATGTCCACGGTGCCCAGCGCCTCGATCGCCACGGCGTGCTGCCTGCGGGCCTCCTGCGAGGTCCACTCCCGGCCGCCGGCCTCCTCGATCAGCGCGGCCCGGGTGGCGAACTCCTCCTCGGAGAAGCTGTCGAAGTCGTTGCTCTTGGCGTCGGCGGCGAGCAGCTCGCCCAGGCGCTCGGAGGCCGGGCCGCCCGCCGCGAGGGCCGCCACCACCGGCAGGGACTTCTTGCGCTGGCGCAGGTCGCTCCAGGTCTGCTTGCCGGTGGCCTCCGGGTCGCCCCAGATGCCGAGGAGGTCGTCGACGGCCTGGAAGGCGAGGCCGAGGTGGTAGCCGTACGCCTCCAGCGTGTCGGCCGTGCGGTCGTCCGCGCCGCCGAGGACCGCGCCGATGGAGCAGGCGCAGGCGAGCAGCGCGCCCGTCTTGTTGCCCTCCATCTCCAGGCACTCCTCGACGGTGACCCGCTCGCGGTGCTCGTAGGAGATGTCCTGGGCCTGGCCGTCGATGAGCTTGCGGGTCGCGGTGGTCAGCCGGCGCGTGGCGCGCCCGGCCTCGACCGTGCCGAGTTCCAGGAGGACCTCGTTGGCCAGCGCGAACAGCGCGTCGCCGACGAGGATCGCCTGCGCCGGGCCGTGCACCTTCCAGACCGTGTCGCGGTGGCGGCGCTGCTCGTCGCCGTCCATCAGGTCGTCGTGGAGCAGGGAGAAGTTGTGCACCAGCTCGACCGCGACCGCGCCGGGCACGCCGACTTCGGGGCGGGCCCCGGCCGCCTCGGCGGAGAGCAGGGCGAGGGCGGGCCGGACGGCCTTGCCGCCGTCGCCGTCCGCCGGGTTGCCCTGGGCGTCGATCCATCCGAAGTGGTAGGCGGCGACGGTGTCCATGGGAGCGGCCAGCCGCTCCACGGCCGTGCGCAGCACCGGCGTGGACAGCGTCCGTCCGCGCTCCAGAAGTGCGGCGACGTCCACGGTGTCGACAGCCGGGTTCGCCGAAGGCACAGTCGCCACGGTCTCTCCTCTTGTTCCAGTACTGCTGAGGGTCATGCCGCCTCCTGAAGCGGATGGACGTGGGAGCGGCCGAGTACGCCGAGGGCCGCGCCCGCGGCACTGAGTCCGCTGCGTACGGCGCTCTCCATCGTCGCGGGCCAGCCGGTGGCGGTCCACGCGCCGGCCAGGTAGAGACCGGGCGCACGGGTGTGCGAGCCCGGACGCAGCCGTCCGACGCCGGGGGTGGGGGCGAACGTCGCGGTGCGCTCCCGGGTCACGAAGAAGTCCCGTACGCCCGCGCCGCGCGCGGCGGGCAGCAGCCGTTCGAGCTCGGGCAGATAGCGCGCGCGCAGCGCGGCCACCGGCTCGTCGATCTCGTCCTCCGCGGCCGACTGGGAGACCGCCAGGTACTGGCCGCCGCCGGTGAGCCCGGAGGACTCGGTGCGGTCGAAGACCCACTGCACGGGTGAGCCGAGCGCGGCGAAGAACGGCTGGCGCAGCACCTTGCGGTCGTAGACGACATGGAGGTTGAGGATGGGCGCGGTGCCGATGTCGAGCAGCTTGCCGGGGTCGTCGAGGGCGCCGTGGGGCAGCAGGTCGTGCGCCTCGCGCTGTGGGACGGCGAGGACGACCACCTCGGCGTCCAGCGTCTCGCCGCTCACCTCGACCCGCCACGCGCCGCTCTCGGTACGGGAGAGGGAGTCGGCCTTGGTACGGGTCTCGACGCGGACCCCGGCCGAGGCGAGCGCCTTGCGGGCCAGCGTGTCGTGGAGGTCGCCCAGCGGTACGCGCGCCCAGCCGATGTCGGCGGCGCCCGGCTCGGAGAGCAGCCCGGTCTTGAAGACCATCGCGGCGAGCCCCAGGGAGGCGTGCGGCGCGGTCGCGTTCAGGGTCGCCACGCCCACCAGGTCCCACAGGGCCTCGACGGTACGGGCGGACTGGCCGTGGCGGCCGAGCCAGGTGGCGAAATCCACTCCGTCGAGCGCCGGGTCGGCCGGGTCGAGGTCCTTGAGCGCGAGTGCGGCGCGCCCGACGGAGGCCCGCTCGGCCAGGGAGAGGTGCGGATAGGTGGCGAGGCCGGCGGCCAGGTGCAGCGGCACCGGCAGCGCGGTGCGGCGCAGTCTGCCGAGCCGGGGCCCGCGCGGGTGGGCGACGTCCAGGACGGGCACGTCGAGCCGGCGCTGCAGCCGCGCGAGGTGGGCGCCGCCGATCCGCTCCAGGAACCAGCGGTAGGCCGTGCAGCAGCGCAGATAGACGTGCTGGCCGTTGTCGACGGAGAGTTCGCCGCGCCGGAAGGAGAAGGCGAGGCCGCCCAGCCGGGGACGGCCCTCGACCAGGGTCACGGCCAGACCCGCGCCGGCCAGTTCCAGCGCGGCGGTGACGCCGGCCAGACCTCCGCCGACGACCACCGCGCGTTCACGCTGCGGGGTTGTCATGCGCCCTTCCCTTCGGCAGGGCCGGCGTCGTGCGCACGGCCGGCCGTCGCAGTCAGGGACGCCCCGGCAGGGGCCGGGGTTGCACGCCCTGGGCACGTAATGCTCCTCGGCCGCACCTCCAGGTGCCCATGGGCCATCAGGCGCGCCTCCTGGCGGTCTGTCGCGAGACGGTACGGGTGTCGAGCCCGGACAGCCCGCGTACCGCCACGTACGCCTTCTCCCTGCCGGGCAGGGAGACCCGGCCGCGCAGCACGGCCTCCGGGTCGCGCTCGATGCGGTCGAGCAGCCGGCGGTAGATTCCGGCCATCGCGGCGACGCAGGCGCCGCTGCGCCGGTCGAGCATGGGCAGCAGCCGGTAGCCCTCGGCGAACAGGGCGCGGGCCCGGCGCACTTCGAAGTGGACCAGGCCCGCGAAGTCGGAGCCGGCGGGTGGGACCGGGGTGCGGAAGCCCTCGGCGCACCCGAACTTCGCCAGGTCGTCGGCGGGAAGATAGGTGCGTCCGTTGCCCGCGTCCTCGCGAACGTCTCTGAGGATGTTGGTGAGTTGCAGGGCCAGGCCCAGCGTGTCGGCGTACTCCGCGGCGCGCTCGGCGCCCGGTGCGCCCGGTTGTGTACCGAACACGCCCAGGGAGAGCCGGCCGATCGCACCGGCGACACACCGGCAGTAGACCTTCAGGTCGTCCCAGGTCTCGTAGGTCTCGCCGTGCACGTCCATCAGGACGCCGTCGATGAGCTCGTCGAGCCCGTCCAGCGGGATGGGGAAGCGGCGCGCCGCGTCCGCGAGCGCCACGGCGACCGGGTCGGTGTCGTCCTCCTCGACCGCGCCCTCGGCGATCCGGCCGAGCAGCGCGCGGGTGTCCTCCAGGCGCTGCTTCTTGGCCCCGGCGGCCAGCGCTCCGTCGCCGATGTCGTCGACGCGCCGCGAGAACGCGTAGAGCGCGGACATCGCCTGGCGCTTGTCGGTCGGCAGCAGCCGGATGCCGTACGCGAAGTTGCGCGCCTGCTGTCCGGTCACCGCCTCGCAGTAGCTGTACGCGGCCTGTACCGGCGCGGACGCGTGTGCGTGTGGATCCACGGTCCGGCTCACCCCTCTCTACGCGCTCTGCGCAACACGGCTCCCACTTCGCGCAGCAGACTG
Organism: Streptomyces sp. NPDC026377; assembly: GCF_055567715.1. Taxonomy (NCBI): domain Bacteria; kingdom Bacillati; phylum Actinomycetota; class Actinomycetes; order Kitasatosporales; family Streptomycetaceae; genus Streptomyces; species Streptomyces sp. NPDC026377. Next base: position 109,106 of record NZ_JBVHPV010000012.1, read on the forward strand.
GTCTTGGTGGGTTTGGGCGGTCCAGGGAGTACGTCGTGGCCGGCGGCCGCCACCGCGTCGAGCGCGGCACGGCCCCCGGCCACGAATCCGGCCAGCAGCAGCCTGAGTCTGCCGTGGACGCTACCCACCAGGGAGGTGCCTTCATTCAGGAGCCGCGCGGCGCGTTCCGCTTCGAACGCGACCAGGGCGCGCACCGACGCGCCCCCGCGCGGGGCGGCCAGCTCGGCCTCGGTGACGTGGAACCGCTTCATGTCCTCGGCGGGGAGGTAGATCCGGTCCCGGCCGAGGTCCTCGGCGACGTCCTGGAGGTGTTCGACGATCTGGAGCGCGGTGCAGACGGCGTCCGAGCGGCGGACGCGCTCGGGGCTCTCGGTGCCGGTGATCGCCAGCACCAGGCGGCCCACGGGGTTGGCGGACAGTTCGCAGTACGCGACCAGGTCCTCGTAGGTCTCGTACCGCCGGACCCGCTGGTCCTGCCGGTTCGCCGCGATCAGGGCGAGGAAGGGGTCGGGGGTGAGCGAGCGGCGGCGGACGGTCGGCTGCAGCGCCCCGAGCAGCGGGTGGCGCGGGGTGGAGTCGAAGACGCGGCGCAGATCGGCCTCGAAGGCGTCGAGCATCACGAGCCGGTCGTCCGCGTCGGCGGGGGCGAGGCCGAGGTGGCGGGCGTCGGCGCCGCCGGGCGCGAGGTCGCCGTCGCCGATGTCGTCGACCAGGCGCGCGTAGCCGTACACGGCCATCAGGTCGTCGCGCCAGGCGCGCGGCAGAAAGAAGGGGGCCACCGGGAAGTTCTCCGCCGTGGCCTTGTCGAGCGTGGTGCGCGAGGGGGAGTCGGTGCGCACGTCCCGGACACCTGTCACCGGGGGCCGCCCGGTACGGGAACGGCGGAAGTCTCGCGCAGGTGGAGATTTCCCGTAGCCATTGCCGTCACATCTCCCGTTCTACACCGCCGACCCAAAACATCCCATTTCGGACACGCCGCCGAGCCTCCCGAGTGGAGAACGGCTCCCGCGCGCGGCGCCCGGGGTGGTACCGCCCATCCGTCACGATCAACACCGGTACAGCTTACGTTGTACAACGCCTGACAACACGTCGGGGTGTTGAGCGCATCACAAGAACACTTCAATCCGCGCCAACCTTCCCCGGGCCCGGGCGACTTGACGCGGTCTTGACGTTCCGGGCCGTCCCGAGCACCGCCCCGAAGGACGCGAAAGCCCCCGCCGGGGTTGATCGACGGAGGCCTTCGACGGCGTACGGGCGGTGACCGGGTGTCAGCGGCCCGTCTCCTTCTGGTAGGCCTTGACGACCTCGTCGGTGGGCCCGTCCATCAGCAGCTCGCCCCGCTCCAGCCAGAGCACGCGGTTGCAGGTGTCCCGGATGGAACCGATGCTGTGGCTGACCAGGAAGACCGTGCCCGCGTGCTTGCGCAGCTCGCGGATGCGCTCCTCGGAGCGGATCTGGAACTTGCGGTCACCGGTGGCCAGCGCCTCGTCGATCATCAGGACGTCGTGGTCCTTGGCGGCGGCGATGGAGAACCGCAGCCGGGCCGCCATGCCGGAGGAGTACGTCCGCATCGGCAGGGTGATGAAGTCGCCCTTCTCGTTGATGCCGGAGAAGTCGACGATCTCCTGGTACCGCTCCTTGATCTCCTCCCGGGACATGCCCATGGCCAGGCCGCCCAGGATCACGTTGCGCTCGCCGGTCAGCTCGTTCATCAGCGCGGCGTTGACGCCGAGCAGCGAGGGCTGGCCGTTGGTGTACACCTTGCCCCTGGCGGGCGGCAGCAGGCCGGCGATCGCCCGCAGCAGGGTCGACTTGCCCGAGCCGTTGGTGCCGATCAGGCCGATCGCCTCGCCGCGGTAGGCGGTGAAGGAGACGCCCCGCACCGCGTGCACCTTGCGCATGCCGCGCGACTCGCCGGTGTCCCGGCGCACGATCCGGCTGAGCGCGGCGGTGGCGCTGCCGCGTCCGCCGCCCGCGCCGTTGACCGTGTACACGATGTGCACATCGTCGGCGATGACGGTCGGGATGCGCTCGCCGCTCGCGTCGGCGATACGGATGTTGTCCTCAGCCACGGCCGTACTGCTCCTCTGCCTTCCAGAAGTACACGAAGCCCGCGGCGCCCACCGCGAGGGCCCAGCCGACCGCCAGCGCCCACACGTGCGGCGGCAGGTTGTGGGCCCCGTAGCCGTCGATCATGGAGTACCGCGCCAGGTCCATGTAGACCGCGGCGGGATTGACCTGGAGCACCTGGGCGAGCCAGTGCGGCTTGCCCTGGAGGACCACCTTGATGCTGAACATGACGCCGGAGGCGTACATCCAGGTCCGCAGGACGAACGGCATCAGCTGGGCGAGGTCCGGGGTCTTGCTGCCGAGCCTGGCCATGATCAGCGCCAGGCCGGTGTTGAAGACGAACTGGCACGCCAGGACCGGCACCATCAGCAGCCACGACGCCATCGGCATGGTGCCCGACGCGACCACCACGAGCACCAGGACGATCATCGAGAACAGCAGCTGCTGGAGCTGCTGGAGGGCGAAGGAGATCGGCAGCGAGGCGCGCGGGAAGTGCAGCGCGCGCACCAGGCCGAGGTTGCCCGAGATCGCCCGGACGCCCGCCATCACCGAGTTCTGCGTGAAGGTGAAGACGAAGATGCCCGTCACCAGGAACGGGATGTAGACGTCCGAGGGGATGCCCCGTTTGGCGTTCATCAGCACGCCGAAGATGAAGTAGTAGACCAGCGCGTTGAGCAGCGGGGTGGCCACCTGCCAGATCTGGCCGAGCTTCGCCTGGCTGTACTGGGCGGTCAGCTTCGCCTGCGAGAACGACAGGATGAAGTGGCGCCGCCCCCAGAGCTGGCGGCAGTACTCGGGCAGCCCCGGCCGGGCGCCGCTCACCGCCAGGCCGTGCTTGGCGGCGAGTTCCGCCGGGGACAGAGTTGTGTCACTCACAAGAGGAAACTTTCGCTTTCAAAGAAGTACGCCCGATGGCCGTTGACCGAAGTGCCCGGGGCCGGACGGCCACGCCCGATGTGCTCCGACCCGAGAGTGTCAGATGACGGGCGGCCGGCCCAGCCGGGTCAGCCGCCAGACCGTGCGCCACTTCATGGGGCGGCGCGGGCCGCAGGGAGTGGTCCAGCCCTCCTTGAAGCCGCCGAACCACGCCTTGAGGGCGGGCCCGGAGGGCTTGCGGGCGAGCGTGAGCAGCATCCAGACCCCCAGATAGACCGGGACCAAGAGGGCCGGCAGGTTGCGCCGGGCCAGCCAGACCCGGTTGCGGGCCACCATCCGGTGGTAGACCGCGTGCCGGGAGGGCGCCGTCGTCGGGTGGTACAGGACCATGTCCGCGCGGTAGTCGATCATCCAGCCGGCGTCCAGCGCCCGCCAGGCCAGATCGGTCTCCTCGTGGGCGTAGAAGAACTCGTCGGGCAGGGCGCCGACCTCCGCGAGGACCCTCGTCCGTACGGCGTTGGCGCCGCCCAGGAAGGTCGTCACGCGCGAGGAGCGCATCGGGTCGGAGGCGCGCAGCCGCGGGACGTGGCGGCGCTGGGTGACCCCGGTCTCCGGGTCCGCGATGCGGAAGCTGACGATGCCGAGCTTCGGGTCCTCGGCGAACGCGCGGCGGCACAGCTCGGCCGTGTCGCTGTTGGCCAGCAGCCCGTCGTCGTCGAGGAAGAGCAGGATGTCGACCTCGGCGCCGGACGGGCCGAACGCCTCGATGCCGACGTTGCGCCCGCCGGGGATGCCCAGGTTCTCGGGCAGCTCCACGGTCCGTACGCCCTCGGGGACGTCCGGGACCGGGGCGCCGTTGCCCACCACCACGACCTGGACCGGGTCGCCGTCCTGCTTGGCGACCGAGTCGAGCAGCGCGCGCAGCTCGTCGGGGCGGTTGCCCATGGTGATGACGACCGCGCCGACCTTCAGCGGGGCACTCATTTGAGCCTGCTGGAGGCGAGGATGGACACCAGGTGCAGCACGCTCTGGAGCAGCGCGATGCCCGCGAGGACCGCGACGCCCAGCCGGGAGAAGTACAGGTCGCCGCGGGCGTGGTCGACCAGCGCCAGGACCAGGATCAGCAGGGACGCCTCGATGCCGAGGATCAGCCGGTGGAACTTGAGCGCCCCGGCGGCCCGGCGGGCCAGCGCCATGCCGGAGGAGCGCGGCTCGGAGGCCGTCTCCTTGACCGGCGGCTTGCCCTGCTGGTGGCGGGCGACGCCGACCAGGTCGGTCTCCGACTTGATCATGACGGCGCCGAGGGCCGCGAGGGTGCCGAGGAAGGCCCAGAGCCAGTCGATCCGGCCCGAGCCCCAGATGTCGGCCGCCCGCAGACCGAAGCCGACCAGGACCGCCGCGTCGCACACATAGGCGGCGACCCGGTCCACGTAGACGCCGGTCATCGAGTACTGCTTCTTCCAGCGCGCGACCTCGCCGTCGACGCAGTCGAGCAGCAGGTACAGCTGGACCATCACCACGCCGAGCACGGCGCCCCAGATCCCGGGGACCAGCAGGGCCGGAGCCGCGAGGGCGGCGGCGACGGTCATGACATAGGTCAGCTGGTTGGGCGTGACCCGGGTGGTCACCAGGTGCCGGTCGACGCGCAGGGAGATCTCGCGCATGTAGAGCCGGCCGCCCCAGTGCTCGCCGCTCCGCCGGTCCTTGACGCCGGGCGGGTGCACGACCGGGCGGAGTTCAGCTACCGATGGCTTTTGCATAGTCGGCGTAAGCGTCCTTGATCTGGTCTGCGGACAGGTTGAGGTGTTCCAGGATCGTGAAACGGCCCGGCCGGGTCTGCGGCGCGTACGCCACCGCCCGGACGAACTCGTCGGCGGAGAAGCCGATCTCCCCCGGGAGCACGGGCAGGCCGTGCCTGCGCAGCACCTGGGCGAAGAGAACGGACTGCTCGGTGGCGCCGCGCAGGTGCATGGCGAAGGCGGCGCCGAGGCCGACCTGCTCGCCGTGGAGCGCGGAACGCTTGGGAAAGAGCAGGTCGAAGGCGTGGCTGATCTCGTGACAGGCGCCGGAGGAGGGGCGGGTGTCGCCGCTGATCGACATGGCGATGCCGGAGAGCACCAGCGCCTCGGACAGGACGGTGAGGAACTCGTCGTCACCGACGCCGCCGGGGTGGCGCAGCACGGACTCGCCCGCGGTACGGGCCATGGCCGCGGCCAGACCGTCCACCGGCTCGCCGTTGACCCGGTGCGAGAGCTCCCAGTCCGCGATCGCGGAGATGTTGGAGATCACGTCACCGACGCCGGAGCGGACGAAGCGGACCGGGGCCTCGCGGATGACGTCGAGGTCGATCACCATCGCGATGGGCGTGGGCACGCCGTAGGAGCCGCGGCCGTTGTCGTTGTCCAGGATCGAGACCGGCGAGCAGATGCCGTCGTGCGAGAGGTTGGTGGCGACCGCCACCATGGGCAGCCCGACCCGCGCGGCGGCGTACTTCGCCACGTCGATGATCTTGCCGCCGCCCAGGCCGACGACCGCGTCGTACCGCTTGCCCTTGATGTCGTCGGCGAGCCGCACGGCCGAGTCGATGGTGCCGTCCGCGACCGGGTACCAGTCGGCGCCCGGCAGCACCGGCGCCAGCTTCTCGCTCAGCGCCTGGCCCGAGCCGCCGCTGACCGCGATCGCCAGCTTGCCGGAGGCGGAGATCCGCTGGTCGGCCAGGAGGCCCGCCAGGTCGTCCAGGGCCCCCCGGCTGATGTCGACGACGACCGGCGACGGGATGAGCCGGGTCAGTACTGGCACGCGATCTCACGGCCCTTCGCGAGGTCGTCGTGGTTGTCGATCTCGACCCAGGAGACCTCGCCGATGGGCGCCACGTCGACGGTGAAGCCGCGGTCGACGAGCTCCTGGTAGCCGTCCTCGTAGTAGAGGTCGGGGTCGCGCTCGAAGGTGGCTTCGAGGGCGTCCGCGAGCTCCTCGGCCGCCTCCGGCTCGATGAGGGTGACGCCGATGTACTCACCGGTGGCGGTCGCCGGGTCCATCAGCTTGGTGATGCGCCGCACGCCCTTGCCGGGCTCGGTGATCACCTTCATCTCCTCGTCGGCGAGGCGCTTGACGGCGTCCAGGGCGAGGATGATCCTCCTGCCCTCGCCGCGCGCGGCCAGCAGCGTCTTCTCGACGGAGACCGGGTGCACGGTGTCGCCGTTGGCGAGGATGACGCCCCGCTTCAGCACCTCGCGCGCGCACCACAGGGAGTAGGCGTTGTTCCACTCCTCGGCCTTGTCGTTGTCGATCAGGGTGAGCGTGACGCCGTACCTGGCCTCCAGCTCCTCCTTGCGGGCGTACACGGCTTCCTTGCGGTAGCCGACGACGACGGCGACCTCGGTCAGGCCCACCTCGGCGAAGTTGGCCAGGGTGAGATCGAGGACGGTCGTGTCGCCGTCGACGGGCACGAGGGCCTTCGGGAGCGTGTCGGTGTAGGGGCGCAGACGCCGTCCCGCACCGGCTGCGAGTACGAGGCCGATCATGCCGTTTCTCCTTCGTCATGTACTGCGGGTGCTCCGGAGGACACCCAGAAGCGGATGGACTCCACGACCACCAGGAGCGCCAGGGCCGCCGCGAGGGCGGTGAGCGCCAGGGTGAAGTCCGTGCCGCGGTCGGCGAGGGTCGCGGCGAGCACCGCGACCACCAGCGTCCGCCCCTCGTGGCCGCCGGTCAGGCGGACCAGCAGGCGCGGCGGCGCGCCGGATCCGCCCTTGATGCGGTAGACCGTGTCGTAGTGATGGTAGGCGACCGCCGCCACCAGCCCGAAGGCCGCGGGCAGGGCCCCGTCGACCTCGGAGCGGGCGGCGAGGACCAGGACCGTGCAGTACTCGGCGGCCCGGAAGAACGGCGGCACGAGCCAGTCGAGGGCGCCCTTGAGGGGCGCGGAGACCGCGAGACCGGAGGTGATCGCATAGAAGGCCGCCGCGATGATCACCTGGCGACTGCCGAAGGGCTGGGTGAGCGCCGCGCTCAGCAGCGCCACGGCGCCGACCGCGGCCAGCACCGGAGCGGTCCAGGCGCCCTTGATGCGGAAGCGGGCCGCCGCCACGAGCTCGGCCGCCGGCCCGGAGTCGGCCAGCTCCGCGAGCGCTCGCGCGGCCCGGTCGGTCCGGGTGGCGTGGCGGGTCAGCGAGCGCAGCACCCGCCCGGCCGTGGTGTAGCAGGCCGCGAACGCGCAGCCGATCAGCAGCGCGTAGAAGACGGTCCGGGGGGTCGTCACCGCGGTGAGCACGGCGATCATCGCCCAGCGCTCACCGATCGGCAGCACGATCATCCGGCGCACCCAGACCGTCCAGCCGACCGCGTCGAGCTTGTCGGAGAGGGCGGCGGTGGGGCTGGTGTTGGCGTCGGCGCCAGTGCCCACGACGTGCGCCTCGTTGAAGGAGAAGTCCACGACGTGGCGGCAGGTCTGAAGGACCATCGCGCCGAGCGCGAGCGCCCAGACGTCGTCGGTGCCGCCGCCACGGGCCGCGCCGATCGCCAGGCCCGCGTAGTACGCGTACTCCTTGGCCCGGTCGAAGGTGGCGTCCAGCCAGGCGCCGAGCGTGGAGTACTGGAGCGAGTAGCGGGCGAGCTGCCCGTCGGTGCAGTCCAGGACGAAGGAGAAGAGGAGCAGCGCTCCGGCGGCCACGAAGCCGGCACGGGTGCCGGTCGCCGCGCAGCCGGCCGCTATCAGCGCGGTGAGCAGCGAGGCGGTGGTGACCTGGTTGGGGGTCAGGCCCCGGCGCGCGCACCAGCGGGCGAGGTAGCGCGAGTACGGGCTGATGCAGAACGTGGTGAAGAACCCGTCGCGGGATTTCACGGCGTTGCGCAGCCGCACGGCCTCGTCGTCCACCGCGTCCACGGCCTTGCGGGCGGCGAAGGCGGCCTCGGGCCCGGCGGGCACGGTGGCCACCAGCGAGCCGAGCTCGGGACGGTGCACGGCGACGCCGCCGTCCTGGAGGGCGGCGGCGAGGCGGTCGGTGAGGACGCCCGCGGCGGTGGCGGGGGCGTTGACGGCGACCGCCGCGCCCCCCTCGGCCGCGACGGCGGGCCCGGCGCGCTCCGCGAGGGAGCGCGCGAGCGCGGGGCGGGCCTCCGCCTGGACGGCCAGGGCGCCGGGGATCGCGGCCGCCGGGAACCGGGGGTCGGTCAGGGCGAGGCGCAGGGCGTGTGTGTGGCCCACGAAGGACGGGTCGACCAGGGCGACCCGCTCACCGGGCGGAACCTCGGCGAGCAGGCCGGGCAGGTCCTCGGGCCGCTGGGCGGACCGTACGTCGAAGCCCAGCGAGCGCAGCTCGGGCCCGAGCTGCGACCCGGGGACCGGCAGGCCGGTCAGGATGGCGGTCGACAGACGAACTCACTCCTTGGAGCTGGCATGGCTGATGTCCGGCACCGGCCCAAAACCATGCGGCGGGCGGCGTGTCGGCAGAGGCTATCGGGAGGCTATCGGATGCGTGGAACCGGGAGTTCATCGCCCGTTTACGCCCCGAACGGGCCCTGCGGCAGGGGGCTGCCGCGTGGATCATCATCGTCGATCAGGGCCGTGCCCCACAAACCGCCCCCCGTCCGCCGGGCCCGGGGCCGCGCGCCCTCGTGCGCGCCGGGGCGGCGCTGTGACCTGCGACGCCTGTACGCAGCTCGCGCACACCCGGCAGCGGGGACGTTTCCGCAGGTCAGAGCAGATGACAACGGTGTTCAGTGCCGTGTTGCCCCATACCCCCCGCCCGTAGTTCACTGACCCTTCGTACGCAGATCGCACAACCATGCCAAGAGTCTGAGAGGTGGCCTTCCATGGGGGCTGGGCACGACCACGGACACGCGCACGGCGGGCCGGCGCCGACCGGGACGGCCGCCGCGGCGTACAAGGGGCGGCTGCGGGTGGCCCTCGGCATCACGCTCGGCGTGATGGTGGTCGAGATCGTCGGCGGTCTGCTGGCGGACTCGCTGGCCCTGGTCGCGGACGCCGCGCACATGGCGACGGACGCCCTGGGGCTCGCGATGGCGCTGCTCGCCATCCACTTCGCCAACCGCCCGGCCGGCCACAACCGGACGTTCGGCTACGCGCGGGCCGAGATCCTGGCCGCCCTCGCCAACTGCCTGCTGCTGCTCGGCGTCGGCGGATACGTGCTGTACGAAGCCGTCCAGCGGTTCGTGGAGCCCGCCGACACCTCGGGTGGGACCACGATCGTTTTCGGCCTGATCGGCCTGGTCGCCAACATGGTCTCGCTCTCGCTCCTGGTCCGTGGCCAGCAGGAGAGCATCAACGTACGCGGCGCCTTCCTGGAGGTCCTCGCGGACGCGCTCGGCTCCGTGGCCGTGCTGCTCTCGGCCGCGGTCATCATGACGACCGGCTGGCAGGCCGCCGACCCCATCGCCTCGCTCGTGATCGGCCTGATGATCGTCCCGCGTACGGTGAAGCTGCTGCGCGAGACGCTGGACGTTCTCCTGGAGGCGGCGCCCCGCGGTGTCGACATGAGCGAGGTGCGGGCGCACATCGTGGCCCTGCCGGGCGTCGAGGACGTCCACGACCTGCACGCCTGGACGATCACCTCGGGGATGCCGGTGCTGTCGGCCCATGTGGTGGTCAGCCAGGAGGCGCTGGACTCGGTGGGCCACGAGCGGCTGCTGCACGATCTCCAGGGCTGCCTGGGTGACCACTTCGACGTGGAGCACTGCACCTTCCAGCTGGAGCCGAGCGGCCACGCGGCCCACGAGGCCCGGCTCTGCCACTGAGCGGCCACGCCCCGGGCAGCCATCTCGTTCACATGTTCGATGGTTCCGCGTCGGTGCGGCTGGGCACGATCCCTTCTTCGACGGTGTCGCGCACCCGGCGCATTACGGACATGCGCCGCCCGTCGAAGTGCGGACACGCCGCTTTTGTACGGCAGACTTGGCAGCCGAGGACCGAAGCGAAGGATGGTTATGCCGACCACACCAGCCACTACGGCGAGCAGCTCGTCGAACGGGACCGCCGAAGAGATCATGCTCGAACTGGTCGACGAGAGCGGCACCACCATCGGCACCGCGGAGAAGCTCTCCGCCCACCGGGCGCCGGGTCTGCTGCACCGGGCGTTCTCGGTCTTCCTCTTCGACCCCTCGGGCAAACTCCTGCTCCAGCGCCGCGCGCTCGGCAAGTACCACTCCCCCGGCGTCTGGTCGAACACCTGCTGCGGGCACCCCTACCCCGGCGAGTCCCCCTTCGCGGCGGCGGCCCGGCGCACCCACGAGGAGCTGGGCGTCTCGCCCTCGCTGCTCGCCGAGGGCGGCACGGTCCGCTACAACCACCCGGACCCGGACTCGGGCCTGGTGGAGCAGGAGTACAACCACCTCTTCGTCGGTCTGGTGCAGTCGCCGGTGCGGCCGGACCCGGAGGAGGTCTACGAGACCGCCTTCGTCTCCCCGCAGGAGCTGGCCGCGCTGCACGAGCGGGCCACCTTCTCCGCCTGGTTCATGACGGTGCTCGACGCGGCCCGGCCCGCGGTCCGCGAGCTCACAGGGCCTGCCGCGGGCTGGTGATGCCGCCCGCGGCCGGGGTCAGCGGCAGGGCCACCCAGATGATCTTGCCGCCGCCCGCCGTCTGCTCGACGTCGCAGGCCCCGCCCGCCTCATAGGTGATCTCGCGCACCAGCAGCAGTCCGCGACCGCCGGTCTGACCGTAGTCGGTCTCCAGCGCCTTGGGGCGGTAGGGGTGGTTGTCCTCCACGGAGACCCGGATCCACTCGGCGCCGATGGCGACCTCCACGGCCACCTGCGGGGAGAGCAGGGCCGCGTGCTTGACCGCGTTGGTCACCAGCTCGGAGACGATCAGGAGCAGGCCCTGGACGAGGTCGTCGTGGATCGGCACGCCCTGGCGGCGGAGCAGGTCGCGTACGGCGTGCCGGGCCTGCGGGACCGAGGCGTCGACGGCGGGGGCCGTGAAGCGCCAGACCCCCTCGTACGGGAACGGCCTGGCCGGTGCGGCGTCGGGTGGCACGCTCCCGCGGATCTCCATATTCCGGCACCCACCCTCGCAGTCGGCTGTCAGGCTCTTGGTCAAGAGTGGGGAGTGACATCGTCCGCACCGGTCGACTGAACAGAAGTCAGCGAGTATCGACGCCTTCTGATCGACATCGCCCACGCATGTCACTTTTCAAAGCGAACCTGATCGCCATCTGACGGTTTTGCCACGGCTTGCGGGGGTGTCTGCGGTGACGAGGCGCTGCCTCGGAGGCCCGCGGATGTGCGCGAGTCGGTGACCAGACCCACGATGTGCCGCCCGCCGATGCCGAGTGCGATCAGGCCGAGGCCGTCGAAGAGCAGGGCGAGCGAGAAGAAGCAGCCGATCACATAGCGGCTGCTGCTGGGCCAGCTCGCGAGGACGAGCACCCCGAGCAGCACCCCGAAGGCGCCCTGGACCAGTGTCCAGCCCATCTGCGGCCCGCGCACCACCACGCTGCCCGCGAGCCGGAAGACCCCGCCGGTGAGGAAGAGGAGCGCGGCGAACATGGTCAGCGCCTCGGCCGAGCCCTCCGGGCGACGGATGACCACCACGCCGGCCGCGATGTTCAGGGCCGCGACCACCACGCCGAGCCAGAAGTAGTTGGCGCCGCGCGACTGGATCGCGTGGGCCAGCCCGACCACGCCGCCCACCAGCAGCAGCCAGCCGAACAGGAGCATCGAGGTCAGGGTCGCCACGCCCGTGTAGACGAGTCCGACCAGCCCCGCGAGCGCGAGAATCGCGCCGAGGACGGTCAGCAGGCCGAAACCGCGGCGGAGCTTCCTGCTGTCACGTGCGGATGAGGGTGCAACCATCAGCGTCTCCTCGTGCGTCGCCGGGCCGGCCCCCTCTTGATCATAGGAGCCGTCCGCCCGGATAGCATCCGGCGCATGGAGCCGCAGCTGGAGCACACCGTGGCCGACGGCGTGGCCACCGTCGTCATCAGCAACCCCGCCAAGCGCAACGCGATGACCGCCGCGATGTGGCGGGCGCTGCCGCCACTGCTCGGCGAACTGGCCGCCGACCGTGCCGTACGGGCCCTGGTGCTGACCGGCGCCGGGCCGACGTTCTGCGCGGGCGCCGACATCTCCTCGCTGCGGGCGCCCGGCCCGGACGAGGACCCCCGGTCGCTCGCGGTGGGGGCCGAGGAGGCGCTCGCCGCCTTCCCCAAGCCGACGCTGGCCGCCGTGCGCGGCCACTGCGTCGGCGGCGGCTGCCAGCTCGCGGCCGCCTGCGACCTGCGCTTCGCCGAGGAGGGCGCCTCCTTCGGGATCACGCCCGCGCGGCTCGGCATCGTCTACGCCTCCTCCTCGACCCGCCGCCTGGCGGCCCTGGTGGGGCCGTCGACCGCCAAGTACCTGCTGTTCTCGGGCGAGCTGATCGACACGGCGCGGGCGCTGCGGACCGGCCTGGTGGACGAGGTGCTCCCCGCCGGTGAGCTGGACAAGCGGGTGGGCGAGTTCACCCGGGTCCTCACCGCCCGCTCGCAGCTGACCCAGGCGGCGGCCAAGGAGTTCGCGAACGGCCGCACCGACCGGGACGCGTACTGGAGCGAGCAGGCGCGCGACAGCGGCGACAGGGCCGAGGGCGTCGCCGCTTTCCTGGAGCGCAGGGCGCCGCGCTTCGGCTGGACCGCGTCGGGCTGAGCGGGGCGGGGCGCTGCCGCGCGGAGCGGGAGCGCCCCGCCGCTTTAGCCGCGGCGCGCCCGTCCCCTCTCGGGGCTTCACGCCGTACCGACCAGTCGGTAACCTGCGGCTATGACGTCTCTCCCGCCCCGCGCCGGCCGCCGCTGCCACAACTCCGTCAACCCGCTGCACTCGACGGTCTACTTCTCCCCCGACTACACCGACGAGCTCAAGCGGCTCGGCATCGAGGACGAGCGCGCCGCCTACTTCGCCGGGCGCGCCGCCGCGCTCGGCGCCGTCGGGCCCGGCACCATCACCGCAACCTTCTACAACTTCAACCACGAGCTGGTCGCCCGCCACGTGCCCGGGGTGTGGGACATCGCCTCCCCCCAGGCGGTCCTGGACGCCCGGCTGCGGGCCGCCGACCGCACCCTGCGGCGCCTGCTCGGCGAGGACGTCGTGGCCTCGCCGGAGATGGCCGAGGCCGCCCGCCTCGCGCTGCGCGCCACCGAGGGCTGCACCCGGCACGCCCGGCCGCTGTACGCCGCCCACGCCGACCTGCCGGTCCCCGAGGAGCCGCACCTGGCGTACTGGCACGCGGCCACGCTGCTGCGCGAGCACCGCGGCGACGGCCATCTGATGGCGCTCCTCGACGCGGGCCTGGACCCGCTGGAGGCGCTGGTCAGCCACACCGCCACCGGCAAGGGCATGGCACCGCGCTGGGTGCTGGGCTCGCGCGGCTGGCGGCGCGCGGACTGGGAGGCGGCCGCCGCGCGGCTGCGCGAGCGCGGCCTCCTGGACGCCGAGGGTGAGCTGACCGAGGCGGGCACCGCCCTGCGCGCCGAGGTCGAGGACCGCACCGACCGGCTGGACCTCGCCCCGTACGAACTGCTCGGCGCCGAGGGTGTGGACCGGCTGACCGAGCTGGCCCGGGGACTGCTGATGACGGCGGTGGCCGCCGGGGCGTTCCCGGCCGACCTCATCGGCAAGGGCTGACCCCCTGTTGTCGGTGCCGCCTGCCACAATGGCGCCTTCAGGCTCTGCGAGAAGGCGGTACGGGATCGTGACGACGTCCATCGAAGGCAGGATCGCCGAGGAACTCGGCGTACGGGAGCGGCAGGTGAAGGCCGCGGTCGAGCTGCTCGACGGCGGGTCGACCGTGCCGTTCATCGCGCGCTACCGCAAGGAAGCGACCGAGATGCTCGACGACGCCCAGCTGCGCACCCTGGAGGAGCGGCTGCGGTATCTGCGCGAGCTGGAGGACCGCCGCACCGCGGTCCTGGACTCCGTACGCGAGCAGGGCAGGCTCACCGAGGAGCTGGAGCGGCAGATCCGTGCCGCCGACACCAAGGCGCGCCTGGAGGACATCTATCTGCCCTTCAAGCCCAAGCGGCGCACCAAGGCGCAGATCGCGCGCGAGGCGGGCCTGGAACCGCTGGCACAGGGGCTGCTCACCGACCCCTCGGTGGAACCGCTCACCGCGGCGGCCGCGTTCGTCGACGCCGACAAGGGCGTCGCGGACCCGGCCGCGGCCCTGGACGGCGCCCGCGCCATCCTCACCGAGCGGTTCTCCGAGGACGCCGACCTCATCGGCGAGCTGCGCGAGCGGATGTGGACCAAGGGCCGCCTCGTGGCGAAGGTGCGCGAGGGCAAGGAGGAGGCGGGCGCCAAGTTCGCCGACTACTTCGACTTCACCGAGCCGTTCACCGCGCTGCCCTCGCACCGGGTCCTGGCGATGCTGCGCGGCGAGAAGGAGGACGTCCTCGACCTCGTCCTGGAGCCGGAGGGCTCCGCCGAGGACGCGGCCACGCCCGGCCCCTCGGCGTACGAGAACATGGTGGCGCGCCGCTTCGGCATCGCCGACCGGGGCCGCCCGGGCGACAAGTGGCTGGCCGACACCGTCCGCTGGGCGTGGCGCACCCGGATCCTGGTCCACCTCGGCATCGACCTGCGGCTGCGGCTGCGCACGGCCGCCGAGGACGAGGCGGTGCGGGTCTTCGCTTCGAACCTGCGCGACCTGCTGCTCGCCGCCCCGGCCGGCACACGCGCGACGCTGGGCCTGGACCCCGGGTTCCGTACCGGCGTGAAGGTCGCCGTCGTGGACGCCACGGGCAAGGTCGTCGCGACGGACGTGATCCACCCGCACGTCCCGGCGAACCGGTGGGACGAGGCGCTCGCCAAGCTGGCCCGGCTCGCCGAGGAGCACGCGGTCGAGCTGATCGCCATCGGCAACGGCACGGCGTCCCGCGAGACCGACAGGCTCGCCGGTGAACTGATCAGCAGGCACCCCGGGTTGGGGCTCACCAAGGTGATGGTCTCCGAGGCGGGTGCCTCCGTGTACTCGGCGTCGGCGTTCGCCTCGCAGGAGCTGCCGGACATGGACGTGTCGCTGCGCGGCGCCGTCTCCATCGCCCGGCGCCTGCAGGACCCGCTCGCCGAGCTGGTGAAGATCGACCCCAAGTCGATCGGCGTCGGCCAGTACCAGCACGACCTCTCCGAGGTGAAGCTCTCGCGCTCGCTGGACGCGGTCGTGGAGGACTGTGTGAACGGCGTGGGGGTGGACGTCAACACCGCGTCCGCGCCGCTGCTCTCGCGCGTCTCGGGCATCGGCGCCGGGCTCGCCGAGAACATCGTGGCGCACCGCGACGCCAATGGCCCGTTCCGCTCCCGCAAGGCGCTCAAGGACGTGGCGCGCCTGGGCCCGAAGGCGTACGAGCAGTGCGCGGGCTTCCTGCGCATCCGTGGCGGCGACGACCCGCTGGACGCCTCCAGCGTGCACCCCGAGGCATACCCGGTGGTGCGCCGGATGGTGAAGACCACGGGCAGCGAGGTGGCGGCGCTGGTCGGCAACACGGCGGTGCTGCGCTCGCTGCGGCCGGACGACTTCGTGGACGACACCTTCGGTCTGCCGACCGTGACGGACATCCTGCGCGAGCTGGAGAAGCCGGGACGCGACCCGCGGCCCGCCTTCAGGACGGCGTCCTTCAAGGAGGGCGTCGAGAAGATCGGCGACCTGGAGCCGGGGATGGTGCTGGAGGGTGTGGTGACGAACGTGGCGGCGTTCGGCGCGTTCATCGACATCGGTGTGCACCAGGACGGCCTCGCGCATGTCTCGGCGCTGTCCGACAAGTTCGTGAAGGACCCCCGCGAGGTGGTCAAGCCGGGCGACATCGTCAAGGTGAAGGTCCTGGACGTCGACGTGCCGCGCAAGCGGATCTCGCTGACGCTGCGGCTGGAGGACGAGACGACGGCGAACGCCTCGGGCGGCGGCCCGAAGCGGGAGCAGCGCGGCGGGCGCCCGCCGCAGCAGCGCCAGCAGCAGCGGCAGGGCGGCGGCGGCCGGGACCGCGGTGGCCGTCAGGCGCCGCCGCCTCCGGCGAACGGGGCGATGGCGGACGCCCTGCGCAAGGCGGGACTGCTGGACCCCAAGGGGCGCGGGTAAGGGAGGCGGGGGCCGCCTGCTGCCCGTCGTCAGCCCTGCCACGCGCGGGCGGGGCCGACGGGCGGGGCGGGCGGGCCGCCGCCCTGGGGCGGCCCGCCCCGTCGGCGTCCTACTGCTCGGTGACCTTGCCGTCGGCGACCTCGACGCGCCGGGTGGTGCGGACCGCGTCCAGCATGCGCCGGTCGTGGGTGACCAGGAGCAGGGTGCCGGTGTAGGAGTCGAGGGCGGACTCCAGCTGCTCGATCGCCGGGAGGTCGAGGTGGTTGGTCGGCTCGTCGAGGACGAGCAGGTTGACGCCCCGGCCCTGGAGCAGGGCGAGCGCGGCCCGGGTGCGCTCGCCCGGTGAGAGCGAGGCGGCGGGGCGCAGCACATGGTCGGCCCGCAGCCCGAACTTGGCCAGCAGGGTGCGCACCTCGGCCGGCTCGGTGTCGGGAACGGCCGCGCAGAACGCCTCCAGCAGCGGCTCGTCGCCGACGAAGAGGCCCCGGGCCTGGTCGACCTCGCCGACGACGACGCCGGAGCCGAGCACGGCCCGCCCCGCGTCCAGCGGGATGCGGCCGAGCAGGGCGGCGAGCAGGGTGGACTTGCCCGCGCCGTTGGCGCCGGTGATCGCCACGCGGTCGGCCCAGTCGATCTGGAGGGTGGCGGGGCCGAAGGTGTAGTCGCCGCGCCGGATCTCGGCCTGGCTGAGGGTGGCGACGACGGCGCCCGACCGGGGGGCGGTGGCGATCTCCATCCGCAGCTCCCACTCCTTGCGGGGCTCGTCGACGACGTCCAGGCGCTCGATCATGCGCTGGGTCTGGCGGGCCTTGGACGCCTGCTTCTCGCTGGCGTCGCTGCGGAACTTGCGGCCGATCTTGTCGTTGTCGCCCGCCTTGCGGCGGGCGTTCTTGACGCCCTTGTCCATCCAGCCGCGCTGCATCAGGGCCCGGCTCTCCAGGGCCGAGCGCTTGTCGGCGTACTCCTCGAAGTCCTCGCGCGCGTGCCTGCGGGAGGTGGCGCGCTCCTCCAGGTACGCCTCGTAGCCGCCACCGTAGAGCGTGATCTGCTGCTGGGCGAGGTCGAGTTCGAGCACCTTGGTGACCGTGCGGGTGAGGAACTCGCGGTCGTGGCTGACCACGACCGTGCCCGCGCGCAGGCCCTTGACGAAGGACTCCAGGCGCTCCAGACCGTCGAGGTCGAGGTCGTTGGTGGGCTCGTCGAGCAGGAACACGTCGTAGCGCGAGAGCAGCAGCGAGGCCAGTCCCGCGCGGGCGGCCTGGCCGCCGGAGAGGGCCGTCATCGGCTGGTCGAGGCCGATGGTCAGGCCCAGGGTGGCCGCGACCTCCTCGGCGCGCTCGTCGAGGTCGGCGCCGCCGAGGTCGAGCCAGCGCTCCAGGCTCTCGGCGTACGCGTCGTCGCTGCCGGGCGCTCCCTCGACCAGGGCCTGGGTGGCGGCGTCCATGGCCTCCTGGGCGGCGGCCACGCCGGTACGGCGGGCCAGGAAGGCGCGCACGCTCTCGCCGGGGCGCCGGTCCGGCTCCTGCGGCAGGTGTCCCACGGTGGCGCCGGGCGGGGAGAGCCGCAGCTCGCCCTCCTCCGGGGTGTCGAGTCCGGCGAGCAGACGGAGCAGGGAGGACTTGCCCGCCCCGTTCGCCCCGACGAGGCCGATGACGTCACCGGGGGCGACGACGAGGTCGAGCCCGGCGAAGAGGGTGCGGTCGCCGTGGCCGGCGGCGAGGTCCTTGGCGACGAGAGTGGCAGTCATGAGGACACCGATCCTACTGGGGCGCCCCGGCCCCGGCCGACGGGTCCGCACGAGGACCCCGGGGCCGCCGAGCGGATCGCCGGGTCGCCGGCCGGCCGGTCCGGGTGGGACCCGGGCCCCCGCGCGGTTCACCGGGGCCCCGGCCGGCCGGGTCCGGGTGGGACCCCGAGGCCGCCGCACGGACCGCCGGGACGCCCCGGACCCGCCGAGCGGACCGTTTCAGCGCGCCACCGCCGTCGTGATCACGCCGCCCGTGGTACGGGCCACCAGGAAGGCCTCCCCGCGCAGGGCGCGCTCGTCCAGTGGGATGCGGTGCGGGCCCGGGTCGAGGACGGTGTCCAGGACCTCCTGGGCGTGGACGCGGCGCAGCCGGTCCAGGCGGTAGGCGGTGAGCCGGACCCGGCAGGTCGCGCCGACCGCGAGCCGTGCCTCGTCCGGGGAGGCGGAGAGATAGGTGAGCCGGCGCTGGGCGAGCGGGGTGCGGTCCAGGGCCTGTTCCACCTGCGCCACCAGGAGCGGGGTGATGGGGGCGAGGCCCGTCACGTACACGGGGCGCGCCCGGGCGCGGGTGAACGCGGCGCGCACCGCCGTGCGTTCGGCCTCGGTGACCGCGCGGCCGAAGGCGACCGCCCCGTAACCGCGCAGCTCCTCGTCGATCGCGTCGGTCACCTCGTGCACGATGTCCGCGCCGATGCCGATCGAGCGCAGGGCGGCGGCGAGCCTGCCGAGGACGCTCGCGCGGGCCCCGACCAGCAGGACCCGGCGTCGGGGCGGCTCGTCGCCGAGCAGCCGTTCCAGGGCGGCTCTGTACTCCTGGGCGCGGAAGCGGAACGGGCCTATCCCGTGGTAGCCGTTGAGCACCAGATCGGGCACCGGCTCGGTCTGCCAGGCGAAGTCCCGCCAGATGATGTCGTCCCCGCAGCGCTCGATCACGGCGGTGACCGCCCCGCACGCCAGGTCCTCGCACTCCGGGCAGGCATAGACCACGTACCGTCCGTGGGCCAGCGGCGGTCCGGTCTCCAGGAGCAGGCCGCGCACCTGGGCGCCGAGGACGGCGGGCGGTACGTCGGCCGCGAGCGGGGAGACGGCGTCCAGGTCGGCGAGTTGGTGCAGCAGCGGACGGCCGTTGACGACGAAGTCCAGGAACTCGCGGTGCACTTGGGGCGGCCCGGCGGCCCCCGCGACGTCGCCCGCCCGCATCGCGGGGGCGAGGGCGAAGGTCGCGTACGCGGCAGACATGTGCTGAGTATTCCCCTCTGGGGCTGTTCCGAGCACGGTGTCACCCATCCGCTACCGTCCCTTCATGAGCGAGCAGATGATCGTGCTGGGTGGCGGTGTCATCGGTCTGACCACGGCGGTGGTCCTGGCGGAGTCGGGCCGCCAAGTCCGGGTGTGGAGCAGGGATCCGGCCGAGCTGACGACCTCGGCGGTCGCGGGGGCGCTGTGGTGGCCGTACCGCATCGAGCCCGCCGGGCGCGTCGGCGACTGGGCACTCGCCTCCCTGCGGGTGTACGAGGAGCTGGCCGCCGATCCCGGCAGGACCGGGGTACGGCTGGTGGAGGGGCTGCAAGCGGGGCTCCGGCTCGGTGAACTGGGGCCGTGGGCGGCCGAGGTGGCAGGGTTGCACCAGTCGGCGCAAGGAGTGCGGGCGCGCATACCCCTGATCGACATGCCGGTCCATCTGGCCTGGCTGCGCGAGCGGTTGGAGGCGGCGGGCGGGACGGTCGAGACGCGGACGGCCGACACGCTGCCCGACGCTCCGGTGGTGGTCAACTGTACGGGCCTGGGCGCCCGTACGCTCGTCCCGGACCCCCTGCTGCGGCCGGTGCGCGGCCAGTTGGTGGTCGTGGAGAACCCCGGCGTGAGCGAGTGGTACACCCGCGTGGACGACTCCGCGGGCGAGACGACCTACTTCTTCCCGCAGCCCTACGGGCTGCTGCTCGGCGGCACCGCGCAGGACGGCGCGTGGGACCTCACCCCGGACCCGGCCGTCGCCGCGCGGATCGTGGAGCGGTGTGCGCGGGTGCGGCCCGAGATCGCGGGGGCGCGGGTGCTCGCCCACCGGGTGGGGCTGCGCCCGGTGCGGGAGACCGGGGTGCGCGTCGAGGCGGAGTCCACCGCGTCCGGCGGGCTCCTCGTGCACAACTACGGGCACGGCGGCGCCGGGGTCACCGTGGCCTGGGGGTGTGCGCGGGAGGCGGCGGCACTGGCCACCTCCCGCGCTCCCCTCCGGTGAGAAACCCGTCTCAGCAGTGCTGTACGGGTTCGGCCGCCGTCAGCCCGTACGGCGCACGGGCGTCGAGCAGCAGGGGCACGAGCGCCCGCAGCGGCTGGCGCAGCGGGACGAACACACCGTCCCCGGACCGCCGCACCCGGACGCCGTGCAGGGCGAGGCGGTCCTTCACCTCGGCGTACCGGGCGGCGGTGAGGCGGTAGCCGCAGGGCGGGTCGGCGAGGGTCTGCGCGGGGGTGGCGGGTTCGTTGTCCGCGCCGCCGAGGTAGACCGGCCCCCGGTCGCGGTGTCCGGCGAGGCGGGCCGCCGTGGTAGCCGCCCCGACGCTGCCCCGGCGCTCGGCCGTGAAGGCCAGCAGGCCGCGCACTCCGCTCAGTTGGGACAGGACCCGGCGCCGGTTGTTGAGCGCCGGGTCGGCCTTCTCGGCGTCGGTCGCCGCGTCGACGCGGCTCTCGATGAGCAGGCCCACGGCGTGCTTGACGCCCGCCGTGTTGCGCAGGATGCGCTCCTGGCCGTCGCCCGCGACCTGTTTGACCGGCTCGCCGGTGACCGGGTCGGTCCAGATGCCGTAGGTGCCGGTGGAGTAGCCGTCCGCGCGGGCGGCCCGCCGTACGTACGCCCGGGACAGCGTCCGGGCCTCCTCGTGCACCGCCGGTGCGGTGTTGAGGTTGCGCGGCCACAGGTCGAACAGGTCCTTGTCGTAGTACCGGGGCGTGGCACTGTACTCGTGCAGGTCGTAGACGACATCGGGCTGTTGGTCGCGGAGCACGGCGGCGACGGCCCGGGCCTCGGCGGTCCGCAGGGCGATGTGGTCGCGGTTGACGTCGACGCCGTCGGCGTTGACGCGGGTGTCGGCGGCCCGGCCGTCCGGATTGGCGGTGGGCACCACGTAGAGCGTGGTGTGGGCCAGCAGCCGCCGGGTCGCGCGGTCCTCGGCGTAGGCGAGGTCGCGGACGGTGGCCAGACAGGCCTCGCGGCCCGCCGGTTCGTCGCCGTGCTGGCTGCACACCAGCAGGATCCGGTGGGCGGTGTGCCCGCTGCCGACGCGGACCAGCCGGAGCGGGCGCCCCTGGGTGGTGGTGCCGATCCGGGTGACCGAGGTGCGGTGGCCGCCCCGGGCGACGGCCGCCAGGAAGTCCCGCTCCTCCGCCTCGCCGGTCCAGCGCGCCCCGGCGCTCGTCTCGAAGGCGGTACGCGGCGGGCTCGCGGTCGCCCGCGCCGGGACCGTCACCAGGGGCACGGCGAGTGCGGCTCCGGTGAGGCCGAGGAGCACCGTGCGGGCCCTCACCGGGCCCCCGGGACCGGGCGCGCCGGGCGTGGGGCGTGGACCCCGGCCGGGTGCGGGGCCTTGGGGGCGAGGGAGTGCGGGGCGCCGGCGGTGGCCCGCCGGAACGCCCCCGTGCCGCCGAGGAGGGGCAGCTTCGCCGAGGTGCGGGCCAGGTCGAGGGTGAGGGTGGGGCGGCTCGCGGGCGGCTCGATGAGGTCACGGTCGGTGCCCGCGACGATCAGCGCGAGGCGGTGGCCGGCCGGGACGACGTGGTCGGTGGCGTGCAGGTCGAGGGTGATCGTGTATGCCTTGCCCGGCGTCAGCGGCTGTCCGGTGCCGCCCGCGTAGTTGCCCAGGTCGGCCCAGCCACGGCTGACCACGGTGAAGTCGACGGCCTTGGTGGCGGCGCCGGTCACCTTGAAGCAGGCGCTGTCCCCGGCCGTGCTCTGGCCCCAGCAGGTGCGGTCGGTGCCGGTGACAATGCCCTCGCCGGCGCCGCCGTAGTCGCGGATGGTGTCGGGGCCGAGGTCGGCCAGGACCGCTGAGAGGTGGGCGCTGGTGGTGGTCGGGGTGGCGGTGACGGTGACGGTGGAGGAGCCGGAGAGCCGCAGGTCGCGGGTGAGCGGCCCGGTCGTGAACCCGGCCTTCTCCGGGGTGGAGCGGTCCACGGCCGCCGCCCACGCGGCCTCGTCCAGCCCGGGGTCGTCGGTGAACGTCTCGGTCGCGCCTGCGGGCGCGGGCTTCAGGGCGAGGCCGCCGACGCCGGGCGCGGAGCCCGCCACCGGGCGAAGCACGGCGTCACGGGTGCCGGCCGGGGGCCAGGTCCGGTCGGTGGACCACTGGTCGGGGTGGCGTTCGACGTCGGCCATCGGCGCGCGTTCGATGCCGTTGTCGTAGCCGAGGAGGTAGTGGTCGAACCACCGGTGCAAGGTGGCGACCCAGTCGGCGCGGCGGTAGTCGAAGGGGTCGACGTGCCCGGTCTGGGAGAGCCAGATCTTGCGCTCCACACCGTGCGCCGCCAGCGCGTCCCACCACTGGCCGAAGTTCTTGGGGCGCACGTTCAGGTCCTGCATGCCGTGCACCACGAACACGCTCGCCTTCACCCTGCCCGCGTCGGCCACGTAGTCGCGCGCGCTCCACAGCGGCGTCCAGTCACCGGTGCGCGGGGCCCCCTCGACCAGCTTCCGCTGCACCGCGTCGCAGTGGGCCCGGGCACCGGGGCTCTCGACGTACTGGGAGAGCCAGTCGGGCCCGGAGTCGTAGAGCGGGGCACCCTGGGCGAAGTAGTAGTCGTACCAGGAGGAGATGGAGCTGATCGGGACGATGGTCTTCAGGCCCTCGACCCCGGTGGCGGCCACGCCGTTGGCTATGGTGCCGTCCCAGCTCTTGCCGATCATGCCGGTCCTGCCGTTGCTCCAGTCCGCGCTCGCCCGCAGGCTCCCGGTGCGGGTGGTGTACGCGCGGGCGCGGCCGTTCAGCCAGTCGACGACCGCCTTGGCGGACTGGATGTCGGACGGCCCGCCGATGTCTACGCAGCCGTCGGACCGATTGGTTCCGGCCAGGTCGACGCCGACGAAGGCGTAGCCGCGCGGCACGAAGTAGTTGTCGTAGAAGAGCGGCATCTGCACGACGTGGCCCTGCGCGTCGTACGTCTTGCGCTGGCTCTCGTTGCCGCGCCCGCAGCAGGCGTAGTACGGCGAGGCGTCCATGATGACCGGGACCCCGCGGCCCCGGCTCGCGGGTTCGCGGGGGCGGACTATGTCGACGGCGACCCGGTCGTTCCTGCCGTCGCCGTCCGCGTCGAGCCGGGTGTCGACCCAGACGGATTCGCGTATCGCGTTCTCGTACGAGTAGACGGGAGCGCTCTCCTTGACGCGGGCCGCCTGGGCACCCGCCGGGGAGAGGAACAGGGCCGTCAGGGCGGCCGCGACCGCCACCACGAGCAGGTGCGCCCGGCCGGGCGCCCCAAGCGATCTGAACCTCGTGCGGGTGGACCGCGCAGGAATCGGCATGGAAGCGGACGGTACTCCCGTCAACTCCCGTGCAAAAGGGGGCAGGCACGGTCGGGAAGCGGCCTGCGGCGGACACCTCTCCATGTCGGCGCAATGGCGATCGTGTGACAGCAGGGGCCATGGACATGACTTGGCGGGCGTGCGCTGAATAGGGTCCCAAGAGATCGTTCACCCCGACGACTTGGAGCACTCGTGCACCGCAGAATCCTCGCCCCGAGCGTGCTCGCCGCGTCTGTGCTGCTGGCGATCCCGGCATCGGCCGCCGACTTCACTCCGGGCGCGCCGGGTATCGGCGACCCCTACTACCCGAGCAGCGGCAACGGCGGTTACGACGTTTCCCACTACGACCTGCGGCTGAAGTACCAGCCCGCCACCGACCTCCTGGAGGGCACGGCGACCCTCCTCGCCACCACCACGCAGGACCTCTCCCGCTTCAACCTGGACTTCGGGCTCGCGGTGAGCGAGGTGCGGGTCAACGGCACCCCCGCGAAGTACGCCAAGTCCGGCTCCCAGGAGCTGGAGATCACCCCGGCCGCGCCGCTGCCCCGGGGCAGGTCGGTCTCGGTGGTGGTGAAGTACGCGGGCAAGCCGTCCGAGCTGAGCATCGACGGGTACACCGCCTGGCACCGCACCCCCGACGGCGGGGTGGCGGCGCAGGAGCCCGACTCGGCCGTGTGGTGGTTCCCCTCCAACGACCACCCGCTGGACAAGGCCACCTACGACGTGTCGGTACTGGTGCCGGACGGCACCCAGGCGATCAGCAACGGCACGCTCCAGTCGCAGAGCTCCAAGCTCGGCTGGACCCGCTACAACTGGCGCTCCAACAAGCCGCAGGCGACCTATCTGACGACGCTCGCGATCGGCAGGTTCGACGTCACCACCGACACCACCGCCAACGGTCTGCCGGTGATCAACGCCTACAGCAAGGACCTGGGCGACAACGACGGCGCCGCGCGCGCCAGCGTCGAGCGCACCAAGGAGGTCACCGAGTGGCTGAGCGGCGTCTTCGGTCCGTATCCGTTCAACTCGGTGGGCGGCTATGTGCCGAACGTGACCACCGGATTCGCCCTGGAGACGCAGACCCGGCCGTACTACAGCCCCCGGCAGTTCGCGAACGGCGCCAACGTCTCGGTCGTCGTCCATGAGCTGGCCCACCAGTGGTACGGCGACAGCGTCTCGGTGAACGGCTGGAAGGACATCTGGAACAACGAGGGCTTCGCCCGTTACGCCCAGTGGCTCTGGTCGGAGAAGGAGGGCGAGGGCACCGCGCGGGAGCTCGCGGACTACGTCTACGCGCAGCACCCGGCCGACGACCCGTTCTGGAAGGTCAAGCCGGGCGACCCGGGCCCGGAGAACCAGTTCGACCTCGCCGTCTACGACCGGGGCGCGCTCGCCCTCCAGGCGCTGCGCAACGCGGTCGGCGACAAGAGCTTCTTCACGCTCCTGAAGGGCTGGCCGACGGCGCGCCAGTACGGCAACGCCACCGTCGGCGACTTCGTGCGGTACGCGGAGAAGACCACCGGCAAGCCGCTGGCCGGGCTCTTCGACACCTGGCTGTACCAGCCCTCCAAGCCCGCGGCCCCGGCCGCCAAGAAGGCCGGGGTGGCAGCCGCTGTGCCGCCGGCGCAGCCGAAGTCCTGGAAGAAGATCGCGGCGACGAACGGCCTCCACGACCACCGCTGACCCCGCTCCGCCGTGTGACGCGACCGCGGGGCGATCCAAGGCTCCTCGCGCGGATCCCCGCGCCCTTCCGGGGGCGCGGGGATCCGCGGCCGGAGGCCGGGCGCCCCCGGCGGCGCACCCCGCTCGCCTCCGCTGTGCGTGGCACCGCACCACCGCCGCGCGTACGAGGAGCGACCGCCCTGGTCACACGGGCGTCGGCCTGGACCCCCGGGGCCGGGCGCCCCGGGCCCGCGCCCGCGCCTCGCGGGCGAGCGGAAGGAAGCGCAGCCGCTCGGGCAGAACGGGTACGACGGCCCGCACCACGCGGCCGAACCGGCGCAGTGCGCGCTCCTGCGCGTCGGTCCACTCCAGGCCCAGTGCCTCGCGGGCGTCCGGCGGCAGGAACCCGATGGTCACGAACCGCCGGAAGCGCGCGATGCGGGGCAGCAGCACCGGCCACAGCAGCCTGAGCAGCAGCCGGACGGGGAGCGGGCCCCGGTCGGGTGCGGGGACCCGCGCGTCGAGGGACAGGAGCTCCTCGACGACCCTGTTGGCGGCGATCTCCTCGGCCAGCACCCCGCGGTAGTACGGCCAGAACTCCTCGATGGTCTGCGGCATGTCCCGGTCGTGGATGCCCAGGATCCGTCCGACCTGGAGCCACTCCGCGTACATCCGCCGCTCCTGGGCCTCGGTGAGGGGGCGGTTCAGATACTTCTGGGAGTGGGCGAAGACGGGGTAGCCGGTGGCGTGCACCCAGGCGTAGTTGGCGGGGGTCAGGGCGTGGTAGCCGCGGCCCCGGGTGTCGGTGCCCCGGATGCTCCGGTGCAGCCTGCGCAGCCGCCGCCCCTCCTCGGCGGCCGCCTCGCCGCCGTACACCCACAGCTGGAGGGAGCGCAGGGACCGCTCACCGCGCCCCCAGGGGTCGGTGCGGAACACGGAGTGCTCGTCGACCCCGGCGCCCACGGCCGGGTGCGCGACCTGGAGGGTGAGGGCGGCGGGCAGCGTCAGCAGCATCCGCACGTCGCCCGCGAGGCTCCACAGGACACCGCCGGGCGGTGGCGGAGCGGGGACGGGCGGCGTACGGCTCTCGATCATGTATCCAGAGTTACCAGATGACAGATCACAAATTACCCCACCTGTCACCACCGCCCCGCGGCCCCAGGGCCCGCGTTCCGGCCCCGGCAAGAAAGGCGCCACCAGACGGTTACCCCGAAGTAACTGTGGCTGGTTTGATGTGCGCGCCAGTCCAACCCCCACTCCACCCACAGGAGTTCCAGTGCCGCACTCCGCGCTCCGCCGTGTCCCCGGCGCGGCCCTCGCCGCCGCGCTCACGGCCGCCACGCTGGCCGCCGCCACCCCCTCGGCCTCGGCCGCCACCGCCGCCACGGACGCGCCCCGGCTGAAGGTGCTCTCGTACAACACCTTCCTGATGAGCACGAGCCTCTACCCGAACTGGGGCCAGGAGCACCGGGCGCAGGCGATACCGGCCGCGCCCTTCTTCCAGGGCAACGACGTGGTCGTCCTCCAGGAGGCGTTCGACAACTCCGCCTCGGACGCGCTGAAGCGGACCGCCGCCGCCCAGTACCCGTACCAGACGCCCGTGGTCGGCCGGAGCAAGGACGGCTGGGACGCGACGAGCGGCTCGTACTCCTCGACCACCCCCGAGGACGGGGGCGTCACGGTGCTCAGCAAGTGGCCGATCCTGCGCAAGGAGCAAATGATCTTCAAGGACGCCTGCGGCGCCGACTGGTGGTCCAACAAGGGCATCGCCTACGTGGTGCTGAACGTCAACGGCACCAGGGTGCACGTCGTCGGCACGCACCTGCAGTCCACCGACTCCGGGTGCGCGGCGGGCGAGGCCGCCAGGGATCGCTCGCTCCAGCTCAAGGCGGTCAAGGCGTTCCTCGACGCCAGGAACGTCCCGGCGAACGAGGAGGTCATGCTCGCAGGTGACCTCAACGTCGACTCGCACAGCTCCGAGTACGCCTCGATGCTCGCCGACGGCGGCCTGGCCGGGGCCGACTCGCGGACCGGCCACCCGTACTCGTTCGACACGGCGGACAACTCGATCGCCGCCTACCGCTACCCCGGCGAGCCGCGCGAGGACCTGGACTACGTGCTGCACTACCAGGGGCACGCCCGGCCCTCGGGCTGGAACAACACCGTGGTCAAGGAGGCGTCGGCGCCCTGGACGGTGGGCAGCTGGGGCAAGAGCTACACCTACACCAACCTCTCCGACCACTACCCGCTGGTCGCGGGCGGCTGAGCCGGGCGGCCCGCTCCCCCGGACGGCCAACGGCGGGACGTATGGCGTGGCGCACGGCGTGGCGCTCGGCGTGGGTGACAACAGTGGTGAGACAGCAATACTGTTGCGTCGCAGTCCGCGCACCCGGGGAAACGAGGCACCGCCATGGCGACGGAGACCGAGGAGCCGACCCTGACGGTCGACGAACTGGCCGCCCGGGCCGGAGTCACCGTGCGCACCATCCGTTTCTACAGCACCCGTGGTCTGCTGCCGCCCCCCGCGATCGGCCCCCGGCGCGTCGGCCACTACGGACCGGCGCATCTGTCCCGGCTCGCGCTGATCGAGGAGTTGCAGCACCACGGGATGACGCTGGCCGCGATCGAGCGGTACCTGGAGCAGTTGCCGCCCGGCCTCAGCGCGCACGACCTGGCCATCCACCGGGCCGTGGTCGCCTCCTGGGCGCCGGACACGGCCGAGGAGACCACCCGGGCCGAGCTGGAGCGTAGGGCGGGGCGGGCGCTGTCCGACACCGACCTCGACCGGCTGGCCGCGATGAGCGTCCTGGAGCGGACCGAGGGCGAGAGCGACGCGTTCCTGGTCGACCCCGGTCTGCTCGCGCTCGGGGTGCAGCTCCTGGACGTGCCGATCGCGCACGAGACGATCCTGGCGGCCCGGACGGTCCTCCTGGAGCACACCCGCTCGGCCGCGCACGAGCTGACGCGGCTGTTCCGGGACGAGGTGTGGAACCCCTACCGGGAGCGGGAATCGGACCCCGACCATGTGGCGGCGATGCGGTCGCTGTCGGCCCATATGCAGCCGATGGTGGTCCAGGCGCTGGTCACCGCGTTCCAGCGCTCGCTCAAGGAGGAGCTGCGGGCGGCCTTCCGCGCCGAGAGCGAAACGGAGTGAGGGGCGGGGTGAGGACCGGGGTGACGGGCGGGGAACCGCCTCCCCCGTCCGTCACCTCGCTCACCTCGCTCACGCGTCCGTGAACTTCTCGCCCTTCTCCGCCTTCTCCACCAGCAGCGCGGGCGGCAGGAACCGGTCGCCGTAGCGCTCGGCCAGCTCGCGGGCACGGGCCACGAAGCCCGGCAGACCGGTCTCTCCCCCGGGTCCGCCCTCGTAACCGTTGATGTACTGGAGCACGCCGCCCGTCCACGCCGGGAAGCCGATGCCCATGATGGAGCCGATGTTGGCGTCGGCGACCGAGGTGAGCACACCCTCCTCGAAGAGGCGCACGGTGTCGAGCGACTCCGCGAAGAGCATCCGCTCCTTCATGTCCTCGAAGGGGACGTTCGCGCCGGGCTTGCCGAAGTGCTCGCGCAGCCCCGGCCACAGCCGGAGGCGCCTGCCGTCGCCGTCGTACTCGTAGAAGCCCGCGCCGCCGCTGCGGCCGGGGCGGCCGAACTCGTCCACCATGCGGTCGATGACCTCGTCCGCCGGGTGGCCGGGCCAGACGCCGCCCGCCTCCTCGACCGCCCGCCGCGTCTCGTCACGGATCTTGCGGGGGAGGGTCAGGGTCAGCTCGTCCATCAGGGCGAGCACCTTGGCGGGGTAACCCGCCTGGCCCGCCGCCTGCTCGATGGAGGCGGGCTCGACGCCCTCGCCGAGCATCGCGACGCCCTCGTTGATGAACTGGCCGATCACGCGCGAGGTGAAGAAGCCGCGCGAGTCGTTCACCACGATCGGGGTCTTCTTGATCTGTCGGACCAGGTCGAAGGCGCGGGCCAGCGCCTCCTCACCGGTCCGCTCACCCCGGATGATCTCCACCAGGGGCATCTTGTCGACGGGCGAGAAGAAGTGCAGCCCGATGAAGTCGGCCTGGCGCGTCACCCCCTCGGCGAGGCCGGTGATCGGCAGGGTCGAGGTGTTGGAGCAGAGCAGTGCGTCCGGCTCGACGATGTCCTGGATCTCCTGGAAGACCTGGTGCTTGAGCGCGGTGCTCTCGAAGACCGCCTCGATCACCGCGTCGCAGCCCGCCAGGTCCCGCGCGGTGGCGGTCGGGGTGATGCGGGCGAGCAGCTCGTCGCGCTGGGCCTCGGTGGTGCGGCCCCGCGAGAGCGCCTTGGCGAGGAGCTTCTCCGAGTACGCCTTGCCCTTCCGCGCGGCCTCCGGCGAGACGTCCTTGAGGACGACCTCCAGGCCGGCCCGGGCGCACGCGTAGGCGATGCCCGCGCCCATCATGCCCGCCCCGAGGACGGCGACCTTGCGGACCGGGCGCGGGGCGATGCCCTGGGGGCGGTTGGCACCCGAGTTGACGGCCTGGAGGTCGAAGAAGAACGCCTGGATCATGTTCTTCGCCGTCTGGCCGGTGACCAGCTCGGTGAAGTAGCGGGCCTCGATGGTCTGGGCGGTCTCGAAGTCGACCTGGGAGCCCTCGACGGCGGCGGCGAGGATGTTGCGCGGGGCCGGGTAGGGGGCGCCGTTCAGCTGCTTCTTCAGGTTGGCCGGGAAGGCCGGGAGGTTGGCGGCGAACTTCGGGTTCGACGGGGTGCCGCCCGGGATGCGGTAGCCGGGCACGTCCCAGGGCTGCCGGGACTCGGGGTTCGCGTCGATGAAGGCGCGGGCCCTGGCGAGCATCTCCTCGGGCGTGGCCGCGACCTCGTGGACCAGTCCGTTCTCCAGGGCCCGGCGCGGGGAGTACTGGGTGCCCTGGAGGAGCACCTTCAGCAGCGCGTCCGCGATGCCCATCAGCCTTACGGTACGGGTCACGCCGCCGCCCGCCGGGAGCAGGCCCAGGGTGACCTCGGGCAGGCCGATCTTGGAGCCGGGGGCGTCGAGGGCGACGCGGTGGTGGCTGGCGAGGGCGATCTCGTAACCGCCGCCCAGCGCCGCGCCGTTGATGGCGGCGACGACCGGCTTGCCCAGGGTCTCGATGCGGCGCAGCGAGTTCTTGATGGCGGTGCCGGTCTCGAACGCCTCGCGCGCGTTCTCGGGACCGACCTCGATCATTTCCTTGAGGTCGCCGCCCGCGAAGAACGTCTTCTTGGCGGAGGTGTAGATGATGCCGCGGATGGAGTCCTTCTCGGCCTCGGCGCGGTCGGCGATGGCCGCGAGGGAGTCCTTGAAGGCCTGGTTCATCGTGTTGGCGGACTGGTTGGGGTCGTCGAGGACGAGGGTGACCACGCCGGTCTCGTCCTGTTCCCAGCGGATGGTGGTGCTCGTCGACATGACTGCCATGTGATGGTGCTCCGTAACGGGGTTGGCCGGGAAGAGGACGGTCAGAGACGCTCGACGACGGTGGCGATGCCCATGCCGCCGCCCACGCAGAGGGTGGCGAGGCCGTAGCGCCGGTCGCGGCGCTCCAGCTCGTCGACGAGGGTGCCGAGGATCATCGCGCCGGTGGCGCCCAGCGGGTGGCCCATGGCGATGGCTCCGCCATTGACGTTGATCTTGTCGAGCGGGAGGCCCATGTCCCGGGCGAAGCGCAGCACCACACCGGCGAACGCCTCGTTGATCTCGACGAGGTCGATGTCGTCGATGGTCAGCCCGGCCTTGGCGAGCGCCTTGCGGGTGGCGGGGGCGGGACCGGTGAGCATGATCGTCGGCTCGGAGCCGGAGACCGCCGCGGAGACGATCCGGGCGCGCGGGGTCATGCCGTAGCGCTCGCCGACCTCGCGCGAGCCGATGGCGACCAGAGCGGCGCCGTCGACGATGCCGGAGGAGTTGCCCGCGTGGTGGACGTGGTCGATCTTCTCCACCCAGTGGTACTTCTGGAGGGCCACGGCGTCGAAGCCGCCCATGTCCCCGATGGCGGCGAAAGACGGCTTCAGGGACGCGAGCGAGTCTGCCGTGGTGCCCGGGCGCATGTGCTCGTCGTGGTCGAGGACGACCAGGCCGTTGCGGTCCTTGACGGGGACGACGGACCGGGCGAACCGGCCGTCCTTCCATGCCTCGGCCGCCCGCTCCTGGGAGAGCGCCGCGTACTCGTCGACATCGCGGCGCGTGAAGCCCTCGACGGTGGCGATGAGGTCGGCGCCGATGCCCTGGGGGGCGAAGTTGGTGTCGAAGTTGGTCATCGGGTCGGCGAACCAGGCGCCGCCGTCCGAGGCCATCGGCACCCGCGACATCGACTCGACACCGCCCGCGAGCACCAGGTCCTCCCAGCCCGAACGGACCTTGGCGGCGGCCATGTTGACCGCCTCCAGGCCCGAGGCGCAGAAGCGGTTCTCCTGGACTCCGGCGACGGTGTCCGGCAGCCCGGCGGCGATCGCCGCGATCCGGGCGATGTCGGAGCCCTGGTCGCCCACGGGGCCGACCACGCCGAGAACGATGTCGTCGATCGCCGCCGGGTCGAGGTCCGCGAAGCGTCCCCGCAGCTCGTGGATCAGACCGACGACCAGGTCGATCGGCTTGGTGCCGTGCAGGGAGCCGTTGGCCTTGCCCCGCCCGCGCGGGGTGCGGATCGCGTCGTACACATACGCTTCGGTGCTCACGGAAAAGCCTTTCACAGAGGGTTAGCCGAGCAGGGAACGACCGATGATCTCCTTCATGATCTCGGTCGTCCCGCCGTAGATGGTCTGGACGCGTCCGTCCGTGAACGCCTTGGCGACGCGGTACTCGCTCATGTAGCCGTAGCCGCCGTGCAGTTGCAGACAGCGGTCGGCGGTGCGCTTCTGGAGCTCGGTGGCCCACCACTTGGCCATCGAGGCGTGCACGGCGTCGAGCTCCCCGTTCGAGTGATCCACGATGCAGCGGTCGAGGAACGAACGGGTGACGGCGCACTCGGTGGCCAGCTCCGCGATCTCGAAGCGGACGTGCTGCTTGGTGGCGAGCGGCCGCCCGAAGGCCTCGCGCTCCTTCACGTACTCGGTGGTGATCTCCAGCAGGTGCTCCGCGGCGGCGATCCCGGCGACGGCGATGGCCATCCGCTCCTGCGCCAGGTTGGTCATCAGATGGACGAACGCGCCGTTGAGCTCCCCGAGGAGGTTGTCCTTGGGGACCCGTACGTCGGTGAAGAACAGCTCGGCGGTGTCCTGGGCCTTCTGGCCGATCTTGTCGAGGTTGCGGCCCCGCTCGAAGCCCTCCATGCCCCGCTCCACCACGAGCAGGGACAGACCGTGGGCGCCGCCCTCGGGTGTCGTCCTCGCCACGACGACCACCAGGTCCGCGAGGATGCCGTTGGAGATGAACGTCTTGGAGCCGTTGAGCAGCCAGTACTCGCCCCGGTCCTCGGCGCGCGTGGCGATGCCCTGGAGGTCGGACCCGGCGCCGGGCTCGGTCATGGCGATCGCCGTGACCAGGGAGCCGTCGCAGAAACCCGGCAGCCAGCGGCGCTTCTGCTCCTCGGTGGCGAGCCCGGTCAGATAGGGCCCGATGATGTCGTTGTGCAGCCCGATCGCCAGGCCCGAGGCGCCCGCGCGGGTGAACTCCTCGGCGAGGACGGCGCTGTAGCGGAAGTCGGCGGTGCCGCCGCCCCCGTACTCCTCGTCCACGGCGAGCCCGAGCAGGCCCTGGCGCCCGGCGGCCAGCCAGGCCTCGCGCGAGACGATGCCGTCCTTCTCCCACTGCTCGTAGTGCGGCAGGACCTCCTTGGCGAGGAAGGTGCGGACGCTCTCGCGGAAGGCGTCGTGCTCGGCGGTGAAGATCTGCCGCTTCAACGGTCGTTCTCCTCGGTGGGTTCGGCGTTCCCGGTCCCGGCGAGCTCCGGCACGCCCCAGTCGCGGGCCACCTCGGCGGTGTCGGCGCCGGGCAGGGCGGGCGGACGGCGGACGGCGCCGGGGGTGGCCGAGAACCGGGGCGCGGGCGCCGGCTGGGTGAGGCCGCCGTGCTCGACGAAGGTGGCGCGGGCGGCGAGGTGGGGATGGGCCGGGGCCTCGCGCAGCGAGAGCACGGGCGCCACGCACGCGTCCGACCCGGCGAAGACGGTCGTCCACTCCTCGCGCGTACGGGTGCGGAACCGCTCGGCGATGGCGGTGCGCAGCTCCTCCCAGCGGGCGAGGTCCTTGCGGGCCGGGGCCACGGCGTCGAGCCCGAGCAGCTGGATGAACTCCTCGTAGAACTGCTGCTCAAGGGCGCCGACCGCCATGTACTGGCCGTCGGCGGTCTCGTAGGTGCCGTAGAACGGGCAGCCGCCGTCGAGGAGGTTGGCGCCGCGCCGGTCCTGCCAGCCGCCGGCCGCCAGCATGCCGTGGATCATCGTGGCGAGGTGGGCGGCGCCGTCCACGATCGCGGCGTCCACGACCTGCCCCTGGCCGGTGGCGCGGGCGTGCTGGAGGGCGGCGAGGACACCCACGACGAGGTAGAGCGAGCCGCCCGCGTAGTCGCCGACCAGGTTGGCGGGGACGGTCGGCGCCTCGTCCGCCCGGCCGATCATGCCGAGGGTGCCGGTGACGGCGATGTACGCGATGTCGTGCCCGGCGCGGGCGGCGAGCGGTCCGTCCTGCCCCCAGCCGGTCATCCGTCCGTAGACGAGCCCGGGGTTGCGGGCCAGGCACTGCTCGGGCCCGACCCCGAGGCGCTCGGCGACGCCGGGACGGTAGCCCTCGACGAGGATGTCGGCCTTCTCCACCAGGTCCAGGACGCGCGCGGGGCCGTCCTTCGCCTTGAGATCGATCAGTACGGAGCG
The DNA here is from genome assembly GCF_055567715.1 of Streptomyces sp. NPDC026377. Classification (NCBI taxonomy): domain Bacteria; kingdom Bacillati; phylum Actinomycetota; class Actinomycetes; order Kitasatosporales; family Streptomycetaceae; genus Streptomyces; species Streptomyces sp. NPDC026377. Next base: position 142,852 of record NZ_JBVHPV010000012.1, read on the forward strand.
CTTGTTGCGGTTGGTCAGGTCGTACGCCGGGTCGATGGCAAGACCCGCGCCGCCCGGCCGGTCGACCCGCACCACGTCCGCGCCGAGGTCGGCCAGGAGCATGGCCGCGAACGGGCCGGGCCCGATCCCCGCCAGCTCGACCACGCGCACCCCGGTGAGCGGGCCGTTCCCCGAACCTGTCATCGAGCCCCCAGCACTGTGACACAACTGATGTAACAGCAGTGATGCTAAGAACACGTTCCACTCCGCACAAGCCCCTTGCGCGAGCAAGCGCTTGGTTTGCGCCGAGCGGAGTTCCCCCCGTCCTTGATCACCCACGGCACCGCTTCTCACGCTAGCCTCAGCCACCGACATCGGTGCGGGAGCGCGGCCGGAGCAGAAGCGGAGGGACCCCCCTTGGAGCGGGCAGAACGGGCAGAGCGGGCGGCGCGGCAGCGGTCACGGCGCGCCGCGAGGCCGTACGACATCGTGCTCTTCGGGGCCACCGGGTTCGTGGGCACCCTCACGGCGAAGTACCTGGCCGCGCACGCGCCCGAGGGGTGCGCCTGGGCACTGGCGGGGCGGTCCACCGCCAAGCTGGAGGCGCTGCGCGAGGAGCTCGCCGCCATCGACCCCGCGTGCGCCTCGCTGCCTCTGATCACGGCGGACTCCGCCGACCCCGACGCGCTGCGCGCCCTCGCCGGGTCCGCGCGGGTGGTGGCCACCACGGTCGGCCCCTACGTCTGGTACGGCGAGGGCCTGGTCGCCGCGTGCGCCGAGGCGGGGACCGATTACCTCGACCTCACCGGCGAGCCGGAGTTCGTGGACACCATGTACGTGCGCCATGACGCGCGGGCCCGGGAGACCGGTGCGCGGCTGGTGCACGCCTGCGGCTTCGACTCGGTGCCGTGCGACCTGGGCGTGTACTACACGGTCCGGCAGCTTCCCGAGGGCGTACCGCTGCGGGTGGACGGCTTCGTGCGCTCCAACGCGATGTTCTCCGGCGGCACGTTCGCCTCCGCGCTCACCGCCATGGGCCGCAGCCCGCAGCAGCTCAAGGCGGCCCGGGAGCGCCGGCTGCACGAGCCGCGCCTGGTCGGGCGCCGGGCCAGGGCCCCGCTCGGCACCCCGCGCTTCAGCCGGGAGACCGGCGCCTGGGCGCTGCCGCTGCCGGTCCTGGACCCGACGGTGGTGGCCCGCTCCGCCTCGGCGAACGAGCGCTACGGACCCGATTTCCGCTACCGCCACTTCGCGGCGGTGCGCCGGCTGCCGATGGCGCTGGGCGCGGTGGCCGGTGCGGGCGCGGCTCTCGGTGTCGCCCAACTGCCCGCCGCGCGGCGATGGCTGATCAGCCGTTACGAGCCCGGCAGCGGCCCCGACCAGGAGCGCCGGGACCGCAGCTGGTTCTCGCTGCGGTTCGTCGGGGAGGGCGGCGGGCGCCGGGTGTTCACCGAGGTCTCGGGCGGCGACCCGGGGTACGACGAGACGGCCAAGATCCTCGCCGAGGGCGCCCTCAGCCTCGCCCTCGACGAACTGCCCGGCCTCGCCGGGCAGTTGACCACCGTCACCGCGATGGGTGACGCCCTGCTGGCCCGGGTCCAGAAGGCGGGCATCCGCTTCCGGGTGGCCGACGCCCGCTAGTCGGCCGGTGCCCCCGCGGGCCGGAGCGCGGCGCGCAGTGCCTCGCGGCACAGCGCGTCCGCGCGCCGGGTCGACTCCGGCAGCCGGAAACGCGGGGTCAGCCGGAGGGTATGGGCGCAGGCGTTGTCCAGGCTCACCCGGTGACCGACGGAGACGAACACCGGCTTGACGCCGTCGCGGGTGCGCAGCGCCCGGCCCACCTCCTCGCCGCCCGCGTCCACCAGCGCCGAGGCCTCTCCGCGCCGGGTGCCCGGCTCCTCATGGGTGAAGGTGAACGGGTTCTTGGCGACGCCGATGACCGCGAGCCCGGTGAGCACGCCGAGGTGGGAGGCGAGACCGAAGCGGCGGGGGTGGGCGAGCCCGTACCCGTCGCAGACCACCAGGCCCGGCCCGGTGCTGAGCGCTCCGAGGGCCGCCAGGACCGTGGGGATCTCCCGGAAGGCGAGCAGTCCCGGCACGTACGGGAAGGCGACCCGGCCCACGGCGGTGGACTCCTCGACGACCTCCAGGGTGGCCGCGTCCAGGACGACGGCCGCCGCCGCGACGACGTCCCGCTCGTCGTCGTAGGCCACGTCCACACCCGTGACCAGGCCGGTGCCGGGCGGCGGGCCGGGCTCGTCGAGCACGACGCGGCCGCGCAGTTCGTCCTGCACGGCCAGCGCCCCGGCCTCGTCGGCGGGCCAGCCCGGGGGAATCTCTGTGAGCGTCACCATGCCCTCACCCTAGGGCCCGCGGGGAAAGGGGCCCGGAGTAGCCTGCCGATCATGTTCATACTGGACCTGAGTTACACGGCCCCCCTCGCCCGCGTCGACGAACTGCTCGACGCGCATGTCGCCTGGCTCAACGGGCAGTACGAGGCGGGTGTGTTCATCGCCTCGGGCCGCAAGGAGCCCCGTGAGGGCGGGGTCATCCTGGCCGTCGGGGACGACCGCGCGGCGATCGAGGAGATCGCGGCGACCGACCCCTTCAGCGTCAACGGCGTGTGCGCGTACCGGATCACCGAGTTCCTGGCGACCAAGGTGGCCCCGGGACTCGGCGCCTACCGGCAGGAGCTGCCCACCGGCTAGCCCCGATGCCCCGCGCGCGCGAGCCGGGCCACCCGGCCCTTCTCCCCCGCCGCCCAGCAGCCCCGGTCCGGTGCGCAGTCCACGGTGTCGTACGAGCCGGTGTCGACGGTCCGCCAGGTGCGGCCCCCGTCGGTGGTCGCGTCGGTTCCGGTGGGGCCCACCGCGAGCGCGGCCGACCGGCTGTGGGGCAGCCAGGCGACGCCGGAGCGGTAGGCGGCGACCGGGGCCGCCGCCGGGGACCAGGTACGGCCGCCGTCCCGGGTGTGCTCGGCGGCGCGCGGCGAGGGCTGTCCGGCCCGGTAGTCGCCGCCGACCGCGATCCCGTGCGTACGGTCGCGGAAGGCGAGGGCGAAGACTCCGCGCGCCGCGTCACCGGCCGGGATCGCCGAGTCGGTCGCCGTCCAGGTCACCCCTCGGTCCGCGGAGTGCAGGACGCGCGCGGTGGCGGCGCCCCCGGTGGCGAGCCACACATCGCGCGGGCCGGAGGAGACCAGGCACTGGCCGCTCGCCGCGAACGAGGCCTCACCCGGCAGCGCCTCCGGCATACCGGCGGACGGCAGCACCTTCCAGGAGCGGCCGCCGTCGGCCGTGGACAGCAGGCGGTACCTGCCGTCGACCGGGTCGGAGACGGCCAGCCCGTGGCGTTCGTCGAAGAAGGTGAGGCAGTCGTAGAAGGCGCGGGGGTCGGGGTTGCGGAACGACTCCTTCCAGGTGGTTCCGCCGTCCTCGGTCCGGTAGACCCGGGACGCCTCGCCCTCCCCGATGGCGAGCACCACGGCCCGCCGTCCTCCCCCGGACTCCGTCCGGGGGGACCCCCAGGCCTTCACGTCCCGGAACTCCAGCCCTTCCGCGCCCGGAGGGGAGACATCGCGCCAGGTGCGCCCGCCGTCGGTGGTGCGCAGCACCGTGCCCTTCGAGCCGGCCACCCAGGCCGTGCTCCGGCTCACCGCCGAGAGCCCCCGGAACCGGGCGTCCGTACCGGTCGGCGTCGGCTGCCAGACCGGTGCCGGGCGGCCTTCGTCGTGGCCGTGCGCCTGGGCCGGCGCCGTCAGCGCGCCCGCCAGCGCCGCCGCGCCCAGCCCCACCGACAGCATGCGTCTCGTCTTCCCCATGGGCTTCATGGCGCTGGAAGCTAGCCGACCCGGTGAGGGCCGTCCAGAGGGCGAAATTCGACCGTATCGCCATCAATCCGGAGCCCGTTAGGCAATGGACAGGAGCGAGCGGTGACGCACCGGAAAGTGACGCACACGTAGCGGTCAGGTGACACAGCTCACCCCCGGCTCGGGTGCACGCAGCCGTGTCTTCTGCCGTCTTCGTGAGCAGCAGGAAGAGAAGTACCCGGTCGTGAGGTTAGGGGAACAGGGCGTTGTCCACTGTCATCGAGCAAGCCGTCGAGGCCCGCCTGATCGCTTCCGACCCGCGGGTCCAGACCGTCCCCGCGACGCTGAGCTACGACCGCGAGGACCCGTTCGCCGTGCGGATGGTCTTCCCCGCGCCCGCCACCCTCGAAGGGGTGGAGGTCTGCTGGGCGTTCTCGCGCGAACTCCTGGAGGCGGGAGTGGAGACCTCCGCGGGCATGGGCGACGTGCGGGTCCGGCCGTACGGGTTCGACCGTACGGTCGTGGAGTTCCACGCGCCGGAGGGCACCGCGATGGTGCACATCCGCACCTCCGAGCTGCGCCGCTTCCTCAAGCGCACCCAGCTGATGGTGCCCGCGGGCCACGAGCACCACTTCCTCGACCTCGACGGTGACCTCACCGCGCTGCTGCGCGACGCCCGCTGACCAGGCCCGCCTGGCGCAAAGTCCCCTGCCGTAAATCGTTTGCGGCGCCCCGGCGCCCCGTCGTACGTTCTTCTCGGCCCTGTTGTCGTCGATCGGAGTAGGACGTTGCTCGTCTGAGGCATCTGAGACACCGTTTCGCGCACTCCCTTCGGTGTTGCGCGCGGTGTGACCTGCCTCCGAGCCGTCCTCCACGACCAGGGCCCTTCCGCTTATCCCCGCTGCCCTGACACCGGTGTCTCAGTTCCCGTTGCCCCCGCCCCCTCTTCTTCCGCGCAACAGGGAGACATCCATGTCTACGTACTCCGCGTCCTCGACGCACATCGGCTGCTTCGACCTCTCCTTCGCCTGGCCCGACGGCACCCGCGTCCTCGACAACCTCCAGCTCGCCGTCGGCCACGGCCGCACCGGGCTGATCGGTCTCAACGGCTCCGGGAAGTCCACGCTGCTGCGGCTGCTCGCCGGTGAACTCACCCCCACCGGCGGCCGGGTCGTCACCACGGGCGAGATCGGCTATCTGCCGCAGAACCTGACCATGGCCACCGGGATGCGGGTCGACGAGGCCCTCGGCATCGACCGGGTGCGGGCCGCGCTGCACGCCATCGAGGCGGGCGACACGAGCGAGGAGCACTTCACGGCGGTCGGCGACGACTGGGACGTGGAGGAGCGGGCCCGGGCCGCGCTCGGACAGCTCGGCCTCGACGGCGTCGGCCTCGACCGGACCATCGGGGAGCTCTCCGGCGGCGAGTCGGTGCTGCTGCGCCTGGCCGCGCTGCTGCTGCGCCGCCCCGACGTCCTGCTGCTCGACGAGCCCACCAACAACCTCGACCGGCGCGCCCGGCGGCGGCTCTACGACGCGGTCGCCGCCTGGCCCGGCGTGATGGTCGTGGTCAGCCACGACCGCGAACTCCTCGACCTGGTCGACCAGATCGCGGATCTGCGCGAGGGCGAGGTCTCCTGGTACGGGGGCAACTTCTCGGCGTACGAGGAGGCGTTGGCCGTGGAGCAGGAGGCGGCCGAGCGGATGGTGCGCACGGCCGAGGCCGACGTCCAGCGCCAGAAGCGCGAACTGTCCGACGCCCACGTCAAACTGGCGAGGCGTCAGCGGTTCGGCCAGAAGAGCTACGAGAACAAGCGGGTCCCGAAGATCATCGCCAATGGCCGCCGGAGCGAGGCCCAGGTGTCGGCGGGCAAGCACCGCATCCTCCAGACCGAGCGCCTCGCCCAGGCCCGGGACCGGCTGAACGAGGCCGTGGAGGCGGTCCGGGACGACGACGAGATCCGTGTCGAACTGCCGTACACCAAGGTCCACCCGGGCCGGAGCGTGCTGACTCTGCGCGAGCTGCGGCTGCCGTACACAGAAGGGGTGTTGGGCAGCCTCGACATCCACGGACCGGAGCGGATCGCCCTCGTCGGCCGCAACGGGGCCGGAAAGACGACCCTGCTGCGCACCCTGGCCGGGCAGCTCGCCCCGGCGGCCGGGGAGGCGGTGGCACATGTGCCGCTGCGGTTCCTGCCGCAGCGCCTGGACGTGCTGGACGACGAGCTGAGCGTGGCGGAGAACGTCGCGCGGTACGCGCCGGGCGCCACCGCCAACACGATCCGGGCGCGGCTCGCCCGCTTCCTCTTCAAGGGGGCCCGGGCCGACCGCCCGGCCGGGACCCTCTCGGGGGGCGAGCGCTTCCGGGCCTCGCTCGCCACGCTGCTGCTCGCCGAGCCCGCGCCGCAGCTGCTGATCCTGGACGAGCCGACGAACAACCTGGACATGGCGAGCGTCCGGCGGCTCACCGAGGCGCTGGCCTCCTTCGAGGGAGCGCTGATCGTCGCCGGGCACGACGTTCCCTTCCTGGAGTCGATCGGGGTCACCCGGTGGCTGCTGCTCGACGGAGAGCTGCGGGACACCACCGCCGAAGAGGTCCGTGACGGCCAGTGAGGATGTCGGAGTTGTCTCTTTTCGGTCCGGCATGAGCTGCGGGAATGACGGAGAGTAGCGAAATGGGGGGAAGGCGGGACTTGGCTGGGGCCTTATCGCGCGCTTAACCTACGGTCTCGTAACCTACGTAGGCGTAGGTACACGTCCCCCTTCCCCGTCCCCCTGGAGCACCCTCGTGACGATCACCTCCCCCCACCTCGGCACTTCGGACGCGTGGACCGACGCCCGGCTGCTGTACGCGTTGGAAGAGGTCGTCGAGAAGGAGCTCAACCGGCACCTGAAGGTGGCCAAGGACTGGATGCCGCACGACTACGTGCCGTGGTCGGACGCCCGCAACTTCCCCGGCCTCTTCGAGGACGGCGAGGCGTGGGAGCCGCAGCAGTCCAAGGTCACCGACATCGGCCGGATCGCGCTCGTGGTGAACCTCCTCACCGAGGACAACCTGCCCAGCTACCACCACGAGATCGCCAGCCTCTTCGGCCGGGACGGCGCCTGGGGGACCTGGGTGCACCGCTGGACCGCCGAGGAGGGCAGGCACGGCATCGTGATGCGCGACTACCTGCTCGCCTCGCGCGCCGTGGACCCGGACCAGCTGGAGCGGTTCCGCATGGCGCACATGGCGGAGGGCTTCGAGTCCGACAACCGCCACTCGATGCTGCACTCGGTGGCGTACGTGGCCTTCCAGGAGCTGGCCACCCGCATCTCGCACCGCAACACCGGCCACCGGTCGGGCGACCCGGTCTGCGACCGCATGCTGGCGCGGATCGCGACCGACGAGAACCTGCACATGGTCTTCTACCGCAACCTGCTGGGCGCGGCCTTCGAGCTGGCTCCCGATCTGACCATGCGGGCGGTACGCGACGTGGTGGTGGACTTCCGGATGCCCGGCCACAACATGCCCGGCTTCGAGCGGGCCGCCGCCCAGATGGCCATAGGCGAGATCTACAACCTGCGCATCCACCACGACGACGTGCTCCAGCCCGTGCTGCGCTTCCTGAAGGTCCTGGAGATCGACGGGCTCGGCCCGGAGGGGCTGAAGGCGCAGGAGGAGCTGGGCCTGTACATGGGCGGTCTCGACGCGGAGGCGAGCAAGTTCGACGAGAAGCTCGCCGCGCGCAAGGCCCGGATGCTGGCCCGCGGCAAGGCCTGACGTCTCCCGCGCGCCCCGGCATGGTGCGTAACAGCCGTGCGCCTCAGGCCCCGCGCAACGGCTGTCGCGCGTCCTGACGGATCAGCTCCGCCGCCTTCTCCGCGAGGGCGACCGTCGGGGCGTGGGTATGGCCGCGGGTGATGCGCGGCATGACGGAGGCATCGACCACCCGCAGCCCCTCGGTGCCGCGCACCCGCAGCCGGGGGTCGGTGACCGAGCCCTCGTCGGCGCCCATCCGGCAGGTGCCCACCGGGTGGTACAGCGACTCGGCCGACGCGCGCACCGCCGCGGCCAGCGTCTCGTCGTCGACCACGCCGGGGTAGGGCGCCAGCGGCCCCGAGGTGTGCTCGGCCAGCGCCGGGGTGGCCAGCAGTTGCTCCGCCCGGCGCACCCCCACCAGCAGCCGGCGCAGGTCGTCCTCCGCGGTCAGATAGCCGGGGTCGATCCGTGGCGGGAGAGCCGCGGACGGTCCGGCGGGCTCGACGCGGCCCTCGCTGTCGGGCTGGAGCAGGACCACCCCGACGGTGAGGCCGTGTTCGGTGGGCGGGGTGAGCCCGTGGTCGACGAACGGCACCGGGGCGAAGATCAGCTCGATGTCCGGCGCCACCAGGCCGGGCCGGGTCCGCACGAACGCCACCGCCTCCGCCAGGTTGGAGGTCAGCGGACCCCGGCCGCGCAGCACGAAGCGGCCCAGGTTGGAGAGCGTGTCCGCGCCGGTGAGGGTGACGGGGCGGGGACAGCGCACGGTCACCGCGTACGCGAGATGGTCCTGCAGATGGCGGCCGACGTCCGGCGAGGCCACCTTGACCTCTACTCCCGCCTCCCGCAGGCGGTCCGGGTCACCGATGCCCGAGAGCATCAGCAGCTGCGGCGAGCCGATGGCGCCCGCGCTGAGGATCACCTCGCGGCGGGCGGTGAGGATGCCCGGGGCGCCCTGGGTGCGCACTCCGGTGACCCTGCTGCCCTCGAACTCCAGCCCGCGCACCCGGGTCCGGGTGAGCACATCCAGGTTGGGGCGGTGCGCGGCGGGCCGGAGGTAGCCGTCGGCGGCGCTCCACCGGCGCCCATCGCGCTGGTTGACGGGGGTCGTCGCGTATCCGGAGTGGTCGGGGCCGTTGAGTTCCCTGAGCCCCGTGAGGCCGCGGTCGTGGCAGGCGGCGAGGAAGGCGAGGGTGAGGGGGCTGGGGTCGCGCAGCGGCGAGATCCACAGCGGCCCCCCGGTGCCGTACACCGAGTCCTGGGGCGCCGGGCCGGTCCAGCGCTCGGCCCGGCGGAAGTACGGCACGAACGCGTCGTACGCCCACGCGGGCCCGGCCGCCTCACCCCAGGCGTCGTAGTCGGCGCGGTGGCCGCGCACCCACATCATGGCGTTGACGGACGAGGAGCCGCCGAGGGTGTGGCCGCGCGGCCAGTAGAGCTCGCGCCCGCCCAGCTCCTTCTGCCCGACGGTGGTGAAGTCCCAGTCGTAGGCGGTCTTGAAGAGCCTGGGGAAGGCGGCCGGGACACGGATCCCGGGGTTGCGGTCGCGCGGCCCGGACTCGACGAGCGCGACCCGCACGCCGGGGTCCTCGGAGAGCCTCGCCGCGAGCACGCAGCCCGCCGAACCCGCTCCCACCACGATGTAGTCGTACGCCCGCGCCGCCGTGCCCGTTCTCCTCACCACGCCCCCCATGCCGTGACATCGGCTCCTCGACCCGCCCAGCATGACCGGCCGGGGCCGGACGTGCCAGGGCTTGTGGGGCATCCTGCACCGGAACGACCGGATCCGGTGGGGCGGCCACGGGGGCGGTGCGGGGGTGCGGACGCGCGGCCCGCCCCCGAAACGGGCACGCGCGTCCGCCGGAGGAACCCGGCCGTTCCTGAGCCGGCCGGGTTCGTGGCTCGACCCCTCAGGCCCGGCCGCGCCGCGCTCCGCGGCTGCGCTGGAGCTGGAGTCTCTCCTGCTCGGAGAGGCCGCCCCAGACACCGAACCGCTCGTCGTTCGCCAGCGCGTACTCCAGGCAGGCCTGGCGGCCCTCACAGCCGCCGCAGAGCTGCTTGGCCTCCCGCGTCGAGCTGCCGGGGGCCGGGAAGAAGAACTCGGGCCCCGCCTGGGCGCACAACGCGGTCTCCTGCCAGGCCAGTTCCGGCCCGGCGATGGTGGTGTTGATCGACATGCCGTCCATGCTGGCCGGGCCGGATCAACGTCCGGTCAATGATCGTTGAACGCCTTTCGCCGCCCTCGTCGAGCGATCTTCCCCCGCCGCCGCGTCTTTGGCCGATTACGGCCTGCCGATCACGCGACGGCAGCGGTTCCGGCCGCCTTCGCCGTTGCCCTGAGCGACCAGAACGCCCGGCCGTAGTGTGGAGCTCTTCGTCGATCACGACCCGCCAGGGAGCCGATATGACCGAGGCCACCACGGTGCGCACCCCGACCGGCGCGCAGGCCGTGCAGCGCGCCCTGGACGTGCTGCACTCCTTCCACGACAACGGCCCCGACCTCAGCGCGTCCGATCTCTCCCGGCGCCTGGGGTTACCCGTCTCCACCGCCCATCGGCTGGCCCGCACGCTCGTCGGGGCGGGGTTCCTGGAACAGGACGTGCGCACCGCGCGCTACCGGCTCGGGCCCGCCATGACCGAGCTCGGCCGCCTCTCCTACCACCGGCGCGGCCTCCATCTGGCCGCCCCCGAGCTCGCCGACCTCACCGCGCGGACCGGCGCCGTCGCCGACCTCGCGCTGCGCAGCGGCCCGCACGCGGTGATCGTCGCGGGCGGGCCGGTGCCGCCGATGGCGGGGCTGCGCCGCCCGCTGCGCTCGACCGCGCCGGGCCGGGTGCTGCTCGCCTGGCCCGGCCCGGACGGACACGCGGCGCTCGACGGGGAGCTGGCGGACGTACGGGCCGACGGCTTCGCGCGCGAGGAGAGCGAGACGGTCCCGGGCGCGTACGGCGCCGCGTACGGGACGCGCACCCTGGCCGTGCCGGTCCTCGACCGGGTCGGACACGCCCGCTTCGCCCTGTCGCTGCGGGCCGCGCCCGCGGTGATGACGGACGAGCGCGCCGCCTGGTTCCTGGCGCAGGCCCGCGCGTGCGCCCAGGCGCTGGAGATACTGCTGCTGCCCCCGGCCGAGCGCCGGCCGCCCACGGCGTAGCGGTCCACGGCCAGGACGCCCGCGCCGTCGCGGCGGGGCGGCACCGGCCGCCCGCCTAGGAGTCCTTCTTCCTGGCCCGGCTCGGCTGCACCCGCAGGGGCTCCCCCGGCATCTTGGGATAGTCCGGCGGATACGGCATGTCGCCCAGCCGGTGGTCGTGCTCGTCGCGGGCCGCGAGTTCGAGGAGCGGCTCCAGGCCGAAGGCGTGGTCCTCCATGTCCGCGTGGACGTCCCCCACCTCGGCATACCGCGTGGGCATGGTCCGCAGGTCGAAGTCCTCGGGGCGGACGTCGTCCAGCTCCTCCCAGCGCAGCGGCGCGGAGACCGGGGCGTGCGGCTTGGGGCGGACCGAGTAGGCGGAGGCGATGGTGCGGTCGCGGGCCGTCTGGTTGTAGTCGACGAAGATCCGCTCGCCGCGCTCCTCCTTCCACCACGCGGTGGTGACCTTCCCCGCCATGCGCCGCTCCAGCTCCCGCCCGACGGCGATGGCGCAGCGGCGCACCTCGGTGAAGGTCCAGCGCGGCTCGATGGGGACGAAGACGTGGATGCCCCGGCCGCCGGATGTCTTGGGCCAGCCCCGGATGCCCGACTCCTCCAGCAGGGCGCGCAGCTCATGGGCGACCGGGACCGCGTCGTCGAAGCCGGTGCCGGGCTGGGGATCCAGGTCGATGCGGAGTTCGTCCGGGTGGTCGCTGGCCTCGCGCCGCACCGGCCACGGGTGGAAGGTGAGGCAGCCCAGGTTCGCGGCCCACAGCACGGCGCCGGCCTCGGTCGGGCAGATCTCGTCGGCGTGGCGGCCGCTGGGGAAGGAGATCCGGGCGGTCGGGATCCACTCGGGCAGGTTCTTGGGGGCCCGCTTCTGGAAGAAGGACTCGCCCTCCACGCCGTCCGGGTAGCGCTCCAGGGTGGTCGGGCGGTCGCGCAGGGCGCGGGTGATTCCGTCGGCGACGGCCAGGTAGTACGTGGCCACGTCCAGCTTGGTGTAGCCGCGCTCCGGGAAGTACACCTTGTTCGGGTTGGACAGCCGGACGGCCCGCCCGGCCACGTCCAGCTCCACGGCCTCACCCTTGCTCGTGCCCATGCAGGCCACGGTAGGTGCGCGCCGTAAATGGCGCATATCGGAACAATCCGGCGAGAATCTACGGTATGGATCTGCCGGTGATGCCGCCCCTGAAGCCGATGCTCGCCAAGTCGGTGGCCAGGATCCCGCCCGGGATGCAGTACGAGGCGAAGTGGGACGGCTTCCGGGCGATCGTGCACCGCGACGGCGACGAGATCGTCATCGGCAGCCGCAACGGCAAGCCGCTCACCCGCTACTTCCCCGAGCTTGCCCGGGCCCTGAAGGAACGGCTGCCCCGGCGCTGCGTGGTGGACGGCGAGATCGTCATCGTGCGCGGGGGCCGCCTCGACTTCGACCAGCTCACCGAGCGCATCCACCCGGCCGCCTCCCGGGTGAACCTGCTGGCCGAGCGGACCCCGGCCAGCTTCGTCGCCTTCGACCTGCTGGCGCTGGGGAACGACTCGCTGCTCGACACCCCGCTGAGCGAGCGCCGGGCGGCCCTGACCCGGGCCCTGGACGGCGTCGCCCCACCGGTGCACCTGGCACCCGCCACCACCGACATCGAGCAGGCCCGGAAGTGGTTCGAGCGGTACGAGGGCGCCGGGCTCGACGGGGTGGTGGCCAAGCCGCTGGACCTGCGCTACCGCCCGGACGCCCGGCTGATGTACAAGATCAAGCACGAGCGCACGGCCGACGTGGTGGTGGCGGGCTACCGCTTCCACAAGAGCGGCCCCGTCCTCGGCTCGCTGCTCCTGGGCCTGTACGACGGCTCGGGCGCCCTCCAGCACGTCGGGGTCTGCGCGGCCTTCCCGATGAAGCGCCGGGCGGAGCTGATCGCGGAGCTGGCCCCGCTGCTGATGGACGACCCGGTGGGCGGCGGGCACCCGTGGGCCGCCTGGCTGGACGAGGCCGCCCACGCGGGGGCCCGGCTGCCGGGCGCGCAGAGCCGCTGGACGGGCAAGAAGGACCTGTCGTGGGTGGCGCTGCGGCCGGAGCGGGTGTGCGAGGTGGCCTACGACCACATGGAGGGCGACCGCTTCCGCCACACCGCCCAGTTCCGCCGCTGGCGCCCCGACCGGTCCCCCGACAGCTGTACGTACACCCAGCTGGAGGAACCGGTCTCCTACGACCTGGCGCAGGTGCTCTCGGGCGGCTGAACGGCGCTCACCCGTCCCGGCGGACCTCCCGTACCCGCGGCCCTCACCCGTCCCTGCGGGCGATGACCCGGTACGCGTTGGAGAACCGCGTCCGCCGCAGCAGCGGGTTGAGCAGCTGATCCAGGGCGTACACCGCGACCAGCACCGGCACGGCCGCCCACACCAGTGTGAAGCGCGCGGCCCGCGCGACCGGGCCGGGGCGGCGGGGCCGCCAGGGCGCGTCGTCGCGCGGCAGCAGCCGGTCGAACAGGAACCAGGCCGCGCACACCAGGTCGGCGGGGATGTGCGCGTCGCGCCGCTCGGCCACCTCGACGGTGAAGCCCAGCTCGCGCAGCCGTGCGCACAGATTTCCCATCGGGACCATGTTGAGGTGCTGCGGCTGGAACCAGGGAAGCCAGCGCCGGCCGAGCAGCCGCCCGGAGAGCGACTCGGGGTCGGGAACCTCGATCAGCAGCCGTCCGCCCGGCGCCAACGCCGTGTGCGCCGCGTCCAGTTCGCGGTGCGGGTCGGCGGTGTGCTCCAGGTAGTGGAACATGCTGACCACGTCGTAGCGGCCCGCCATCTCCTCGGCGAGCTCCACGAACAGGCCCCGGTAGGCCTCCTCGACCCGGCCCTCCTTGGCGGCGAGTTCGACGCCCTCGCCCATGTCGAGGCCGTCGAACTCGGTGTCGGGCAACACCTCCTTGGCGGCGGCGCAGAAGTGGCCGAGCGAGGTGCCGACGTCCAGCCACCGGCGCGGCTGGGCGACCCGGCGCAGCGCGCGGGCACTGCGCCGGAACCGCTTCGCGCTGCCGTTGCCCTCGAACATCTTGGCGGTGGTCTCCGCGCCGAGGCCGTCGTAGAAGTCCCGGTAGTAGAAGCCGAGGCCCTCCTGGCTCAACCGCGGGTTCTGGAAGACGTGCCCGCAGCCCCGGCACTCGTCGAGGACGAAGTGGCCGGGCTTGCCCTGGATGAGGTCCGTGGTGCGGAACTTGCGGCGCAGGTCGCGGCCGTGGCACCAGGGGCAGTCGGTGCGCGGCGGAAGGAAGAAGCGGGCCGTGCCGCGGGCCAGCTCCTCCTGGTACGACGGGCGGAGGGCGGCGATCCGTTCGCTGTCGGGCATGTGCGTCCCTCTCTACGGGGATGGGGGGCTCTGTGAGGGCTGTTCCGCGGCGAGCTTCTCCAGGTGGGTGGCGGCGGCCGACTCGCCCCCGGCGGCGCGGAAGGCGTCCCGGATCCGCCGGGCCGCGTCGCGGTGGCCCGGCCCGGTCACCACCGCGTCCAGGGCCGCGCCGATCTGCTCGCGCCCCGCCCGCGCGAACTTCACCCGCACCCCGGCCCCGGCGGCCACCACCTGGGCCGCCACGACCGGCTGGTCGTCCCGGATCGGGGCGACCACCAGCGGTACCCCGTGCCACAGCGCCTCGGTGACGGTGTTGTGGCCCGCGTGACAGACCACCGCCGACATCCGCTCCAGGAGCGCGACCTGCGGCAGCTCGGCGGCGACCAGGACGTCGGGTCCCGGCGGCACCTCCCCGAGCAGCCCGCCGGGGTCGCAGACCACCGCCCGCAGCCGTCCGGCGCGGGCGCGCACCGCGGCGACGCTCTCGGCGAGGAAGCGTCCGCCCGCGTCGGTGTTGGCCGTGCCCAGGGTGATCAGCACGGCGGGTGTACCGGGCGCCAGGTCCAGCCAGTGCCAGGGGAAGTCCCCGGTGGCCGTGCGCCGGGCGGCCAGCGCCGGGCCCACGAAGCGCAGGCCGGTGTCGGGGGTGGTGTACGGGCCGGTCAGCTCGGGGGTGGTGAAGGCGAGGGTGAGCAGCGGGGAGAAGCGCGGGTCGTGGGTGGCGGCCGGGTCGCCGAGGCGCTGCCGCAGCTCGTGCAGGAGCCCGGTGAGCCAGCTGTGCACGCCCGGCATCCCCGCCATGCTGTCGGTGAGCTCGGCCGAGGTGGTCGAGGAGGTGGCGAACGGCACCCCGAGCCGCTCGGCGACCAGGGCGCCCGCCACGGTCTGCTGGTCGGCGACCACCACGTCCGGCCGGAAGGCGGTGACCGCCGCCGCCACCCCGGGCGCCATCGCCTCGGCGAGCGGGCCGAGGAAGCGCGCCCAGAGGAACTTCAGGGCCGCGACCCCGCGCAGCTCGGGCGGCCGTCCGCCGATGCCGTCGGGGCCCGCGCACGCGTAGACCACGGGCTTCTCCCCCGCCAGCCGTTCCACGACCTCCGGGCGGCCCGCCCACGCCACCTCGTGGCCCCGGGCGCCGAGTTCCGCGGCGACGGCGGCGGCCGGGTTGACATGGCCCGTCAGCGGCGGCACCACGAACAGGAAGCGGCTCACCGGACCGGCCCCGGTTCGCCCGGCGCCAAGGCCGCCGCGGTGGGTTCGGGCAGAGCGGCGGTATGGTCGCGGATCCAGCTCAGGGCCAGTTCGGCGACCGCGTCGGACGCCTCGACCAGGACCGAGTGCTTCTGCCCCGGCACCACCGCGACCCGGCAGCGCGGCAGCAGCGACCGCAGCCGGGCGGCCTCGGCGGCCACCAGGCCCTCCTGGCCGTTGATCAGCAGGACCGGGCAGCGCACCCGGCCCAGCTGCTCGTCGGTGAGGACCCGGCCGCCGGGGATGTCCTCGGCGATGGTGGTGGAGCGCACCAGGCGCCCGGCGGCCTGGCCGAGCCGGCGGATGTGGGCGTCGTGGCGGGCGTCGCCGGTCCGGGTGGAGGAGAGCGTGCCGTACTGCTCGGTGAACCACAGCAGCGCGTCGTCCTCGGGCATGCCCACCGCGTGCCGCAGCGCCGCCGCCATGGTGTCCGACCAGGTGCGGCTGGCGGGCCCGGACTCGATCACGGTGACGGTGGCGACGCGCTCGGGCCGGTGCACGACGTAGTCGAGCGCGACCGTGCCGCCGAAGGAGTTGCCGACGAGGTGGACCGGGCGGTCGATCTCCAGCTCGTCGAGCAGGGCGTCGAGGTCGGCGGTGAAGTGCTCCAGGGTGTAGCCCGAGGGAGGGCGTTCGCTGCGTCCGTGCCCGCGCAGGTCGTACATGACGGCCTCGTATCCGGCGGCGGCGAAGACCGGGCCGAGGGTGAAGTAGTAGCTGGCGAGACTGTCGATGAAGGCGCCGTGGACGAACACGGCCGTCCCTCTCGGCGGACGGTCCCTGGGGGTGAGCCGCTGGACGTGCAGCCCGAGCCCGTTGGCTTGGATCATCACCATCGCGCGGCTCCCGGTCCGGGGGCCGCGGCGAGGCACTGGACCACATGGGCCACGAGCCGGCCGACGGTGAGCGCGATGATCTCGTCGATCTCCAGACCGGCGACGAACTCGGCGAAGTTGACCCGCTCCCCGTACCGCTCCTCCAGGTGTCCGGAGAGCATGACGAGGTCGATGCTCTCCAGCTCCAGGTCGTCCCCGAAGAGGGTGTCGGGACGGATGTCGGCGGGGTCGGGGGCGTAGTCCCCCAGCACCGCCACGATCGCCCGCGCGATCTCGGCCAGGACGGTCTCCTCGTCGGGGGGCGGGGCGGGAGCGGTCGGCCGTTCGCTGGTGGTCACAGGGCACTCTCCTCGGTGGGCGGCGCGGACGTGGTCCAGGCCACGACGTGGGTGTCGGTGACGAGGGCGCAGGAAACGTGGTGGCGGCGGCCGCCGACGGTGACGGTGAGGGCGCCGGGAGCCGCGTCGGTCACCTCGAAGGCGTGCGGCCGGCCGCCGAGCCCGGTCCCGGCCGCCTTGGCGACGGCCTCCTTGGCCGCCCAGAAGCGGGTGAACCACCGGGCCCCGGACTCCCCGGTCGCGGCCACGAGCCGCTCGACGAGGGCGAGTTCGCGGCGGCCGAGGGCGACGCGGTGGGTTGCCGGGGTGCGGTCGGCGATCTCCTCGACGTCGATGCCGACGCCGTACGGATACGGGCCGGGCCCGGGCGGGCGTACCAGCGCGACCGCCAGGTCGCCCCGGTGGGCGAGGGACAGGTCCAGCGGCGGGAGGGTGCGGCCGTGCGTTCCCACCGCGCGCGGCCGTCCCGACTCCTCGTTGACGATCTCGATCTCGGCCGGGAACACCGCGCCCTCGCCGTGCTCCCACAGCCACCGCCGTACCGCGTCCTTGGCGGCGATCCGGCCGAGCAGCCACTGCCGTCGGCCGCGCGGCGGCCTCGCCTCGTACGCCTCCCGCTCGGCCCGGCCCAGCTGCATCCGCATCAGCAGGTCGCGGGAGGCCGGGTCCGGCCACTGGTCCCGCAGCAGGCACCAGCCGCCGGGGCGGGCCTCGGCGAGGGCCAGGTGTTCGGGGTATCCGCCGGACCTGCGCGCGTCGAGCCCGGAGAAGCGGCGGTCGCGCCACCCGGTGAGCTCCGCCCACACCGTGCCGTCGGGCAGGGTCAGCCGGGCGTCGGCGAGGAGGGTGTCCTCGGTGAGCGAGGTGATGACCACGTGGCAGTCGACGGGGGTGCCGGCCGGCGGGTGCGGCCCGAAGAAGCGGGCCCGCTCCAGGGCGACGGGGAAGACCACGGTCCGCGAGGCGTGGGTCGACATCAGCCAGTAGCCGAGGAGTTGGCCCACGTTGTCGAGGAGCGCGCCGGGCGCGGGCGGTGTGGTGATCGTGCCCCGGACGTGGCCGGGCCCGATCCCGTTCAGCGCGGTGACGCCCTGGAAGGCGGGTCCGTGGAACATCCAACGGTCCTCGTACATCTGGGCCGCCACATGGCCGGGCGGGCGCTCGTCGGCCGTGTCGAGGGGTGGGGCGGGTGGTGGAGCGGGGTGGGCGGGGGCGAGTTCGACGACGGCACGGGCGTACGGACCGAACGCGACGGCCCACCGTCCGGGGCCCTGCGGCCGCGCGGTGACCGTCACGTCCACGGCCGGGATGGCGTTGACCCACTTCTCCAGCCGGACGTCGTGCACGGCGACGGCCCGCTGCCCGGGCTCGGCCCGCTCGGCGGCGGCCATCACATGGTGCACAACGGTGGTGGCGGGGACGACCGGATGCCGGTCGGCCTGCTCGGGCCAGCCCGGCCGCTGCGGGAAGAAGCAGTGGTCGAGGAGGTAGGGCATGGTCTCGGTCGAGACGCGGATCCGGGTGCGCTGCTCGCGGGCCGGGACGGCGGCCGGACGGCCGGTCGCCCGCGGTGCGGCCGCCGCCAGGACAGCCGTGACGCTGTCGGCCGTCTCCCGCAGCAGCGCGTCGAGCTCGGCGGCGACGGGGTGGCGCCGGGTGACCGCCTCGGCCAACCCGCCTGTGTCACGCGACAGTTCGCCCCCGTCCGTACGAGGGCGCAGCTCGTCCCGTAACGCGTTCAGACGGCGGGGTTCGATCGGGACCAGCGCGGCTGTGAGGTCGAGGGGGACGGGGGCCGAGGAGGGGCGCGGGCCGTCCGGCCGAGGGACGCGGTTTGAGCCGCCAGGCCGAAGGGCGTGGCCCGGCTCGTCCGGCCGGGGAGCCAGGTGCGGGCCGTCCGGTCGGCGCGGCTTCAGTGCGTACCCCTCCGCCCACAGTCCCGTCTCCACCCGCAGCAGCTGCGCCAGCCCGCCGCGTCGGGGGGAGTTGGCCGGGAGGGCGAGGTGGTCGCGGGGCTTCAGGGTGTCGTCGATCAGGGAGGTGAGCCGGCCGGTGCCCACCTGGACGAAGGCGCGGAAGCCCGCCGCGTACAGGGCCTCGACGAGCGGCCGGAAGCGCACCGGCTCCAGGAGATGGCGGACGAACAGGGCGCGGACCTCGTCGGGGTCGGCCGGGAACGGCGCCGCCGTGGTCCCGGACCAGACCGGGACCCGCTGCGGAAGGAGCTCCGCCGCGTCCACGCCCCGCTTCATGGGGCCGAGGTACGGGGCGAGCATCGGGGTGTGGAAGCCGGAGCGGAAGGGGAGCACCTGGCAGATCACGCGTTCGGCCCGGAGCTTCGCGGCGAACTCCTCGACGGGCCGCTCGGGGCCGCACACCATCGACTGGCCGGGCGAGTTGTCGTGCGAGAGGACCAGGTCGGGCCAGTCGGCGAGCGCCCGGCCCACCACGGCCGCCGACGCGCCGACCGCCGCGAACGCCAGGCCCGGCACCCGCAGGGAGTCGGGGTCGAAGGAGGCGAAGAAGTCATCGGCCCTGTCGGCCGCGAACATCCCGCCCGCGATCATCGCGGCCCACTCCCCCACGCTGTGTCCGGCCACCCCGTCGGGGTGGACGCCGAGCGCGCGCAGGGCCTCGTCGAGGACCCGGCCGACGCGCAGCACGCCGAGGCCGTGCCGGGCGACGTCGGTCGCCCCGCTGTAGGTACGCCCGGGCAGCCGCAGTCCGTAGTGCTCGGCCACCTCGTCCACCCGGGGCGCGAACTCGGCCTCCAGGCCGGGGAAGACGAACGCCACCTTGCCGCCGCCCGCCTCCCCGAGCAGTGGGCGCGGGGCGAACCACACGTCGCCGCGACCGCGCCACGGGCGGCCCTGGGCCACCGCGCGGCGGGCGAGGGCCAGCCGCTTCGCGGTCGGGTCGACGATGCCGAGGCGGGCGGCGGCGGGTGTGCCCGGCCCGTACGGCACGGCCGCGCCCCGCTCCCGTACGGCCGCGTCGTCGGCGTCCAGGAGCCGGGACAGCTCACGCGGGGTGGCGGCGGTCAGGCGCAGTACCCGTTCCGGTTCGCGGACGGTCGCCCGGCGGGAGGCGGGCACGGCTCCCGGCGCCTGTTCCAGGACCACATGGGCGTTGATCCCGCCGAACCCGAAGGCGTTGACGGCGGCCCGGCGCAGCGGCCCCTCCCAGGGGCGGGCGGCGGACGCGGGGCGGAACGGCGTGCGGGCGAGCGCGGGGTGCGGGTCCTCGCAGTGCAGGGTCGGCAGCAGGGTCGCGTGGTGCACGGCGAGGGCCGCCTTCACCAGCCCGGCGACGCCCGCCGCGGGCATGCAGTGGCCGATCATCGACTTCACCGAGCCGATGACGGGGGCGGCCGGGTCGTCCGTACCGGGACCGAACACCTCGGCCAGTGTGGCGAGTTCCGCCGCGTCGCCCGCCGGGGTGCCGGTGCCATGGGCCTCCAGGAGGCCGAGGGAGCCTCTCTCGCGCGGGTCGAGGCCCGCCGCCCGCCAGGCCTGGCGGACCGCGCGGGTCTGGCCGCCCGGGTGGGGGTTCATCAGCCCCGCGGCGCGGCCGTCGCCCGCCACTCCGGTACCGCGGATCACGGCGTACACGCGGTCGCCGTCGCGTTCGGCGTCCACGAGTCGCTTGAGGGCGACCACTCCGGTGCCCTCGCCGATGAGGATGCCGTCGGCCGCCGCGTGGAAGGGGCGGCTGCGCTGGCTCGGCGAGAGGGCGCGCAACTGGGCGAAGACGCTCCACAGCGTGATGTCGTGGCAGTGGTGGACCCCGCCCGCCAGCATCAGGTCGCAGCGGCCCGTGGCCAGTTCGCCCACCGCCTGGTCGACCGCGATCAGCGAGGACGCGCAGGCGGCGTCCACCGTGTACGCCGGTCCCCGCAGATCGAGGCGGTTGGCGATGCGGGAGGCCACCAGGTTGGGGACGAGCCCGATCGCGGACTCCGGGTGCTCGGGCCCCAGCGTCTCGGTGAAGGCGGCCCGCACCCGGGCGAGCTGGTCGGCGCCGAGGTGGGGCAGGAGCTCGCCCAGGGTGTGCGTCAACTGGTGGGCGATGCGCACGCGTTGGTCCAGGCGGACCAGGCCGGGACCGAGGTAGCCGCCCCGGCCGAGGACCACGCCGACCCGTCCGCGGTCGGGCAGCCGCTCCTCGCCGCCCGCGTCCGCGAGCGCGCGGGCGGCGACGGAGAGCGCGATGAGCTGATCGGGCTCGGTGCCCGCCACCGAGCCCGGCATGATGCCGAAGCGGGCCGCGTCGAAAGCGGCGAGGCCGTCCACGAAGCCGCCGCGCCGGCAGTAGATCCGGTCGGCCGCGCCGCCCGGGTCGCCGGGCCGGTAGTACACCGGGTCCCAGCGCCCCTGGGGCACCTCCCGTACGGCGTCGACGCCGTCGACCAGGTTGCGCCAGTACGCGTCCAGGTCCTCGGCGCCGGGCAGCAGGACGGCCATCCCGACGATGGCGACCGGGACTTGACGCTCCCTCACCTCGTTTGCCCCTGACCGCTGGTCGCTCATCTCACCAGCCCGACGCCGTGTAGACGACGGAGGTGACCGACTCGTCGCCCCAGGCCAGCTCCCGCAGCAGGGCGAGCGCCCCCTCCTCGCGCTCTATGAGGGCCACCCCGCGCCGGGCGTACTCCCGGGCGAGGTGCGGAGTGACCATGCCGCCGTGCTCCGCCGAGGGCGCCCACGGCCCCCAGTGCACGGTCAGCGCCCGCCGCCCGGTGCGCCGCGCCCACCGCTCGCCGAGGCCCGCGAGCGCGTCGTTGGCGGCGGCGTAGTCGCCCTGCCCACGGTTGCCGAGTACGGCGGAGACGCTGCCGAACAGCACCGCCGTACGGGGGCCGTGGGCGAGCTGGGAGACGGCGTCGAGCAGCGCGCGGGCGCCGTCCACCTTCGTGGCGTACACCCGGCGGAACGACTCGGGGTCCTTCTCCTCGATGAGCCGGTCCTCTATGACGCCCGCCGCGTACACCACCAGGTCGATGCGCCCGTGCTCGGCCTGGATCTCCTTGACCGCCTGGGCCACGGCCGCGCCGTCGCGCATGTCGGTGACGCGGTACGCGGCGGGGCTGCCGAGCCGCTCCAGCCGGTCCAGGGTGTGTGCGACCTCGCGGGCCGCCAGCACGGCCCCGACCTCGCGTTCGATCGCGGCGGGTGCCAGGTCGCCACGGGCGGCGAGCAGCGCCCGCAGCGCGGGCGCGTCCGCGGCGCCCGCGAGCTCCGGGTCCTCGGGCCCGCTGGGGAGCGGGGTCCTGCCGAGGAGCTCGATCCGGCAGCGGGAGGCCGCCGCGAGCGTCAGCGCACAGTCCGCGGTGATGCCGCGTGCGCCACCGGCGAGCAGCACGACGCTGTCGCGGTCCAGCCCGAGGGCCGCCGCTTCGGCCGCCCCGTCCCCGGCTGGGCCCGCCCCCCTCCGCGCCAGAGCGCCGAGGGGGCGCTCCACGAGCGTGGGGCCGTACCGTCCGGTGGCGGTGCGCGTGACGACGGGGGCGCGGTCCTCGGCGTACAGCTCGGCCAGCAGGAATTCGGCGCGGCGCGCGGCCGTCTCCGCCGGGTCGAGGTCGACGACGCGGGCGACCACGTCCTCGTACTCGCGCCCGACGGTCCGGAACAGGCCGGGCAGCCCGGCCCCCGCCTCCTCCCCGGCGCCGGGTGCGGTCCTGCCGCAGATCAGCGCGCGCGGCCGGAGGCGCAGGGCGGCGCGGACGACCTCGAAGGCGCCGGGGAGCAGCGGCGGGGGGCCGTCGGCGGGGGCCGCGGGGACGACGGCGCCCAGATGGAAGACCCCGTCGAGCGGGCCGTCGGCCGCGTCGAGCCGCCGGTCCGTTTCGTACGCGACGACCTCGGCGCCCAGCCGCATCAGCCGCGCCGTCAGCTCTTCTGCGGTCGCCCCGCCCCCGAGCAGCGCGTAGCGCCTGCCGTGGAGGGAGGCGTCCGGCGGGGCGGACGGCAGGGGGAGAGGGGTCTCCTCCAGGAGGAAGCGGCGCGGGGCCACGCCCTGGGCGGGGTCGGGGCCGGAGTCGGGGTCGAGTCGGGGCCCGGGGTCGGATCGGCATCCGGATTCGGGCCTGGCTCCGGATCCGGGAGCGGGTTCGGCCGAGGCGATGGCGGTGGGTTCGGCCGAGGCGATGGCGGTGGGTACGGGCGTCGGGGCGGGGGCGCCGGCGACCGGCTGCGGCCCGGGGCCCGTCTCGTGCCCGGTGATCCAGGCCGTGATCGCGGCGACCGTCCGGGCCCGCGACAGCTCCTCCATCTCCGCGTCGTCGAAGGTGCGGGTCCCGGCGAGGTGGCGGGCCAGCTCGCCGACGATCTCGGTGCGCTTGATGGAGTCGATGCTCAGGTCCGCTTCGAGGTCCAGGTCCGGTTCGATCATGTCGACCGGGTAGCCGGTGCGCTCACTGATGACGGTGAGGACGGCCTGCTCGATGTCCACGACGGCCGGGCGCGGCACGTCGGCGGGCGCGCTCTCCTCTGCCTCGGCCACGGCCAAGAACTCGGCCGGGCGCGCGGCCTGTGCTACGGCATCCGTACGAGGAGGTACGGGCGGCGGCGGGACGGCGGCCCCCGTCGCCCCCAAGTGCGTGAGCAGCACGTCCCGTTGGGCCGCGACCAACTCTCGCGTGGTGCGCAGGAAGTCCGCGATGAGCTCGTGCTGTGCGTCGCCGTCTCGCGTCACCGTGCTCGTCTCCAGACTGACCCGTCGGGCCGGTTGCAGGGCTCCGGGCAGCAGATCGCCGGACCGGGTGCGCACGAGCTGGCCGTCCACGGTCCAGCCGGGCGGTTCGGGCCGCTCCGTCACCGCGCCCCGGCCGTGGAGGAGCCGCCCGGCGCGTACGGGCACACCGGCGACCGCGAGCCGCGCCAGCGACTCCAGCAGTCCCCGCAGCCCCGCGCCGGGCCGGGGCTCGCAGGCGACCGCCAGATGCGGCCGGTCGCCCAGGATCCGGCCGACGAGGCCGGTGAGCACGGTGCCGGGGCCCGCCTCGACGAAGATGCGCGCGCCCGCCGCGTACATCGCCTCGACCTGCTCGGCGAAGCACACCGGGGAGCCGATCTGCGCGGCCAGTTCGGCGCGTACGCCGTCGGGCGCGGCCGGATAGGCGGCGGCCGTCCGGTTGGCCCAGACCGGGAACTCCGGCGATCTGACGGTGTGGTGGGCCAGGGCCGTGGCGAACCGCTCGCCCGCGCCCGCGACCAGCGGGCTGTGGAAGGCGCAGGCGACCGGGATGCGCCGGACGTCGTGTCCGGCACCCCGGAGGTGGTCCATCGCCTCGTCCACCAGGGCGGTGGGGCCGGAGACGATGGTCTGGCGGGGGCCGTTGCGGTTGGCGGCCACGACCCGGCCGCCGAGCCCGGCGTCCGCGAGGACGCGCTCCACGTCGGCGGGGGCGGCCGTGACCGCGGCCATGGTGCCCGGGTCGTCCCCGAGCGAGTCGAGGATGGACTCGGCGCGGCGGGCGCTGAGATCGAGCAGCGCGTCCGGGGTGAGTGCCCCGGCGGCGGCGAGGGCCACCAGCTCGCCGTAGGAGTGCCCGGCGGCCATGTCGGGGCGGACGCCGACCGCCTCCAGCACGCGACTGGCGGTCAGACCGACGATACCGAGGGCGGGCTGGGCCTGCCGTGTGTCCTTCAACGCATCCTGCTGCCGCTCGGCGGCGCCGGGGCCGAAGGCCAGCGGCGGATAGAGCGCCGAGGCGTACGCCCCGCCCTGCCGCACCGGATACGCGGCCTCGGGAAAGGCGACCAGAAGCTCGGCGAGCATGCCGGGGCGCTGGCTGCCCTGCCCGGGGAAGAGGAAGGCGACTTTGGGGACGGCGGTGGGGGTGGGGTGATCATGGGCTGTGGGGGTGGCGGGCGCCGCGCTGTCGGTGGCGGCGGGGTTGGTGGTGGCGGGCGCCGCGCTGTCGGATTTGGCGGAGTTGGTGGTGGCGGGCGCCGCGCTGTCGGTGGCGGCGGGGTCGGTGGTTGCGGGCCTACCCGTCGCGGCGGGCCTGCCCGTCACCGCGAGCCTGTCGGCCACCGCTGGGCCGTCGGCCACCGCAGGGCTGTCGACCGCACGGCCGCCGGTCCAGGCATCACCGGCCCCCGGGCCGCCGGCCCCGGCCCCGACACCACCTCCCTCGTCCGCCAGATACACCCCCCGCCCCCGCTCCCCCGCCGCCGCCTCGCGCAGCAGCCCGCGCAGGTCCTCCACGCTCTCCGCCACCACCGCGATCCGCACCGCTCCCGGGCGGCTCCCGGTGCGTCGGGCCGCCGCCAGGGCCAGGTCCCGCAGTCGCGGGCCGGGGCCCGGCGCGTCCGGTTCGCCCAGTTCGCCCAGCAGCCACTCCGCCTCCCGCCCGGCCGCCGCCGCGTCCGCGCCGCGGAACAGGAACAGTTCGGCCGGCCACGTCTCGTACCCCGCCTCCGGGGGCGCGGCCTCGGTGTGGGCCGTGAGCACCGCGTGGAAGTTGGTGCCGCCGAAGCCGAACGCGCTCACCCCGGCCACCCGTTCGGCCGCCGGCGCCGCCCAGGGCCGGGCCTCGGCGTGGAAGGCGAAGGGGCTGGTCGCGGGCGACCAGGCGGCGTTCGGCTCCTGGAGGTGGAGGGTCGGCGGGGTGATCCCGGTGTGCAGGGCCATCGCCGCCTTGATCAGCCCCGCCAGGCCCGCCGCGCATTTGGTGTGCCCCAGCTGGGACTTGACGGAGCCGAGGGCGCAGCCGCCGGGCGCCGCGCCCGCCTCGGTGAACACCTCGGTCAGCGTGGCGAGTTCGGTGCGGTCGCCGACCACGGTCCCGGTGCCGTGCGCTTCGACCAGGCCGACCCGGGCGGGCGAGATCCCGGCCGCCCGGTAGGCCCGTTCCAGCGCGGCCCGCTGGCCCTCGGGCCGGGGCGCGGTGAGTCCGAGGGAGCGGCCGTCGCTCGCGCTGCCGACGCCTTTGACCACGGCGTAGACGCGGTCGCCGTCCCGCTCCGCGTCGGCGAGGCGTTTCAGCGCGACACAGGCCACGCCCTCGCCCAGGACCGTGCCGTCCGCACGGGCGTCGAACGTACGGGAGCGACCGCTCGGGGAGAGGGCGCGGACGGAGGAGAAGAGCAGATAGTCGTTGATGCCGTTGTGCAGGTCGGCGCCGCCGCAGAGCACCATCTCGCTGGTGCCGGAGGCGAGTTCCTTGCAGGCCACGTCCAGCGCGGCGAGCGAGGAGGCACAGGCCGCGTCGACGGTGTAGTTGGCGCCGCCCAGGTCGAGGCGGTTGGCTATCCGGCCCGCGATGACGTTGGCGAGCATGCCGGGGAAGGAGTCCTCGGTGAGCTTCGGCAACTGCTCCTCCACGGCCGCCGGTATCTCGCCGAGATAGCCGGGCAGGACCGTGCGCAGGGTGGTGGCGCCGGACAGGTCGCTGCCGGACTCCGCGCCGAAGACCACGGACGTACGGGAGCGGTCGAAGGGCCGGTCGCCGTAGCCCGCGTCGTCGAGGGCCCGCCGCGCGGCTTCGAGGGCGAGGAGCTGTACGGGCTCGATGCTGCCGAGCGAGGCGGGCGGGATGCCGTAGGCGAACGGGTCGAAGGGGATCGGGGGCAGGAAGCCTCCCCACCGCGACACGGTGGTGCCCGGGCGCTCACCGGTGGGGTCGTGGTAGATCTCCTGGTCCCAGCGGTCGGCGGGGACCTCGGTGACCGCGTCGACCCCGCCGACGACGTTGGCCCAGTACGTCGCGAGGTCGGGGGCCTGCGGGAACATGCAGGCCATGCCCACGACGGCGATGTCCAGCGGTCGCGCGGCGGGCTCCTCGGCCCTCTCCCCGGCGGCCCCCAGGGTCTCGCGCAGCCCGGCCGCGCGCCGCTCGGCGAAGGCGGTGGCGCCCCGGCTCACGGCGTCGTGCAGCGCGCCCACGGTCGTGGCCGCCGAGCGCAGCACGGCCACCTCCCCGGCCATGAACATCCCGGCGTCGAGCTGGCGTTGCTCGGAAACGGGCCTGAGCTCGGCGCCGGCGCGCTCCACGCCCTTGCTGGCGATCCGCAGCCGCCCGATGTTCAGCCGCTCCAGCTCCTCCCAGGCGCGCCGGTCGGGGGTGCCTTCGGCGCGCAGGCGGGCGCGGGTCGCCGCGTAGTCGGCGGTGTACGGGCTCGCGACACAGCGGGTGGCGTGGCCCGGGGCGCTCTCCAGCAGCGCGGTGGTCCCGGCGGCGATCACCTGGCGCTGGAAGACCGGCTGGATCGCACCGCACGCGACGGCCTCGGCCGTGAAGAGATAGGCGGTCCCCATCAGGATGCCGACCGCGACCCCGCGCGCCGCGAGCGGAGCGGTGAGCGCGGCGGCCATGGCCGCGGAGCGCTCGTCGTGGATGCCGCCCGCGAGCAGCACCTGGAAGTCGCCCGCGGCGCCGGGCGCGCGCCCCACGTACTCCTCGACCACCGCCAACTGCGCCTCCCAGAGCGGAAAGCTGTTGCGCGGCCCGACATGTCCGCCGCATTCGGCACCTTCGAAGACAAACCTACGCATGCCCATGTCAATGAATTGGCTGAGCAGCGTCGCCGACGGCACATGCAGGAACGTCCGGATACCGGCCGCCTCCAGGTCCTTCGCCTGGGAGGGGCGGCCCCCGGCGATGATCGCGTGGGTGGGCCGGACGGCCCGCACGGCGGCCAGTTGCTCGGCCCGCAGACGGGTGTCGGTGAAGCCGAGGATGCCCACGCCCCAGGGCTGTCCGCCCAGTTCGTCACGGGTGCGTTCGAGCAGGGTGCGGCTCTGCTCACCGTCGGACAGGGCGAGCGCCAGCATCGGCAGCGCCCCCTCGCGCGCCACGGCCGCCGCGAAGCCCGCCCGGTCGCTGACCCGGGTCATGGGGCCCTGCACGACCGGCAGCCGGGTGCCGAGCGCCCGCGCCATGGGAGATCCGGCCGCCAGGGTCCGGGGTGCGGCGGGGTCGGTGACCGCGCCGAGGATCGCCTCGCGCACCCCGCGTACGGCACCGGCCACGGTGCCCCACCGGTCGGCGAACGCGACGGCGAGGAACCCGTCCTGCCCGACGGGCAGCTCAAGGCCGGTGCGGGCGTTGCGCAGCGCCCGCACCCCGTCGACCACGGTCGTCCCGGACCCGTCCATCGCACGCAGCGCGGCGGCCGCCTCGTCGGCGATCCCCGACTCGGCGAGCAGCGCCAGCTGGGTGTCGAGGACGACCCCGGCGGCGCCCCCGGCCACGGCACCCGCCGCCGTACGCGGACCGATGCCCCCGCAGGCCCACACGGGCAGGTCGTACGCCGGGTCGGCGAGCAGCGCCTGGAGCAGGACGAAGGTGCTCAGTTCGCCGCCTCGGCCCCCGCACTCACTGCCGCGCGCCACGAGTCCGTACGCGCCATCGGCCACGGCCCAGCGCGCCTCGTCACGGTCGCCCGCCTCGGCCATCACCCGGGTCCGGCCACTCAGCCGGCCGGTTTTCCAGCGGGCGTCTGAGGCGAGCAGCACCACGGGCGGCAGGGCGCCGCCGCACTCCTCGGCCACCTCCTCGGGCGTCAGCGCGCAGGAAGGCCCGACCCGGACGCCGAAGACGCCGGACGTCCAGCGGTGGGCGCGGGCGAGGGCTTCTCTGGCCCGGCGGTCGCCCGACCCGAGGTCCAGCACTCCGAAGCCGCCGGCCCGGCGGACCGCGGCGACCGGACGCGGGTCGGGCAGACCTAACGGGCTCACTGCGATGACAAGTCCAGGGTTCGGCGCTACGGGCGTCATGAACACTCCGAATCAGACCGATGGTGCCGCGAGGGGGGTGACGGCAGCGGCGAGCACGGGAGCGGCGGGACCGCCGGACAGCCCGGGGGTGGGGCCGTCCGACGGTCCCGGGCCGCCGGTGAAGCTCGTGCCGCTGCCGGGAGGTGCGCTGATACGGGGACGTGCGCTGGTGCCGGATGTCGTACCGCTGCCGGGAGTTGCGGTGGTGCGGGGTCGCACGGTGGGGCGGGGACGCACGGTGGGGCGGGGGCGCTCGACGGCACCCTGGGGCGATGAGGGCAGGCGTGGTCTCTTGCGGGCCGACGCGGTCGCCTGCCGTTCGGCCGGGGCCGACCATACCGACCACGGGGAGCGGCTGCCAGGGCGCCTCACACCCTGCCGCGCCTTCCTCGGCCGTCCCGGCTTCCCCATGGGCTCCACCTTCCCTGACGTTCCGTCATATCTGACGTGTCATCACATTGCAATCGTCGCGGGAGTGGCCGCGGGTCCCCGCCGGACACCCCTCGCGGGGCCCGCTGCCGCATACGGGCGGGCCCTCATGCCCCTCCGGGGTTCCGGAATCCTCTTTTTCCCCTCCCTTTTCCTCCCGTTTCCATTCCGGCCGAATTCCAGAATTTGTCACGCAGGTGAGCATGTGTGCGGCGGAGACAAGAAAAGGCATGGCCTTACTCACCGCGGTGACAAGAAACAGGAATGACCGGCCCCTTGGACACCCTTGCATATCCGGCGCCTTGACCGTCTCCCTACTCGCAAGTAGTTTACGCATCCGAAACGCGGAACTTCCCTGTCCGTACAACACACAAGAGGTACCTCATGGGAGCTCGGCAAAGGAAGTCCGGGGCGCGAACCGCCCTGGCCGTCACCGCCGTCGGCGGTGTCGTCGCGGGGTTTCTCGGCTTCGCGGGAGCCGGGGCCGCGCAAGCCGCACCGGCGAAACTCGTCCAGCAGTACGAGTGCGTATTCCCGCTGATCGGCAACGACCCGATCGAGGCCACCATCACGGCCGAGATACCGACCGAGATCGAGGCCGGTACGCCGTCTCCCGCATTCGCGGTGAACGCGGCCACGAAGGTGAGCTCACGGGCGGCGCAGGGGCTCGGCCTGGTCGGTGGCAAGACGCTCGAAGGCATGGCGAGGGCGAGCGTCACGGTATACACGCCGGACGGCCCGCTCTCGGGAATCGGTGTGGAGAACACGGTCGAGAAGACCAACATCCCGAGCCCGCCGGCCGACTTCACGGTCAACGCCAAAGGCAACGCGCCCTCGCTGACCTTCAACACCCCCGGTGACGCGCGGATCGAGGTGAACGGGATCGGCCTGCACGACATGATCGTGCGCGACGCCAACGGGAAGCCGATCCAGCTGGTCACGGGCAAGGACACGTTCGACGCGCCGTGCACGCTGAAGTCGTCGGAGAAGATCCTCGCGAGCTTCAAGGTCGTGGCGAAGAACCCCACCAACCCGACCAATCCGACCGACCCCACCAACCCTACGAACCCAACCAACCCGACCGACCCCACCAATCCCACGAACCCTACGAACCCCACCAACCCGACCGACCCAACCAACCCGACCAACCCGACCAACCCGACCAACCCCACCGACCCGACCGCCCCCTCCGGTTCCACTGCCCAGCAGAACCTGAGCACCCAGGTGAAGGCCGCGGCCGGGACGCTCTCCATGAGCCAGCCCGGTGACAATGTGGCCCTGTCCGCCGTGGACCAGGGCGTGGGCGGCGTCTCCAGCGGCAATATGCAGACCGTCACGGTCAAGGACGACCGCAACGGCGCCACCGGCTGGTCGCTGACCGGCAAGGTCACCGACTTCACCGGTACGGCCGGTTCGATCGCCGCGGACAAGCTCCGCTGGAAGCCCTCGTGCGTCTCCGCGCCGGGCTCCAAGAGCAACTGCGTGGCCGGGACCGAGGGCCCCGTCGGAACGGTGGGCGCCACCCTGGCCGGAGCGCCCGACGCCCCCGCCACCGGCGGCCGGTTCACCGTGGACAGCGCGCTCTCCCTCGCCATCCCCGCGACGACCGCCGCGGGCGACTACAAGGCCGTGCTCACCCTCACCCTGACGTGAGTCGCGCCTCCCCCGGGCCGGTCGCACCCAGCGACCGGCCCGCTTCCGTCCCCTCCTCGCTCCCGACCTCCGTCCCCGCTTCCGGCCCCATGAGGGGGAACCGTATGAGCCACCGCAGCACTCCGCGGCGCCCGGCGCCGCTTCTCGTCGTCCTCGGGCTGCTCGCGGCGTTCGCCGCTCTGCCGCTGCCGTCCGCCCACGCCGCCGACAACGGACGCTGGTCGGTCTTCCCGGTGCATCGGAGCGGCCCCAAAACACCGGCGCGGGCGTACTTCCGGATGGCCGCCGACCGGGGGGCCACCGTCCGCGACCAGGTGACGATCAAGAACCTCGACGCCCGGACGGCAACCTTCCAGCTGTACGGGACGGACGGCTACAACACCCCGCGCGACGGCGGTTTCGCGGTACGGAACAAGGCCGAGCGGATGACCGGCGTCGGGGCCTGGACGCGTCTGGACCGCAGCGAGGTGACCGTTCCCGGCGGCGGCCAGGTCACCGTCCCGTTCACGCTCACCGTGCCCGCGGGGGCCGAGCCCGGTGACCACCCGGGCGCGATCGTGGCCCTGGACACCCGGCTGGGCAGCTCCGACGGGAACGGCGTCGCGGTCCAGCAGGCCGTCGGAGCCCGCGTCTATCTGAAGGTGAACGGCGCCCGGGTACAGGGGCTGCGGATCGACGACGTGCGCTTCCGCTACAGCGCCCCGCTGGTGCCGGGGACCGGTCGCGCCGCGACCATCTCGTACGCGCTGGTCAACAGCGGCAACGTGATGCTCTCGCCGCAGGTCACCCTGCGCGCGAAGGGGGTGTTCGGGCACACCGCTTTCGAGCCGCCGGGCCGGCGGCTGCCCGCCGAACTGCTGCCGGGCCAGCGCGTCGAGGTGACCCAGAAGTGGGTCGGGCCGCCGCTCGTGGACTGGGGGAACGTCGAGGTGACCGCCTCCGACACCGCCGGTGACCTGGTCGAGAGCGCCGAGGTCGGCTACGCCACGGTGAACTGGACGGTCGTCGCCCTCGCCGGGCTCGTGCTGGCCGGAGGGGCGGTGTGGCTGGTGCTGCGGCGGCGCGCGGCGGCCCGGGAAGGGTGAAGGGGGGCCAGGGCGGGGCGGGGTGACGGGTCGGGGCGGGGTCACGGGTCCGGCGCTTGTCGCCCGCCCCGCCGAAGACGGTGGCGGTGGCGGTGGCGACCGTACGGAGGGGGCCGTACGAAGGGGGTTGTACGGGAAGGAGCCATGCGCGGACGGCTCACGCCTCGGTGTCGTCGCTCTCGCCCCGGATGCGGCGCGGCGCGTAGTGGAAGGCCACGATGCCCGCCGCGCCGAGCACTCCGGCACCGGCGAGCAGCCGGCCCGCGGTGGCGGCACCGGTGCCCGCGAGGCTGCCGCCGCCGCTGCGGGGGCCGTTGACGTGGGTGACCAGGCCGGTGCCGCCGGAGGTGCCGGTCACACCGCTCGCGCCTTCGGTCGTCCCCGGTGGCGGGACGGAGGTGCCGCCACGCGGGCCGCCGCTCGTCGCGGTGGGGCCTGCGGTGCCGCCGGGACCCGTGGGGCTCGGACCGGTCGGGGTCGGACCCGTCGGGGTCGGACCGGTCGTCGCGGAGCCGGTCGGAGAGGGGCTGGCGGGGGTGGGCGAGCCTGGGCCGGTGGGCTTCGGGCCCGTGGGGTCGGCGCCGGTGATGGTGAACCGGTGCAGCGTCCTGTTCTGGTCGGCCGGTTTGAGGGTGCAGGGCGCCTCGAACACGTCCCCGTACGGGGGCAGCCTCACGATCCTGCCCGCCGCGTCCCGGGCCGTCAGCTTCAGCGTGAGCGCGTTGACGTCGAGGGTGGCCGCGCCGGGCCTGCGGAAGGAGAGCGAGGGAGCCGCGCCGGATGCCCTGACCTCGAAGTCCCTGGGCGGGCTGGGCACTTCGGCCTTCGCCACGGTGGTGTCCACGCCGACGTCGAGCTGGTCGCCACCCGGCAGGTTCACCGTGGCGCTCGCCGAGGCGACGCCCTCCACGCTCTTCGCGCCCACGAGCCCGAGGCCCTGGGCCGCCCGCGCGCTCACCGTGGACAGCGCGTCGATCCGTATCGCGCCCGTCCGCGTGTTCACCGGGACCGTGGCGGGCAGCTCGGCGGTGATCGCCACCTTGAGCGGATCCGCCCCGATCAGCGGGAACGCGCACTCGTACGTCTGCGAGAGCCGGGCCTCCACGGCTGCCGCCCCTCCCGCCCCGTACGAGAGGAGCGCGCCGCCCGCCAGCGCTAGGGCCGCCGGAGCGCCGAGCGCGCATTTCAGCCTGGTTCTGCTTTTGGAGACTCCCATACCTCCAGGAAAGTACTGAGGCCGGTAAGTGCGGTCAACGGCGCTTCACGCCCTTTTCACATCCGTCCGAAATCACGTCCGCACCCAGGGGAGAACACGCACCGGACAACGAAAAAAGGCCGATCGATTCATCAGGTGCTGCCAATTCGCAATTTACGGTCCGTCCGGTACCGATTTTAACCTTGACCCCCACCTTACCGCTCAGTAGTTTCCGGTCCGGAAACAATGGTTTCACCACTGCGAAAGGCAGCTCATGGGAATGCAGAGGAAGCGGACCAAGGGGACGCTGTCGACGCTGGCCGTCACCGCGGCCATCGGCGTGGTCGCCACTACGGTGTCGGCCACCGCGGCGGGTACGGCGACGGCGGCACCGGCCAAGCTGGTGCAGGACTACTCCTGCGTCCTCCCCCTGATCGGCGCCGACCCGATCAAGATCACCATCACGGCCGACATCCCGTCCGAGATCCCGAAGGGCCAGGCGACCCCGGCCTTCCAAATCGACGCGAACACGTTAGTGAGCTCCCGGGCGGCGCAGGGCCTCGGACTGGTCGGCGCCAAGACCCTGGAGGGCAAGGCCACCGCCGACGTCACGGTGAACACCCCGTCCGGGCCACTCTCCGGGATCAAGGTCGAGAACGACGTGGCCAAGGGCAACATCCCCAGCCCGCCCGCCGACTTCTCGGTCCTCGCCACCGGCCACGCGCCCTCGCTGACCTTCGACCGGACCGGCGACGGCAGCATCGACGTCAACAACATCGCACTGCACGACATGATCGCGCGGGATGCCAACGGCAAGCCGGTTCAACTGGTCACGGGGAAGGACACGTTCGACGCGGCGTGCACCCTGACGTCGACGGACAAGACCCTGCACCGCTTCAAGGTCGTCGACAACGACCCGACCAACCCCACGAACCCGACCAACCCAACCGACCCCACGAACCCCACCAACCCAACTGACCCATCCAACCCAACGAACCCCACCAACCCGACCGACCCGACCGACCCGACCAACCCAACGAACCCGACGGATCCCACCAACCCAACCGACCCGACCAACCCAACGAACCCCACCAACCCGACTGACCCGACTGACCCGACCAACCCCACAGACCCCACCAACCCCAACCCACCCGTCCACCTGAGCTACGGCCTCACCGGCAGTTCGACCATCAAGGCCGCCAACGGGACCGCCGCGCTGGCCGGGGGGATCGAGGCCGACTTCGACCTCGGCTCGGGCACGTACAACGCGGACCTGACGCTGAACCCGACCTCCGGGAAGTTCTCGATCCTCGGGTTCCTCCCGGCGACCGCGAAGATCGAGTTCCAGCAGGTGGGCCGGACGAACGGCACGCTCAACACCGCCGGTGACCTCACCACCAGGTCGAGCATGTACGTGAAGCTCCCCCAGATAGCCGTCTTCGGCATCCCGCTGGGCGGCGGCGCGGACTGCAAGAGCGGTACCGCCGCCGACATCAACCTCACCTCGGACGGCAGGTTCGACCCGCTGAGCGGAGGCAAGCTCAAGGGCACCTACACCCTGCCCCCGCTGAAGAGCTGCGGCGCGCTCAACGACATCCTGAGCGCCTTCACCTCGGGCCCGGGCAACACCATCAGCATGACGCTCGCCAAGAAGGGGTGACGCCCTCCCCTTCCTCCGAGCGGGCCGCCAGGCCGGCCTCCGCGCCCCAGGCGTCGGGGGCCGGCCGTCTGCCGCCCCTCAGGCGCCGCCGCAGCACGCCCGCCCACTCCCCCGTGGCCACCAGGAACCCGGTCGGCAGGAAAACCAGGTCGGCCGCGATCATCGAAAGCGAGAAGTACGGCAGTCCGAGCAGCAGCCCGATGCCGATGTGCTCGGCGAACAGCAGCGCCAGCAGGACGTTCTTGACCCGCCGGTCGAGCAGGCTGAAGGGGAAGGCGACCTGCACGAGCACCGTTCCGTACGTCAGGGCGAGGACGGTCAGGGCGTGTGAGGAGAGGGCGTGCGAGAGCGCGGGGTACGGCTCCAGCCAGTCCAGCCCGGCCGACCAGTACACGGCGGTACCGTCCTGCCAGGGCGCGCCCTGGATCTTGTACCAGCCTGCCGACGCGTACAGCAGGCACAGCTGGATCATCATCATCGCCACCGCGCCGTTGTGCAGCAGATGGCCGATCAGCTCCAGCGTGCGGCGCACGCCAGGACGGCCGCGCATCCCGCGCCACACCGCCTGGCCCGTCCAGCAGCCCCACAGCAGCAGCGCCCAGCCGCCGCCGAGCAGCCCCAGGAGCGTCGACCAGACGAGGACCAGGCCACAGCCCGTCCACAGCGCCGTGCCCGTACGGTCGCCCGTCTCCGCGACGCGCCCGCGCCGGCGCGCGTCCAGCGACCACACCTGGGCGCACCGGGTGAAGACGAGGTAGACCGCGGTGATGCGGAAGATGGTGTCGCCCGCGTTGAGCACGTTCTCGTTGCGGTGGTCGAGGGAGAGGACGCTGATGAGGAAGAGCAGGGAGGTCGTCCGGGTGCGCCAGCCGAGCAGGAGCGCCACGGCGACGGCCACCGAGAGCAGGTAGAACACCTCGAACCACAGCTCGCTCCCGGACCAGCGCAGCACGCTGAAGGCGTGGCTGCGGTCGAGCGCGTGCTCCGCGAGACGCCGGCTCCACGGTGCGTCCGGCCCCCAGATGCTCCGGCGCCGCCAGAACTCGTGGACGAGCAGCAGCAGCCAGATCCCGGCCAGTCCGATGCGTACGGCCGCGCTCTGATGGGCCCACACGCGCGGGTCGCACGCCCGGCCCAGCATCCGGTCGAGCCTCGACGGCCCCGCCCCGTCGGCAGCCGGGTGAGGTCTCATGACGCTCATGACGTACGCCCCTCGGCGAAGTCGGCGGCGCCCACCGGCCACCACGGGTAGAGGCGCACCACCGGCGCGGTGCGGGGGGCGCGCGTCTTCCAGGGCGGGGGCGGGACGGTGGTGTCGGTGGAGCGGAACTGGATCCGTTCCACGCGCGCCCCCCGCGGAGTGGCGGGCATCCGGGACAGGGCGAGGCGCTTGAGGTACTGCTCACTGTCGAGCCCGGCCGCGCCGATGGGCCGCTGCTGGGGGTCGTGCGAGGTCAGCATCTTCGTCCAGGCGGTGGCGAGTTGCTGGCGGATGCGGCTGGGCAGGGGGTTGCCGCGCAGCTCGGCCAGGTCTTGCGCGGTCAGGTCCCGCCAGGGCCCGGTCCGCAGGGTGCCGTCCGCCGCGCGCAGTTCGACGCGGGCGGCGACCGCCGTCATGGTGCGGGTGATGTCGGGCGCGAAGAGCTGCCAGCTCTGGGAGAACTCGGGGGCCATGTAGGCGTTGACCGTGCCGCCGATGGCGTCGGTGGCCGCGTTGCGCGGGGCGAGGTGCAGGAAGGTCGCGCCGGTGTGGACGAGCAGCCCGAGGGCGACGGCGCCCGCCGCGACGACGACGGCCAGCCGCTGCCCGGGCGAGAGCTCAGACAGGGGCTGGTGCGGGTCGGGTCCGGGGCAGTCGGGTCCGGAGGGCTCGGGCCGGGGACGTTCGGGTCCTGGACGCTCGGATCCGCAGGGCTCGGGCCGGGGATGCTCGGCCCCGGAGCGCTCGGACCCCGGGTGGCGCCCGGGCTCGCGACGCCCGGAGCCGGGGCGTTCGGCACGGCCAGTCGTCTCATGAGCCATCGCGCACCCCCTCCCCGCCCCCGGCCGCCTTGACGGCCGCCGCGCAGTCCGGGTTGTCGTCGAACGCCTTCCGCAGCTTCGGGTCCGTCCGGAGGTCGTCGGCGGGACCCTTGTAGGCGCTCACCGCCTTCAGGGACGAACCCGCCGCGTCCAGCGCCGACTTCAGCGACTTCTCGTCGGTGACCTGGGCCCGGGAGAGCGTGGTGACCGCGTCCCCCACCGACGTACGTGCCCGGTCCAGCCGGGCGAGGGCCGTGCCCAGCGCGCTCGCGCCACCGTCGACGGGCGGGGCCCCGTCCTTCTGGAGGTCCGTGCGCAGCGCCCCGAGCCGCTGGGAGAGCGCGGTGAGGAAGGTGACCAGCCGGCTCTTCGCCCGTTCCGGCTGCGTCCGGTCGACCGTGGGCACCGCGAGTCCGGCCCCGCTGTCCGCCAGGTGCGCGCAGACGCCGCCCGCCCAGTCCACCTCGGGCGGCGGCTGCGCCGAGGAGCCGCACGCGGTGGCCGGTACGGCGACGGCGGCGAGCAGCGCGAGGTGCGCCGCGGCCCGCTTCAGCTGTCGGGTCGGCCGTCGGGTCGGCTGTCGAGGAAACACGGCCCTCACTCCTTGCCCTGGTCGGTCGGGGCGCCCGGTGCGCGCTGGAAGGTGTCGAGGGAGGCGATCCGCCAGGCGCCGTCCCGGCGGACCGCGTCGACGGCGAACATCGCGGCGGCGACGGTGGTGCCACCGCCCTTGCCGGTACGGGTACTCGCCTGGTCGGCAAAGACCAGCACACGGGCCCGGTCCCCGTCGACGACCTCGACGCCGCTGTCGGTGACCGTGGTGGTCAGCACGAGTCTCTGCCGTGGCCCCTGCTCGCGGACCGGCCCCATCAGGCTCCGGTACTGCGTCACGGCCGCGCCGGTCAGCAGGCGCGCGGCCGCCGCCTCGGTCCTGGCCGGGTCGGTGTGGTCGTACGAGAAGATCCCCCGCACGGCCTCCTCGACGGCGCCCTTCACCTCGCTGGTCCGGGCGGTGTCGGCCAGCGCGGTGTTGTGCCCGGCGCCGTCGTTGTCGCCGCGTCCCCCCTGGACGTAAGCGAGGACGGAGAACGCGGAGAGCAGTACGGCCAGGGCGGCGAGGGCCGTGGGCCACGGCAGGAACCGGCTCCTGACGGGCCGGGCCACGGGCGGCCTGGGACCGGGGCCGGGGCCGGGGTTTGCGCGTGCGGTACGCCGGGGGGCGGGTGTCCGGCGCTGCCCGGAGGGGGCCTGCTCGGACGGGGCCTGGCCCAGATCGGCGGTCCCGGGACCGGTCGGCCGGGGGACGGGCGGGCGGGCCGCTGCCAGGCGGCGCTGCCGGTTGACGAGGTGGCGGGTGGTCGACATCGCGGGCCTCCGGGTCAGCTGCCGCTGGGGGTGGTCGTACCGCCGGACGGGGCGGCGGAGGGTGCGGCCGCGTCGCCGACCGGCGCCTGGCCCAGCCTGCTGAGCTTCCAGCCCTGCGGGGTGCGGGTGAGTTCGCCGAGCATCCGGCTGTCCTTGGTGCTGGTCCGCCGGTCCGCGGCGACCACGGTGACGCGGGTCGCGACCATCACCCGGGCCCGGCCCGCCCGTTCGTCGAGTTCGGTGACCGCGCCGGAGAGCACCTTGGCGGTGGTCGTGGTTCCGGCCTTCTCGACCTGCTGAGCGAACTGCTTCCTGCTGTCCCTGAGTTCCTTGAGCAGGTCGCCGGTGGCCGACTCCTCCCAGAGGTCGAGGCCGTGGGCCAGGTCGCCGTGGTCGAGGGTGTTCATGTTCTGCACGCCCTGTTCCCCCGCTTGCAGCACCTCGTCCCTGGTACGGGAGAACGCGGCCCGCTCGTCATGTGCCTCCGCGTACCAGGAACTTCCCGTCCACACCGCGAACGCGCAGGCCAGCGCTGCCGCGAGCCCGGCTGCTGCCGTAAGCGGCGGCCGTCCGCGCGTGGCCGATGTCCTCCGTGCCATGGCACCTCCCCACTCGCCCTAGCGGGCCTTGATCGCTGTGATCCGCCAGTGGCCGCCCTCGCGCGCGGCGGACACCGAAAGCTGTGCGGCCACCGTCGTCGCGCTGCCGCCGCGCCGCACACCGGTCTGGTCGAGGAAGAGCAGCAGCTCGGCACGGGTGGCCGTGAGCCGGGTGACCCCGGCGCGGGCGACCCTGGTGGTGAGTGTCAGCCGCTGTTCCGCCACGCGTCGGCGGACCTGCGCGAAGAGCGCGTCGTACTCCTTCGCCGCCTGGCCCCGCAGCAGCACGCGCGCCTCGTCGCGGGTGCGGGTCAGGGTGGCCGGGTCGTAGCTGAACACCCTGGTCGCGGCCGTCCCCACCTCCGCCAGCACCTCGTCGGTCGCCGCGCGGTCGGTCAGGGCGCGGTTGGCGGTGGCCGGGTCGTGCCTCGACTGCCCGGCGAGCAGCGAGAGGACTCCGCCCGCAGCCAGCAGGGCCGCGATGAGCAGCGGCAGCAGGAGGCGGCGGCGCGTACGGGGACGGGCCGGGACTGCTTCCTCGGCGGCCGGGTCCGTGGTGTCCGGCCGCTCCTCAGGAGCGGGGTCCGTGGCGTCCAGCCGCTCCTCGGTAGCAGCCACCGTGGTGTCCCGCCCCTCTCCGGGGGCGGGGGCCGCGCTCTTCGGCCGGTCCTCGGCGGCGGGCGCCGGGGTATCCGGCTGCTTCTCGGTCGTGGTCATCGTCGCCCCTCCCCTCAGCCCGTCCCGACCGCGACCGCGGTCAGGGAGGTGAGCTTCCAGCCGTGGCCCGTGCGCGCCAGGCCCGCCTCGAAGCGTTTGCGGTCGGTGGCCGGGGCGCCCGTGCGGGGCCGCGCCTCGACGCGTACGGTCGCGATGAGTCTGGCCGTGCCGGAGCGGGTGTCGAGCTCGGTGACGGCCGCGTCGGTGACCTCGGCGCGGGTCGTGGTGCCCTGCTCCTTGAGGACCTGGGCGCTCTTGGCGCGGGTCGCGCGCAGCTCGTCCCCGAGCGGACCGGTCGTCGCCTCCAGCCAGTCGGCCAGGTCCGCGTCGACGTCGCGGGCGTCGAGGGAGTTCAGCCGGGCGAGGTGGCGGCGGCCGTCGGCGAGTGCCGCGTCGCGGCTGTGCGCGTACGCCAGATCGCCGTCGCCCCGGGCGCGGGCGTACGTCCACGCCGACACCCCGCACAGGGCCAGGGCGAGCACCAGTCCCAGGGTCCAGGCGAGCCGTCGGACTCTCATGCCCTCACTCCCCCAGCCCCAGCAGTCCGGCGAGGCCCGTGGGGCTGTCCGGCGGCACGGAGGGCGCGCCCAGCACGCCGCTCGCCCCGCCGGAGCCCGTCAGCGAGCCCGTGGGCGACCCCGTCGAGGAGCCCGACAGCGAGCCCGGCACCGCCGGCGCGGGCACCGGGCCCCTGGGGGCGTTGCCCGACCCCCGGACGTTCTGGCCGCTCGCGGCCGGTGAGGTGCAGCGCGCCCCGGTGTTCACC
The DNA here is from genome assembly GCF_055567715.1 of Streptomyces sp. NPDC026377. Lineage (NCBI taxonomy): Bacteria > Bacillati > Actinomycetota > Actinomycetes > Kitasatosporales > Streptomycetaceae > Streptomyces > Streptomyces sp. NPDC026377. The sequence goes on from NZ_JBVHPV010000012.1 coordinate 182,491, forward strand.
CGGGTGTTCGGGGAGGTGTCGAGGCCGTCGCGGTAGCGGGTGCCCTCGTACCCCTTCGTGCAGGGCAGGGGTGTGAAGAAGGTGGTCACCATGCCGAAGTCCACCCCGGCAGGGCCGACCGCGCTGGAGCCCGCGGCGGCCACCCGGGGCAGCCGCACCATCAGCTCCTCGGTGCCGTGCTGCCGGGTCACCAGGAGCTCGGAGGTGGTGGTCAGATTGGCGAGCAGCACGCTCAGACCGGGGTCGGTGTCCCGCAGCAGCGCGGTGAACTCGTCGGCCGTGTCCGGTGTTTCGTCGATGACCCGGCGCAGGTCGGAGTCGGAGTCCTTCAGACGCCGGGCGAGGGTGCGGGCCCCGGTGGCGAAGGAGGTGAGGGCACGGGTGCTGTCGGCCTGGGTTCTCAGCACGGTCTCCCCGTCGGTGAGCAGTCGGGTGGTGGCGGGCAGGGCCTGGTCGGCGGCGTTGAGGAACTGGCTGCCCGAGTCCAGGAGCACCTGGAGGTTGGTGCCCTGGTTGGCGAAGGCTCTGCCGAGTTCGTCGACGGCCGTACGCAGCTCGTCCGTCGGCACCGACGCGGCCAGGGAGTCGATGCCGGTCAGGAGCCGGGTGATGGGGGCGGGCGTGCTGGTGTCCCGGCGGGCGACGGTGTCGCCGTCGTGGAGGTAGGGGCCGCGGTCGGTGCGGGGAGCGAGGTCGAGGTACTGCTCTCCCACCGCCGACAGACCGGCCACCTTGGCGTCCAGGTCGGCGGGGATCGGCGGGGTGCCGTCGTCGATGGCGAGGCGCGCCTCCACGCCGTCCCGGGTCAGCGCGATACCGCGGACCCGGCCCACGTCGACACCCCGATAGGTGACTCCTGCCCCGGGGAACAGGCCGCCGGTCTCGCCGAGTTGGACGCGTACGGTGTACGAGCCGGGCGCGCCGACGAAGCGCCCGAGGTCCGCGTAGGTCACCGCGATGTAGCCGAGCACCAGCGCGCCGAGCAGCAGGAAGGCGACGTTCTTGATGTGCGTGCCGAGGGTGATCACCGGACACCGCCTTCCCCGACCGGGGGCAGTGGCAGGGTGTTCCCGGTCGGCGCGGGCGTGGTGTGCTCGGGCAGGATCAGGGTGCCGGGGGCGGCGGCGACCTTGAGGTAGACGTTCAGATAGTCGCCCTTGACTCCGCTGAGCACCTCGTCGGTGAACGGGTACGTCATCAGCACCTGGAGCGAGGCGGGCAGGTCCCGGCCCGCGTCGGCCAGGCCCTTCAAGGTGGGGGCGAGCGCGCGCAGGTCGGCCACCAGGTCGGCCCGGGTGCGCTCCACGGTGCCGACGGCCGCCGTGGAGAGCGTGTCCAGGGACCTGAGCATGGTGACGAGCGAGCCGCGCTGGTCGCGCAGGACCGTGAGGCCGGGGCCGAGCCGGTCCAGCACCGTGCCGACCCGGGCGTCCCGCGCGGCCACGGTCGACGACAGCCGGTCGAGGGCGCCGAGCGCGTCCGTGAGGTCGCCGCGGTGCGTGTCGAGGTCCTTGGCGAAGGCGCTGATCCGGGTGAGGACGGAACGCGCCGAGGACGCGCGGCCGTCGAGGGCGCGGTTGAGCTCGCGGGTGATGGTGTTGATCTGCTGCACTCCGCCGCCGTTGAGCAGCATCGACAGGGCGCCGAAGACCTCCTCCACCTCCGCGTTGCGGTTGGTGCGCGCCAACGGGATGACGTCGCCGTCCGCCAGCGGCGCGAGGTCACGGGTGGCGGCGGCGGTGCGCGGGCCGGTGGTGCGCGGGCCGGCGGTGTCGTTGAGGTCGGGGCGGGGGGCGAGATCCTTGGGGGCGACGAGCTGGACGTACTTCTCGCCCAGCAGGCTGGACTGCTCCAGATTGGCGTAGGCGCCGGCGGGCAGCCGCACCTTGCCGTTGACCCGCATGGTCACCCGGGCCAGCCAGTCGTCGCCGCCCGCCGTGATCTTCTCGACCCGGCCGACGGGAACGTCGTTGACCTTCACGGCGGACTGGGGGAAGAGGCTGGTGACGTCCCTGAAGACGGCGGTGACGCGGTACGGGTGGCTGCCGAGGTCGGCGCCGCCGGGCAGCGGCAGGTCCTCGATGCCGCGGAACGACGGCAACCCGAGGCCGCCCGGCGTGATCGCGAGCCCGGTGACGACGGCCGCCGCGCACAGCGCGAGACCCGCGCGCGCCGCGCCCCGCCTCATCGCCCGGCCTCCGGCGCGCGGCTCCCGTAGGTCTCGGCGGCGGGCAGGGGCAGCGGGCCGAGCTCGTTGAGGTCGGCGCGGCCGTCGATGGTGCGGATGGCCGGGTTGTAGGCGTTCTCCAGGTTGGCGGCGGCGAGCGGCAGGGTGTCCAGAGCCTCGCCCAGGGAGGCGCGTTGGTCCACGAGCGAGCGGGTGAGGGTGGCGAGCCGGTCGACCTGCTGCCTGAGCCTGCCCCGGTTGTCGCGGATGAAGGTCTTCACCTGGCCGAGGGCGGTCCCGAGCTGCCGCAGTGCGGCGGCGAGGTCGTCCTTCTCACCCGCGAGGAAGGTGGTGACGTCGGAGAGCTGCTGCTCGGTGGTGCGGACCGTACCGTCGTTCTCCTTCAGCATGGTGACGAACGACTGGAGTTGGCGCACGGTCCTGACCAGGTCGGCGCTGGAGCCGCCGAGGACCTTGGCGGCGCCGCCGAGCTGCTGGACGGTACGGCCGACGGCGTCGCCGTTGCCCTTGAGGTTCTTCGCGGCGGTGTCGATGAGGCCGGAGAGCGCGCCCTTGCTGTTGGCGCCGGTGGGGCCGAGCGCGTCGACGAGGGCGCTGACGCTGTCGGCGAGTTCGTCGATCTCCATGGGGGTCGCGGTCCGCTCGCGCGGGATGACCGCGCCGTCCGCGAGGACCGGTCCGCTGCCGCTGTAGGCGGGGCTGAGCTGTACGAAGCGGCCGGAGACGACGCTGGGGGCGACCACGACCGCCTGGACGAGCTGGGGGATCCGTACGCCCTTGTCCACGCGCAGACTCATCCGCACCCGCGTGCCCTCGGGGCGGATGCGGCCGACGCTGCCGACCCGCACCCCCAGCACGCGCAGGTCCGACCCCTCGTGCACGCCGACCGTGCGGTCGAAGTAGGCGGTGAGGCGCAGGGCGCCGTCGTCGCCCAGGACGCGCACGGCGACGGCCGAGACGGTCCCCGCGAGCAGCAGCGTGAAGGCGACGCCGAGGACGAGGAGCCCGCGCACCCTGGTCGGTGCGATGCGTGAGAGTCTCAACTCCCTTTTCCCTTCGCCGGTTTCGGGGGCATGCAGCCGCGGGGCGGCGCGGTGCCCGGGGGCAGGTACGACGGGGGGACGAGGCCGCACAGATAGCTGTCCATCCAGCGGCCGTTGCCGAGGGTGTTGCCGACCAGCCGGTAGTACGGGCCCGCCTGCGCCAGGACGCGGTCGAGGCTCGCCTTGTTCCTGGAGAGCACCGCCGTGACCCGGCCGAGCGAGTCGAGCGCGGGGCCGAGCCGGGCCCGGTTGTCCGCCACGACACCGCTGAGCTGGACGCTCAGCTCCTGGGCGCCGGTGAGCAGCCCGTGGATGGCGTCCCTGCGGTAGCCGACCTCGGCGAGGAGGCGCCCGCCCTCGGTGAGCAGGTCGCGCACCCGGTCCTTCTTGCCGTCCAGGGTCCTGGTGACCTGGTCGGTGCCCTTGAGGAGCCGGGTGATCCGCTCGTCCCGGCTCGCGATGGCCAGCGACAGATCGGCCAGCCCGGTGACCGCCTTGTGCACCTTGGGCGGGGTGCCCCGGAAGGTGGCCGAGAGCGTCTCGAAGCTCTTGGCGAGGGTGCGCGTATCGAGCTCGCCCACCGTCTCGCCCAGCCCGTCGAGGGCGTCGAGCACGTCGTAGGGTGAGGTGGTGCGGGTGATCGGGATGCGCCGGTGGGGGTCCTGGGACCCGGTGCCGCGCGGGTCGACCGCGAGGTACTTGGAGCCCAGGAGCGTCCTGATGGCGATGCCGACGGTGCTGGCGTCCCCGACCCAGGCGTCCTTGACGGTGAACCCCACCTTCACCTTGGGACCGTCGAGCCCGACCGTCTTCACCTCGCCGACCTTCACGCCCGCGATCCGGACCTCGTCGCCGGGGTGCAGCCCTGCCAACTCCTTGAAGTCGGCGGTGTAGCGGGTGCCGCCGCCGACGAACGGCAGCGCCTCGACGTCGTAGACGAGCAGGCCGATCAGGGCCATGGTGAGCAGCCCGACGACGGCGATCGCCACGGGGTGCCGTTCGGCCACCGGTCTGCGGGCGGCCCCGGGCGGGCGCGGTCCACGGATGCGTACGGGGGTCATCGGCGGCACCTCCGGTCCTTGATCGCGATGCCGGTGGGGGGCGGGCTGCCGTCGTCGGTGGCGACGCCGGTGACCCTCGCCTCGCAGAGGTAGAGGTTGAGCCAGCTCCCGTACGAGGCGGCGCCGGTCAGGGCCCGCATCTTGGCGGGGGTGCGGCGCAGGAACTCCTCCAGCAGCGGGCTGTTGTCGGCGAGAGTGGCGGAGACCCGGCCGAGCTGGTCGATGCTGCCGCGCAGCGGCTCGCGGCCCTCGTCCAGCAGTCCCGCGGTGCTGGTGGTCAGGGCCGCCAGCGAGCTGACCGCCCGGCCGATGGGTTTGCGGTCACCGGAGAGGCCGGAGACCAGCTCGTCGAGGGTGTCGATGAGGCCGGTGAGCCGGCTCTCACGGGTGTTGACGGTCCGCAGCACGGTGGTGAGGTTGTCGACGACCGAACCGATCACCGCGTCCTTCGCCGCGAGGGTGCTGGTGACCGATCCGATGCTGGTGACCAGGCTCTCCACGGTCGGGCCCTCGCCCTGGAGGACCTGGACGACCGAACCGGCCAGCTTGTTGGTCTCGGCCGGGGAGAGGCCCTGGAAGAGCGGCTGGAACCCGTTGAAGAGCTGGGTGAGGTCCAGGGCGGGCGAGGTGCGGCGCAGCGGGATGGTCCCGCCGGGCCGCAGCGGCGGCTCTCCGACCGGGCCGGCGCCGCGTTCCAGCGCCACATAGCGCTGGCCGACCATGTTGAGGTACTTGACGGCGGCGGTGCTGGAGGCGGGCAGGGCCCGGCCCCGCCGGACGGAGAACCGCACCTGCGCGTACCGCCGCTGGACGATCTCGACCGACTCGACCCGGCCGACCTCGACGCCCGCGATCCGGACCGAGTCGCCCTCGGTGAGCCCGGTGGCGTCGGTGAACCACGCCTTGTACGTGTCCTTGTCGCCCACGCCCGTGTCGCTGATGCTCAGGGCCAGCACGGCAGTCGCCACCACCGTGACCAGGACGAAGACCGCCGACTTGATCAGCGGTCCGGTGAGGGGCGCGCGGTTCACCTCGTCCTCGCCTCCGTCGTCGTGCCCGTCGTCGGCGGGTTCATCGCAGCCTCACGTCCGTGCCGCGCAGCACCGGTCCGGCGAGCACGCTCGACCAGTCGGGCAAGGTGGCGGGCATCCTCCGGTCCCCGGCCGCCAGCACCTCGTTCACCAGGGTGTTCTCCTGCGGCGAGTTGGCGACGCCGAGTCCGCCGCCCACGGTCGCCAGGGGCGCGGCGGCGCTCGTGGGAGCCCTCCCGGACGCCTGGCCGCCGCCGTAGGGCACCGGGTAGCAGGCCGGGCCGCCCCCGGCGGTGTAGGCCGGTGTGTCGTGGCCCGGGCGGTAGGCGCCCCGGTCGGGGACCACTGTCACGTCCACGTGCAGCCCCGGCTCGTCGGTGCCCTTGCCGAGCGCCCGGTCCATGGCGGGGACGAAGTCGGCCAGGGTCTTGAGGGTGCAGGGGAAGGCGGGCGCGTACCGGCCGAAGATCTGCAGGGTGGGGCGGCTCGCGGCCGTGACGCGGATGAGGTTGTCGCGGTTCTGCCGGATCCAGGTGGTGAGGTCCCTGGAGGAGGTGGTCACCGATCCGTAGACCGCCGCAAGGCGCCGCTGCTCGGCGGCGAGGGTGGCGCTGGTGGTGGTCGCGTCGTAGAGCGCGTCGACGATGTCGGGCGCCGCCCGCGCGTACCCCTCGCCCACCCGGACGAACTCCCTGACGTCCCGGTTGAGCACGGGCAGCAGCGGGTTGAACCTGCCCAGGTAGTCGTCGAGTTGCTCCAGGGAGGCGCCGAGCTTGTCGCCGCGTCCGCGCAGCGCGTCCGCCACCGCCGTCAGCGTGGCCGACAGCTTCTGCGGCTGTACGGCGGTGAGCACCGGCAGCAGGTGGTCGAGCGCCGTCTCCAGCTCGACGGCGTTGCGGCTGCGGTCCCGGGGGATGACGCTGCCGGGCGCCAGCGGCCTCGCGGAGGGCCGGGCGGGCGGTACGAGCGCCACATAGCGCTGGCCGAAGAGCGTGGTGGGCAGTAGCTGGGCCGACACGTCCGAGGGCACCCGGCGCAGTTGCCCCGGTTTCATGGCGAGGGTGAGCCGGGCCGTCCCGCCGTCGGTGTCGATCTTCTCGACCCGGCCGATGACCACGCCCCGCAGCTTCACGTCGGCCCGCGGACGCATCTCGTCACCGACCGAACCTGCCTCCACGGTCACGCGGGCGGTGTCCTCGAAGTCGTGGTGGTAGAAGGCGAGCGAGAGCCAGACCAGCGGAAGGGGCAGCAGCAGATAGAGCAGACCGGCCAGTCTGCGGCGGCGGGCGAGCACGGAGTCCGCCGGGCGCGCCCGGACCGGGGCCACCGTCGGCCGCTCCCGTACGGGCGCGCTCATCCCGCCACCTTCACCGTGGTCGTGGCGCCCCACAGCGCCAGGCTGAGGAAGAAGTCGGCGACGCTGATCAGCACGATCGCGGTCCGCACCGACCGGCCCACGGCCACGCCGACACCCGCCGGGCCGCCCGTGGCGCGGTAGCCGTAGTAGCAGTGCGCCATGATCACCAGAACGCTGAAGACCAGCACCTTGAGGAAGGAGAGCAGCACGTCGGTGGGGGCGAGGAAGAGGTGGAAGTAGTGGTCGTAGGTGCCGGTGGACTGGTTGTTGAAGAGGACGGTGACTGCCCGCGACGCCAGGAACGACCCCAGCAGCCCGATCCCGTACAGCGGGACGATGGCGACCGTGCCCGCCACGATCCGCGTCGAGACGAGGTACGGCAGGGGCCGTACGCCCATGCTCTCCAGGGCGTCGACCTCCTCGTTGATGCGCATCGCGCCGAGCTGCGCGGTGAAGCCGGCGCCCACCGTGGTGGAGAGGGAGAGCGCGGCGACCAGCGGGGCGATCTCGCGGGTGTTGAAGTACGCGGAGACGAACCCGGTGAAGGCGTCGGTGCCGATCTGGCTGAGCGCCGCGTACCCCTGGAGGCCGACGACGGTGCCGGTGAAGACGGTGATGCCGATCATCACGCCGACGGTGCCGCCGATGACGCTCAGGCCCCCGCTGCCGAAGGTGACCTCGGCGAACAGGCGCTGGACCTCCTTGGGGTAGCGGCGGACCGCGCGCGGGATCCACAGCAGGGCGCGGAGGTGGAAGAGCGCCTCGTCGCCGGGCCGGTCCAGCCACCTCAGCCATCTGCCCGGCTCGCGTGTGCCGGGTGCGCCGTCCTCTCGCGTACGGCCTCGGGCCCGGTCCAGGAGCGCCATGTCAGAGCCCCTTCGCCGGGACGAGCCGCAGATACAGGGCCGTCAGGACCATGTTGACGAAGAAGAGGATCAGGAAGGTGAAGACGACGGACTGGTTGACGGCGTCGCCCACGCCCTTCGGGCCGCCCTTGGGGCTGAGGCCCCGGTGGGCGGCGACCACCCCGGCGATGAACCCGAAGAGCACGGCTTTGAGTTCGCCGATGAGCAGGTCGGAGAGCTGGGCGAGCGCGGAGAAGCCGGCGAGGTACGCGCCCGGGGTGCCGTGCTGCACGATCACCGCGAAGAAGTAGCCGCCGAGCGTCCCGACCACCGAGACCAGACCGTTGAGGAGCAGTCCGACCGACATGACCGCCAGGACCCGGGGCACGACGAGCCGCTGCACCGGGGAGACGCCCATGACCTCCATGGCCTGAAGCTCCTCGCGGATCGTCCGTGCGCCCAGGTCCGCGCAGATCGCCGAGCCCGCGACCCCGGAGATCAGCAGCGACACGATCAGCGGGCTCGCCTGCTGGACCAGGACGAGCACGCTGGCGCCGCCGGTGAAGGACTGGGCGCCGAACTGCTGGATGAGCGAGCCGACCTGGAGGGCGATGACCGCGCCGAACGGGATCGTCACCAGCATCGCGGGCAGGATGGTGACGCTGGCGATGAACCAGAACTGCTCGACGAACTCCCGTGTCTGGAAGGGCCGCCGGAAGGTCAGCCGTACGACGGTGAGGCCCAGCGCGAAGAGCCTGCCCATCTCGCGCAGCGGGTCGAGGACGCGCAGCGGCGGCCGGGGCGCCGGCGCTCCGGCGGGCCCGGGTCCGGACTCGGCGGGGGCGGTCACCGCAGCCCCCCGCCCTCGTAGGTGCGCAGGGGCCGGGTCCGTACGAGCGTGCTGTCGAGGCCGCCCGGTGGCGTGCCCCGCAGGTCTGCCTCGACGGCCGCGCGGGCGGCGGGCGCGAGCTCGTCGAGGAGCGTGCGCACCCGGGCGCGGCGGCGCTGGACCGCGCGGCGGGGCGGCAGGCCGGGGGTGGGTTCGAGCTGCGGGGCGAGGGTGCGCCGGGCGGGCGGGCCGAGGGCCGGGGCGTGCGCGGCCTCTTCGGCGAGGGTCGCCCGGTCCTTCTCCTCCGACATGCCGATGGGACCGGCCCTGCGCCCGTTGAGGAACTGCTCGACGACCGGCTCGTCGCTGGTCAGCAGCACCTCGCGCGGCCCGAAGGCGACCAGTTCGCGGCAGAACAGCATCCCCATGTTGTCGGGGACGGTGGTCGCGATGTCGATGTTGTGGGTGACGATCAGCATGGTCGCGTCGAGCTGGGTGTTGATGTCGATGAGGAGCTGCGAGAGATAGGAGGTGCGGACCGGGTCCAGCCCGGAGTCCGGCTCGTCGCAGAGGATGATCTGCGGATCGAGGACGAGTGCCCGGGCGAGCCCGGCCCGTTTGCGCATCCCGCCGGAGATCTCGCCCGGCAGCTTCCGCTCGGCGCCCACCAGGCCCACCACCTCCATGCGCTCCATGACGATCCGGCGGATCTCCGACTCCTTCTTCCGGGTGTGCTCGCGCAGCGGGAAGGCGATGTTGTCGAAGAGGCTCATCGAGCCGAAGAGCGCGCCGTCCTGGAAGAGCAGCCCGAAGAGCTTGCGGGCCTCGTAGATGTCCTTCTCCCGGCTGTTGGCCATGTCGACGCCGTCGACCAGGACCCGGCCCCGGTCCGGCCGGAGCAGTCCGACGATCGCCTTCAGGAACACCGTCTTGCCGGTGCCGGAGGGGCCGAGCATCACGCTGATCTCCCCGGCGGGCAGGGTCAGGGTGACGTCCTGCCAGATGGTCTGCCGTCCGAAGGCCTTGGTGAGCCCCTCGACGACCACGTCGATTCCCATGGCTTCGCGGCTCCTCAGCGCGGGGGCAGTTCGGGGACGGGCGGGGCGCTCCCGGCGCCCGCGAGCTGCCCCTGCCGGATGCGGACGGCGTTGCCCGGGCCGGAGAGGGCGGCGGTGAACAGCGGCGACAGGTCCTCGCCCCGGCTGCCGCAGCCGGCGAAGGGCGGGATGGTGATCCGGCCGTCGAGGATGCCGCCGGTCAGGAAGTTGTACGCGCCGCTCAGGACGGTGTCGAACGGCCGCACGGTGCGGCAGCGCGGCCCCACCTCCAGCGGTACGCCGTTGAGGCGTACGTCGTGGACGCGCAGATGCTGCCGGTAGGCGATGGTGGTGGTGAAGGTCTCGCCGCGCCGGACGTTGACGACGGTCACCGGCTCCGGCTCGAAGGTGACCAGCGCGCTGGTGGGCTGGAAGCCGAAGGTGAGGAAGGTGGAAGAGGCGTCGGGGAAGCGCAGGAGCCCCACCGAGTCCGACTCGTCGTAGTCCGGGGCGCTGACCGTGCGCTTGCCGAGGTTGAGGTGCATCGGACCGGGGCTGCCGTGCGGATCGTTGACGACCATCGCGCTGCCCAGCTTGTGGACAGTGGCGTAGCCGACGGCCACCACGCAGAGCGAGGCGCCCAGCCGGCCCTCGACCGCGCCGGGCGGCGGCTTCGGCAGCCGGCTCGGGTCGAGCTCCCCGGCGGGCGGGTCGGCCGGGCAGACGGGCGCGGTGGCGAGCGGGGCGGGGCCGACCTGGATCGCGGGCCCGCCGCCCCCGGCGCCGGGGGCGGGGGAAGGCGTCGTGGAGGCGGATGTGGGGCCGGTGGCGGTGCCCGGGGCCGTGGGCTCGCTCACCGTCCATGCGGCGAGCCGGGGGCCGGGCGGGCTCACGGGGGTGCACCGCAGCTCCAACGGCGCCGCGGAGGCGGGGGTTTGCGCCGGGCCGGGCGACGCGGAGAGGGCGGGGGCCGGTGCGGGAGCGGGGGCCGGTGCGGGAGCGCTGGCCGGTGCGGGAACGGGGTCCGGGGCGGGGGCCGGCGGCGGGGCGGGAGGCGAGGCCGGGGGCGGCCCCGAAGGGGGGGCCGGTGCGGGCGCTGCCTGGAGGAGCAGGGTCAACTCGCTCGCGCTCAACACCACTTCACCACTCCTCCCCACCGTGATCGCCGGTACCTCGCCCGTGAACACCGGCCGCAGCCCCTCGCCCTTGGAGGCAGGCGGGGCGGAGAGCCCCGCCCAGTCGGCGCGGGCCGACGCCCCGTTCTGGGCGACCTCCACGGCCAGCCGGGCGGTTCCGGTGACCGCCGTGGTGCCCGGGGGCAGGAGCGCGGCGGCGACCTCCGAGGTCAGCTCGGGGCGTACGGAGAACCGTTCGGTCCGCAGCGGCTGCCCGGGGCGGCCGTCCGTCGGATAGACGCCGAGGAAGCCCACGGCGACGGCCCGGCGGACGGGGCCCGACCCGCAGTCGTAAAGGGCCTGAACACCCGTCTCCCGATTTCGCGCGATGGTCCCCGATGCCGGAACAAGGCCGAGGAGAAGCACGGTCACGCCCAGCGCGGCGGCGATAACGGCACCACGCCGGTCGAATGCACCGCCCATGGCTTGGCTCCTGTGAATAGGGGGTCTGCGGGCGCCGGGAACGGCCGATGTCGCCGTGACGTTACGTACGGGTAACCCCGTGCCGCAATACCGCTTCCGCGCGAATCTCCGATCTCCGCGCCCGTCGGCGCCAATTTGTCACCGGCGCCACAATTCCGGGTGCCGGCCTTGTCAACGGCGGCACAGAACCGGGGCGCGCGCAGAACCGGAAGGCGTACGGAACCGGGGCGCACGCAGGAGCGGGGCCCCGCGGTCCGGGGGGGACGGATCGCGGGGCCCCGCCGGGATCCGCAGCCCTGGGGGCGTGGGCCGCGCCGCCGGGGAGCGGGCGGCGGCCCGCCGTGAGGGGCGGCGAGTGCCGTCTGCCCCGGGGCACCGAGGACGCTACGCGCGCGGAATCGGGCGGTGCAATACCCGACGGCTGAATCCGGCCGCCCGGTCTTCCGGCCGCCACGCGCACGCACGTTATTGCCCCTCGTCCGGCCGCGCCCGGAAATTCGTCCACAGGTCAACGTTTTCAGCCGTGTTCGGGCCATCCCATTGCCCCTTCCGCGCCGGGGCGAGCATCTTTGTGTCCGGCCGCAACGAGAACCCGTCACGGGGCACACATTTCCTCCGTACGCACGGGTGCCCTCGGGAGCGGGCTGGTCTATGTTGCAGATGTTGTGAGTTGACGTCGGCCCCGCAGAAGGCCCACGGTGCGTCGCCCACCCGAGCCGAACGTCGAGCCGTACGTCCCGGCCAGTGAAAGGGACAGCGCATGCCGAACGCCCTCCACGCATCGGCCTCCTCGGAGCAGCTGGGTCCGATCCCCCGGGAGCTCGCCACCATCATGTGGCCCGAACTCCCCCCGCTGCTCGACGAGATCAAGACCGAGGTCGTCCGCGCGTACCCGGAGTTCGCGGAGGTCTTCGCGGGTCCGCACGGCCGGTTCGTGCACTCGGCGATCGAGCAGAGCCTGACCATCTTCGTGGACCAGGTGGTACGGCCCTCGGTGCCGTCGCCGCTGCGCGACGAGATGATCCGTACGTTCGGCCGGTTCGCCGCCTCCCGGGGCGGCAGCCTGGACACCCTGCGCGGCACCTTCCGGGTCGGCGCGCGGGTCGCGCTGCGCCACACCAAGAAGCTGGGCAAGCGCTACAACCTCTCCCCCGTCTTCATGCTGTCCTTCGCGGACACCCTCTTCGCGTACGTGGACCAGCTGGAGGCGCTGGCCGGCGAGGGCTACCTCCAGGCCAGGTCGTCGGCCGGGGACAACCAGGACGAGCTGCGCAGGAAGATCCTGCGGCTGATCGCCTCCGGCGGCGGTACCCCCCGGGCCACCCTGGTGGAGCTGGCCGAACGGGCGGGCTGGCAGCTCCCGGAGGAGCTGACCCTGGTCGCGCTGAGCGCCGGGGCCCACCCCGCCCGCACCGCCCTGCACGACGACGTGCTCATGGACCTCGGGGACCCGCAGCCGTATCTGCTGGTGCCGGGCGCCCTGCACGAGGAGCGTCAGGCGTCCCTCGTCGAGGCGCTCGGCGGGGCGCGTGCGGCGGCCGGGCCCACGGTGGCGCCGGCCGGGGCGGCCGACTCGCTGCGCTGGGCCCGCCAGGCGCTCGGCCTCGCGCTGTCCGGGGTGATCACCGAGGAGCCCGTGGTGCACAGCGCGGACCATCTGGTCACGCTGCTGCTGATGTCGGACCCGGCGCTCGTGGAGCTGCTGGCGTCCCGTGAACTGGCCCCGCTCCAGGGCCATACGCAGACCCGCCGCGAGCGTCTGACCGAGACCCTGCGGGCGTGGCTCGCCACCCGGGGCACCGCCGCCCAGATCGGCGAGGTGCTGCACATCCATCCGCAGACCGTCCGCTACCGCATGCGCAACCTCGACGCGGCCTTCGGGGACCGGCTGGCCGACCCCGAGCGCCGCTTCGCCACCGAGATCGTGCTGCGCGCGATGCGTCTGCGCGAGCGGGCCGACCCCTTACCGGGCCCCCCTCTCACTTCCGCTCGTACAGCTCCTCGATCTCGCGCGCGTACACGGCGGCCACCGCCCGCCGCCTGACCTTCAGGGACGGGGTCAGCAGCCCGTTCTCCTCGGTGAACTCCCCCGCCACCAGTCGGAACCGGCGGATCGACTCGGCCCGTGAGACGGCCGCGTTGGCGTGGTCCACGGCCTTCTGCACGTCCGCGACGAGCTCCTCGTCGTCCACCAGGGCCGCGACCGGGGTGTCCACGGGCCGCCCGCGCACCGCCAGCCAGTGCTCCAGCGCCTGCGGGTCGAGGGTGACCAGCGCGGCGACGTAGGCACGGTTGTCGCCCACGACCAGGCACTGGCCGACCGGCGGGCGGCTGCGCAGGCGGTCCTCCAGGACGCTGGGCGAGACGTTCTTGCCGCCGGAGGTGACCAGGATGTCCTTCTTACGGCCGGTGATGGTGAGATAGCCGTCCTCGTCGAACCGGCCGAGGTCGCCGGTCGCGAACCAGCCGTCGTCCAGGACGGTGTCGGTGGCCGCCGCGTCCTTCCAGTACCCGCCGAACACGATCGGCCCCTTGACCAGGACCTCTCCGTCGTCGGCGATCCGGACCGCGGTGCCGGGCACGGGCAGGCCGACCGTGCCGGGGCGCGGGCCGAGCGGTGGGGTGATGACGGCGGCGGCGGAGGTCTCGGTGAGGCCGTAGCCCTCGTAGACGAGGATGCCCGCGGCGTAGAAGAAGAGGCTCAGCTCTCGGTCGAGGGGCGAACCGCCGCTGATGGCGTACCGCAGCCGGCCGCCCAGCTCCTTGCGGACGCGCCGGTAGACCAGCAGGTCGTAGAGGGCATGCGCGAGCCGGAGCCCTGGGCCGGGGCCCTTCCCCGTGCCCACGAGGCGGTCGAGGGCGGCCTCGCCGTAGCGTACGGCGGTCCGGTGGGCGCGGTCGAAGGACGCTGCGCGGCCCATGCGCTCGGCGGTGGCCCGCCCGGTGTCGTGGATCTTCTCGAAGAGGTAGGGCACGCCCACGATGAAGGTGGGCTCGAACTCCCTGAGCTGCGGCCGTAGTTCGTCCGGCTTCACGCTCGGCCAGTGGCCTATCTCGATACGGGCGAGCAGGCAGCCGATCTGGAGGCTGCGGCCGAGGATGTGGGCGAGCGGCAGGAAGAGCAGGGTCGAGGCGGGCGAGCCGTCGGCCGTCTTGAAGACGGGGTGGGCGAGCTCGGCGGTGTTGGCGGCCTCGGTGTAGAGGTTGCCGTGGGTGAGCACACAGCCCTTCGGCTTGCCGGTGGTGCCGGAGGTGTAGCAGAGGGTCGCGAGGGTCTCGGGCCCGAGTGCGGCGCGGCGCTTGCCGAGCTCCTCGTCGCTCACCCCCCGCCCGGCTATGGCCAGTTGGGCCAGGGCGCCGTCCTCGATGACGAGGACCCGGCGGCCCTCGGTGGCCGCTCCGGCCGTCCGCACCTCGGCCCCGCTCTCCGCGATGAGCGTCCGGGCGCCCGAGTCGGCGAGGATCCAGTCGACCTGCTCGGTGGATGAGGTGGCGTAGACCGGCACGCTCACCCCGCCCGCGGCCCAGATCGCGAAGTCCAGGACGGCCCACTCGTAGCGGGTGCGCGACATCAGCGCGACGCGGTCGCCGGGTTCGAGGCCCGAGGCGATCAAACCCTTGGCGGTGTCGGCCACTTCCCGGGCGAAGGCGGCGGCCGTGACCGGCTGCCAGCGCCCGCCGCGCCTGCGGCGCAGCGCCACCGCGTCCGGCGCCTCGGCGGCGTTGGCGAACGGGATGTCGGCGACGCTGCCCGTCCCGGGCGCGGCGAGCGGGGCAACCCGCACCTCGCGCACCTCACCGCCCTGGCGCACGATTTCCACCCGGGCCGACCCGGTGGGATCACCGCGCCGGACGGCCCTCCTCAGATCTTTCCGTACGCCCATGCGTCGACTCCTCTGCTCGGCTCGGGGCGGAGTGGTACGGAGCACCAACCGGTGGTACGAGAGCTGACTGACCCGCCAACTTACCCCCGCGTAACCAGAAATCAATCCCACCGGATCGACCGAGCGGGACCGGCGATCATGGGAGGTTCCGACCAGGGCGCACCCCTTGCCCCGGCCGGCCCCGCCCCCCGTACAGTGCCCTGGGCCGCCGGGGCCCCTGGACGGGAGGGACACGAGTGGGGCAGGAGCGTGCCGCGCGGTGGCGGCGGTTCGCCGTTCACGTCCTGCGGGGGCAGGCGCAGGTGGACTTGGTGCCGAGCGCGGTGACCGGGGCGGTGTTCTGCGTCGGGCTCTTCGTGGCGGGCCGGCACTACGGTCTGTACGGACTGCTCGGCACCGCCGTCGGCACCGCCACCGCCCATCTCCTGGGCGTGGAGCGGACGAGGATCGCCGCCGGACTCGAAGGGGTCAACGCCTGTCTGGTCGCCGTCTGCTGCGCGGTCGGCCTGGGGCCGGGGCACCTGTCCACCGCACTGCTCGCGGCGGGCGGCTGCGCGGTGGTCACCGTCGTCACCGCGGCCACCGCCACCGTGCTGCGCCCCTGGGGCCTGCCGCCGCTGACGCTCCCCTTCTGTCTGACGGCGAGCGCCATGACGCTCGCGGCGCCGGGCTTTTACCGGGTGGGGCACCACGGCGACGGCGCTTGCGCGCTCGCCCGCGCCGCCGAGGAGCCGGTCGCGCTGGGAGTGCGCGAGCTGGCGCAAGGCTTCTTCGCCAACGTCGCCCAGGTCTTCCTGGTGCCCCAGTGGTACGTGGGGCTGATCTTCCTCGCCGGGATCTTCCTCGCCGACCGGCTCGCGGGGACGATGGCGTGTGCGGGCAGCGCCGTCGGCATCCTCACGGCGTGGGCGCTGGGCGCCCCGGCGGAGCGGATCGCGGACGGGACGACGGGGTACAACGCGGTGCTGGTGGCGATGGCCCTGTGCGGGGCGCTGCTCGCCCCCGACCGGTTCAGCCTGGGCTTCGCGGTGGCGGGGGCGGCGGTCGCGACCGTCCTGGGCCCCGCGCTGAGCGCGCTGCTCGCCCCGGCCGGCGGCCAGGCGCTGACCTGGCCGTTCGTCCTGACCACCCTGGTGTTCCTGGCGGCGGTCCCGGCGCTGCCGAGGCTGCGGTGCGCACCGGCGCCGGCGCCCGTGGGGACACCGGACGGAACGGGCGCGGCCCTGCCCGGCTGAGTCCGTGTCCGGTCACCCGCACGGCCCGCACCGCATGCGTCCCACCTGCGGCGGTGTGAGGGTGCCGGTGTGAGCACAGCCAGCGACACCGCGCCCCCGGCAGCCGCCGCGCCGCCCGTGCTGGACGCCCGCCGGCGGAACATCGTGTTCGGCACGATCATGCTGGGGATGCTGCTGGCCGCGCTCGACCAGACGATCGTGGGCACCGCGCTGCCGACGATCGTCTCCGACCTCGGCGGCGCCGCGCACATGTCCTGGGTGGTCACCTCCTATCTGCTCGCGGAGACCGTCGCGACGGCGCTCGTCGGCAAGTTCGGCGACCTCTTCGGCCGCAAGGTGGTCTTCCAGGTCTCGGCGGTCGTCTTCATCACCGGCTCGTTCCTGTGCGGCCTTGCGACCAACATGTCGCTGCTCATCGCCTGGCGGGCGCTCCAGGGCATCGGCGCCGGCGGTCTGATGGTCACCTCGATGGCGCTGATCGCGGACGTCATCCCGCTGCGCGAGCGCGGCAAGTACCAGGGCGCGATCGGCGCGGTGTTCGGTGTCTCCACCGTCGTCGGGCCGCTGCTGGGCGGGCTCTTCACCGACCATCTGACCTGGCGCTGGGCGTTCTACGTGAACGTGCCCATCGCGGTCCTTGTGGTCGTCGCCGCCGCCCGCACCATTCCCTCGGTCCGCTCGGCGGCCAAGCCGGTCATCGACTACCTGGGCATCGGGCTCGTCGCGGCCGGGGCCAGTGCCCTGATCCTGGCGACGAGCTGGGGCGGCAACGAGTACGCCTGGTCCTCGCCGACCGTCCTCGGTCTCTTCGCGGGCGGCGTGGCCGCGCTGGCCCTGTTCTGCTGGGCGGAGACCCGGGCCGCCCAGCCGATGCTGCCGATGCGGCTCTTTTGCAACCCCGTCTTCACGGTCTGCTCGGTCCTCAGCTTCATCGTCGGTTTCGCGATGCTGGGCGCGATGACGTTCCTGCCGACCTACCTCCAGTACGTGGACGGCGACTCCGCCACCGTCTCGGGCGTGCGCACCCTGCCGATGGTGATCGGCCTGCTGATCGCCTCGGTGTTCAGCGGCAACGTGGTGAGCAGGACCGGCCAGTACCGGATCTTCCCCATCGTCGGCGCGCTGGTGATGGGCGTGGGGCTCTATCTGCTCTCGCTGATGGGGCCGGACAGCGGCGCCTGGCTGGAGTCGCTGTACATGTTCGTCCTCGGCCTCGGCATCGGCCTGTGCATGCAGGTCCTCACCATCGCCGTGCAGAACACCGTCGACTACGCCGACCTCGGCACCGCCACCTCCGGGGTGACCTTCTTCCGTACGCTGGGCAGCTCCTTCGGCACGGCGGTCTTCGGCACCATCTACGCCAACACCCTCAAGCCCAACCTGGCGGACGGGATCGCCGCCGCCGCGCGGGCGGGCGGGGCGGACCCGGTGGCGCTCGCCCGGGCCGCGCAGTCCCCCGAGGGCCTGAAGTCGCTGCCCCCGGCCGCGGCGGAGCCGATCGTCCGGGCGTACGCGGACTCCCTGCACACCGTGTTCCTGTGGACCGTGCCGGTGGCGGCCGCCGGCTTCCTCGTGGCGCTCTTCCTCAAGCAGGTCGAGCTGCGCGACTCCGCCCGCTCCTCCTCCACCGACATGGGCGAGGGCTTCGCGCAGCCGTCCACCGGGGACTCGCAGAAGCTGCTGGAGCTGTCCGTCGGCAGGATCGTCCGCAGCGCGGGCCCCGACACCGCCCGCCACATCGTGGCCCGCTCCGACTCGCGGCTCGACATCGCGGGCGCCTGGGCGGTGATGCAGGTGGAGCTCTTCACCAGGATGGTCGGGCACGCGCGCCTCGGCCTGATCGCGGGCCGCCGCCGGCTGCCGCCGGAAGTGCTGGTGCCGGTCTTCCAGCGGATGGTCGAGGAGGGGTTCCTGACCCGCGAGGGCTCCTACTTCTCGCTCACGGGGGCGGGCCGGCGCGAGGTCGACGCGATCAGTGCGTCCTGGTCGGAGTGGCTCAACGAGCGGTTGGAGCGGGACCGGGGCCGCCCGCGCAGCGCGGAGCTGCGGGCCGCCGCCGACACCATCGCCAAGCGGCTGCTCGCCGAGGACCTGGCGGGCGGCCTCCCCCCGGCCGAGCGCGAGACGGTGGGTGCGGCGGCCGGGCCCTGACGGCCGCACCCCGGTTCGCCCCCGCCCCCGCCCCGCCCCGCGCCCCGAGATGGAGGAACTTCCGTGCCTCAGCCCGTATGCCCTCCATGGCCGTCGTGGCCGCCGTGTCCGCCCGCGTGGTCGAACTTGAGCGCCTCGGCGGGCGCCACCACGAACGGCCGCATCATGCCCATGTCCTCGTGCTCCAGCAGATGGCAGTGGTACATGAACCGCCCGTACGCCCCGTCGAAGCGGCCGAGCACCCGCACCAGCTGCCCCGCCGGGACCCGGAAGACGTCCTTGAAGCCGCGCTCGTTGGGTGCGAGCGGGATCGGGCGCCCCGCGTCGTAGGCCACCGGCGTCCGGGTGCCGCCGAGCTTCTGGTCGAACCCGGCCACGGTGTAAGCGTCACGGCCCATCAGCTGGAAGTCGGCCAGATGGATGTGCATCGGGTGGACGGGGCCGCCGAGGTTGAGGAAGCTCCACTGTTCGAAGGCGCCCTCGGCGAGGGTGAACCCGAGGCCGTCGTTGAAGGTCCGGGCGATGCGCCGGTAGGTCTTCACCGTGCCGTCGGCGCCCCGCAGCCTTATCACGCCGTCCACCGGCTCGTCGGGCGCGTCGGTGACCTCCGCCATCTCCCAGATCTCCGGGTGGCCACCGCCCCCGACGGTGCCGGGCGGGGTGAGCACGACCAGGCGGTGGCCGTGGTGCAGCTGCCCGTGCTCGTACCGCCGGAAGGAGCCGGAGAGCACCTGCGGCAGCACGAAGCCGTCGCGCTCGCGGCACTCGCGGACCCGGAACTCCATGACGTGGGGGTAGCGGACGTTGTTCACCGGGTCGGGCACCCCGGCGGGCTTGCCCGCGCCCTTGTTGACCAGGCGCAGCCGGCGGCCCGCCAGCTCCCGGAAGTCGACGAGCAGGTCCATGCGCTCGGCGGGCGCCACGGTCAGCGCGGGCAGCGCCGCGTCGAAGCCGACCGCCACCGGGGCGGGCAGCAGTCCGCCGTCGCTGCCGATCTGGTGGAGCACCCCCGGCACGGGGTTGTCGTCCTCGTCCAGGAGCACCAGGTCGTAGATGCGGGCGTTGGAGGCGTTGACGAGCCGGAAGCGGTACCAGGCGGCGTCGGTGTCCAGGTGCGGCCAGATGACGCCGTTGACCGTGGTGAAGGGGCCGGTGAAGGGGGCCGTGACCGGCCGTCCCGTCTCGGCGTTCTTCGGGTCGACGACGATCGTCTTGTGCAGCAGCCGCCCGTCGAGGCGGCCGTCCTCGTCGGTGTCGAGGTTGCGGTCGGCGAGGATCAGCGGGATCTCCCGCTTGCCGTGCGGCAGCCGCAGCGCGTCCTCCTCCTCGTCGCGCACCAGATACGTGCCGACGAGCCCGGCGTAGACGTTGAACCGGGTGATGTTCATGGCGTGGTCGTGGTACCACCACTGCACGGCCTGGTGGTCGTTGGGGTACTCGGCGAGCTGGGCGTCGCCCTCGCCCACCGCGTTGTCGGCCCAGCCGTCGTTGCCGCCGCCGGTCTGGGCGCCGTGCAGATGCGTCACGGTCCAGGCGGGCAGCGCCGCCACGTCCGCGCTGGGCTCGGCGTCCCCGCGGCCCGGCTCGGTGGTGGCGGGCGGGGTGCCCTGCGGGCGCGGCGGCACCTCGACGGCGGTGACCGGGTACGTGCTGCCGCGCGGCACCCGGTTGGTCCAGGCGATCCGTACGCGCTCCCCGCGCCGCACCTCGATGGTGGGGCCGGGCACGGTGCCGTCGTACCCCCACATCAGGGTGGGCGGCAGCTGGCTGTGCAGGCGCACCCAGGTGGGGCGCACGGCGATCTCGGTCTCCCGGCGCACCTCGCCCCGGGCGGGGCGCAGCACCTTCGGGACGGGCAGGCGATCGGTGTACGGGACGAGTTCGTCCCCGGCGATGTCGGACATGTTCTCCCCCTGATCCCGGCCATCGCGGCCGTTCACGGGAAAAGACGCCGAAAGCCGCGATCCGGTTCAGCTCGTGAACACCGCGTCCAGATACACCCAGGCACCCTCGTACCGGACGAATCGGCTCCGTTCGTGCAGCGAGCCCTCGCCGCCGCCCTCGGTGTAGTGGGCGCGGAAAGCGACCTCGCCGGTGGTGTGGAAGGCGGTGCCGTCCTTGGTGTCCAGGATCTCCAGGCGGGTCCAGCGCATCCCGGGGTCGAAGTCGACGGCGGCGGGGCGGTGGTCGGGGTGCCAGGTGCGCAGGAGGTACGGCTCGTCCTGGACCGCGAAGGCGCTGAAGCGGGAGCGCATCAGGGCCTCGGCGGTGGGCGCGGCCTGCCCGGCGTGGTAGCGCCCGCAGCACTCGACGTACGGCGCGGGGAGCCCGCAGGGGCAGTCCACGGGGGGCTTGGGGCGGGCGGGGCGGGGGGTGCGACGAGCCATGCCCCTATCTGACCACATCCGCTCGGGGCCGCTCCCGTACGGCCGCGCGGCCCGGGCGGGACGGGCGGGACGGCGGCAACTGCCGTACGCCCGGGGAACACCGGGCTCGATTGTCTCTTCCGGGCTGACCGCCGCGGCCGTATGCTCCTGCGCCGACGTGACCGTTACCACCGGTAATAGGGGGCATCATGGAGCGTTCGGGCAGTACGAGGCGCACATTCGTCGCGGGGACGGCGGTGGCGGGCGCGGCGACCGCCCTGGGGCTCGACACGGCCGCCCCCGCGGCGGCCGCGGGCCGTGCGGGGTCCGCGGCGGCGGCCGGGCGGTCGGTGGCGGTGTTCGGCGGCGGCGTGGCCGGTCTGACCGCCGCCCACGAGCTGGCCGAACGCGGTTTCCAGGTCACGCTCTACGAGCGCCGGGCGCTCGGCGGCAAGGCGCGCAGCATGGACGTCCCGGACAGCGCCCGGGGCGGGCGCGGACCGCTCCCGGCCGAGCACGGCTTCCGGTTCATCCCCGGGATCTACCACAACCTGCCCGACACGATGCGGCGCATCCCCTTCGCGGGCAACGCGCACGGCGTCTGGGACAACCTGGTCGCGCCGAAAGAGATGATGTTCGCCCGGACCGGCTACGAGGACCTGCGGCTGCCGCTGCCCTGGTCCGGCACCCCGCAGCAGCTCACCCCCGACGCGCTGCGGCGCGCCCTCACCGGGGTGCTCGGCACCTTCCAGCGGCTGCCCGCCCGCGAGATCGCGTACTTCGCGGACCGGCTCCTCACCTTCCTGACCAGCTGCGACGAGCGCCGCAACACCCAGTGGGAGGCCACGCCGTGGTGGACCTTCACCAGGGCGGGCCGGATGAGCCACGAGTACCAGCGCATCCTCGCCGTCGGCGTCACCCGCAACATCGTCGCCACCAAGGCCGAGGAGGCCAGCACCCGCACGGTGGGCTCGCTCCTGGAGGCGTTCGTCTTCAACGCGCTCGGCCGGGGCGCGGACGGCCCCCTGGACCGCATCCTCGACGCGCCCACCAACGAGGCCTGGATCGACCCCTGGGTCGCGCATCTGCGCACCCTCGGCGTGCGGTTCCAGGTGGGCTGGACGTTGCGGGAGTTCGCGTACGACGGCTCGAAGGTGACGGGGGCGGTGGTCGAGGACCCGGGCGGGGCGCACCGCACGGTGAGCGCCGACCACTACGTCTGCGCGCTGCCCGTGGAGCACGCCCGGCGCACCTGGAGCGCCGCGATGCGCGCGGCCGACCCGCAGCTGGCCCGCTGCGACAAGCTGCGCACGGACTGGATGACGGGCATCCAGTTCTATCTGACCGAGCGGCCCGACGGGGTGCACGGCCACTTCGACTGCATCGACTCCCCCTGGTCGCTCACCGCCATCGCCCAGGCCGAGCACTGGCCGCACCACGACTTCCGCGCCGACTTCGGCGACGGGACGGTGGCGGACTGCCTCTCGGTGGACATCTCCGAGTGGGACAAGCCCGGGATGCTGTACGGCAGGACCGCCAAGCAGTGCACCCGCGAGGAGGTCGCGCGCGAGGTCTGGGCGCAGCTGAAGGCCTCGGTCAACGACACCGGCAGGACCGTGCTGAGCGACGGGAAGCTGCACTCGTGGTTCCTGGACCCGGGCGTCTCCGGTATCGGCACCCCCGAGCCGAGGAACGAGGACGAGCTGCTGATCCACCCGGTCGGCACGTTCCACAACCGCCCCTCGGCGGCCACCCGGATCCCCGGCTTCTATCTGGCGGGCGACTACGTGGCCGTCCCCATCGACCTGGCGACGATGGAGGGCGCCAACACCTCGGGCCGCCTCGCCGCCAACGCGCTGCTGGACCGGGCCGGTTCGAGCGCCCCGCGCTGCTCGGTGACCCCGCTCTACAGCGCCCCGGAGCTGGAGCCGCTCAAGCGCGACGACCGGTTCCGCCACCGGCTCGGGCTGCCCAACGTCTTCGACGTGGGCTGAGACGAGCTCCGACACGGCTCGGCCGCCGCCCGGGCCCCGAGGGGCGGGCGGCGGCCGTCCGGTGGATCACGTCAGCAGGAAGTCGGCCTGTCCCGACTTGGCGCCGAGGATGAACGCGGCGATCTCGTTGCTGGTGTAGATCAGAGCGGGGCCCTCGGGGTCGGCCGACTGGCGCACCGCGACCCGCCCGTCGGCCAGCTTCATGGCCTCGACGCAGTTGCCGCCGTTGCCCCCGCTCCACGGCTTGTGCCAGCCCTCGGTCCCCAGCTCGCGGGCCGGCATGCCGTTGTATATGTGATCCATTCACAGCTCCTCGCGGAGATCCGCCAGGATCTCCTTCGTGCGTCGTGCAGTCGCGGCCTGGGCCGCCATGCGATCCATGACTTCGAGATGGGTCGCCACCTCGGGGCGCGCGTCGAGGTAGACCGCGCCCGTGAGGTACTCGCTGTAGACCATGTCCGGCAGTTCCGGCACGGCGAAGCGGAAGAGGACGAACGGGCCGTAGGTCCCCGGGTGGTGCCCGGACGCGAACTCCGCTAGCTGGATCGTCACATGGGGCAGCTCGGCCGCTTCGAGCAGCCGGTCGAGCTGGCCGCGCATCACGTCACGGCCGCCCACCGGCCGCCGCAGCACGGTCTCGTCCATGATCACCCAGAGCCTGGGGGCGTCGGCCCGGGTGAGCAGCGACTGGCGCTCCATGCGCAGCGCCACATGCCGTTCGATGTCGGCGGGCTTCGTCTGCCCGAGCGCGCCGCTGACCATCACCGAGCGCGCGTACTCCTCGGTCTGGAGCAGGCCGGGAACGAAGTGCGGCTCGTAGGTCCGGATGAGCGAGGCGGCACCCTCCAGGCTCACGTACATGCTGAACCAGTCGGGCAGGATGTCGTGAAAGCGCTGCCACCACCCCGGCCTGTTCGCCTCTTCGGCGAGTTCGATGAAACGGTCCGTCTCCTCGTCCCCGACGCCGTACGCCTTGAGCAGCAGCTGGACGTACGGGATCTTCAGAGCGACCTCGGCCGTCTCCATGCGGCGGATCGTCGCGGGGGCGACCCGGAGGACCTTGGCCGCCTCCTCGCGCCGCAGGCCCACACGCTCGCGCAGATCCTGCAGGCGTCTGCCCAGCACGACCTGCCCCACGGTCGGGGCGGACCGGGGTTCACTCACGTCAGACCTCCCCTAACCCTGTTGCCGAGCAGTGTGCCATGCCACCTCAGCCCAGAACACAGCACTCTGCATTTTTCAGAGTGCCTCTTGCCAAGTGTCACGGATGGGGGGAAGGTAGGTCGGTGAACGCCCGCACATGCGGCTGTCGCGAGCGACGCCGCCACCCCACTGTGAGGACCCGGTCGTGGCCCCTGGTAATGCGCTCGTCCCGCAGCTCATAGGCGCGGCCCCCACCCCGTCCGTACCCGACGTCCGCCGGTACGCCTTCGATCTGGCGGCCCGGCCCGAGTCCGCCGCCGCGGCCCGCCGCCACACGGCCGAGATCACGCTCCGGTGGGGCCTCGGCGAGGAGGTCGGCGATGCCGCCGCCCTGGTCGTCTCCGAGCTCGTCACCAACGCCGTCGTGCACACCGCGGGCACCCTGGTGTCCTGCGAACTCTCCTTCACCACCGGCCACTTGACGGTCGCCGTCCGCGACCAGGGGTACGGCGCGACCGGGCCCACACTGTGCGACGCCGACGACGGCGAGGAGCGCGGCCGGGGGCTGCTGCTCGTCGACGCGCTCAGCGTCGCCTGGGGCTGCCACGCCGTGCCGCGCGGCACCGGCCGGATCGTCTGGGCCCGGCTCGGGGCGAGCCGTACACGCCGATGAGCGCACACACACTTCTGTCCAGAGGCGGCCGGGATGAGGCTGGGGGGCCTCGGGGGCCCGGCTCGCAAGGGGGCGCCGGAGCGACCGGCGGCAGCACACTGGTGCTGCCGCCGGCGCTCCCGGCGTCCGCGGGCTGCGACGCGGTCGCCGTGCCCGCCTCCTACGGCTTCCGGGTCCTGGCGCGGCTGCCCCGCTCGGGGTGCGTCTTCGCGGACGCGGACTGCTGGTGGTGGATCGTCCCCGCGGGCTCGGACCAGGACCTGAGCTGGCCGCACCCGGCCCGCTACGCCCCGGACGCCAAGGTTCCGCCGCACCCGGGACGACGATTGATCCACCGGCCCGAGGGCACCAGCCCCTATACGCCCCCCATCCCGCTCTACCTGGTGGTATGCCAGCTGACTGGAACGGCACCGGCATGGACCTAGCCTCTTCGACCGCCCTTCGCGCCGACCCCGGGTGGGACGTCGTGCCCCGCCCCTGCGGACCGGACTCCCCCGCCGGGCTCAGCCCGTCGTCAGACCTTCCGCCGCCCCCGCCAGGGCGTCCAGGACCGGGCTGATCAGCGGGTGGTGCTCGGCGCCGCTGCGTACCGCCGCGAAGACGCGGCGGGTGGCGGCGGGACCCGCCACGGGCCGCACCACGGTGTCCTTCCGCTCCATGCCGCGCAGCGCCGAACGCGGCACCAGCGCCACCCCCGCCCCCGCGTCGGCCAGCGCCACCACGGCCCGGAAGTCGTCCGAGGAGTGGATGAGGCGCGGCTCGAAGCCCGCCAGCTCACAGGCGAGGAAGACCACGTCGTGGCAGGGGTTGCCGGGGTACGGGCCGATCCAGTCGTCCTCGGACAGGGCCGACAGCCGCACCTCCGGCGCGTGCGCCAGCGGGTGCCCGGCCGGGAGCACCGCGTCGAAGGGCTCCGCGTAGAGCGGGACCCGGACCAGGCGCCGGTCGTCCGCCCGGGGGGCGCCCCGGTACTCCACCGCCAGCGCCAGGTCCGCCTCGCCGTCCAGGACCATCGGCAGCGACGCGTCGCCCTCGGCGTCGCGCACCCGGACCCGGATCGCGGGATGCGTCCCGCGCAGCCGGGCCAGCGCCGGGGCCAGCACCTCCGCGATGCCCGTGGCGAACGCCGCCACGGTCACGTCACCGGCCGCGCCGCCCGCGTACGCCGCCAGCTCCGCCTCCGCCCGCTCCAGCTGCGCCAGGACCGCGTTGGCGTGTTCCAGCAGGATCTCGCCGGCCGCGGTGAGCCGTACGCCCCTGCCGCTGCGGGTCAGCAGGGTGTGGCCGGTCTCCTGCTCCAGGGCGGCGAGCTGCTGGGAGACGGCGGAGGGGGTCAGATAGAGCGCTGCGGCCGCGGCGGTCACCGTACGGTGGTCCGCCGCGGCGCGCAGGATGCGGAGCCGGCGCGGGTCGATCACCCGGCCATTGTCGCCCGGGCGTCGACGAATGCCGCCACCGCCCGCTCCACGTCCGCCGTGGAGTGCGCGGCCGAGAGCTGGACCCGGATACGGGCCTGGCCCATCGGGACCACCGGGTAGGAGAAGCCGATCACGTAGATCCCGCGCTCCAGGAGCAGCTCGGCCATGCGGGCCGCCTCGGCCGCGTCGCCGATCATGACCGGCGCGATGGCGTGGTCGCCGGGCAGGATCTCGAAGCCCGCCTCGGTCATCCGCGTCCGGAAGAGCGCGGTGTTGGCGGTGAGCTTCTCGCGCAGGTCGCCCGCCGACTCCAGCAGGTCGAGGACCTTGAGCGAGGCGGCGGCGATCACCGGGGCCAGCGAGTTCGAGAAGAGGTACGGGCGCGAGCGCTGGCGCAGCAGGGCGACGATCTCGGCGCGGGCGGCGACATAGCCGCCGGAGGCGCCGCCGAGGGCCTTGCCGAGGGTGCCGGTGATGATGTCGACGCGGTCCATGACGCCGTGCAGCTCGGGCGTGCCCCGGCCGCCGGGGCCGACGAAGCCCACCGCGTGGCTGTCGTCGACCATGACCATCGCGTCGTAGCGGTCGGCCAGGTCGCAGATCTCCTGGAGCGGGGCGACATAGCCGTCCATGGAGAAGACACCGTCGGTGACGATGAGGCGGCGGCGCGCACCGGAGGCCTCCTTGAGCCTCGCCTCCAGCTCGGCCATGTCGCGGTTGGCGTAGCGGTGGCGGGCGGCCTTGGACAGACGGATGCCGTCGATGATCGAGGCGTGGTTGAGGGCGTCGGAGATCACCGCGTCCTCGGCGCCGAGGAGGGTCTCGAAGACCCCGCCGTTGGCGTCGAAGCAGGACGAGTAGAGGATCGTGTCCTCCTGGCCGAGGAAAGCCGAGAGCCGCGCCTCCAGCTCCTTGTGGACGTCCTGGGTGCCGCAGATGAAGCGGACGGAGGCCATGCCGTAGCCCCAGCGGTCCAGCGCCTCCTTGGCGGCGGCGACCACCTCGGGGTGGTCGGCGAGGCCCAGGTAGTTGTTGGCGCAGAAGTTCAGGACCTCACCGGTGGGCACGGCGACCGAGGCGTTCTGCGGGGTGGAGATCACCCGCTCGGGCTTGAAGAGACCGGCTTCGCGGATCTCGTCGAGGGTCTTGCGGAGGTCGTCGCGGACGGACGCGTACATGCTTCGGGCTCCTAGGTGCCGAGAGGGGACTCAGGCGGTCCAGTCGAGGATGATCTTGCCGCTGCGGGCGGTGGCGGCCTCGTCGAAGGCCGCGTCGAAGTCCTGGTACGCGTAGCTGCCGGTGATCACCGGGCTCAGGTCCAGGCCGCCTTCGAGCAGCACGGTCATCGCGTACCACGTCTCGTACATCTCACGGCCGTAGATGCCCTTGACCGTGATCATCGAGGTGACGATCTTCGACCAGTCGACGGCGAACTCCTGCGCGGGCAGACCGAGCATCGCGATCCGGCCGCCGTGCGTCATGTTGTCGATCATGTCGCGCATGGCCTCGGCGCGGCCGGACATCTCCAGGCCGATGTCGAAGCCCTCGCGCAAGCCCAGCTGCCGCTGCGCGTCCGCGATCGAGGACTGCGCCACGTTCACCGCGAGGGTGGCGCCCGCCTTGCGGGCCAGCTCCAGGCGCTCGGGGCTGACGTCGGTGATCACGACGTTGCGGGCGCCCGCGTGCTTGGCCACGGCCGCGGCCATGATGCCGATCGGGCCCGCGCCGGTGATCAGGACGTCCTCGCCGACCAGCGGGAAGGAGAGCGCGGTGTGCACGGCGTTGCCGAACGGGTCGAAGATCGCGGCGACGTCGAGGTCGACCGAGGTGCGGTGCACCCACACGTTGGAGGCGGGCAGCGCCACGTACTCGGCGAAGGCGCCGTCGCGGCCCACGCCCAGGCCGACGGTGGAGCGGCACAGGTGGCGGCGGCCCGCGAGGCAGTTGCGGCACTTGCCGCAGACCAGGTGGCCCTCGCCGCTGACCAGGTCGCCGACCGCGATGTCCTGGACGTCGGCGCCGATGGCCGCGACCTCGCCGACGAACTCGTGGCCGAGGACGCGGGGGGTCGTGACCGCGCCCTGCGCCCAGCCGTCCCAGGAGCGGATGTGCAGATCGGTGCCGCAGATGCCGGTGCGCAGCACCTTGATCAGCACATCGCCGGGGCCGGTCTCCGGCTCCGGGACGTCCATGAGCCACAGTCCGGGTTCGGCGTGCTGCTTGACAAGGGCCTTCATGGCGGGCGGCTCCCGGGACGTACAAAGAGGGGCGAAAGGGCCATGGTTCCATGGCTGATCACCAATCTGCCGAGCAGGAGCCGCTCCGTCCATCGAGGATTTCTTAAGCGGACCAACAGCCGAGCTTCACGCGCCCCTGGCGCACTCCCCTTTCACCCGGGTCGCCCGGGCTCCACCGGCGTCACCCCGGCACCGCGCGGGGCGGCCAGCGCCCTCGCGTCGGCGCGGCGGGCTCCGGTCAGCTTCCGGCCGGTGCCGGGTCCGCGCGGACGACACTCAGATGGCCCCGGCGCCGGGTGGTCACGACGTTGCCGGGCGCGCTCCGGGCGGGCGCGCTCCGGGGCTCGTGCGCCCGGGGTGCGGCGGGCTCGCGGCGCAGGACCAGGGTGACCCGGCGCAGCCCCAGCTCGCCCAGGGTGCCGGAGGACTCGTCGAGGACCCGGCACTCCACGGCGTCCCAGCCGGGGTCCGGGTGGCGCACCGCCCGGACGGCGCCGTCGTGCTCCACGGCGGCCGCGCCGACCATCCGCATCCAGTGCGGCAGGCCCTGCTGGTAGGCCGCGCTCATCAGCGGGTCGTCGGATATCTCCCGCCGCACGGCGCGCAGTTCGGGGTCGTGCGGGTCCTGCTCCAGGGCGCTGGAGAGCTGCGCGAGCATCGGCAGGCACCAACTCGTCTCGTGCTGGGCGAGCACGGTGCCCGCGTGCGGGTGGAAGAGGACGAAGCGCAGGAAGTTGTCGCGCGGCATCGCGGTGGGGTGGGGGCCCACGGCTCGGAAGAGCGTGTCGTACGCGGAGTTGGCGTGCACCACGTTCCAGCCGCGGTCGACGAGGAAGGACGGCAGGTCCGTCGCGTCCATCATCGCGATGTGGTCGTCGACGTAGGCGCGCGCCTCGGCGCCCCACCGGCCGGCGGCGGGGGCGGCGGTTTCCCGCACCTCCTTCGGCACGGGGCCTGTTGACCTGTTCACCAACGGTTCTTCCACCATCGAGAACGCGACTCCTCTTGCAGGCACGCGGTGCGCCTGCCGTCCCCCGCGTCCTCGTGGCCCAGCGGCCTCATGGCACAGCGGTCGATCTTCGCACCGTGCTGCGATCCTGCTCCCGTCCGCAAGACAATGTCAACCATCGTGGCATTCCGGCCCGAGAACGCCTCAAATACGCCACAGCTGTGGCAAGTTCTGGTTCTCCCCCGCGTATGCAAGTAGCCTCCCGACATATTCACTGTGTGTCCGAGCTGTGTGGAGCACCTCGTGTGATCTAGGAGAATGACTGGTGACGGACGGCTTCTCGGATCCGGGACCGGCGGCCACGGGCCCGCTGGGGGACATCGCCGCCCGCGTCGGCGACCTGGCCCGCAAGCTCGGAATGAGCCAGGCAGAGGTCTTCGACGTCCATCAGCTCTCCGACGCCTCGGGGGTCCCGGCCGAGGTGGTCCAGGCGCTGCTCGACGGCCGGGAGGCCGGTGAGCCGGACGTGCAGGCCCGGTTCCTCCAGCGGTTCGCGGCGCTGCGCCGCTCGCGGCTGAAACCCAACGGCCGCCCCTACACCCAGCAGGAGATCGCCGCCGGAGCCGGTATGTCCCGGCAGCAGGCCGGCGCGCTCATCAACGGCGACCGGCGCCCCACCATGGAGCACTGCGACGCCATCCAGCGCTTCTTCAAGGTCCACGCGGGCTATCTCACCGCCGAGGACAGCGAGGCCCTCGCCGACGCCCTGCTCCGCACCGAACAGGAGCTGCTGCACGCCTTCGCCGCCCGCGAGCACGACCGGGAGCGCGAACTCGACGCGCTCGCCCCCGACGGCCAGGACCCGCTGGAGCGGCTGCTCCAGGACCACGGGGTGCGCGGCATCGCCTGGCGCGCCGCCCAACTCCCCACGGACAAGCACCGGGACAAGGTCACCGAGTGGCTGGACATGCTCCTGGAGAGCGTCAAGCGCGTCGATCCCTGACGGGCGGCCCCCGGCCGGCCGCGGCGGCCCGGGCACCTCGGCGCCGGAACCCGCCCGCCGGATTTGGGCGGGGATCCGATCTTCCATAGGATCCGGCGATGATCACCAGAAAACGGCTGGCGGCCGGGGTGGGCGCGCTGCTCGCCACCCTCGCCACCGGTATCCTCCCGGCCGACGCGGTCGCGGCCGACGGGCCGTCCGCGCAGAAGGCCGCACCCAAGGTCGAGTTGGTGCTGGACGTCAGCGGCTCCATGCGGGCGCGCGACATCGACGGCCAGTCCCGGATCTCCGTCGCCAAGCAGGCCTTCAACGACGTACTGGACTCGGTCCCGCCGGAGGTCGAGCTCGGCATACGCACGCTCGGCGCCAACTACCCGGGCAACGACCGCAAGGTCGGCTGCAAGGACACCCGCCAGCTGTACCCGGTCGGCCCGCTCGACCGCACCGACGCCAAGACGGCCGTGGCCACCCTCGCCCCGACCGGCTGGACGCCGATCGGCCCGGCGCTCCAGGGCGCGGCGCAGGACCTCAAGGGCGGCGAGGCCACCCGCCGGATCGTGCTCATCACCGACGGCGAGGACACCTGCGCCCCGCTCGACCCGTGCGAGGTGGCGCGCGACATCGCCGCCCAGGGCATCCACCTGGTCATCGACACGCTCGGCCTCAACCCGGACGCCAAGACGCGTGACCAGCTGACCTGCATCGCACAGGCGACCGGCGGCACGTACACCTCGGTCAAGCACAAGGACGAGCTCAAGGACCGCGTCAAGCAGTCGGTGGACCGCGCCGCCGACCCCGTGGTGGTCCCGGTGGCCACCAGCGGCGCCGCGAGCTGCGCGAGCGCGCCGCAGCTGCGGCCCGGCCTGTACACCGACCGTGAGACGTTCGGCGAGCACCGCTGGTACAGGGTCGACGTCAAGCCCGGCCAGGAGCTGCGGGCCGCCGTCAGCGTCGGCGCCGACCGTGCCGTCAACAACGACTACGGCGTCCTGCTGCGGGCCGTCACCCGGCACGGCCGGGAGATCGTCCGCGGCTCCGAGGCGGGCGACGGCCGCACCGACCTGATCTCGACGGGGCTGCGCTATCCCAAGCCCGAGGCCGAGGAGGACGACGACAAGAACACCGTCGAGACCGTGTGCCTCCAGGTCAGCAACTCCTTCTCGGCGCCCGCGTCGGTGAAGACCACGCCGGGCATGCCCGTCGAGCTGACCGTGGACGTCGTCGACGGCCCCGACGGGCCGTCCGACGTCGCCGCCTTCGGCCTCGGCCGCGGCTGGTGGCTGCTGGGCGTCCTGGTGCTCACCGGCTTCGTCGCCGGTCTGCTGTGGGGCTGGATCTCGCGCTGGCGCGTCGCCGTCTGGAGGACCAACTGATGCGTACCCCGAGGATGCTGACCGCCGCGCTGCTCACCGGAGCGGCGCTGCTCGTCCCGGCGGCCCCGGCACTGGCCGGTACGCCGTCGCCCGCGCCGGGCAAGTCCACCGGCGCGCCGACGGAGGCGGGCACCACGTTCCGCACCGCGACCCCGGTCGAGCAGGGCCGGCGGGCCACCGCCACGGCGTCGACGGGTGACTACCTGTACTGGGTCTTCCCCGCCGACGCGGGGCAGCGCCCCACTGTCGACGCCACGGTGACGCTGCCGTCGGCGGGCCGCCAGGCGGCGACGACCTGGCGGATCGACGTGTACGACGGGCTGCGCCGGCGCCAGCCGTGCATGTACGGCGCGCAGTCCCGTACGGCCGCGCCCGACGCCACCGCTGTGACGCTCTCCTGCACGCTGCGGCCGGTGGTGGCCTGGGCGGACGCGTGGGCCAACGCCCCGCTGCCGGGCAGCTACTACGTACGGCTGACCGCCGTCGGGCTGCCCGCCTCCGAGCGGGGTCTGCCGGTCAAGGCGGAGATGAAGCCCCGCACGGTGAAGGCGGGCGGCTCGCACGCCGTGGACGGCAGCCTGTCCACGCCGCTGGGCGCGGGCGGCCCGAAGACCGAGCCGGAGGACGGCTGGTCCTCAGGCTGGTGGACCGACCGCTGGATCTGGACGGCGCTCGGCGGCGTGCTCGCGGCCCTCGCCGGGGTGGGCGGGTACGTGCTGACCCGCGGCCGGGGCCGTCCCTCGCACGTCCCGCGCGCCTGACGGCCCCTCACTCCGCCTGCGCCGGCGGCTCGGCCAGCACCCGCTGGGCCACGGCGAAGGCGGAGTTGGCGGCGGGCACCCCGCAGTAGACGGCGGTCTGGAGCAGGGCCGCGCCGATCTCGTCCGGGGTGAGCCCGCCGCGCCGCGCGGCCCGCACATGCAGGGCGAGCTCGTCCCAGTGCCCGCGGGCCACCAGCGCGGTCAGCGTGATCAGGCTGCGCTCGCGCCGGCTGAGGGTCGGGTCTCCCCAGATCTCGCCCCAGGCGTACCGGGTGACGAGGTCCTGGAAACGCGTGGTGAAGGCGTCGGCGCGGGCCTCGGCCCGCTCGACGTGGGCGTCCCCGAGGACTTCGCGGCGGATGGCGGCGCCCCCGGGGGCGGGCGGGGCGAAGTGGCCGCGCAGTGCGGCCAGTACGGCCTCGGGGCGCTCCACCGGCGCCAGGTGCGAGGCGCCCGCGATCTCCACGAGCGAGGCTCCCGGCACGGCGTCGGCGAGTTCCCGCGCGTGCGCGGGCGGGGTGACCGGGTCGGCCCGCCCGGCGACGACGAGCGTCGGCGCCGCGATCTTCTTCAGCTCCGTCCGCAGATCGAATCCGGCCAGGGCGTCGCAGGCGGCCGCGTAACCGCGCGGGTCGACGGCACGCAGGTCGGTGAGCGGCCCGGGCGCCTCGAAGCCGGAGGTGAACCACCGCCCGGCGGCTCCCGCCGCGACCGGCTCCATCCCTTCCCGGCGGACGACGGCGGCCCGCTCGTGCCACGGTTCGCGGCCCCCGAAGTCCGCCGAGGCGCACACCACCGCGAGCCGGTCCACCCGGTCCGGATGGTGCGCGGCGATCCACAGGCCGACGGCTCCGCCGAATGAGACACCCGCGTACGAGAAGCCGCGCACCCCCAGCGCGTCGGCGAGGCGCAGCACCAGGCGCGCGAAGTCCCCGACGCCGGCGCCCGCGCCGACCGGGGAGGTGGGCGAGCCGCCGTGGCCGGGCAGGTCCCAGCGGATCACCCGGTGGGTGGCGGCCAGCCCGGGGGCGACGCCGTCCCACACGGCGGCGGTCGTGCCCAGGGCGGGCCCGAGCAGGAGCACCGGGGCGCCCGCCGGGCCGTCGCAGCGGTGGTGGAGGAGACCGGGGTCAGTGGTGTCAGGGGGATCAGTGGAACTCAAGGAACACCGTCTCCTTCGCGCCCTGGAGGTGGATGTCGAAGCGGTGGGCGCGCGCGCCGGGGTCGGGCACGGCCACCAGGGTGCGGCGCAGCTCCGGCTCCAGGGAGTCCAGCAGCGGGTCCGGCGCCCCGGTCAGGTACACCCGGGTGAACAGGTGGTGCAGCAGGCCCCGGGCGAAGACCGCGACGCAGAGGTAGGGGGCCCCGCCGGGTGGCAGGGTGCGCAGGGTCCAGTGGCCCGCCGCGTCGGTGGGGACGCGGCCGAATCCGGTGAAGTCGACGCCGTTGCGGCCGAGCGAGCCGGGCCTGCCGGTCCGGGTGCCGTCGGGGCCGGGCTGCCAGAACTCCAGGAGGGCGTCGGGCACCGGGGCGCCCTCGCCGTCGTAGACGTGGCCGTGCAGCGTGAGGGTGTCGGGGTGCCCGGGCGGGGCCATCGCGGCGCCGCCCGGGAAGGGCAGGGCGTGGCCGTAGAAGGGGCCGATGGTCTGGGAGGGGGTCGGGGGCCTCACCGCTGCTCCTCCTCGAAGGCGGTGGCGCACGGGCCGTCCAGCACGATGTCCCAGCGGTAGCCCAAGGACTCGTCGGCGACGGAGAGCCGTGGGTCGTACGCCGCCACGAGACGGCTCCGCGCGGCCCGGTCGGGGACCGCGAGCAGGATCGGGTCGTGGTCGAGGAGCGGATCGCCGGGGAAGTACATCTGGGTGATCAGCCGCTGGGTGAAGGCGGTCCCGAAGAGCGAGAAGTGCAGGTGCGCGGGACGCCAGGCGTTCTCGTGGTTCTGCCAGGGGTAGGCGCCCGGCCGGATGGTGGTGAAGGCGTAGCGCCCGTCGGCGTCGGTGAGGCAGCGGCCGAAGCCGGTGAAGTGGGGGTCGAGGGGCGCGCGGTGCCGGTCGAGGTGGTGGGCGTACCGGCCCGACGCGTTGGCCTGCCAGACCTCGATGAGCTGGCCCGCGACGGGCCGTCCCTCGCGGTCCACGACCCGGCCGCTGACCGTGATGCGCTCCCCCAGCGGCTCGCCCCGGTGGTGGGCGGTCAGGTCGTGGTCGAGCGGGCCGACGTCGGTGGCGCCGAAGACCGGCCCGTGCAGCTCGACGGCCTCCGGGTCGTGCACGGCCAGCGGTGGCCGGCGGGGGTGGCGCAGCCGGCTGCCGACGTACGGCGGGAAGTCGCGCGGTGGGTGGTCGGCGTCCCGCACGGCGGCCCGGACGTCGGCCGCCCCGGTGGCGATGACGTGCTGGTCGAGCCCGTCGGGCGCCGTTCCGTAGTGCTGACGAGAAGTCATCCCTGCCTCTTTCCGGCCGTTTTGAGGGCGTGCAGCTCCTTCAGCTCCGTCCGGCTGGGCGGTGGTGTCACCCCCACCCGCTCCGCGGTCCGCAGCCGCCACCCCGTCGCCGCCCGCACCTGTTCGACGGTGACGCCGGGGTGCACCTCGGTCAGGACCAGTTCGGCGGTCCCCGGATCGGGCCGCAGGACGCCGAGGTCGGTGATGACGGCGACCGGGCCCCGGCCGCGCAGCCCGTGCCGGGCGCGGTCACGGGGGCCGGTGCCGTGGCCCAGGGTGGTGACGAAGTCGAGGCGCTCGACGAGGGCGCGCGGCGAGTGGCGCAGTACGATCAGCACCTCGCCGCAGTGCGCGGCGATCTCGGGGGCGCCGCCCGCACCGGGCAGCCGCACCGGCGGCAGGCCCGGGCCGCGGTCCACCTCGGTCGTGTTGATGTTGGCGTACCGGTCGATCTGGGCGGCGCCGAGGAATCCGACGTCGATCCGGCCGCCCTGGAGCCAGTAGGTGAACATCTCGGCCACCGGGACCACCGCGTCGGCGGTCTCGGCGAGTTCGCCGTCCCCGATCGAGAGCGGCAGCCGGGACGGTTTGGCGCCGATGGCACCGGACTCGTAGACCAGGACCAGGCCGGGGTTGTGGACGCGGCGGGCGAGGTTGGCGGCGGTGGAGGGCAGTCCGATGCCCACGAAGCACGTCCGCGCGCCCGCCAGGGCCCGCGCCGCGCCGACCTCCATCAGCACCTCGCCCCCGGGTCCGCCCCGGGCCGGCCCTTCGTTCATCCGGTCACACACTCCCTGAGCCACCGCTGGAACATCTCGCGGTCGCGCGAGACGCGGTCCCATTCGCGGTAGTAGTCGTTGTCCCGCTCCGAGTACCCCGCCGCGTACGAGGGATGGGCGCCGCCCGGCACCCAGGCGACGGCGTCGACGACCCATCCCGGCAGCACCACGCCGCCCGGGCGCGGGTCCAGCTCCTCGACCAGCTCCTCGACGGTGACGAGCACCCGGTCGGCGGCGAGGACGGCCTCCTTCTGCACCCCGGCGAGCCCCCAGAGCTGGACGTTGCCCTCCCGGTCGGCCTGCTGGGCGTGGATGACCGTGACGTCCGGGTTGACCGCGGCCACCGCCGCCAGCTCCTGTCCGGTGAAGGGGCAGTCGATGGTTGACAGCGTTGTCGTACGCCGCCCGAGGTCGCTCCCCCGGTAGCCGTTCAGCAGCGCGAACGGCAGCCGGGAGGCGCCCGCCGCATAGCGGTTGGCCATTCCCGCGTGGCTGTGCTCGTCCAGCTCCAGGGGCCGCGGCCAGCCGTTCTCGACCGCGTCCCGGAAGCGGTGCAGCGAGCCGACGCCCGGGTTGCCGCCCCAGGAGAACACCAGCTTCCTGGCCAGCCCCGCCCCGATGAGCTGGTCGTAGATCACGTCCGGGGTCATCCGCACCAGCGTGAGATCGGTGATGCCCTGCCGGATGACCTCGTGGGCCGCCGCGAACGGGATGAGGTGTGTGAACCCCTCCATGGCGACCGTGTCCCCGTCGTGGATCAGGTCGGCCACCGCCTCGCGCAGCCCTCGGATTTCGGCCATTGCTTCCCCCTGCCCTTCGCTTCCCCGTAGCGGTAGGGTCAGT
The DNA here is from genome assembly GCF_055567715.1 of Streptomyces sp. NPDC026377. Classification (NCBI taxonomy): domain Bacteria; kingdom Bacillati; phylum Actinomycetota; class Actinomycetes; order Kitasatosporales; family Streptomycetaceae; genus Streptomyces; species Streptomyces sp. NPDC026377. Next base: position 218,732 of record NZ_JBVHPV010000012.1, read on the forward strand.
GTTTAGTCAGTGCACTGAGTACCTACCGCTCCCGAAGCTAACGGGACGACTCGGGCGGGTCAACACCCACCGGGCGCTGAACACTTGACCGTACGCGGTTGACCGAAAGCGCTCGCTACGAGCGGCAGCACGAGAGGAACCGGCCGTGTCCGCAGTCGACTTGAGCAGCCACCCCGGACATCTGGCCCGGCGGCTCCAGCAGGTCCACCACCTGCTGTGGAACACGATGGTCTCCGAGCAGACCACGTCCCCGCAGTTCGCCGTGCTCAACACCCTGGTCGCCTCCCCGGGGCTGGACCAGCGCAGCGTGGGCGAGCGCGTGGGCCTGGACCGCTCGACGATCGCGGAGGTAGTCAGCCGGCTCACCCGGCGCGGCCTGCTGCGCAAGACGCGCGACCCGCGCGACGGCCGGCGCTCCCGGCTCGCCGTCACCGACGAGGGCCGCGCGGTGCACCGCGAACTCACCGCCCGTACGGCCCGGATGAACGAGGTCTTCCTCGCCCCGCTGGACCTCACCGAGCAGGGGGTCTTCCTCGATCTGCTGCGGCGGGTCGCGGACGCGGCGGAGGGCCTGGGGCGTGCGGCCGAGGAGGCGGAGGCCGAGGCGAGCTGACCGGGCCGCGACACGGCCCGGCTGGTGAGCGGCCTCTAGCCCTCCCGTCGCCGCGGCGGTTCCTGCGGGGTCGGCCGTACGGGACCGAACAGCACCGCCTTCGCGATGCCCGGCGCGAACAGCGCGGACACCGGCGCCTTGAGGTACAGCACGTCGCGGAAGACCTTGCCGACCGCCGGGTCGCCGGGCGCGCGCGCCTCCACCCGTCCCAGGTACCACCCGGAGATCCGGTGGGCGAGGGTGCTGCGCGCCGCGCCGCCCGTCGCGGTCGGCATGTTCCTGTCCGACCCGGCCGAGATCTCCCACGCCTGGCCCGCCGCCGCGAGCAGCGCCTTCTGCACGCGCCGGGTCGTCGGCGTACGACCGCCCCCGGCGAGCGCGTCGCGCAGGGCGACGGCGCTCAGGGCGGCGACCGTCATGCCCTGGCCGTAGATCGGGTTGAAGACGCACAGGGCGTCGCCCGTGGCCAGGAACCCGGCGGGGCGCCGGCCCGGGCGGTCGTAGCGGCGGCGGACGTTCGCGGTGGTGCGGTAGGCGAGGGCGGGCGATTCGGGCTTGGCCGCCTCCAGCCAGCGCCGGACGAGCGGGTGCGGCAGCCGGTCGGCGTACTCGGTGAACCCCCGGTCGTCCAGCGGCGGTTCGGCGCCGCGCAGGCCCCAGAGGGTGACCATCCACCGGCCGTCCTCGGCGGGCATCACGGCCGCGCCGAAGGTCTGGGCCGGGTTGGGCACGATGAAGTGGCCGCGCACGTCACCGTCGTCCGGACCGTCCCCGCCCGTGCGGTAGGCGCGGGACGCATAGGCCAAACCGGTCCCCAGGACCTCCTCGGCCGCCGGTTCGGCGCCGATCGCGGTCAGCCATTCGGCGGCCCGGCTGCCGCGCCCCGAGGCGTCGACCACGAGGTCCGCGGCGAGCAGCCGGGGCCCCCGGCCCGCGGCGACGGCCGCCGCGCCCCGCTCGCGCACCAGGACCCCGCGCACCCGCGCGGCGTCACCGGCCAGGCCCACGGTCTCGGTGCCCTCGACGAGTTCGATCCGGGGGTTCGCCAGCACCCTGCGGCGCACCAGCCACTCCAGCAGGGGCCGGGTCGGGCTGAGGAAGCTGGCGGTCTCCTCGGTGCGGCGGAACCAGCGGCCCCCCTGCCACTGCACGATGTCGTTGGGCGCGCCGACGCGAGGGGCGCCGAGCTCCATCAGCTCCTCGCAGAAGCCCGGCAGCAGCGCGTCGTAGGCCGGCTGCCCGCCCGGGATCAGCACATGGGTGTGGCGGCTCTGCGGCACCCCGCCGCGCGGCTCCGGGCCGTCGGGGAGCCGGTCGCGCTCGACGACCGTGACCCGCTCGGCGTGGTCCGCGAGGACATGGGCCGCGAGCAGCCCCGCCAGGCTGCCCCCGATGACGACGGCGTGCCGCCCCCCGCCCCGGGACGCACCGGTCCCGTTCACCGTCTCCAGCAACGTACTTCCCCCTGTCCGCCGTGGTCCCTGGCCGAACCAGTATGACGCGCCACCACGTATCCGAAGGGGCGGAGTCATACGGTTTGGCCCGATCCGACCGCTCGTCCGGCCGGGGGTCCGCTCACGCGGGGGCGGTGCCGCTTGCGCGGAGGCCGGGCCGCCCCCGCGGGGACGGCCCGGCCATGGAGGCCGCATCGCTCAGACGGTCAGGATCGCCGGGTCGCTGACGCCCGCCGTACCGGTCTCCACGTGTCCGGCGAACCGCCGCAGGAACCCGGCACCGGCACTGGACACCACCGACACGTCGTACCAGCGCCTGCTCGACGTCAGGTCGACCGTGTACTTGACGGTCGCGCCCGGCCGGACGGTCAGCGCCTGGGAGGCGCCGCCGTATCCGTCGGTGACCGTCAGACGCGCGCTGGTCGTGCCCGCGTTGGTCAGCGTCAGGTCGAGGTTGCCGGTGGCCGCGTTGTGCCGGGCCCGCACCTCCGGACCCGCGGTCCTGCCGGGGTTGCGGAAGGTGCGCAGGAACCCGTTGGGCCCGAAGACGGTCAGGTCGGTGGCGCCCTGGGAGTACACGGTGTTCCAGCTGTCCGCGAGCGTCCTGCCCGCTTCCGTGGTGTACGTCCACGGCCCGTCGGTGCGGTTGGGGGAGGTCACCAGGAACTGCGCCCCGGCCAAGGCACCCCCGCTGAAGGTCAGCGTGTACTTGCCGGTGGAGGCGTTGGCCGAGCCGTCCACGTACGGCGCGTACCGCAGCGGCCGGGTCCTGCGCGAGCCCCGCTCCTGCCTGGGCACGCTGCCGGTCGTGGGCGGCACCGGCACGTAGTCCGGGTGGCGCTCGCGGTCCGGCGGTACATAGGCGGCGGTGGAGGGCAGCGCGGCGGGCGCGGTGTTGGACCTGCGGAAGTCGAACGCGGAGGTCAGATCTCCGCAGATGGCCCGCCGCCAGGGCGAGATGTTGGGCTCGTGGACGCCGAAGCGGCGCTCCATGAAGCGGATGATCGAGGTGTGGTCGAAGGTCTCGGAGCAGCTGTAGCCGCCGGTGGACCAGGGCGAGACGACGAGCATCGGCACGCGCTGGCCGAGCCCGTAGGCGCCCGCCGCGTGGCTGAGGTCACCGGCGTGGTAGTCGGCCGAGGTGGAGACCGTGGACAGGCCCTGACCCGCCGAGGAGGGCGGGAACGGCGGCACGATGTGGTCGAAGAAGCCGTCGTTCTCGTCGTACGTGATGAACAGCGCGGTCTTCGCCCACACATCGGGGTTGGAGGTGAGCGCGTCGAGCACCTGGGAGATGTACCAGGCGCCGTAGTTCGCGGGCCAGTTGGGGTGCTCGGTGAACGCCTCGGGCGCGGCTATCCAGGAGACCTGCGGCAGCTTCCCGGCCTGCACGTCGGCCTTGAGGATGTCGAAGAAACCCTGCCCCGCCTTGGCGTTCGTGCCGGTGCGCGCCTTCTCGTACAGCGCGTCGCCCGGCTTGGCGTCGCGGTAGCTGTTGAAGTACAGCAGCGAGTTGTCGCCGTAGTTGCCGCGGTAGGCGTCGTTGATCCAGCCCCAGCCCCCGGCCGCGTCCAGACCGTCGCCGATGTCCTGATAGATCTTCCAGGACACCCCGGCCTTCTCCAGCCGCTCGGGGTAGGTCGTCCAGCCGTACCCCTTCTCGTCGTTGCCCAGGACGGGGCCGCCGCCGGTGCCGTCGTTGCCGGTGTACCCGGTCCACATGTAGTAGCGGTTGGGGTCGGTGGAGCCGATGAACGAGCAGTGGTACGCGTCGCAGATGGTGAAGGCGTCGGCGAGCGCGTAGTGGAAGGGGATGTCCTCACGGGTGAGGTAGGCCATCGTGGTGAACGTCTTGGCGGGCACCCACTGGTCGTACTTGCCGTTGTTGAACGCCTTGTGGCCGCCCGCCCAGTCGTGGTTGAGGTCCTGGATGAACTGCATGCCGAGGTTGTCGGCCTTGGGCCGGAACGGCAGCACCTCCTTGCCGCCGCCCTCCTGGTGCCAGACCGACTTGCCGCTGGGGAGCGTGACCGGCCGCGGGTCACCGAAGCCGCGGACGCCGTTGAGCGAGCCGAAGTAGTGGTCGAAGGAACGGTTCTCCTGCATCAGGACGACGATGTGCTCGACGTCCTGGATGCTGCCGGTGCTGCCCTGCGCCGGGATGGCGGCGGCGCGGGCGATGCTGTCGGACAGCACGGTGAGGGCCGCGGTGCCACCGGCGAGCTGCATGAACCGGCGCCGATTGAGTTCAGCCATGAGTGAGGTGACCTCTGCAAGGGTGTGGGGACAGAAGCGACGTGGAGTGGAGTGTTCCAAGAACAGCGAGCCATACGGAAGACCTGGTGGCGTATCCGTGTCACGGGGCGGTACGGCAGGCGAACAGGACCCCGTCGCGGGGGACGGGGTCCTGGGGGCTGAGGGGGTGGGGGTGGGCGGGTCGCTGGGGAGGGAGGGGTTGGGGTGGCCGGGGGTTCAGCGCGGCCGCTGCTCCCGCTCGCGCTCCAGCTCCTGTTGACCGTGACCGTGGCCCACACCATGGCCCTGACCGTGGCCGTGGCCGGAGCTGTGGATCTGCCGGTACTCCTCGACGGTGGCCTTGGGGACGTGCGAGCCCGGCCCGTACAGCGTCTTGGCGAGCTTGGCGCGCCGCCGCTGGGAGCGGGTGAACTTGCGGCGGACGCCGTTCTCGTCGACCTCCGGGCCCAGTTCGTAGGGCGCGGGCTGCTCGTGGTGGGTGAGCTTGTAGAGCTGCCCCTGGTCGAGCGGCTCGTGCACCTCCACGAACTCGCCGTGCGGCAGCCGCTTGATGATGCCGCTCTCCCGGCCGTGCAGCACCTTCTCCCGGTCACGGAGCTGGAGTCCTTGGCAGATGCGCTTGGTGACGATGAAGGTGAGCACCGGTCCGGCGAAGAAGGCGATCCGGACGAACCAGGTGATCGAGTTGATCGAGAGGTGGAAGTGGGTGGCCCACAGGTCGTTGCCGCCGCCGATCAGACACACGAAGTACATGGCCAGCCAGGCCGTGCCGAGGCCGGTGCGGACGGGGTGGTTGCGCGGCCGGTCCGCGATGTGGTGCTCGCGTTTGTCGCCGGTGACCCAGGCCTCGATGAACGGGTACGCGCCGATCGCGGCGAGCAGCAGCGGGAAGAGCGTGAAGGGGATGAGGACGCCGAGGGCGAGCGTATGGCCCCAGGCGTTGATCTCCCACCCCGGCATCACCCGGATCAGGCCTTCCGAGAAGCCCAGGTACCAGTCGGGCTGTGCGCCGGTCGAGACGACGTCGGGCCGGTAGGGGCCCATCGCCCACACGGGGTTGATGGTGGCCACCGCGCCCATGATGGTCAGCAGCCCGAAGACCAGGAAGAAGAACCCGCCGGCCTTGGCGGTGTAGACGGGCATCAGGGGCGCGCCCACCACGTTCTTCTCGGACCGGCCGGGCCCGGCGAACTGGGTGTGCTTGTGGTAGAAGACCAGGATCAGATGGGTGACGACAAGCCCCAGGATGAGCCCCGGCAGCAGCAGCACGTGCGCCGAGTAGAGCCGCGGGATGATGTCGTGCCCGGGGAACTCCCCGCCGAAGAGGAAGAAGGAGATGTACGTACCGATCACCGGGATCGACAGGATCGCGCCGTCGGCGAAGCGGATGCCGGTGCCGGAGAGCAGGTCGTCCGGGAGCGAGTAGCCGGTGAGGCCGGTGATGAGGGCCGTGAACAGGATGGTCCAGCCGAACAGCCAGTTCAGTTCGCGCGGCTTGCGGTAGGAACCGGTGAAGAACACGCGCATCATGTGCACCAGCAGGCCGGCGCAGAAGACCAGCGCGGACCAGTGGTGGACCTGGCGGATCAGCAGGCCGCCGCGGACGTCGAAGCTGAGGTCGATGGTGGACTCGTAGGCCCTGGTCATCCGGACGCCGCTGAGCGGGGTGTACGAGCCGTGGTAGACGACCTCCACACCGCTCGGCTCGAAGAAGAGGGTCAGATAGATGCCGGTGAGGATGAGGACGAGAAAGCTGTAGAGGCAGATCTCCCCGAACATGAAGGACCAGTGGTCCGGGAAGATCTTGCGCATCTGGGTCCGGGCGATGGAGTAGATACCGAGCCGCCCGTCCGCCCAGTCGGCCAGCTTCTCCCCCTTCGCCGGCTCGGCGGGGCGCTCGGTGTCCTCGGTGCCGCTCCTGATATCGGTGCTCATACGTCTCCCCCTCAGGCGTTCCATCCCTCAAGGCCTGTAACAGGGTAGACATCCGAACACCCGGGCCAACAGCCCCTACCAGGACGCGACTTGGGTGAGCCGGGCCACGCGGGCCGGGCGAGAACGGGCGGTCAGCCGACCGGGTGCCGGTCGCGGGCGACGAATTCCCAGGTGGGCTCGGCCGCGGGCGCGGCTGCGGCGGCGAAGGCGGCGGCGTCGGCCGCGGACATGACGGTGGCGTTCAAGTGTCGCTCCCCTGAGAGGTGTTCGGGATCGGAGTGAGGGGTGGGGTGGGTGACGTAACGACGGCGGCTCGCGACGCGGAGCTGAGAATACCAACCGGAAGGTCTACTTCACCAGCGGTGATGCACGAAAAGTGAGGGGAAGATTTTCCGGTATCGCCGGAGAAATGGGAGTTTGCTCCCTTCCAAAACAAGCAGATGAGTCGGATATTCACTCGGCCACGGGCAGGGCGGCCAGCACGTCCGGAGGGAGGGGGTACCGCGCGGCGAGAGCGGCGATGATCTGATGGGCAACGTCCCGATCGGCCTCCGGGTCGGCGACTTCCACCCCCGGCCCTCCCTCGCCCCCGCCGATCAGCTCGCGCAGTTCGTCCCGTACGGACTGCTCGCAGACCCCGTACGTCCGGGCGTCGGCGAGCTGCTCGTCGACATAGCGATGAACCCGTTCGAGAGCGGCCTCGACGGGCCGTCCACCGAACTCTGCCTTCACGGCGACCCCGCCCGCACCTCCCTGCCCGTCGCCGGGCGCCGCCAGCAGGGCGATCACGGCGTCCTTCACATCAAGACGGGTCAGAAAAACGCTGACAACGGTCATCACTGCCGCTCCTTGCCGGTGGGGTGCTGGGGGGGTGGGGGCGCCGGGTCTGGAACGTGTGTACCGCATCGGGCTATAGGGAGACTTGCTCTGTGTGCGGCACGTCCACAACATCCTCAGCGGACCTCTGTGGACCGTCTACGCCGCTACCGGGGTCCGGCGCAGCGACGCCCTGGGCATGACGTGGTCCCTCATCGACTGGGATGAGGGCTCCATCGAATACGGGCCGGCAGGAAGAACGGGGCGCGGAGGCTGGCCGCGCCCAGCGCGGGCCGACTCGGTCTCGCCGCCCTGGCCCAGGGCAAGATCGCTGGGCCGTTGGTCACGTGGTTGGTCACGCCACGGCCTGGAAAAGCAGAAAACCCCACGTGAAGTGGGGTCTCAGCTGGTGTCCGAGGGGGGACTTGAACCCCCACGCCCGATAAAGGGCACTAGCACCTCAAGCTAGCGCGTCTGCCATTCCGCCACCCGGACAAGGTGTCTGTCTCGCGGGCTCGTGCCCCGCGGCGACACAGATAACTCTACCAGGGGTTCGAGGTGGTCTTCACCCGCATATTGCGTGGTCAGGCGAGTGGCGGGCCTTGGCATGGGTGGGGCGTCGGGCGTTCTGGGCGGTGGTCGGCCGGGTGGAGGCCGAGCGTGGTCCTCCCGGTGCGCAGCGTGACCCGCGGCGGCCGCACCGGTGCCGTGCGGGGGGCCTGGTCCGCAGGCCGCCAAGCGCCGCCGGGGGCGTTGGCCCGGGGGCGACGGGTGCTGGCCCGGCATCGGACCTCCCTCCACCCCGGGTGGTTGACTGCGCGCATGAGAATTGGCGACACGGTCGACGACTTCAAGCTCCCCGACGAGACCGGCACCCTGCGCACCCTCTCCGGGCTCGTGGCCGAGGGGCCCGTGGTGCTCTTCTTCTATCCGGCGGCCTTCACCCCGGGCTGCACCGCCGAGGCCTGCCACTTCCGCGACATCGCCGGGGAGCTGCGGGCGCTCGGGGCCCAGCCCGTGGGCATCAGCGCCGACGACGTGGAGCGCCAGGCGGAGTTCGCTCGGAAGCACTCCTTCGGCTACCCGCTCCTCTCGGACGCCGATGGTGCCGTACGGGAGCTGTTCGGCGTGCGGCGCGGGCTCAGCATCGCCCCCACCAAGCGCGTCACCTTCGTCATCGACAGGGATCTGCGGGTGCTGGAGATCGTCAGGAGCGAGCTCCGGATGAGCGTCCACGCCGACCGGGCGCTCGCCGCCCTGCGCAAGCGCGGCGCGTAGGCCCCGGGCCGGAGGCCGGGAGGGTGGCGGGCCGGTGGCGCCGCACCCGCACCGGCCGCTCGCCCACGCGTACCGCCCCGTCACCTCCCGCGCCCCCTCGCGCGACGCCTCACGGGCAGCGGATGACCTGCCCCGCGTACGACAGGTTGCCGCCGAAGCCGAAGAGCAGGACCGGGTCGCCGGTGCCGATCTCGCCGCGTTCCACCAGCTTGGACAGGGCCATCGGGATGCTCGCGGCCGAGGTGTTGCCGGAGTCGACCACATCGCGGGCGATCACCGCGTTCACCGCGCCGATCTTGCGGGCCACCGGCTCGATGATGCGGAGGTTCGCCTGGTGCAGGACGACCGCGGCCAGCTCCTCGGGGGCTACCCCGGCGCGCTCGCACACCCGGCGGGCGATCGGCGGCAGCTGGGTGGTGGCCCAGCGGTAGACGGCCTGGCCCTCCTGGGCGAAGACGGGCGGGGTGCCCTCGATCCGTACGGCGTGGCCCATCTCGGGGACCGAGCCCCACAGCACCGGACCGATCAGCTCCTCCTGCGACGCCTCCACCACGGCCGCGCCCGCGCCGTCGCCGACCAGGACGCACGTGGTGCGGTCGGTCCAGTCCGTGATGGCGGTCATCTTGTCCGCGCCGATGACCAGGGCCCGCGCGGACGAGCCGGCCCGGACGGCGTGGTCGGCGGTGGCCAGGGCGTGGGTGAAGCCCGCGCAGACGACGTTGAGGTCGAGGACGGCGGGCGCGCCCATGCCCAGGCGGGCGGCGACCCGGGCCGCGGTGTTCGGGGAGCGGTCCACGGCGGTGGAGGTGGCGACCAGGACCAGGTCGATGTCGGCGGGGGCCAGCCCGGCGGCGGCCAGCGCCTTGGCGCCGGCGTGCGCGGCCAGTTCGTCCACGGGCTCGTCCGGCCCGGCGACATGGCGGGTGCGGATGCCGACCCGGCTCCTGATCCATTCGTCGCTGGTCTCGACCATGGCGGCGAGCTCGTCGTTGGTGAGCACCTTGGCGGGCTGGTAGTGCCCGAGCGCGACGACGCGTGAGCCTCGCATGCCGGTCATCCCACGGTTCCCCTCGTAGACATCAGGAGCCAACCAGTCTTCGTGGCTACCGACCGGTACACAGGCAAGAGATCCCACAGGCTTCCCGGCGTGCCTTTGGAGCCTTGTGTCAGCTCGCGTGGCGTACCCGCCCGCGTCCGGTGCTGGGCAGGGCACGCGGTGCGCGCCTGCACCGGCGCCCGCGGACGCCCCGCTCTCCCGGTGCAGGACAATGAGGGCGTCGGAAGCGAGGCCGACTGGACGAGGTCGTCGGGACGAGACCGTCGAGGCCGTCGGGGTCGCCTCACCGCATGCCAGTGCCGGTCAGTCACGTCAGCCGGCCGGGAACGAAGGAATCGCGTCATGGGACGGGTCACCGAGCGCCGCCGCGTCATCCGCATCCGGGACGGGGCCGTATCCGCCCGCCCGGACACGCTGGTGGCCGAGGAGCCACTGGAGATCCGGCTGAACGGCCGGCCGCTCGCCATCACCATGCGCACCCCGGGCGACGACTTCGCGCTGGCCGCCGGGTTCCTGGTCAGCGAGGGCGTGATCGCGGCGGCGGACGACGTGCAGTCGATCGTCTACTGCGCCGGGGCGACCGCCGACGGCGTCAACACGTACAACGTGGTGGACGTGAAGCTCTCCCCGGGCGTCGAGGTCCCCGACATCACGCTGGAGCGCAATGTGTACACCACGTCCTCGTGCGGGCTGTGCGGCAAGGCCAGCCTGGACGCCGTACGGACGCAGGCGCGCTTCCCGATCGCCGACACTCCCCCGGTCCGGGTGGCGCCGGAACTGCTCGCGAGCCTGCCCGACCGGCTGCGGGCGGCCCAGCGGGTCTTCGACCGGACCGGCGGGCTGCACGCCGCCGCGCTCTTCTCGGCGGACGGCGAACTGCTCGACGTACGGGAGGACGTGGGGCGGCACAACGCGGTGGACAAGCTGGTGGGGCGGGCGGTTCAGGAGGGGCGGCTGCCCCTGTCCCGGGCGGTGCTGCTGGTGTCGGGGCGGGCCTCGTTCGAGCTGGCCCAGAAGGCCGTGATGGCCGGGATACCTCTGCTCGCCGCCGTCTCGGCGCCCTCGTCGCTGGCGGTGGACCTGGCCGCCGAGACGGGTCTGACCCTGGTCGGCTTCCTGCGCGGCGCCTCCATGAACGTGTACGCGGGCGAGCACCGGATCGCCCTGGAGGTCCCGGCCTCCGCTCAGGACTGACGGGCCGGCCGGGGCCGTTTTCACCCCGTCCGGTCACTCCGACCTGCTTCCGGACCTCGCTCCGCCTACTCCGCGTACTCCGGCTGCACGGCTACTCCGGTTGCTCCGGCTCCTCCACGCCGATCCTCCGCAGCAGCGCCATCAACTGCTCCCGCTCGGACGCGCTCAGCGGCGCGAGGAGCGCCTCGTTGGCCTGCTCGGCCGCCGCCGCGCAGCGCGCCAGCATCGCCTCGCCCCCGGAGGTGACCGTCACGGCGTTCTTGCGGCGGTCGCGGGGGTCCGGCTCGCGTACGACGTACCCCTCGGCCTGGAGGTCGTTGAGGACGCCGACCAGGTCCTTGGGGTCGAGCGCGATCCGGCGCCCCAGTTCGGCCTGGGCGAGCGGGCCGTATTCGGAGACGGCCGCCAGCACGGCGTGGTGCCACATCTTGGCGCCCTCGCGCCCGATGGCCCGCGCGACCATGCCCCGGCCCCGTGCGGCCACCCGGCCAAGGACCCAACTGGGCAGCGCCTGGACGCGCTGGAGGGCGGGGAGGGCGTCGGCGGGTTCGGTCATGGCACCGACCCTACCCGTAAACCATTGGACTTCCCAACGATTCTTCCCTAACGTTGGGACCACCAACGAATTCCGTCGGTAGACCAAACCGACCATGTACCGGGAGAGCCCATGCGCCGAGTCCGCTTCGAGGTCAACGGCGGCCCCGATGTCCTGTTCACCGAGGACGTGGCCGTCCCCGCGCCCGGCGCGGGCGAGCTGCTGGTCCGCACCGACGCCATCGGCGTCACGCTGCCCGTCGTCCGCAAGGTGCGCGAGGGCAAGGAGCCCTTCCCGCTCGGCGGCGAGGTGGCGGGCACGGTGGCCGCGGTCGGTGAGGGGGTGGCCGCCTTCGCCGTGGGCGACCGCGTGACGGGGCTCTGCTTCTCGTACGGGTATGCCGAACTGGCCGTCCTGCACCAGTCCATGACTTCGCGCGTCCCCGACCACGCCACGGCCGTGGAGGCCGTCGCGCTCGTCCGCAGCGGTCTGGTCGCCCGGGGCGCCTACGAGTCGGCGCGCCCCGGGCCCGGCGAGTCGGTGCTGGTGACGGCGGCGGCGAGCGCGGTCGGGCAGATCGCCCTCCAGCTGGCCCGGGCGGGCGGCGCGAGCCGGGTCGTGGCGGCGGTGAGCTCGGCCGAGAAGGCCGCTTTCGTACGGGAGAAGGGGGCCGACGAGGTCGTGCTGTACGGCGACGCGTCCTGGGGGGAGCCGGTCGACGTCGTCCTCGACGGCGTCGGCGGTGAGCTGCTCACCCCGGCGGTGAAGGCGCTCGCCCCCGGCGGCCGACTGGTCGCCTTCGGTTCGGGCGGTGGCACGGTCGAGGTCTACGACCTGCTGGTCGGCGGGAAGTCGGTGATCGCCTTCCAGATGGCGATGATCGCGCGCGACAGGCCCGAGCTGTACGCCGCGTGGCGCGAGGAGCTGTGGGAGCTGCACCGTACCGGGAGGCTGCGTGTGGCCGTCCACGCGGAGTTCCCGCTGGAGGAGGCCGCCCGCGCCCATGAACTCATCGACACACGGCGCAACCTGGGCAAGGTGGTGCTCGTCACCGGCGGTGCGTGAGGGCGGCGTCCTGCCGCACGGCGGACGCCGTCCCTCGGCGCAGGAGGTGGCGGACGCGCTCGCGGCGGCGATTCCGGCGAGCGGCCTCAGCCCGTGTACGTCAGCCGCTTGACCTGGCGCAGCAGCGGGGCGGTCTCGACGTGCCGGACGCCCTCCAGCGTGCCGAGCTTCTCGCTGAGGTACGTGTAGAGCCCGGCCGCGTCCCGGCAGATGACCACCGCGACGAGGTTGGCCGGACCCGAGGTGGCCCCGGCGAAGGCGACCTCCGGGTGGGCGGCGAGGGCCTCGCCCACGGCGGCCAGCGCCGAGGGTGCCACCGTGATCCACAGCAGCGCCCGGCTCAGGAAGCCGAACCGGGTCGTGTCGAACTCGACGTCGATGAACACCGCCCCCCAGCGCAGCAGTTGGTCCAGACGCCGCTTGACGGCCGACTCCGAACGGCCGGTGGCCTTCTGGAGCTCGGGGTAGCCCGCCCGGCCGTCGCGCGCGAGCGCGGCGATCAGGGCCTCGTCCGTCGCGTCGAGCCGGATCGGCCCGTCCGGGGGCTCCACCGGGTCGGGCAGCAGCGCGGCCCGTTCCTCGGCGGTGAGCGCCGAGTCCTTGGTGAACCAGCCGAGCGGGCCGCCGTAGAAGCGGTGGAGCACCTGGTGGGCACCGATCTCGACGATCCTCGGGGTGCGCGGCAGCTTGCCGAGCAGCAGCGCCTCGTGGTCCTCGGGCCGGCGCGTCTCGGTCGTGCACACCACCTCGGTGCCGCCCGAGGTCAGTCCGATCCAGGCGGTGTCGGGGCGCCGGGCCAGCGCCGTGGCGATGGAGACGGAGGCGTCCGGAGTGCAGCGCAGCCGCAGCATCCAGCGCGTGTGGCCGAGCCGCTCGGTGTCGCGGACCCCGACGACGCGCAGCTCGCCCTGTGCGTACAGCCTGCGGTAGCGGCGGGCCACGGTCTGGTCGGAGACGCCCAGCACGGCGGCGATCCGGCTGAACGGGGCCCGGCCGTTGAGGACGAGCGCGCTCACCAGACGCTGGTCCAGTTCGTCGAACTCGGGCGAATCCATCGGTCGACCCTTCTGCGATGTCGGATTCCTGCGTCCTGTGCGGACTGGGTGGAACTTCGGTCCGGCCGGGCCCGATCGTACGGGACGACCGACGAAGAGGACCGGAGGAATGTGATGCGCAAGTGGGGGCCGCTGGTCGCCGTGTGTCTGGGAACGTTCATGCTGCTGCTGGACGTGACCATCGTGACGGTGGCGCTGCCGGACATGGCGAGTTCGCTGGACGCCTCGCTGTCGAGCCTGCAGTGGGTGATCGACGTGTACGCGCTGGCGCTGGCCGCGCTGCTGCTCGGCGCGGGCGCCGGCGCGGACCGGGCCGGGCGCCGGAAGTTCTACGCGGCGGGCACGGTGCTCTTCGCGGGCGCCTCGCTGGCCTGCGGACTCGCGGGCGACGCGGGCACCCTGATCGCGATGCGGGCGCTCCAGGGCGTCGGGGCCGCCGCGATGTTCGCGACCACGCTGCCCCTGCTCGGCGCCGCCTACCAGGGCCGCGACCGCTCGGTGGCGCTCGGGGTGTGGGGCGCGGTCAACGGCGCCGCCGCGGCGCTCGGCCCGATCCTGGGCGGGCTGCTCACCGAGGGGTTCGGCTGGCGGTGGATATTCTTCGTCAACCTTCCGGTGAGCGCCGCGGCGGTGTGGCTGACGCTGCGGGTGGTCCCGGAGTCCAAGAGCCCGGCGGGCGGGCGCACCGACTGGGCGGGCACGGCCCTGTTCGCGCTCTTCGCCGGAACCCTCACCTACGGGGCGGTCAACGCGGGCTCCGACGGCTGGGGCGCCATGCGGACCCTGCTCTCCTTCGCCGTGGCGGTGGCCGCTCTGCTGGTCTTCGTCGTGGTGGAGAGCCGCACCGAACGGCCCCTGATGGATCTGTCGCTGCTGCGGCGCCCGGCCTTCGTCGGCGTCCTGGTGGCAGCGCTCGCGCTGAACTCGGCCGCCTTCGGGGTGCTCCCGTACACCTCGATCTGGCTCCAGACGCTGATGGGCATGAGCCCGGTGACCGGTGGTCTGGCGCTGGTGCCGCTGGCGCTGGCCTCCTTCGCGACCTCGGCACTCGGCGGCCGGTTCCTGCACGGCGTCTCGCAGCGGCTGCTGATCTGCCTCGGGCTGCTGCTCATCGCGGCCGGACTGTTCGGCCAGTCGCTGCTGGACGCGGGCTCCGACTGGACGGCTCTGGTGGCCGGTCTGGTGGTGACCGGCGTCGGTGTGGGCCTGGTCAGCCCGGCGCTCGCCTCGGCCGCGCTCGCCTCGGTGCCGCAGCGCAGCAGCGGCATGGCGACCGGCGCGATGAACACCGTGCGCCAGCTCGGCTACGCGGTCGGCATCGCCGTGTTCGGCACCCTCGCCACCTCCCGGATGGCCGACTCGCTGCACAGCGCGCCCGAGGCCCGGGCGCTGGCCGGCGGCGCGGCCGGGTCGCTGCGCGGCCGGGTCCCCGACGAGGCCCTGCACACCGCGTTCGCCTCCGGGCTCAACGGCGCCGCGGTGGCGGCCGGGGCGCTCGCCCTGGTGGCCGGGCTCGCGGTGTTCGCGCTGGTACGGACTCCGCCGCCCGCACCCGCGCAGGTACGGACCAACGCCGCCGTGCCGGTAGAGCGGGCGTGACCAGGTCGTACAGATTCCGTGGAGAAAAGACGGCCCGCTCCTGACTCCAGGGTCAGAAAGCGGGCCGTCCGGCCCGGGCGGGGCCGCTTCCACGGTGCTGACCTGTGGTGATGCCGATCACTGCCGCACTTGAGCGTATTCCTCGACGCCCCTCCCGCCGGGACCCCGGGTGGGGTACCGTCACCGGCGCTGTGCGGAGCGCCACAAGGAGCAAGGTATTGCGCGAGTTCACTGTCCCACCCATGGCGACGGCGCCTCACGTCGGCGGGCTGGCGGACGTGGTGTTCGACCATGCCCTGGACGATCCGGACCGGGTCGCGCTGACCCGCAAGGACGCGGCGGGCCAGTGGCAGGACGTGAGCTCGGCGCGCTTCCGCGACGAGGTGCTGGCCCTCGCCAAAGGGCTGATCGCGGACGGGGTGCGGTTCGGGGACCGGGTCGCGATCATGTCCCGTACCCGCTACGAGTGGACGCTCTTCGACTTCGCGCTCTGGTCCATCGGCGCCCAGCCGGTGCCCGTCTACCCGACCTCCTCCGCCGAGCAGGTCTTCTGGATGCTGCACGACTCCGAGGTCACCGCGTGCGTGGTCGAGCACGAGGACCACTCCATGACCATCGGCTCGGTCGTGGACCGGCTGCCCCACCTCAAACGCCTGTGGCAGCTGGACGCGGGGGCGCTGGGGGAACTCCTGGCGGCGGGCGGGCAGATCGACGACGAGGTGGTGCACCGCCACCGGAGGGCGGTCACCCCCGAGTCGACCGCGACCGTCATCTACACCTCCGGCACCACCGGCCGCCCCAAGGGCTGTGTGATCACCCACGCCAACTTCATGTTCGAGGCGGACACCATGGTGGCCCGCTGGGAGCCGGTCTTCCACTCGCGCCCCGGCGACGAGGCGTCCACGCTGCTCTTCCTGCCGCTGGCGCACGTCTTCGGCCGGATGGTGGAGGTGGCGGCCGTCCGCGGCCGGGTGAAGCTCGGCCACCAGCCCGCGCTCTCCGCCTCCGCGCTCCTGCCCGACCTCCGGTCGCTGCGGCCCACCTTCATCCTGGCCGTCCCGTACATCTTCGAGAAGGTCTTCAACGCCGCCCGCCGGCGCGCCGAGGCGGAGGGCAGGGCGGGCGCCTTCGACAAGGCCGTCGACATCGCGGTGAAGTACGCGGAGGCGATGGAGCAGAAGGCCTTCGGCCAGGGCCCGGGCCCCTCGGCGGCGCTGCGGATGCAGCACCAGTTCTTCGAGAAGGTCGTGTACGGCAAGGTCCGCGAGGCGATGGGCGGGCGGGTGCGGCACGCCATGTCCGGCGGCTCCAGCATGGGCCGCCGCCTCGCCCTGTTCTTCGCCGGCGCGGGGGTGACGATCTACGAGGGGTACGGTCTGACCGAGTCCACGGCCGCCGCCACCGCCAACCCGCCCGAGCGCACCCGCTTCGGCACGGTCGGCCTGCCGGTGCCGGGGACCACCGTGCACATCGCGGAGGACGGAGAGGTGTGGCTCCACGGCGGCCAGGTCTTCTCCGGCTACCTCAACGAGCCCAAGGCGACCGAGCGCGTCCTGAAGGACGGCTGGCTGGCCACCGGTGACATCGGCGCCCTCGACGAGGACGGCTATCTGACCATCACCGGCCGCAAGAAGGAGATCCTGGTGACCTCCGGCGGCAAGAGCGTCTCGCCGCTGGCCCTGGAGGAACGGGTGCGGGCGCACCCGCTGGTGGCCCAGTGCATCGTCGTCGGCAACGACCGCCCCTACATCGCGGCCCTGGTCACCCTGGACCAGGAGGGCGTCGACCACTGGCTGGCGATGCGCAACAAGCCGTCGATGACCCCGTCGGAGCTCGTGCGCGACCCCGACCTGGAGACCGAGGTGCGGCGCGCGGTGGTCGCCGCCAACACCCTGGTCTCCCAAGCCGAGCAGATCCGCACCTTCCGGATCCTCGCCCATCAGTTCACCGAGGAGCACGGTCTGCTCACCCCGTCGCTGAAGCTCAAGCGGCGGGCCATCGAGGAGGCCTACACGGTGGAGGTGGACGCCCTGTACCGCTGAGCCGTCGCGGTACAGGGCGGCCCGCCCCCGGGCCCGAGCGGTTCCTCGCCGCGTTCCGGCCACCGGCGATGCCGGGAATGGTTCGATCCGCCCGCTCGTTGTCGTGAGGAGTACCAAACCGACGACGTAAGGATCGACCGCTCGTGAGCAAGGTCCCCTCCATCACCCTCAACAACGGCGTCGAGATGCCCCAGCTCGGGTTCGGTGTCTGGCAGGTGCCGGACGACGAGGCCGCGCAGGCGGTCGAGACCGCGATCGAGACCGGATACCGGTCGATCGACACGGCCGCGGTCTACGAGAACGAAACGGGCACCGGCAAGGCGATCGCGGCCTCCGGCCTGGCCCGTGAGGAGCTCTTCGTCACCACCAAGCTGTGGAACAGCGCGAACGAGTCGTGGACGCGGGACGGCGTCCTGCGCGAGTTCGACGCCTCCCTGTCCAAGCTCGGCCTGGACTACGTCGACCTGTACCTGATCCACTGGCCGCGCGCGGTGCGCGAGGACTACGTGGCGATCTGGAAGGCGTTCGCGGAGATCGCCGAGAGCGGCCGCGCCAAGGCGATCGGCGTCTCCAACTTCCAGCAGCCGCACCTGCGCAGGATCATCGACGAGTCGGGCGTGACCCCCGCGGTCAACCAGGTCGAGCTGCACCCGCAGCTCGCCCAGGCGGAGCTGCGCGCCTTCAACGCCGAGCACGGCATCGCGACCGAGGCCTGGTCGCCGCTGGGCCAGGGCAAGGGCCTCCTGGAGGTCCCGACGATCGTGGCGATCGCGCGGAAGTACGCCAGGACCCCGGCGCAGATCGTGCTGCGCTGGCACCTCCAGCTCGGCACCATCGCCATCCCGAAGTCGGTGACGCCCTCGCGCATCGCGGAGAACTTCGACGTGTTCGGCTTCGAGCTCGACGCCGAGGACATCGCGGCGATCGCGGCGCTCGACGAGGGGAAGCGGCTGGGGCCGGACCCGGACGAGTTCGACGCCAACTGAGCGCGCTCCAGGGGCCGTACCGGCCCGCGGGGTGACGAAGTCCGCCGTTCAGGACGGTTCGCTGTCCTGAGCGGCGACTTCGTGCCGTGCGTGCCGTGCGTGTCGCGCCGTGCGCTCAGTCCGCGCGGCGCGCCGTGTGGATCGACCGCGCCGTCAGCAGGAATACGTCCGGGCGGCGCGCCAGGCCCGCCTCGTCCCGCGGGTCCATCAGGCGCCGCAGCACCTCCGCGTCCTGCGGTGACAGCCGCTCCCCCACCGTCTCGGCGGTCCTGGCGAACGCGTACGCCACCTGCTCCCGCACCGCCGGGTCCAGCGGCGCCGGAAAGTCGACGAGGAAGCTGCGGCTGACCGGGGAGACCAGTCCCACGGACGTGAGCAGCGCACCCCAGTCCTCGGTCTCCTCCTTGGTGTCCGGCAGCTCCGCCCGCATCTGGGCGAACCGCTCGTCCACCAGCACGTCGATCCTGGCCTCCAGACCGGGCCGCCCCATGCCGATGTCGCGGGGCAGCCGGCGCGTGGGCAGCCCGCCCTCCGCGAGGGCCACCGTGCCGCCCGGCCTCAGCAGTCGCGCGAACCCGGCGAGTGCGGCCCGCTGGTCGCCCAGGTGGTGCAGTGAGTTGCCCGCCCAGACGAGGTCCGCTTCACCCAACTCGTCGAAGCCGTCCGGGAGTTCGGTCTCGATGGTACGGATGCGGTCACCGAGGCCAAGGCGCTCCGCGCGGTCCCTGGCGTGGCCGAGGAGCGCCCGGTTGCCGTCGACGGCGACGACCTCCGCCCGCGGGAAGGCCTCCGCGAGCAGACACGTCACCACCCCCGGGCCGCTGCCGATGTCCAGGATCCGGCGCACCCCGGCGCCGCCGGAGCGCTGCTGGGCGATCCAGTCCGCGGCCTCCCGGTAGGCGCCGGAGAACAGCTCCGCCTCGCCCACCAGGAGCGGGAGCAGCGTCTCCCAGTCGAGGTCCGCCCAACCCTCACCTTGGGTGTGGCCGTGCCCGGGGCCGTGGGTGTGGCCGTGGCTCCGGTCCTCTCCCCGGCCGCCGCGGTGGCTGTCGTCGTGGCTGTTCCGGCCGTCGTGGCCGCGCGAGTCGCTCATGACCCCACCCTGCCCCCGGCCACCGCCGTTCGGGGAATCCCTTTGCCGTTTCGGCAATTCGTCCGGTGCTCCTGCGGGCTGACGCCCCGCACCCGTTTGAAGGCGGCGCTCAGCGCGAAGGCGCCCCCGTACCCCACCTGCCGCGCGATCGCCTCCACCGTCGCGTCGCTCTCGCGCAGCAGATCCGCCGCCAGCGCGAGCCGCCAGCCGGTGAGGTACGCCATCGGCGGCTCCCCCACCAGCTCACCGAAGCGCCGGGCCAGACCCGCTCGGGAGACCCCGCACCGCGCGGCGAGCGCGGCCACCGTCCACGGGTGCGCGGGGTCGTTCTGGAGCAGTCGCAGCGCGGGCCCCACCACGGGGTCGCCCATCGCCCGGTACCAGGCGGGCGCATGGGCCCCCGGCCGGTTGAACCAGGCCCGCAGCACCGCGATCAGGAGCAGGTCGAGCAGCCGGTCAAGGACGACACTCTGCCCCGGCTCGTCCCGGGAGATCTCCTCGTCGAGGAGCGGCATCACCGAGCAGTTCCACTCCTCGGCGGTGAGCACCAGCAGCGCCGGCAGCGCGTCGAGCAGCCGCCCGCTGATCTCCCCCTCCATCAGATAGGTGCCGACGAGCATGGTGGCCGAGCCGTCGGCGGCGTTGCCCCAGGTCCGTACGCCCAGCTCCATCGACTGCGCCAGCGGCTCGCCGCGCAGGGTGGTGCACACCCCGCCCGGGCCGATCCTCGCGGACGGCTCGGCGTCCGGGGCGTGGGCGACGGTGTACGGGTCGGGGCCGCGGGCGATCACGATGTCGCCGGGGCGGACCAGGACCGGCGGCCCGGAGTCGGGCACCACCCACGCCTCGCCCCGCGTCGTCGACATCAGGCAGATGGGCGCCCGGTCCTCGATCCGTACGGACCACGGCGGTTCCATCACCATCCGCAGCAGAAACGCGCCGCGGGCGCGCGGCCCGTCGAGCAGTCCGGAGAGTACGTCCATGGGAGCGGAGCCTAGTCGGCCGCGCAGCCGGGCAGTAGACGCGTACGTATGCGTATGAGCCCCTGAAGCATGGAGAGTCCAGGGCGCGCCGACGAAGCTGGACGCATGACGAACACAGCGCGGAACTCGAGCCAGAACAGCAGCCGGAACACCGACCTGAACACCCGTCAGACCGTGCTCGTGACCAATGGCACCGGCAAGACCGGGCACCGGGTCGTCGAACGGCTCACCGCACTCGGGGTGCCGGTCCGCGCGGGCTCGCGCGGCGGCGAGGTGCCCTTCGACTGGGCCGACACCTCGACGTGGGGGCCCGCGCTCGCGGGCGCCGACGCCGCCTATGTGACGTACTTCCCGGACCTCGCCGCACCCGGCGCCGTCGAGGCGATGCGGACCTTCGGGGAACTGGCCGCCCGGCACGGGGTGGGGCGCCTGGTACTGCTCTCCGGCCGGGGCGAGCCGGCGGCGGTGCACGCCGAGGAGGCCCTGCGCGCGGCGGGCGCGGACCTCACGGTCGTCCGCGCCGCGTTCTTCGCCCAGAACTTCAGCGAGGGCGCCCTGACCGAGGGCGTGCTGGCGGGCGAGATCCCGTTCCCGGCGGGCGACACGGCGGAGCCGTGGGTGGACGCCGGTGACATCGCCGACGTGGTGGTCAAGGCGCTCACCGAGGACGGACACGCGGGCCTCGTCCACGAAGTGACGGGCCCTCAGCTGCTGACGCTGGCCCAGGTCGCCGAGTCGCTGTCCCGGGCAGTCGGCCGTCCCGTGCGGTACGTGCCGGTGACCGAGGCCCAGTACGCGGAGCTGCTGATGCGGTACGGCCTCGTCGAAGGGGAGGCCCGGTGGCTCGCCGAGCTGTTCGCGACACTGCTCGACGGGCACAACTCCTCGACCACGGACGGCGTCAAGCGGGTCCTGGGCCGCGAGCCCAAGGCGTTCGCGGACTTCGCGCGGGACGCGGCGGCGGAGGGTGACTGGCAGGGCTGACCGCTGGCCTTTGGCCAGATGACCGAAACATGCCGTGACCAACACCACGCCCTCCGTGAGCGGCCGATTACCGCAATCGGGGCCTGCCGTCGGGTGGCCGCCATTCCTTCGCACTAGGTTTTCGTCTGTCACCGCATTGACGACACGCCGCGACGAAGGAAGCTGGACCGATGGACGAGAACGAATCCCTGGCGGAGCGCTTCGAGGAGAACCGCCCGCGCCTGCGGGCCGTCGCCTACCGGATGCTCGGCTCACTGAGCGAGGCGGAGGACGCCGTCCAGGAGGCCTGGTTGCGGGCGGCCGGTTCCAGCGACGGGGTGGAGAACCTGAGCGCCTGGCTGACCACCGTCGTCTCCCGGGTCTGCCTCGACATGCTGCGCTCGCGCCAGTCCCGCCGCGAGGATCCCCTCGACGTCCATGTGCCCGACCCGATCGTGGACCGCCCGGACCGGGTGGACCCCGAGCACGAGGCGCTGCTCACCGACTCGGTCGGCCTCGCCCTGCTCGTCGTCCTCGACACCCTGGCCCCGGCCGAGCGGCTGGCGTTCGTGCTGCACGACATGTTCGGCGTCCCCTTCGAGGAGATCGCGCCCATCGTGGACCGCGCCCCGGCGGCGACCCGGCAGCTGGCCAGCCGGGCCCGCCGCCGGGTGCAGGGCCGGGCGGTGCCCGACCCGGACCTGAACCGCCAGCGCAAGGTCGTCGACGCCTTCCTCGCGGCGGCGCGCGGCGGCGACTTCGACGGTCTGCTCGCCACCCTCGACCCGGACATCGTGCTGCGCGCGGACTACGGGCCGGGCTCGCTCGCCGCCTCCAGGAAGGTGCTCGGCGCGCACGCCGTGGTCCAGAACGCGCTGTCCTTCGCGCAGTACGCCAAGTTCGCCCGTCCGGCGCTGGTCAACGGCGCCATGGGGGTGGTCAACGCCCCGGAGGGCCGGACGATGGCGGTGCTCGGGTTCACCGTCCGGGACGACAGGATCGTCGAGATCAACATCCTGGCCGACCCGGAGCGGCTGGCCCGGGTCGACCTGGCGGTGCTGGACGCGTGACCCCGGCGCCTCCCGGGGCCCGCGCGCCCCGGGAGGTCAGCCCGCGCCGTGGCCGGGCGCGATCGCCTCGACGCGATGGGCGAGCTCGAAGTCCTTCTCGGTCACCCGGCCCCCCGCGTCATGGCTGTTCACCGTGAGGACCACCGTGTTGTAGCCGAGGGTGAGATCGGAGTGGTGGTTCAGCTCGTCCTGGATCTGCGCGATGTGGATGACCATCGCGGTGGCCGCGAAGTGCGAGGCCAGACGGTAGGTGCGGGCGAGGCGCTCCTCGCCGTCCGGCAGCGACCAGCCCGGCAGTTCGCGCAGGCGGTCCTCGATGTCCTTCTGCGACAGCGGCTCTACGGGCATGACCGGACTCCTTACGAGGTGGTGACGGTACGGAGTGGAGCGCGGCGTCCGCGGCTCCGTCTCCGTAGCGTCGCCCCTATGCGTGTACTTGTCACGGGAGGCGCGGGCTTCATCGGCTCGCAGATCGTCCGGGCCCTCTCCGCCCGGGGCCATGAACCCGTCGTCCTGGACCGCGCGGTCCGGCCCGGCGACGACGTCCGCGACCGCGAGGTCGTCGTCCGGGCGCTGCGCGGCGTGGACGCCGTCTGCCACCAGGCCGCGATGGTCGGCCTCGGCACGGACTTCCGCGACGCGCCCGACTACGTCTCCCGCAACGACCTGGGCACGGCGGTCCTGCTCGCCGCGATGGCCGAGACCGAGGTGGCGGACCTGGTGCTCGCCGGGTCGATGGTGGTGTACGGGGAGGGGCGTTACGCCTGCCCGCGCCACGGGACCGTACGCCCCGGTCCCCGGCCGTACGAGGAGCTGGCGGCGGGCCGCTTCGAGCCCCGGTGCCCGCGCTGCGGCGCCGAGCTGGTGCCGGGCCTGGTGGACGAGGACGCGCCCGCCGACCCGCGCAACGTGTACGCCGCGACCAAGCTGGCCCAGGAGCACCTGAGCGCAGCCTGGGCGCGCGCCACCGGCGGGCGCGCGGTGTCGCTGCGCTACCACAACGTGTACGGGCCGGGGATGCCGCGCGACACCCCGTACGCGGGGGTCGCCTCCTTCTTCCGCTCGGCCCTGGCGCGCGGCGAGGCGCCCCGGGTCTTCGAGGACGGCCGCCAGCGCCGGGACTTCGTGCACGTCCGCGATGTGGCGGCGGCGAACGCGGTGGCGCTGGAAGCACTGCGCGAGCGCCCGCCGGGGGCCCTGACCGCGTACAACACCGGCAGCGGGACTCCGCACACGGTGGGCGAGATGGCGCAGGCGCTGGCGGCGGCGTACGGCGGGCCCGCGCCGGTGGTGACGGGCGAATACCGCCTCGGGGACGTCCGCCACATCACCGCCGACTCGGCGCGGCTGCGCGAGCAGCTCGGCTGGCGGGCGGAGGTGGGGTTCGCGCAGGGGATGGCGGAGTTCGCCCGGGCGGAGCTGCGGCCTGCCCCGCGCTGAGCGGCGGGGCGGTCAAGAGGGGGCCGCCGGGAGGCGGGGGGCGATCAGGAGGGGGCCGCCGGGAGGATCAGCTCGAAGCGGCAGCCGCCGCGCACATTGTGGACGGCGGCGCTGCCCGCGTGGGCCTCGACGATGCCCCGCACGATCGCCAGGCCCAGGCCCGCGCCGCCCGGTGGGGTGCGCGCCTCGGTGCCGCGCCAGCCGGTGTCGAAGACACGGGTCAGATCGTCGTCGGGGATGCCGCCGCAGCCGTCCGTCACCGAGAGCACCACCGACTGGGCGCGCGCCTCGGCGGCGACCGCGACCGTGCCGTCCGCCGGGGTGTGCCGGATCGCGTTGACCAGCAGGTTGGCCAGGACCCGGGTCATCTCCTTGCCGTCCACCTCCACCGGGACCGGCTCGACACGGTCACCGACCAGGGTGACGCCGTGTTCGCGGGCGAGCGGGTCGGCGCCCGCCAGCGCGTCCCCGACCAGGTCGTGGACGGACATGCGGGCCGGGTTGAGGGCGAGGGCGCCGGCGTGGATGCGGGAGAGCTCGAAAAGGTCGCCCACCATGCCGTTGAGGCGCTCGACCTCGGTACGGATCTGCCGGAAGTAGCGCTCGGGGTCCTTGGCCATGCCGTCCTCCAGCGCCTCGGCCATCGCGCGCAGCCCCGCGAGGGGGGTGCGCAGATCGTGCGAGATCCAGGCGACGAGTTCGCGGCGGGAGGTCTCCAGGGCGCGTTCGCGCTCACGGGAGGCGGAGAGGCGGGCGCTGGTGGCGGCCAGTTCGCGGCTGAGCGCGGCCAGCTCCGCGGTGGCCGGTCCCTCGGGTGCGGCGAAGCTGCCGCCCTCACCGAACGAGCGGGTGGCCAGCGCGAGTTCACGGCTGCTGGTGACGACCCGGCGGCCCAGGACCAGCGCGGTGGCGAGCGAGACGGCCGCGGCCATCGCGATGACCAGGGTGACGACCTTCAGGTCGTGCGAGGACAGGAACATCTCCCAGGCCACCGCGAGCGTCCCGGCGAGCATGGCGCTGACCGCGACGGCGGCCACCACGGCGAGCGAGGCGGTGACCGAGCGGTGGCGCAGCAGGCGCAGCGCGAGGGCCCCGAGCAGGCCCGCGGCCGCGGCGCCCAGGAACGCGTAGACCGCGATGAGCAGGACGTCCTTCATGTCATACCCCCTCCCCGGCGGGCTGGGCGCGGCGCGTGAGGCCGCCGTCGTCCGGCTCCTCGAAGCGGTATCCGACGCCCCACACCGTCCGGATGAGCCGTGGCTCGGCGGGGTCGTCCTCGACCTTGCCGCGCAGCCGCCGCACATGGACGGTGACGGTGGACAGGTCGCCGAACTCCCAGCCCCACACGTCGCGCATCAGCCGCTCGCGGGTGACAGCCTCGCCCGGGTGGCTCATCAGATAGGCCAGGAGGTCGAACTCCCGCAGGGTCAGCGCGAGTTCGGTGTTCCCCTTGACGGCGCGGCGGGCGGCCGGGTCCAGGACGATGCCCGCCCGCCGCACCGGCGGCCCCGGCCGGGCGCCCGCGGCCCGGGCGCGGCGCAGCACCGAGTCGACCCGCAGCACCAGCTCGCGGGGGCTGAACGGCTTGGTGACGTAGTCGTCCGCGCCGATCTCCAGGCCCAGCACGCGGTCGTCCTCGTCTCCGCGCGCGGTGAGCATGATGACCGGTACGGGCCCGGCGCTCCGCAGGATGCGGCACACCTCGAGGCCGTCCATCCCCGGCAGCATCAGGTCCAGGACGACGAGGTCGGGCCGGCGCGCACCGGCCGCGCGCAGGGCGGCGGGGCCGTCTCCGACGTGCTCGACCTCGTACCCGGCGCGTTCCAGGTATCCGCTGACCACCTCGGCCACGGTCGGGTCGTCGTCGACGACGAGGATGCGGGGCCGGTCACTGTGCATGGCCTCAGCGTCGCACCCGGCGGGTGCCCCCGTCGCCACCCGGATGGCGGACACCGGGCGATGTCCCTGTTTCGTAAGAACCCGAAGTCCCGGTTTGTCCGCCGCGGCTTCGTACCGTGAGGGCGTGACCGACTCGATTCCCACGACGGTGGACGTCGTACTGCCCTGCCTCGACGAGGCCGGGGCGCTGCCCTGGGTGCTGGCCCGGATCCCTGAGGGGTGGCGGGCCGTCGTCGTCGACAACGGCTCGACGGACGGCTCGGCGGAGCTGGCCCGCGCGCTGGGCGCGACCGTGGTGCACGAGGCCCGGCGCGGTTTCGGCGCGGCCTGCCACGCGGGCCTGCTCGCGGCGCGCGCCGAGTACGTCTGCTTCTGCGACTGCGACGGCTCGCTCGACCCCGGACTGCTCGTCCCCTTCGTACGGGAGGTGGCCGCCGGGGACGCCGACCTCGTCCTCGGGCGCCGCAGGCCCGTCGCACGCGGGGCCTGGCCGCCGCACGCGCGGGCCGGGAACCTGGCCCTGTCCCGGATGCTGCGCCGCCGCACGGGGCTGCGGCTGCACGACCTGGGTCCGCTGCGGGCGGCCCGGCGCGCGCCGCTGCTGGCCCTCGGCGTCGCGGACCGGCGCAGCGGCTATCCGCTGGAGACGGTGGTCCGCGCGGCGGACGCCGGGTGGCGGGTGCGCGAGCACGACGTGCCGTATCTGCCGCGTACCGGCAGGTCGAAGGTGACCGGCACCTGGCGGGGCACCTGGCAGGCCGTACGGGACATGCGCGCGGTGCTCGCGCTGCCGCCCGCCGCGTCGCTGCCCGCCGCGACCGCGGACACCCGGTGACGGCGCCGGGCGCTCCGGTCACCCTGCTGGTGATCGCCAAGGCGCCGGTGCCGGGCCGGGTCAAGACCCGGCTGACCCCGCCGTACTCGCCCGAGGAGGCCGCGCGCATCGCCGGGGCCGCGCTCGCCGACACGCTGGACGCGGTGCTCGCCGCCCCGGCCAGGCGCCGGATCCTGGTGCTGGACGGGGCGCCGGGCCCCTGGGTGCCGCCGGGCATCGAGGTGGCCGCGCAGGGCGCGGGCGGCCTCGACGAGCGGCTGGCGGCGGCGTTCGCGCTCGACTCCGGCCCCGCCCTGCTCGTCGGCATGGACACCCCGCAGCTGAGCCCGGCCCTGCTCGCCCCGGCCCTGGCGGGCTGGGCGCCCGGCGAGGCGTGGTTCGGCCCGGCGGCCGACGGCGGCTTCTGGGCGCTCGGACTGACCGCCCCCGATCCCTCCCTGCTGCGCGGAGTGCCCATGTCCGTGCCGGTGACCGGCGCGGTCCAGCGGCGGCGGCTGGGCGGGGCGGGGCTCACCGTGCGCGAGCTGGCGCCGCTGCGGGACGTGGACACGGCGGCCGACGCGGCGGAGGTCGCGGCGCTCGTCCCGGAGGGCCGGTTCGCCCGGACGGTGGCCGCGTGCCGGGGCGGCTCCCTCGCGACGGCCGCCGGGGCCGGGCGGCGGGGCGCCGCGCGATGAGCGCGACGACCGTGCCCGCCGCGCTCGCCTGGCGGGCCGATCCGTACACCGACGCCCTGCGCAGCGGGCGCGGGCCGCTGTTCCTGCGCCGCCAGGACGGGTGGCTGCTGCCGCTGGAGGTGGAGCGGTGGTGCGCGGCGCCGGACCCGGCCGACCTCACCGTGCTGGGCCGGTGCCGGGGCGCGGTGCTCGACATCGGGTGCGGGCCCGGACGCCTCGTGGTGGCGCTGGCCGCGCTCGGTACGGCCGCGCTCGGCGTCGACGTCAGCCCCGAGGCGGTCCGCCGCACCCGGCGCTCGGGCGGCAGCGCCCTGTGCCGGTCGGTCTTCGACCCGCTGCCGGGCGAGGGCCGCTGGCACACCGCGCTGCTGCTCGACGGCAACGTCGGCATCGGCGGCGACCCGGCGGCGCTGCTCGCGCGTGCCGCCCAACTGGTGGACATGGACGGGCAGTTGATCGTGGAGGCGGCGTCCCTCGACGTGGACGAGCACATCGAGGTACGGGTGGCCGACGGGCGCGGAGCCTTCGGGGCGGCCTTCCCCTGGTCGCGCCTGGGCACCACCGCCCTGCTGCGCTACGCGCACGCCACCGGCTGGCACCCGGCCGAGCGGTGGACAGCTGCCGGACGCCCTTTCCTCGTACTGCGCCGGGGGTGAACGCGGGGCGGACCGGGGCCTGTTGCAGGGGAAGGGACGGGCAGCGGCGTCCGCCGGGACTGGGGCGGGCCTTCTGGGCCCGCCCGCCTTCCCCCCTGCCGCCGGGCCGTGCCTGGGGCGGGGCTGGGGCGCGTCTTGTGGACCCCGACCGCCTCCCCCTGCTGCGGGCGCCCGGGGTACGGGCTCCCGCCCCCCGGGCGCCCTCCGAAGGACACCCCCCTAGGGCCGCCGCACCGGTCGCTTCCCTCCAGAACCGCGCCCGCGCCACATGCTCTTTCCGGCCGCCACCAGCGCCCCCGCGACCGCGACCACCGCCAGCAGCGCCAGCCAGTTGCGGAGGTAGTCCAGCGGCAGCACCGTCGCGTTGTTCCGCGGGCCCGGCCGCAGGATGTCCGGGAGTGCGATCACGGTGAGGCACCCCCCGGTCACCAGGGCCGCCCGCAGCGGGCCGCGCACCCGGGGCCGGGCCGCCACCACGCCCAGGCCGACGAGCAGCACCAGCGGTGCGACGAACCCGTCGTGCAGCACGACCGCCCCCGCCAGCCACACCACCACGTCCCACGTCCCCTGCGCCCACACCAGCGACACACCGAGCCCCATCAGCGCGAGTCCGAGCGCGCCCACCGCGTACCGCCCCGCCCTCACCGCGCCTCCAGCCGCGAGACCCACTTGGTCTGGAGCACGCCGGGCCGGTTGGGGGCGATGATCCGGGCCGGGTAGCCGTGGTCGGGGGTGAGGACCTGCCCGTTGAGCCGGAGCGCGAGGAGGGTGAGCGGGTCGCGCGCGTAGGTGCGGCCCATGTCCATCACCCGGTAGGCGCCGTGCCGTTCGAGCGAGATGACCCGCAGCGCGGCCCCGGGCGCCCCGGCCCGCTCCATCAGGTCCCTGATCCGTACGCCGGTCCAGTGCGCGTTCTTGCTCCACCCCTCCACACAGGCGATGGGCAGCTCCACCTCGTACTGGGGAAGCGCGGCCAGCTCGTCGAGGCTCAGCTCGTACGGGCGCGGCCCCGCCACCGTCAGCCGCCAGGCCGCCGTGTCCACCCGGGTCGTCCCGGCCGCCGCCGCGGTGCGGTTGACCGGCAGGCCCAGCGGGCCGTGGTCGGGGTGGCGCGGCGCCAGCAGGTCGAGGGACTTCAGCGGGGTCACCGACTGACCCACCGTCGTCACCGTCACCGCGCCGACCGCGACCGCGAGCCCGGTGAGGAGCGAGCGCCGGTCGAGCGCGTTCTCCGGCTCGCCCGGCAGCGCGCGCGTGGCGGGCGAGTGCCGCCACCAGTACGCGGTGATGTCGGGCCACTTGACGGCCAGGTGCAGCAGCAGCGCGCCGGTCAGCAGCCAGGCGACCGCGAAGTGCACGGGAACGAAGCCGAACGGCCACGGGTACCACTGCACGGTGTTGAGCAGCCCGGTCAGCAGCTCGAAGACGGCGCCCGCGACGAGCACCGCCACCGAGAGCCGCTCCAGCGCGTGCCGCACGCCGGTGAACGCCGGCCACACGAACAGCTTCGGGTAGACGGTCCACAGCTTGCCGAAGAGCAGCGGGATCGCGGCGATGCCCACCCCCACGTGCAGGCCCTGGGTCAGCCGGTAGCCCCAGCCGGGACGGGCGGGCAGCTCGTCCGCCAGCCAGGCGGGCGGGTGCTGGAGGTAGTGGCTCAGCACCCCGGTGACCATGCAGACCAGCACGGCCATGCCGAGCAGCCGGCCGATCGCCGTCGTGGTGCGCCTGTCGTGCAGCGCGCCCCGGAACGACGGCAGCAGCGCGGAGGGCGGTGGGGGGAACGGACGTCGTGGCCTCATGTCCCCATGACATCCCCCGACCGCCCCGAACAGGGCTCCTGACACCTTACGGTTCCCGGACGCGTGGTGCGTTGGGCCGTCCGGGCGCCCGCCGGCCTGCGAATGTGGACGGGTGATCGCTCCGCGAACCGCCGCCGCCCCCGCTGCCCCGCCCGCCGCCGCGCCCGGCGCACTGCGCCGCTCGGCCCCGGCCGTCGTGCTGCTGGCCGCGCTGACCGCCGTGCTCGCGGGCACGTTCGTCGCGGGCGGCTCCTCCGTCCTCCCCGGCACGCTCTCCTGGTGGTACCTGGCCTGCTGGCTGCTGTTCGCGGCGGCCACGCGGTCGCTGCGGCGGGTCCCGGCGCGCCACCGGGCGGGCCTGGTCCTGGCGGGCGGGGTGCTGGTCGCGGCGACCGGGCTGGCGGCGCCGCCGACCACCAGCACGGACATGTTCCGCTATGCCTGGGACGGCCGGGTGCAGGCGGCCGGGATCTCGCCCTACGACCACGCCCCCGCCGACCGGGAGCTGGTGTCACTGCGCGACGACTGGCTGTTCCCCCGGGGCGCCGCGTGCGAGGGGCCGGACCGGGCCCGGTTCGGCGAGCCGGACCGCTGCACCCGCCTCAACCGCCCGCGGGTGCACACGATCTACCCGCCGGTGGCCGAGGTGTACTTCCTGGGTGTCCACGGCCTGTCCCCCTCGGCCGCCCGCCACAAGCCGTTGCAGGTGGGCGGCGCCGTGCTGGCGGTGGCCACCACGGGTGTGCTGCTGCTGGTCCTGCGGCGGCGCGGCGAGGACGCCGCGCGGGCGGCGTACTGGGCGTGGTGCCCGGCGGTGCCGGTGGAGGCGGTGAACAACGCGCATGTGGACGGGCTTGCGGTGCTGCTGGCCGTGGCGGGTCTCGGCGCGGTCGCGGCGAGGCGCCGGGCGGTCGGCGGGGTCCTGATCGGCGCCGGGATCGCGGCGAAGATGCTGCCCGCCGTGGTGCTGCCGGGCGCCCTCGCGGGCGTGCTCGCGGGACGCCGCCCCGACTGGCGGCGCGCGGCGGCCGTCCTGGTTCCGGCGGCGGTGTGCGTGGCGCTGGTCTATCTGCCGTACGTCCTGGTCTCGGACGCCTCCGTCTTCGGCTATCTGGGCGGGTACGCGAAGGAGGAGGGGTACGACGACGCGTCCGCCCGCAGCCGGTACGGACTGCTGCGGCTGGTGGTCCCGGACGCCTGGGCGCTGCCCGCGGCGCTCCTCCTCGTGGCGCTCGTCGTCCTGTACGTGCTGCGCCGGGGCGATCCCGAACGGCCCTGGTCCGGCGCCCTGTTGGTGCTGGGCTGGGCGTTCTGCCTGATGACGCCGGGCTATTCCTGGTACGCGCTGCTGCTCGTCGCCCTGGTGGCGCTCGACGGCCGCTGGGAGTGGCTGGTGGTCGCGGCGGCGGGGGCCGTCTGCTACGTGACGGCGCGGGCGGTGCCGCACTCCTTCGACACCGTCAGGACGAGCGCGTACGCGGTGGCCGCGGCGGTCGCGCTGGCCGGGTGGGGGGTGCGGCGCAGGTCACTGCCGGTGGCGCGGGTTAGGGTCTGATCCATGACGACAACTGCCGCGGTCGAAACGGGAGTAGGGCCGATGCTGCGCGGCTGGCGCGAGCGGCGCAGGATCAGCCAGCTGGAGCTCGCCCTGCGCGCCGACTCCTCGGCCCGGCACATCAGCTTCATCGAGACCGGCAGGTCGCGCCCGAGCCAGGAGATGGTCCTGCGCCTCGCGGAGCACCTGGAGGTGCCGGTCCGTGAACGCAACGCCCTTCTCCTTGCGGCGGGTTACGCGCCGCGGTTCACCCAGACGTCCCTGGAGGACCCCTCCATGGACGCCCTGCGCGAGGGCATGG
This sequence comes from Streptomyces sp. NPDC026377, assembly GCF_055567715.1. Classification (NCBI taxonomy): domain Bacteria; kingdom Bacillati; phylum Actinomycetota; class Actinomycetes; order Kitasatosporales; family Streptomycetaceae; genus Streptomyces; species Streptomyces sp. NPDC026377. Next base: position 249,891 of record NZ_JBVHPV010000012.1, read on the forward strand.
AGCGGCTGCTGCGGGGCTACGAGCCGTTCCCCGCACTGATAGTCGACGGCACGTATACGGTCCTGGCGGCCAACCGGGGCATCGCGATGCTCCTCGAAGGCGTGCCGGAGCGGCTGCTGGTCCCGCCGCTCAACGCGATGCGCCTGACCCTGCACCCGCAGGGCCTGGCGCCGCGCATCCGCAATCTGCGCCAGTGGCGCGCGCATCTGCTGGAGCAGATGGAGCGTCAGATCGCCCTGCTGCGCTCGGACGCGCTGCGCGAGCTGTACGAGGAGGTCGCGGCGCACCCGGTGCCCGAGGCGGCACAGGAGGACGCCTCCGACGGTTCCGGCTGCCCCTTCGCTCTCCCGCTGCGCGTCGAACACCGGGGCACGGTGCTGTCGTTCCTGTCGACGATCGCCACGTTCAACACCCCGATGGACGTGACCGTCTCCGAGCTGGCCATCGAGACGTTCCTCCCGGCCGACCCGGAGACGTTCGCGTACCTCGGATCGCTCACGCCGTAGGCGGTACGCGGTCGAGGAAGCCCGCCACGGTGGCGATCCGGCCGTCCTCGGCGAGGGTGATCACATCGGACCCGGCGACCGGCGCGGACCCGTCCGCGGCCGACACCAGCTCCCAGCGGAACCGGGCCACGTCGTGGTGCCCGTCGACCGCCCCCTCCAGACGGAACGCATAACCGGGGAACTGGGCGTGGGCCCCGCCGATGACCGCGGCTATGGCCCGGTGGCCGGTGACGTCGGACAGCGGGTCCGTGTAGCCGCCGTCCTCGCTCCAGGCTGCCTCGACGGCCTTGGCCAGCTCCTCGGCCGAGCCGGTGGCGTTCCACGCCTCGAAGTAGCGGGCGACGGCGGTCTCGTAGCGGTTGTCGGACATGGGAATCAGCCTCCGTGAAAGATGGATCGGCAGGACAGGTGCGGGGTGGAAACCGGGCCCCGGCCGGAGTGCGCCGCCCGGGACCCGATGGCTCCACCTTGCCGGGCGGGGGTGGCGCGGGTCGATTACCGCCCAGGTAATGCGGTCCGGGCACGGCCGCCCACCCGGGCCCGCCCACCCCGGTCCACCCCGGCCCGCCGCGCCCCCGTCCCGCGGGCCCACCCCGCGCCCGCCTCAGAGACCCGTCTTGGAGGCCCGCCCCGGAGGCCCGTCACCCCGAGTGGCCTACCCGGTCCTCAATATCCCTCTAATCGGTTAATCGCCCCGTTCGAGGACATGCCCATGATCACGCTCGGGGATACGTCAGAGGCACACGTCCGCACACCCCTGGAGCCCCCGCGTGGAAACCGCAGGCGTCCGCCCGCAAGGAGACAAGGAAGTTCCATGGCCACCCTGTGCCGCCCCGCAGTAGCCGTACCCGACCATGTGATCACGCAGGAGGAGACGCTCGCCCTTGCCCGTGAGACCCATGCCGACCACCCCCAGCGGGACCTCGTCCTGCGGCTCATCCAGAACACCGGTGTCCTCACCCGCCACATCGTGCAGCCCATCGAGGACACCCTGCGCCACCCCGGCTTCGAGGAGCGCAACCTGCTCTACGAGGCGGAGGCCAAGGCCCGGGTGCCCGGGGTCGTCCGGCAGGCGCTCGCCCACGCCGAGGTGGAGCCCCAGGAGATCGACCTGATCGTCTACGTCTCCTGCACCGGCTTCATGATGCCGTCGCTGACCGCCTGGCTGATCAACACCATGGGGTTCAGGACCGAGACCCGGCAGCTGCCGATCGCCCAGCTCGGCTGCGCCGCGGGCGGTGCGGCGATCAACCGGGCGCACGACTTCTGCACCGCGTATCCGCGCGCCAACGTGCTGATCGTGTCCTGCGAGTTCTGCTCGCTCTGCTACCAGCCGACCGACATCGGCGTCGGCTCGCTGCTCTCCAACGGTCTGTTCGGCGACGCGATCTCGGCGGCCGTGGTGCGCGGCGAGGGCGGTACGGGCATGCGGATCGAGCGCAACGGCTCGCACCTGGTGCCCAACACCGAGGACTGGATCTCGTACGCGGTGCGCGACACCGGGTTCCACTTCCTGCTGGACAAGCGCGTCCCCGGCACCATGGAGATGCTGGCCCCGGCGCTCAAGGCGCTGGTCGCCCAGCACAGCTGGGCCATCCCGGACATGGACTTCTTCATCGTGCACGCGGGTGGTCCGCGCATCCTGGACGACCTGTGCCACTTTTTGGAGCTGCCGCCGGAGATGTTCCGCTTCAGCCGGGCCACGCTCACCGAGCGGGGCAACATCGCCAGCTCGGTGGTCTTCGACGCGCTGGCCCGGCTCTTCGACGAAGGGGGCGCCGCCGACGGGGCGGGCGGGCTCATCGCGGGCTTCGGTCCCGGCATCACGGCCGAGACGGCCATCGGGCGCTGGGCCGCGGCGGCCCCGATGGCGGTGGCGATGAGCAACTGAGGCCTGCAGCCCGGAGCCCGCCGGACAGGCTCTCAGTGCTCCGGTGGCTGCTCCGGGGGCGTCTCGCGGGCGCAGGACGTCCCCGCCGCGGGCAGGACGCCGTCCAGCAGGAAGGCGTCGGCCGCCTCCCGGACGCACGGGGAGGCGGTGTACCCGCCGTGCCCCTCGCCCTCGTAGGTGAGGACCACACCCCTGCCGAGGCGGCGGGCCGTCTGAGCCGCCCACTGGTACGGGGTGGCGGGGTCGCCCCTGGTGCCGATGAGCAGGGCGGGGGGCGCGCCGGTCCGGTGGATCCCGCGGATGTAGTCCGTACCGGCGGGCCAGCCCGTGCAGGCGATCGCCGCGCCCACCTGCTCGGGGCCGAACATCGGGCTGGCCTCGGCGAACCTCGCCTCCAGTGAGGCGAGCTCCGCGGCCGGGTCCTTGGCGCGCACCGGGTCGTCGGCGCAGTTGACGGCGAGGAGCGCCTCACGGCTGTTGTCACCCTCGGCGCGGTCCCCCCGCGTCTCCTTGCCCGCGAACTGCCGGGTGAGCTGGTCGAGGAGGGCCGGGTCGCCCCTGTCGTGGAGGGCCGCGACGCCCCGCGCGAGCGCCGGCCACAGCTGCTCGGCGTAGAGCGCGTCGGTGATCGCGGTCCGCAGGTCGGCGGAGGTGAACTCGGCGCCGGAGGCGGTTTTGGCGCTCGCGCGGTCGAGCCGGGCGACGGTCGCGTACAGGGTGGCGCCCGCCCGGGCGGCGCTGGCGCCGAGCGGACAGCTCGCGCCCCGGGCGGCGCAGTCCGACAGGAAGGTGTCCAGCCCCTTCTGGAAGGCCTTGGCCTGGGCGAACGCCGACTCGGCGGCGTCGGCCGTCAGCGAGTCCACCGCGTCCAGGACCATCCGCCCGGTGCGCCGGGGGAACTGCGCCGCGTAGACCGCGCCGAGCCGGGTGCCGTAGGAGACGCCGAAGTAGTTCAGCTTCCGGTCGCCGAGCGCCCGGCGCAGGACGTCCAGGTCGCGGGCGGCGTTGATGGTGCCGACGTGCGGCAGCAGCTTCCCGGTGGTCCTGCGGCACCCCTCGGCCACCGAGCGCAGCTCCTCGACGAGCTGGGCCCGCCCCTCCGCGTCGTCGGCCGGGGCGCCGCCGGAGCCCTCGATGATCTCCTCGGCCCCGGCACCGCAGCGCACGGGGGCGCTGCGGCCCACCCCCCGCGGGTCGAAGGTCACCAGGTCGTAGGCGGGCGCCAGACGCGCGGTGTCGGCCATGAAGTCGCCGAGCCCCTTGAGGCCGGACTCCCCCGGGCCGCCGAAGTTGAGGACCAGCGACCCCTTGGGCGCGCTCGCGTGGGCCGGGTCCGCCCCGGTGCCCGTACCGGTGGGGCCCTCGCCCGACTCGGCCGCCCGCACCCGGGCCACCGCCAGGGCGATGGTGCCGTCCTCGGGCCGGGCGTAGTCGACGGGCACGGTCAGCTCGGCGCACTCCATGCCCTTGGGGGCGTCCTTGACGGTGCAGCCGCCCCAGGCCAGGCGCTGGCTGTAGAAGCGGGTGAGATCGGGCTGGGCGCCGTCCGCCGCCGCCGGGACCGGGACCGCCAGGACGAGCAGCACCATCGCCGCACCGGCCGCGCCCGCTGTCGTACCTCCGCGCATGGCAGACCTTTCGGTCGGGGGTTCCCGGAGCAAACGTAAGCCGCCGAACGGAGTACCGCACGACGGACCGCCCGCTGTCGTCACCCTCTGCGACAACAGCAGGTCACCGGGGCGGTGGCCGGAACCAGGCCACCGCCCTGCCGTGGGGGTCCCGGCTACTCGCCGTGCGGGTCGGCCGGAGGTCGGCGCGGCTCCTCGCGGGGTTCGGGGTCCTCGCGTTCGGGGGTCGCAGGAGCCGGTCGGATCCGGGCGGCCTCGGCGCGCAGCATCGCGTTGAGCGCCGCGAAGGGGTCGATGGGCATGGCTGAACCACCTCGCTGTGCTGGTGAGTTGAGATAACCGCTGGTTCGTTCCGTACGGAACGCTCAGCAGCGCAGCACCACACAGCGCACGCCCTGGAGGGAGGCGGGCCTGCCGGGTCCGCCCGGTCGGGCCGCCACGTGCCCCCCGACCGCGACGGGCCGGGGGACAGCGGGCGCGGAGCGGCTGTCCGGGGCCGGGCGGGTCGGGCGGGCCGCGGCCCGGGGCGCGGGGGCGGCCTCGTCGGGCTGCTCCTCGCCCACCGGGCCCGGCACCGCCGAGGAGGCGGCCGCCCGGTCCACGGGCGGCCCCGCCGCCTCCGCCCCCGGCGCCGCCCCGAGCAGCGCGGCCACCACGAGCAGCACCACGAGGGCGCGGCGCACGGTGGCGGAGAGAGCGGACGGCATGCCACAACCCTGCCCGCCGACGACCGTGACCTGCCCGGATCCGGGTGAGATCCCCTCTCCCGGGTGAATGGCCGTCAGCCCCGAACTGGCCGGACCGGCGCGCCAGTCGGGCCCGCGTCCGTACCTACGCGCGGAGGCTCTCCCCCACCACCTGCTCGGGCACCTCCACCGCGTCCTGGCGCGCGGCCTGCTTGCGGGCGGCGAGGAGGGCGTACACCAGCACTCCGGCGAAGAGGAACAGCACGCCCTGGTAGACCGCCTGGTAGCCGGAGCCCGCGACCAGCCAGAGCGAGAAGGCGGCGGCGAGCGCGGCGAGCAGGCCGTCGCGGACGAGGCGGCCGCGGTGGACGCGGTCGGCGCGGCCGGAGGCGAGGAAGTAGATCTGGGCGGCCGTGGACAGCAGGTAGGGGACGGTCGCCGTGAAGGTGGTGACCAGGACCAGCGTCTCGAAGACGCCCTGGGAGCCGGCCGTGTAGTTGTAGACGGTCAGCGCCGAGGCGAGGACGACCGTGACCAGGACGCCCACGGTGGGCACGCCCCGGGTCCGGCGCGCGAAGGCCTGCGGGAAGAGGCCGTCCTGGGCGGCGGCGTACGGGGTCTGGGCGCTCAGCAGGGTCCAGCCGTTGAGGGCGCCGACCATGGAGACCAGGGCGGCGACGGCGACCGCGGTGCCGCCCCAGGCGCCGCCGAACATGGCGTTCACGGCGTCGGTGAAGGGGGCGGTGGAGGTCACCAGGCGGTCGTGCGGCACGGTGCCGAAGACCGCGAGGGTGCCCAGGAGGTAGATCAGGGCGGCGCCGAGGGTGCCGAGGATGGTGGCGCGGCCGACGTTGCGGCGCGGGTCGCGGACCTCGCCCGCGCTGACGGCGGCCGACTCGACGCCGAGGTAGCTGAAGAGCAGGATCGCGGCCGAGGCGGAGACGGCGCCCATCGCGCTGTGGTCGTCGGCCTGGAGGGGTCCGAGGTTGGCCGGGTCGAAGAAGAAGAGGCCGCCGACCGCCACCAGCAGCAGGGGCGCGAACTTCAGGACGGTGGAGACCAGTTGGACCGCGCCCACGTACCGGGTGCCCGCGAGGTTGGCGAGGGCGGGGAGCCACTGGAGGGCCAGCGCCGCCGCGATGGTGGCCGCCTTGTTCCCGTGCAGGGGGACCAGCACGTCGAGGTAGCCCACGGCCGCCACGGCGAGCGCCGCGTTGGAGACCCAGGTGGTGATCCAGTACGACCAGGCCGCGAGGAAACCGGCGAAGTCGCCGAAGGCCTCGCGTGCGTAGACGTAGGGGCCGCCGGTCCGCGGCAGCCGCTGGGCGAGCCGTCCGAAGACCAGGGCCAGCGCGATCGCGCCGATGGTCAGGACCGCGAAGGCGAACAGGCTGATGGTGCCGAAGGGGGCGACCGAGGCGGGCAGCAGGAAGATGCCGCCGCCGATGATGTTGCCCATGACCAGGGCGGTCGCTACTGGGAGGGACATCCGAAACGTGTATGGCTTGGAAACTTGCAGGTCAGGGGCCGTTTCGGGCGTCGTGGGTCGCCTCGTCAGCA